>NZ_DS264586.1:630526-1230526 GCF_000154225.1 Schaalia dentiphila ATCC 17982 | reverse complement strand
CGGGGTCGAGGCCGTTGTGGCCGTTGGCGTCCAGGGTCGTCTTCGCGATGAACTGCTCGAAGGTGCCACCGTCCGTGGGGTTCCACGTCAGGGCCGCCATGTCCTCCTTGGTGTAGCCGGCCTCGGCTGCGACCTCCGTGTCGTAGAGCAGGCCCATCGTGTCCCAGTCCTTGGGCAGGCCGTAGCGCTTGCCCTCGTACTTGGACAGGTCAGCCAGTCCGGGCTGGTAGATCGAGTCATCGATTCCAGCCTTGTTGGCCGCTTCGGTGATGTCCATGATCTGGCCCGAGTCGATGAACTGCAGCATGCGGGTGGAGTGATCGACGAAGGTGTCGGGCGCGTTCGAGGCGGCGAGCTGGGTGGTGAGGGTATCCCAGTACTGGCCCCACGCAGTCTGGGTGATCTTCACCGTAATGTTGGGGTTGGCGGCATGGAAGTCGTCGGCACACTGCTGGTAGAGCGGAGCCTGGCGGTCATCCCACAGCCAGTAGTTGATGGTGACGCCGCTGTCTGCGGAGGATTCACCACCACCGGTTGCAGCGGTGTTCGCGTTGCAGGCGGCCAGGGGCAGCGCCATCGCTGCGGAGAGGAAAACGCCAAGGGCGACTCGTGTCTTCATGGTTGTTCTTTCGGTTGGGCACCCGAAGGTGCATTACTTGATTCCGGAGAAGTTCAGGGACTCAACGAGCTTGCGTCCCATGAGGATGAGGAGGATGAGGACGGGAATGACGGAGAGGGTGGACCCCGCCATCAGGCCCGTCCAGTCGGGAGCACGGTTGGGAGACTGCTGCTGGAAGATCCCGAGTGCGACGGTGAGCAGCTGGGCCCCCTCGCGCCCCGTGAGCAGCGGCCAGAGGAAGTCTTTCCACATGCCGATGATGGTGATGAGGGTCATCGTCATGACGGGGCCTGCCGACATTGGGATGGTGATCTTGAAGAAGCGGGAGACGGGTCCCAGACCGTCGATCATGGCGGCCTCTTCGACTTCACGCGGCAGGGAGAGGAAGAACTGGCGCAGGAAGAAGATGGAGAAGGGGGCCATGAAGAGAGCGGGGAGCATCATGCCCTGCATGGTGTTGAGCCAGCCGAGCTGCTTGATGAGCACGTAGTTGGGCAGCAGGGAGAAGATGCCGGGCACCATAAGCGCGCCAATGACGCACCCGAAGAGCAGGTTCTTACCGGGGAAGCGCAGACGCGCGAAGGCGTAGGCCGCACACGCGGCGAAGAAGGTCTGGATGATCGCGATGCCTCCCGCGTAGATGAGGGAGTTGGTCGTCGCGATCGCAAAGTTGATCGTCGCCCCGCTGCCGCCGGCCGCCTGAGCTTCTTCGACGGAGACGAGGCCGAGGATGCGCTTGAAGTTGATGAGCGTGGGGTGCGAGGGCCACAGCTGCGTCGATTCGGCGATGAGGTCGGCTTGGGGAGTCATGGCCGTGCGGATCATCCAGTAGAACGGGAAGACGGTGCACAGGATGGCGACCCCGAGGATCACCCAGGCAACGATGCGCTGAGGGAGGGCTGTGCGATTCATGATGAGCTCCTTATGCCAGATCAGAGGAACCGGCACGCATGAGGCGCAGCTGGATCGCGGTGAAGATGGCCAGAACGAGCACCAGCAGCATGGCGACGGCTGACGCGTAGCCCATCTTCAGGAATGTGAAGCCCTGCTGGTAGATGTAGTAGTAGATGACTCGGACGGCGGGGATGGGGTGCCCGGCGTATCCGATTTGGACGGTGTCGAAGATCTGGAAGCTTCCGATGAGTCCCATGACCAACACGAGGACGAGGACGGGGCGCAGCAGGGGCAGCGTGATGCTGAAGAACATGCGCGTTTCTCCCGCGCCGTCCAGCGCTGCACTTTCGTAGAGCTCGCCGGGGATTTGGAGCATGCCCGCATACAGGAGCAGCGCGGTGTACCCGGTGTAGGCCCAGATGTTGATACCGGCGACGATCGGCATGGCGGCGTGGGCGTTGTAGAAGGTCACCCCGTCGATGCCGACGTAGCTCAGCAGGTGCGTCACGTATCCGATGTTGGAGTCGAGGAGCCAGCCCCAGATCAGGGCGATCGCGACGTTGGGCACCAGCCAAGGGAGCAGCAGCAACGAGCGCACCCAGGTCGATCGGGCGAAGCGCTGCATGAGAGCGGCGAGCAGGAGTCCCAGGAACGTCTGCCCGATGATGTTGTAGAGGGCGTAGGCGATGGTCACCGCGAAGGCGTTCCAGACTTCCTTATCCCCGATTGCTTTCGCGTAGTTGTCGAGGCCGACGTAGTGGGCGTCCCCGATCAGGTTGAAGTCGGTGAAGGAATACCACAGGCCTCGCAGGGCAGGGTAGACGTAGAAGACGAAGAAGCCGACGAAGGTGGGAATGAGGAAGATAGCGGCGGCGACTCGGTCGTCGCGCACACGCTTTTTCCCCTCGCCAGACTTCTCGCCGAAACGCGAGCTGGCGACACCCGCACGCTTGCGGGCCGAGGCCTTGGAACCGCTTGTAGTTCCTGCTAGGTCGGGAGCAACTCCGCCCCCTTTTGTAAGTGTTGTACTCGTCATCGAGAACACCTCCAGTGATGCGACACGTAATTATAAAACAGCTCTAACAAACTTTGTCAAGACCGTTGACAAAGTTGCTGCTCACGTGCTTCACTGTGTGCACTGCGACACTTTAGTGTGTCGCGTGTCCCAGCACCGAAAGGAGTCTCAACGATGAGACGTTTCCCCCGTTTCGCCGTGGCATTGGCGGCCACGGCAGGCCTGACATGCGCGGCCCTGCCGGCCTCGGCGACAGAGAATGACACCGTCAAATGGACGGCGCTCGAAGCGGCCGACGCGCCGATCGCCAACCCCCTCAAGGGCTTCTTCCCATTCGCACCGGAGGACGGCTCCGCCCCCAAGGCCGTCGACGGCGCACTCTCCTACACGATGGAGTGGGCATACTTCCCCGTCAACGCGGTCGTGACCGGGCGCGACACCTACGACTTCACGAAGGTCGACGCGCTCCTCGACGCCATCGCCGCTCGAGGCGATCAGTCGGCAATCCGCTTCTATCTCGACTACCCCACGCGCCCCACCGGCGTCCCCCAGTACCTCATCGACGCGGGCATCGACACGTCGCGCAGCTACACGGTTTTCGACAACAACAACATCTCCTTCTCCCCCGACTACAACGACCCGGCGGTCCAGGAGATGCTCCTGCACTTCGTGGACGCCCTGGGCAAGAAGTACGACGGCGACCCCCGCATCGGCTACATCACCGCGGGGCTCATCGGATTCTGGGGAGAGGACCACACGTGGCCGATGAACGGCGAGAAGAGCGCCGATAACCCCAAGGGCGAGAACTGGATGCCTTCGGACGAGTTCCGGGCCAGCCTGGTCGCCGCGTGGGACAAGGCCTTCGATAAGACCTTCGTGCAGTATCGACTGCCCACGTCTGCGACGAAGGAACACCACATGGGTTACCACGACGACTCCTTCGCGTATTCCACGCTGGATAACGTCGACTGGCACTTCATGTCCCACATGAAGAACCAGAACGAGACGGACGCGTGGCAAAGCGCCCCGATCGGCGGCGAGGTCTACCCGCCGCTGCAGACATGCATTTTCTCCCAGCCCCTCAACTGCGCGGGAGCCGAGGCCGAGCGCGCCCAGGGCCGCAACTTTGACATGATGGGTTCGATCAAGGCCACGCACGCCACCTGGCTCATCAACGAGAAGGCATTCACGGTTGGATACCAGGGCGATGACATGAAGCGCGCCGAGGAGGCGAACGCCGCAATGGGCTACACCCTCCAGGCGACGAAGGCCGCGGCCTCCATCACCGGCAATGACGCCACCGTCTCCGTCGAGATCGCGAATACCGGCGTCGCACCCTTCTACGCGTCCTGGCCGATCGAGGTGTCCCTGGTTGACGGCGTCGGCTCCACGGTCGCCAGCCAGATCGTCGAATCCCCGCTGCCGTCGATCACTCCCGGGACCACCGGCACGGTCACGGCGCACGTCACCGTCCCCGCAGCCCGGGGCGGAGCTCGCGCGGTGGCCGATGAACTGACCGCGACGATCCGCGTCGTCAACCCGCTGCCGAACGGCGCTCCCGTCCTCTTCGCCAACCGCGACATGAACACGATGCTGCCCGGAGCCCTCACACTGACGGCCGTCCAGCGCATGGATGCGACCAACGCTCCCAGCCCGACGCCGCAGGAAACGGCCGCACCGAGTGATCCGGCCTCGTCACCCGCGCCGAGCAGCGCCCCCGCGGCCGCGAGCGCACCGCAGGCGACGCAGCCCACCACCTCGCTGGCTCGCACCGGCACGAACGCGTTGGCTTCTCTCGTCTGCATCGCGGCGATGGCCGGAGCCGGAACGTTCCTCTACAGGCGCGCTCACAGGCGCTGACCCGCGCACATGCCCCCGGGGTAGGTTCCAAACGGGCACAAAAGGGCCTACCCTGGGGGTGTTATCCCGTCGACATCTACGAGGTTAGGAGGACCCATGAGCGCCACGCACGGCCCCGACCGCATTCGTGAGCTCAATTCCCTCGCGATTCTCGACTATCTACGCAGCGTCGACGAGGCCACGGTGAGCCAGATTGCTCAGGAGACCGGACTGTCGCGCACGTCGGTGGGCGCAACGATCGCCGACTGCGAGGAACTCGGCTGGGTAGCATCGCTGCCCCCGGCTCCCTCGATCACCGGGCGTCCGGCGAAGCGCTATCGTTTCCAGTCCGAGGCCGGGGTGGTCGTCGGTCTGGACATCGGCGCGAACCACATTGACGTGATGGCAACGAACCTTATCGGCGCCTCGCTCGCTTCGGCGCGAGCTGACGTGTCTCCGGACGAGCCGGCACCTCAGCGCTTAGGCGCGGCGCTCGCCCTCCTCGACTCCATCCTGGAGGGCCAGGGCGTCGTGCGCGAGCGCCTGACCGTCATCTCCGTTGCGCTCACAGGTCCCGTCGATGCCGAGGGACGTTCCCCCTACGGCACTCCCCTGCCCGGGTGGGATTCGGTCGATATTTCCCGGGAGCTGCGCGACCGTTATGGCTGCGCGGTCTTCGTCGAGAACGACTGTAAGTGCGCCCTCGCGGCCGAGGCCTGGACCGGCCAGGCGCAGGACCTGTCATCCGCCGCGTACATCGTGGCGGGCGCGCGTATCGGCGCGTCTTTCATGATCGATGGGACGGTGTGCCGGGGCGCGGGAGGGGCTGCCGGCGAGGTCGGCGCCCTGAAGGCGCTGAAGTGGAGTTCCACTCCGGCAGTGTTCCTCACGCACTCGCGCCTGCCAGCCGACATCGCGACGCACCGGGCCGCCCAGTGGGTGTGCGATCAGGCGCGCGAGGGGGACCGCGAGGCTATCAAGATCGCGCGCTCCTTTGGTCGCAACCTGGCCGTCGGCGCCTCCGCTCTGGTCCTCACGGTCGACCCGGAGGCCCTCATCGTAGGCGGCGGCATTTCGGCCTCCGCCGATGTGTGGATGGATGCTTTCACGCAGCGCCTCACGGAGCTGGTCCTGCGAGTCCCGGATGTGCGCACGTCCAACCTGGGGTCCCAGGCCGTCGTCCTCGGAGCCGTGCGCCGAGGCCTCAACCACATCGAGGCTCTCACGCTCGGGGATACGCTGAGAGGACCTCAGGTACTCTTCGACGAGCAGCACTGACATCGACGCGAAAGGCGGGTGGCCACCGGGCCACCCGCCTTTCTGATGCATTGCGTCAGGCGACTGCGCACCATGGGGCGTAGAGCTCCATGAGGCGGCGCACCTCGTCGCGGACGATTCCGGTTGCGGGGCCGACGTACTTGCGCGGGTCGACCAGGCCTGGATCGTGCAGCAAGATGTCGCGGATGCGGCTGGTGAACACGACGTTGAGGTGGGTGGAGACGTTGATTTTTGTCATTCCCGCGTTGATCGCGGCGACCATTCCGTCGTCGGGCACGCCGGAGGAGCCGTGCAGGACGAGGGGGACGGGGACGGCACGCTTGATGGCGGCGATAAGCTCGGTGTCCAGGACCGCGTCTCGCGTGGCCATGGCGTGGGAGGAGCCGACGGCAACGGCCAGGAGGTCGACACCCGTGTCGGCGACGAACTGGGCGGCATCCTCGGGCTTCGTGCGCGCCTTGGGATCGTGGACGCCGTTCTTTCCTCCGACTTCCCCGAGCTCAGCCTCAACGCTTACCCCCGAGGCGTGAGCCATCTCGACCATCGCCGCGGTCGTCGCCCGGTTGACGTCATCGGGCAGGACGGAGCCGTCGTACATGATTGAGGTGAAGCCCAGGTCGACGGCTGCGCGGCACAGGTCGGTCGATTCGGCGTGGTCCAGGTGGACGGAGACGGGGACGGTGGCCTCGGAGGCGAGTTCGATGAGCGCCCGTCCGATCGGTGCGAGTCGGCCTCCGTGGTACGCCACAGCGTTTTGCGAGAGCTGGAGGACCAGGGGCAGCTGCGCCTCCTGTGCCGCGTCGATGAACGCCTCGGCGTGGTCCAGCAGAACGACGTTGAAGGCTGCCAGACCCTGCCCTCGCTGCGCTGCGTCGCGGGCGAGTTCTGCGGTATCTGCGAGCATTATTCGCTCCTTTCGTTGGTCTGAAAATGGTGGAGGTTAGTGGATGGGCAAGGGCGAGAGGCGGACGGGCGCCGTGGATTGAAGAACGCTGGCGCGCACGCTCATGTCGATCTCTCCCGCCGTTGGGCGCACAACTGCGGCCGTCGAGGTGGCGACCGCGTCGGTGAGCGCCATGACGCCGTCATTTTCGGTCATGAGCAACCGCCCTTCGAGGTGCGTCGCGATTGCTGCCACCGCAGCGTCGCCTGCCCCGGTCGGGTTTCCGGTGATTGTCGGGTCACTCGAGGCGTACCATGATCCGCCGTGCGAGTACAGGTCCATGCCGTCGGCACCTCGGGAGACGAACACCCAGGAGGCCCCGAGTCCCAGGAGCATGCGCGCTCCTTCGTCGATGGTTGAGCATCCGGTGACGGCCCGTAGCTCGTGCTCGTTGGGCTTGAGGACATCCGCATACGAGGCGGCGTCGACGAGGGCGGTCCCGGAGGTGTCCAGGATGATGCGTGCACCCGAGGCTTTCGCTGCCTCGAAAATGGGGGTGATATCGCTGGCACAACTGTCTCCCGGGAGTGACCCGCAGATCGCGCAGACATCGCCGGGCGTGAGCACGGAGGCGAGGAACTCGGCGCAGCGGGACCACACTTCACGCGGAGGGGCCTGCCCGGCCTCGTTGAAGATCGACACCTGCTCATCGACGAGGGCCACGGACCTGCGCGTGGGGACCGGGGAGGCTACCCAGCGGGTCTGCACCCGAGGTGCGAGGCTCGCGAAGAGCTCGCGAACCCGTTCTCCGGTCGCACCGCCGAGGGGACCCAGGGCACACGCCGAGGCACCCAGCTGGTCCGCCACTCGGGCAACGTTGAGGCCTTTCCCGCCGGGGCTCTCCATGATGTCGGTGACGCGCGTCGTGGATCCGCGTTCCCACCCGGGCACGCCCCAGGTGATGTCCAGCGCGGGGTTGGGGGTCACGGTGTAGATCATGCGTACACCTCCTCGAGTTCGAGGGAGAGCGCGACCGCACCGAGGGCCTGCGAGTCGGCCCCGAGGCGGGCGCGCAGCAGCGCGGGCGGGGGTGCGACGATCGAGCCGAGCGTGAGCGCCCGGCGCAGCGGCCCGTAGATGAGTTCTCCTCCGCGCGACAGCCCACCGCCCAGGACGATGGGGATGGATCCGACCTGGTGGGCGACGACGGAGAGGACGTGCCCGAGGGCGCCCATCGCCTCGTCGAGGATCCGCACCGCCTCCTGGCTACCCGTGACGGCCGCGTCTTCCACGTCGCACGCTCCCGCCCCCTCGGGGACGATACCAGCGTCCGCGGCCCTCCCGGCGATCGCCGAGGCCGAGGACACCGACTCGAGGGGAACGATCACTCCGGTGGCGGGGTGCGCGACACCGACCTGCCCAATCTCACCCGTCCACGGGCGCGACGGGGACAGGTGGCCGCCGAGTACCAGGCCCGAGGCGATCCCTGTCCCCACTGCCACGTAGAGGCAGTCGGGGACGCCCACGCCCCAGCGGGCCTCGGCGAGGGCCCCCGAGCGCACGTCGTGCCCGAAGGCGACGGGGCACCCGCACAGGTGGGCGATAAGGTCACGCAGGGGCGCGCGACGCCAGCCGAGGTTGGCGGAGAAGACACCCATGCCTCGTTCCTCATCGACGATCCCCGGCACGCACACTCCCAGGGCGGCCCCCGGACCCGCGAGTGCCAGGAGGGGCTTCGCCATGGACGCGACCACCCGGGCAACGTCCTCGGCCCCGGTGTGCGGGGTCGGTGCCGGATCGACGCGCTCGCGCACAACCCCGTCATCGCCGGCGAGAACCGCCTTGATGGTGGTTCCGCCGACGTCGACTCCGACTCCCAGCGTGTTCACGGCAGGATGACGGATCGGGTGAGGTTGCGGGGCGTATCGGGGTTGAGGCCGCGCGCGAGTGCGCATTCGACGGCTAGGCGCTGAGCGAGGACCAGGTGAGCGATCGGGCACCCGTCGAATGTGACGAGCTCCGCGCCCGTCTCGTGGACCTGCTCGGCGAGGCCGTCCGGGACCGGGCCGAAGACCCAGGTGAGGCGTCCGGGCTGGGCGATCGATATGGGGCCGTGGCGGTATTCCATCGCGGGGTAGACCTCGGTCCACGACTGCGAGGCCTCACGCAGCTTGAGTCCGGCTTCCGCGGCCAGTCCGATCGTCCATCCCGTGCCGAGGAAGGAAATCTGATCCGCGTCGACCCAGCGCGAAGGAATCTCCATCGCCAGCGCGCGCTCAGCGTCGGCGGCCGAGGCCCCGACGTCGTGTCCGAGGGAGCCTAGGAAGTACTGCAGGGCACTCGTCGCGAATCGGGTCTGGACCACGGAGGTCTCGTCGGCGAAGTCGAGGACGACCTCCTCGCTGGCGTACTCGGCGGCAGGGCCGCCCGCCACCGCAGTGATGAGGAGCGCGGGACGGCCCTCCTCGTGCAGGCGCTTCATGACCTGGATGATCTCCGTCGTCGTGCCGGAGCGCGACAGGCAGATGACCCGATCGAACGTGCGTCCCCACGGGAACTCGGTGGCGGTGTAGGCGTCTCCCGCACCCTTGCCCGCCCGCTCGCGGTACACGGTGTAGGCCTGCGCGATGAACCACGAGGTGCCGCATCCAACGACGGCGATGTGCTCGCCGTCGGCGGGCAGCGGGTCCGTGGAAAGCTCGGCGACGCGGCGCCACAGGTCGGGCTGGCTGACGATTTCATCGTGAGTACACGACATTGTTGTTCTCCTGGTGTGTGGAATAACTGAGGAATGGGGGCACTATCGCAGCTGGTTTCGGTTGAAATACTCGGCGATCTCAGGGCGGACTCGAGGCACGTCCACGGGGACGTTTCCGCCCCTGAGCGAGGTCGTGGCGGCCACTCCGGCGGCGACTGCCTCGCGCGCGCCGAGAGGCGTCGTGTCCGTGACGTCACCGTTGACGACGAAACGGATGAACTCGTCCATGGTGTTCACGTCGGCGTCGCCGTGGCCACCCGCGTCCCCGCGCAGGGGGATCTCGAGGTCGGGAACGGGCTCGTAGCCGCTGCGATGCGCCCACACGCGAACGCTCCCGCCTTCGCCGTCGCCGAAGTTTTCGGCTCGGCCGCGCGTGCCGATGACGGTGTAGTTACGCCAGTAATCCGGGGTGAAGTGGCACTGTTCGTAGGAGATCATGACGCCGTTTTCCTGGCGCGCTAGCAGCATGGAGAGGTCTTCGACGTCGATGACGGGGTTCAATCCGGTCTGCGTCTCGGGCGGCCAGTTATCGAAGGAGAACCAGTCCTCCATGACCGCTCCGTCGCTCTGGCCGCTGCGGTCCGCGAGCGCCCCGTAGACCATCAGGTCTCCCATTGCGACGACGCGGGTGGGCACCGAGTCGGACAGCCAGTTCATGACGTCGATGTCGTGCGCTGCCTTTTGCAGAAGGAGGCCCGTCGTGCGGCTGCGATCCGCGTGCCAGTCTTTGAAGTAGTAGTCGCCTCCGTTGCCGACGAAGTGGCGGCACCAGATCGCTTTCACCTCGCCGATGCGCCCCTCCTGGATGACGCGGCGCAGCGTGCGCACCACGTCCATGTGGCGCATGTTGTGGCCGACGTACAGGGGCGTGCATGTCCGGTACGCGGTCTCCAGGACTCGGTCGGCTCCTTCGATCGTGATGGCGATCGGCTTTTCGAGGAAGACCGCGACCCCTGCCTCGAGCAGCGAGCAGGTGACATCCTCGTGGGTGTCGTCGGGGCTGGTGACAATGGCGGCGTCGATCGACAGACCGAGGAGCTCTTCGAGCGTGGCCACCCACTGCCCCTCCCCGAGTGTGCGCGTCGCGCGCTCCCGCATTGCGGGGTTGGGGTCGCATCCTCCGACGAGGACTGCAGGGTGGGTGACCGACGCGAGGTGGTGAGCGATTGATGATCGGGCCCCAAGTCCGACAACACCGACGCGTAATGGCGCGTTCATGGGTTCTCCTTTTGGGCGGGAGGTCTTCCTTGACGCAACCATTATGCGCTCAATCACCCCACTTATGCAAGACCCTTAACAAATAGCCTCGACAAACCCCCTCACATCAGCCGCAACACACAGCCCGCACACCCACACACATACACTTGTCATAAAATCACTTACCGACACACTTTTCCGTAATATTGCACGCATTGATGACAACATGATTCACTTGACAGCTGTGGAGGCATCGCCCACGCGCAACGACGATGCTACGCACTCAGGTCCCACGCGACGCGCCCACGCCGCACCTGTCCCCAGCCGCAGCACTTATGACTGAGAGGACCCTCGCGATGAGAACATTTACTCGCATCGCCATCGCCATCGCTCTAGCGGCGGCCGCAGGACTGGTGGGTGCCACCCTGCCGGCCACGGCCTAGTCGGCCGCCACCACCCAGCGGACGACGCTCAAGGAAGCGCCAGCCACGGTCTCGAACCCGATGAAGGGCTTCATGCCGTGGGCACCCAAGGACGGAGGCGCACCCGGCGCGGTCGCAAACGCCTTGCCCTACACGCTCGAATGGGCACCCGTCCCCGTGAACACCGTCGTCACCGGACGCGACACCTACGACTTCTACGACAACAAGAGGATCTCCTTCTCCCCCAACTACAACGACCCGAAGGTCCAGGAGAAGCTCCTGCGCTTCGTCGCGGCCCTGGGCGATAGGTACGACGGGGATCCGCGCATCGGCTTCATCACCGCGGGCCTGTACGGCTTCTGGGGGGGGGGAGGAGCACACCTACCCGTACAGCAGCTACGTCAACAACCAAAACCCGAAGGCCATCAACTGGATGCCGTCGAACGAGGTCCACGCCCGCCTCGTCGAGGCCTGGGACGAGGCCTTGACGACACCTTCGTCCAGAACCTCTACCCCACCGCTGCCACGAAGACTCACGGCATGGGCTACTACGATGATTCCCTCGGCTACGCGACCCTGGAGGGGACCAGCTGGCACTTCATCCCCAAGCTGAAGAAGCAGGGCGAGGGGGATGCCTGGCAGCACTCCCCCATCGGCGGCGAGCTGACGCGTACCAAAGTCGCGAGCGCAGCCATGGGCTACACGCTGCAGGCTACCCGCACGTCGGTGACGTACAACCAGGTGAAGGCCACCGTGGTCGTGGAGATCAAGAACACCGGCGTCGCACCGTTCTACGCGATGTAGCCGCTCGAGGTCATCCTCGTCGATGAGAACAATGAGATCGTGACCAGCCAGACCATCGAGTCCACCCTGCCCTCGATCCTCCCGGACCAGACAGGGAAGGTGACCGCGCGCCTGCCGCTGCCCGACTACCTCGAACTGGGGAAGCTCACCCGGGGCCGCGCGCCGAAGAACTAACGACGAGGCCGGGGCGAGGCGCACGTCACGCGTACGAGGGTGTGCGCCCCTGCCCCGCCCAGCGGCGCGGCTGCGCCTTCCGTACCCAACGCGAGAGGCCAGGACCCCACACAAGGGGCCCCGGCCTATCACTGCGTCTCGCAGGTTTCTTCTACTTCGCGTGGTAGCGCGGGCTCGTACCGAGGTGTGTCGGGTACGGGTTCGTGGTTGCTCCGACGACGGATTCGTCCAGGCCACGGTAGGTATATGAGTTGTCGAAGACGATTTCCGCCGGCGGGACGAGGCCGTCGACGTACTGCGCGATCTCTTCGGGGGTCGGGCTGGACCTGCCTCCCTTGTCCGCGAGGGGGTTGACGTCGGGGTATTGACTGGGATCGGTGTTCAACATTGTTGCGGGGCTCGCGACGCCGTAGCCGGTGTACTGATTCCAGCCGCCGTCCGGGTTCACAGTCGTGTGCACCAGGAGTTGCAGCAGCTGGTTCGATGTCGCATCGGGCCACTTCTGGCGAGCCATTGCGAGGAATCCTGCAACGATGGGGGTGGAAATGGATGTTCCATTACTTTGAGCTAACGACCCGCTCGGATACTCACGAGCAGTTAACGGACCGCCCACCGCCGCAGTTGTGACCCCCTGTCCCCAGGAGGAATATGTTGCCCGCGCACCGTTTGTATCAACCGCAGACACACCCACGACACCTGACCAATACGACAGTCCATCTGCGGTTTCATCTCGAGCTTCGTTACCAATGGCGTCAGTAATGATAACCCCTTGGCTAATAGCTCGGGCGACTGCCCACTTTATCCCGTTACCGTGGTCTTTCGAGCCTGTTGCATTAGTAATGATTGACGCACCATCGTTAATCGCATGATTGATGAGAGATGCGACGGAGGTGAGGTCAAGTCCCTCAGGGGTTACACAGTCACTCCCCACAGCGCTCGTCTTATCCACATTCACGTACGACAGTAGAGAAGCCTTCGGCGCTACGCCATATTCACCGGCAACTAATACGGACGCAACCGCAGTACCGTGATTCTTGCTTTCTATGCTTGCGTCGACAGTGCATGGACTCTTATCGGTAATGTGTGCATCACGCAGCTCCGGAGCAGTCACATCAACTGGCCCATCAATCATCGCGATCGTGACACCTTGACCCGTGTAGCCTTTAGCTCTCGCTTGCTCGAGGTGATAGTACGCAAAGTAGGGCTGATCGGCTGCGGTAATGGTATCCGCGGCCTGCGCCGGGGCAACGGGAACTGCGACAAGTCCCAGGACGAAAGCTGACGCAGAGGCAACAGCGAGCGAGACGCGCGAGACCTTGTGGGTGGGGGTCACCATTGGCGGGGATCCCATCCGTCGTCCTCGCGCTTCGCGGGGGTCAGGTCCTTGTCCGAGCCGTAGGTCTGAGACAGGGGATTCACGTAGCCTTCGGGCAGAGCATCTGGATCATCATCCAGGTACCTGTACGGCTGATACTTGCGCCTCCTGGCTTTCTTCTCTTCCTTCGAGCCACCCGCACCCGCTCCCATGCCGCTGCCCACGAAAGAACCCCGGCCAGCACCAGAACCGCCACTCTGAGCAGCGGAAGCGCGTGCTGCTCCAGGAGAAGCAGTCGTTCCACTCACGCCAGTTCCAGCTGCACTTCCGCTTCCCGCCTGCGAAGGGGCCAAATAAGTTCCAAGTCCTTTCCCACTGTATGTTCCAGCAGTCAGAGCAGAAGCTCCAGAGCCCCCGAGAGAACCCGTTCCCATGCGCGCAGCTCCGCGCAAGCCAAGGGCACCGGCTCCGAGCGATCCAAGCCCAGCAAGGCGTCCGGCAGAACCGCTATCAGCAGCGGGGCCTCCATTGATTCGCCAGAGTGGGTGATCGATATCAGTGGGGTTCGCAGGTACATGACCACCCCACACAACTCCGTTTCGGTGGTGATGTGCATCCACCCTCGTGTGCATGAGATCCATACCCATCAGATCCTGCGCGTTTGTAATAGGACGATCGTAGGAACCGTCGACATCGGGCGGCAGGTACCGCTTGGAGACTTGCTGTGATGCCAGCGCGCGGTGGCGGGCAAACTCGTCGGTCTCCGGATCAGCATACCCATCCGGGTAGAGTGACTTATCGGAGCGCAGAGCGGCACGCCCATAGTCATCCTCAGCGCTACGACCATAAACCCCTCGGTCGTACGCAGAAACACTGACATAACCACGAGCCAAATTCGTAGCAGTATCCTCACTGAGAAACGGAATCGTTCTTCGAGAGCCTTTAGAACTGTCACTAATGCCGGTTTGCGTCAGCGTATTGACGCCGGCGCTGAGCTCATTGAGCCCGCCGTTCAGACGCTCAAGGATTTCCGTTGCGGCCACCTCGCGCATGGCATTCGCCTGTGCCTCCACAGCGTCAACATAAGCCGATCCCGTCGACAACACAGTGTTTGCAACCAGTCCTGGCAGTCCTCCCGTCACGACGCCAATAGCGGGCGTATAGGGCAGTACCATCTTCGCGGCATCGCGCATTGCAGCCGTTTTCGAGTCGATGAGTGTCGGAGAAAGACGACGCGCGTCCGCAGCGGCCTGCGCAATAGCCTGACGTGCAGCAACATAGCGCGCAATCCCGCCCATATAGTACGAGCGCTTCGCTTCCAGACGCGCGACAGTCTGATCCGCCCACGCCTTCAGGGCTTCTCCAGTCTTTCCTGTAAAGCCCTGGTGCTGTTGGAAATGCTGCACCCGCTCGATCGCCTGATCGAAGCCGTCAATGACACGCTTATGTTCGCTATCCCAGGAATGCAATTCTGCATTGAAGTCCGCTTGCGCAGCAAAAGTCATAAGCCGGTCATACATCGGTGAAGAAACCATGTGTTGTCCTTTGATTCTCAGAACTCGGGCATTGCGCCGGCTGCGGTAGGCGCATCATCGGGCTGCGTGCTCGGGGCTGCGGAAGGCGCACTCGTCGTTCCAGCAGTAGAGGAGGCAACAGCGACCGAAGGATCGGACTGAAGCGCTCGATTGATTGCTTCGAGAACCGACGCGTTTGCTTCCTCGCTGTTGACGGCTTCACGAACAGCATCCGCCAGGTTCATCTGAAAGGTATCGAAGATAGCGCGCTCATCGGCAAGCATCTCGTCAACAGAGTCAAAGAACCGCACTGCACTATTGCGAAAATCCTGCGCGCCTTGCTCGTCGGTCCAACGGGTTGCGGTTTGGGCGCGATTCAGCGAACCGGCAGCATCATTCGACTCGGTGAGACCGCGCCCCCCCCTCATCCATATCACCGTTCGTTTGAGCGTGTTGCTCTTCATCGAAACCGTAATCAGCACTCATACTCATCCTCCTGTCAGCAACCGAACAACACCGCCGGTCAGGATTCACTTACCTGACCTAGTCTAGGCCCACGCGCAACAACTTCACAATCAGTCCAGACACCCGAGAACACAGGCAATCGCGAGGTCTTGCCCCGGCCTCGTCGTGTCAGCGATTACGGCAGCGGCTTGACCGCGCGGTGCATGCAGGCGATGCCGCCGGTGAGGTTGCGGTACTCGACTTCGCTCCAGCCGTTGGCGGCGATCATGCGGCCGAGTTCCTCCTGGGCCGGCCACGCACGAATCGACTCAACCAGGTAGTCGTAGGCGCCGTCGTTCGTGGAGACCAGGCGCGCAATCGCAGGCATGACGGTCGACTGGTAGGCGTTGTACATGCAGCGGAAGACGCGCGAAGGCGGGGTGGAGAACTCCAGGACCACGAGGCGGCCGCGCGGGCGCACGACGCGCGCCATCTCGCGCAGCGCGAGCTCCGGGTCCGGGATGTTGCGCAGGCCCCACGAGATGGTGACCGCGTCGAAGGAGCCGTCCTCGAAGTCCAGGTCCATGGCGTTGCCATGCACGAACTCGATCTCGGGGTGGCGCTCACGGCCGACCTCGATCATGCCTTCGGACAGGTCGCAGGCGACGACCTCGGCGCCCCCCTTAGCCAGCGCGGCCGACGACGCGCCGGTGCCGGCCGCCAGGTCGAGGATGCGTTCGCCGGGGTGGGGGGCGACAGCCTTACGCAGGGCGGTCATCCACACCCTGTCCAAACCGCCCGTCATCAGCGCATCCATCACGTCGTATCGCGAGGCGAGGGAGTCAAACATCGAGGCGATCTCTTTGGGATCCTTGTTCAGGTCCGCGCGCGGGGATTCAGTCATGCGTCAATACTCGCACGTCTTCCAGCGCGCCGCCGCCCCTGCTCCTACCATGGAACCCATGCACAACGACTTCGGATGCTCGCGCCTCGTCTTTCGGGCGTTGGTCCTACCCCCGCAGCACCCGGGGTCTACTTGCTCACTGACGTCTCTGCTTCGCGACTCCGGGGGCACCGCCTGGCTGGGTGAGCGCCGCCAGATGATCGGCCTGGGACGGGCGCTCACTATCGAGCCCGCGACCTCGAGCGCGATCGCCGACGTGCGCCGCGCGTGGGAGGCCGCCCCCGCCTCGTCCTGCGTCGAGGGAGCCCCCTCCCCCGTCCTTTTCGCGTCCTTCGCGTTCCGCTCCCCCGCCCGCTCGGTTGCCTTCGTGCCCGCGCTGACTCTCATCGACGAGGCCGGGGCCCGCTGGGCGATCACGGCGGGCATCGGGGACGCCCCGGATCCGCTGGCGGCTGTTGATGAGGCCCTGGCCGAGGCGAGGCCCGCACCGCGCGTGCCGGAGTCTCTGACCTTCGGTCACGGGTCGATGTCGCGCGGCCAGTGGCGCGACTCGGTGCGAGCGATGGCGCAGCGCCTGCGCGATGGGGCCGCCGACAAGGCCGTCATGGCGCGCGATATGACGGTGCGGTGCCCACACGGATTCGACGAGCGTTTCCTGCTTGAGCGCCTGAGCGATCTGTATCCGTCGACGTGGCGTTTCTGCGTGGATTCGCTGGTGGGAGCGTCCCCGGAGATGCTGATCGCGGCTTCGCACGGTACGGCGAGCTCTCGCGTCCTGGCGGGCACGTGCAAGCCCGGCGAGGGAGAGATGCTCGCGTCGAGCGCGAAGGATCTACGCGAGCACGACCTGGCCTCCGAGTCAGTGTCCTCGATCCTGATGCAGCTGTGCTCCTCGGTGACGACTCAGGGGCCGTTCCTCCTGTCGCTGCCCAACGTCGTTCACCTGGCGACGGACGTGCACGCACGCCTGGGCGAGGCCCACCTCCTGGATCTGGTGGCCGCCCTGCATCCGACAGCCGCCGTGTGCGGCACCCCGCGCCCCGCGGCGATGCGACTCATCGAAGAGCTGGAAGACACCGAGCGCGGCCGCTACTCGGGGCCCGTGGGCTGGGTCGACACGGCGGGCGACGGCGAGTTTGCGATCGCGCTGCGCTGCGGACTCACCTCGGGCACGCGTCTGCGCCTTTTCGCCGGTGCCGGCATCATGCCGGACTCCGACCCGGACACCGAGCTGGCCGAGACCGAAGCGAAGATGCGCCCGCTCCTGGACGCCCTCGGGGTCTAAGCGACTCGTCGACGCGCAAAGGCCCGCCGCCCCTTCACAGGGACGACGGGCCTCGTCAGCGCGCGCAGCTCACTGAATCCGCACGGACACGTCCTGCGTGGCGCCGTTACGCACGATCGTCATGGTGACGGTGTCGCCGGCCTTGTAGCGGCGCACGTAGCCGATCAGCTGCTTGGGGCTGGTCACTTCCTGGCCTTCGACCTTGACGATGACGTCGCCGGCGCGGATGCCCGCCGCGGAGGCGCCGGAACCTGCGGAGACGTCCTGGACCTCGGCACCCACGTAGGTGTCGGAGCCGACGGTCGTGGTCGCGGCCTTGACGGTCACGCCAAGCATGCCGTGCGAGGCGCTGCCGGAGGCAATGAGCTGGTCCGCGATGGACACGACCAGGTCGGAGGGGATTGCGAAGCCCAGGCCGATCGAGCCCGCCTGCCCGTCGGAGGACGAGGAGAGCGACTTGATCGAGGAGTTAATGCCGATGACCGCGCCACTCGCGTCGAAGAGCGGGCCACCCGAGTTACCGGGGTTGATGGACGCGTCGATCTGGATTGCGTTCGTCACCACAAGATCCGAGGAAGCCTGCGTGCCGTCCTCCGAGGTCGCGGATTCGTCCATCGAGACCTCGACGGGGCGGTTGAGCGCGGAGACGATGCCGGTCGTCACCGTGTTCGACAGGCCCAGGGGCGCGCCGATCGCCATGACGGGGGCACCGACCTCGAGGTTCGCCGAGGTCGCGAAGCGCGCGACGGTGAGGTCCGAGGGCGGGTTCTCCAGGCGGATGACGGCCAGGTCGGTGGTCTTGTCGTGGCCGACGACCACGGCGCTGTACAGGCGCCCGTCGGCGAGGGTCACCTGGATCTGTCCGCCGCCGAGGGCGGACGCGATGACGTGGTAGTTGGTGACAATGTCGCCCTGCGCGTCGTAGATGACACCGGAGCCGGTACCGCCCGAGGATGCGCCCTGCGCCTGAATGGTCACGACGGCGGGCGACACGGCGGCGGCGACGGCCGTCCAGTCCGTCCCGGAGCTATTCGAGACGGGCACGGTGGCCACCGTTCCCCCGTTGAGGTTCGTGGGCGTGGACGCGCGCAGCATCGCGGGGCGCGCGTAGAACACGGCACCGAGGGTCAGGCCGATCGTCAGGAGCATCGCGCCGACGAGGGCGACCCATCCCGGGCCCTTCTTCGTCACGACAACGGTGGGCGACGCGAAGGCGTCCGGCGAGGCAGGGGCCGCGTATCCACCGTAGGGCTCGCCAGAGGGGGCAGAGTATGTGCCGCCGGACGCGGGGGCTTCCTGGGCGGAGGGGGCGGGGGCCGCCGGCACGGCGGGGGCGCCCGGCGTGGCGGGTGCAGCCGGTGCCGAGGCGGGCGGAACCGTGCCAGCGGGCGGCACGGGGATCGTCGTGGCGGAGGGCATCTCGCGCGTGGCGTCCTGCGCGGACGGAAGCTCCTGGGTGGCCGAGTGGTCTTGAGCCGTCGAGCGCTGCGGGTAGCTGGTGGCCAAGGCCGTCTCAGCGTCGCGCGCCGAGTCGGCGTCGTGGGCCGGAATATGAGGCTGAGTCATGGTTTCCTCTAGTGTCAGTTCGTTATCTGCCCACCAGTATGGGCCGTTTCCTCAAAGGGCCACTGAAAGCCCCCTGGAAGTTTCCTGTAAACCGTTCAACCTCACAGCGAACACGCGTCCCGTCAGGAGAGTACGTCGCGGACGGCCGGGTACAGGTGCGCGGCGCGCTCGACGGGCGCGTGAATCAACCGCGGTCCGTTGGCGGGGTGGGCGAGCAACGACTCCAGTTCCCGAGGCGCGTCGGCTCGCGCGAAGGCCACGCCGTACGCGGCCGCGAGCGCCTCGTAGTCCACCGACTGAGCGAGGCCGAACCAACGGTCGTAGGCCTCGGCGCTGGCGGCGCGCCCGTGTTCGAGGGTGGCGAAGATGCCGCCACCCTGGTCGTCCGCGACGATGATGTCGAGGTGAGCATCCACACTCGCCGCCAGGGCGAGGGAGGAGGCGTCATGGCAGGCCGTGAGATCGCCCATGACGGCGGTGACGCTCTCGCCCGCGGGGGCCGAGGCCTCGCCCGCGTATCCGGAGCCCATGCAGATACCGACGGCGGTCGCGACGGTGCCGTCGATGCCGGCCTGTCCCCGGTTGGAGTGGACGATGCGCCCCTCCAGCGTGGGGACGGCGAGGTCGAAGGCTCGCACGGGGTTGGAGGCGCCCAGCACGAGGGGGCCGCTCGTCGAGGCGGCAACGCTTCGAGCGAGGTCAAGCATCGTGCGCCCGGAGCCAGAGGCGAGCAGGGATTCGATGCGCTCGTCGGCGTCGCGAGCGGCTTCGCGCACGCGAGAGGCCCACTCGGCCTGAGCGGCGCGGATCAGCTCGCGAGCTGGCTCGAGGTCGGCGACGACAACCGAGGCGTTGCCCGAGATGTCCACCCACGGGGCGTGCGCATCGACAACGACGACACGCACGCCGGGGCACGCGAGTAGAGCCTGAATCGGGCGGGACAACGTCGGGCGCCCGGTCACGACGACCGCGTCGACCTCACGCCCGAGCGGCGAGCTGACGAGGGACTGCTCGAAGGGGGTCACTCCCCCGCCGCGCCACGCGCCCGACGCCGGTTCGGCGAGCAGCGGGAAGCCAGAGGCCTCCGACCACTCGCGGGCACGGGGCGAGGCCCCCTCACCCGCGACAATCAGACCGGCGACGGCAGGACCAACCACGTCCTCCCATCGCGCGGGCACGGCAGGCGCGCCCATCACCCGGGTCGGCCGAGGGACGAACGACGCCCTGACCTCGTCCCCTGAGTCGGAGGCGGGACGGACGGGGGTCAGCGGGTCGCGGAAGGCGACGTTGATCTGCACGGGTCCGGGCGTGCCGCTCAGCGCCCCGCAGGCGGCCGCGACCGCGCGGGCGAGGTGGCCGACCAGGGAGGGCGAGGCCTCCTGAGGCTCCAGATCAATGCTCGCACGCACGTGCATGCCGAAGAAGCCGGACTGGTGGGTCGCCTGGGAGGCTCCAACGCCACGCAGTTCGCCGGGGCGGTCGGCGCTCACGACCAGCAGGGGCAGGCGCGCGTGCGAGGCCTCGAGAACGGCGGGGGCCAGCTCGGCGACGGCGGTGCCGGAGGTGACGACGATGGCGGGCAGCGCGCCGGTTCGCGCCAGACCGACAGCCGCGAAACCGGCGCCGCGCTCATCCAGGATGGGGCGCGCATCCCCGCTGAAAGACCCCGCCTCGAGGGCGTAGGCGAAGGGCGCGGAGCGCGAACCCGGGCAGTACAGGACGTGCGTGACGCCCAGGGTATCCAGGGACGAGAGGATAGCGCTGGCGGTATCGACGGAGGGCATACGCCCAGCCTACCGGGAGCCCACCCTCAGGTGCTCAGCCATGCCTTCGAGGCGCATACCCCAGCGGGAGACGAGATCGCCGTCGACCGGGGTGCGGTCGATGAGCTCCTGGTCCGGCTCGAGGCGCCCCACGGGCAGGCAGCCACGCTCGGGAATCAGGGGCTGGGTCACGTCGCCCACCAGCAACGAGGCAGTGGCTAGTCCGGCTGCCCGGGGCACACCGGGCACGGCGGCAGCAGCGGCGACGCCGACCGACAGGCCGACGGACGTCTCGAGGGCGGAGGACACGACGACGCCGAGGCCGCTCTTGCGGGCAACCTTGAGTGCGGCGCGCACGCCTCCGAGTGGCGCGACCTTGATGATGACGACGTCGGCGGCCTCCTTACGGGCCACCTCCAGGGGATCCTCAGCGCGGCGGATCGACTCATCGGCAGCGATCGGCACGTCCACAGATCGGCGCACCTGGGCCAGCTCATCCACCGTCAGGCAGGGCTGCTCGACGTACTCGATGGGAACGACGCCGGCGGCCGCAGCCATTGCCGGGATTGCCTCGCGAGCCTGATCGACCTCCCACGCGCCGTTGGCGTCGAGGCGGATCATCGCCTGCCCGCCCACGGTCTCACGCAGGGCGTCGGCGACCGCGGCGATGCGCGCACAGTCCCGCCCAACGCTGACGCCCGGCTCCGCAACCTTGATCTTCGCGGTCGCACACCCGCCCGAGCCCTTCACGCGTTCATGGGCTTCCTCCGGCGATATGACGGGGATCGTGACGTTGACGGGCACGAACTTGCGTCGAGGCACCGGCGGGAAACGGCGAGCCGACTCGAGGGCTGCGGCCAGCCAGCGCGAGGACTCCAGATCGTCATAGTTCCAGAAGGGCGCAGCCTCTCCCCAACCGGCATGTCCGTGCAGGAGGAGCCCCTCGCGGCGAGTCACGCCGCGGAAGCGCGTCGTCATCCCCACCTTGTACACAAGGATGTCGTCGACGCCTTCGAGGGCATAACGCGTTTGACGGCTGAGCGTGCGCATCGGGATGCGCATCAGCGTCGGTTGCTGCGCTGCGTTCACAAGAACCCTCCTTACTTACCGGTAATATTGTCGCGCAACCTCACGCTATCGACAAATCCTACACGCATCAACTTGTAACCAATTGCGCAGTAAGTGCCACAAAGTGACAGACTCTTTGAAACGGTTGAACACGTGGCAAGCAGGCACGTCTCGCAGGACACACCTCCAAGTGTCTAGACGCCATATAATACGGTTACAAGCAAGTAGCCTTTGTTCCGATTGGCTAGGTTGCGCACCCCATAGCCCCACGTGTGTCCTTCAGCCGAGGCTGGTCGGCAACGCCGCCACCCCTCTCGAGCACGCACGCCCCGACGCCTGCCACTGCCTCGTCGATTAGAATCCGACACATGAGTGCTCTCCCCTTCGTGTCCGACACCTTCGACCCGACCCGCTGGCGCGAGGTCGAGGGATTCGACTTCGCCGACATCACCTACCATCGCGGCATCTCGCGCGGCCCTGAGGCCGACGGCCGCCCCGAGGGCGCCGACATGCCGGTCGTGCGCATCGCCTTTGATCGCCCCGACATCCGCAACGCCTTCCGCCCCGGCACCGTCGACGAGCTGTACCGCGCGCTCGACCACGCGCGCCAGACCTCCTCGGTCGCAGCCGTCATCCTGACGGGCAACGGCCCCTCGACGCGCGACGGAGGATACTCCTTCTGTTCCGGCGGCGACCAGAGGGTGCGAGGCCGCGACGGCTACCGTTACGAGGTCGAGGGCGCGGACCCCGAGGTGGCCACCGCCCAGCGCCGCGAGCAGATCGACCCCGCGCGCGCCGGACGCCTGCACATCCTTGAGGTCCAGCGCCTCATCCGCACGATGCCGAAGGTCGTCATCGCGGCCGTCCCCGGCTGGGCAGCTGGCGGCGGTCACTCCCTCAACGTGGTCGCGGACCTGTCGGTCGCCTCCATCGAACACGCGGCCTTCATGCAGACGGACGCGAACGTCGGATCCTTCGACGCAGGCTACGGTTCGGCGCTC
Organism: Schaalia dentiphila ATCC 17982; assembly: GCF_000154225.1. NCBI lineage: Bacteria > Bacillati > Actinomycetota > Actinomycetes > Actinomycetales > Actinomycetaceae > Schaalia > Schaalia dentiphila. Next base: position 1,207,783 of record NZ_DS264586.1, on the reverse strand, counting down.
CTGGCCCGCCAGGCCGGGGATAAGCGGGCACGCGAGATCTTCTTCCTCGCCGAGCGCTACGATGCCAAAACTGCCGAGCGCTGGGGCGTCATCAACCGGGCCGTCCCCCACGCCGAGCTCGAGGAGACCGCCCTGGAGTGGGCCGCGACCATCGCAACAAAGTCCCCGCAGGCCATCCGCATGCTCAAGTTCGCCTTCAACCTGGCCGACGACGGCCTGGCCGGCCAGCAGGTCTTCGCGGGCGAGGCCACGCGCATGGCCTACATGACGGCCGAGGCCCAGGAGGGGCGCGATGCCTTCCTCGAACACCGCGCCCCCCGCTGGGAGGATTACCCCTACTACTACTGAGACCGCTTTACTCACCGACACTCAGCGACCCACGGGCCCGGGATCTCCTCGATCCCGGGCCCGTATCGCTCACGCGAGATAGACGCGCGCCTCCCATTCTCCGAGGGTTTCCGGGACTCCCCGGTCCCCCTCGGGCAGGTCGCGGTTGGCCAGGAGGAGGTCCCCACTCACCCCGCGCGTCGCATCACCGAGGGAGGCGGGCTGGGAGGAGAGGTTGACGAGGACGGTTGCCACGGCCTCGCCGAGCGTGCGGCGGTAGGCGAAGATCCCGGGCGAGGGGGTCTCGATGCGCTCAAATGAGCCGGCCGCGATAACCGGCAGGCCGTGGCGGATGTCCGCGAGCGCGCGGTAGTAGGCGTACACGGAGGACGGATCATCGACCTGGGAGGCGGCGTTGATGTCGCGATAGTTCGGGGTGATGCCGATCCACGGGGTGCCCTGCGTGAAGCCGGCGTTCTCGCTCGCGTCCCACTGGACGGGGGTGCGCGCGTTGTCGCGACCGGTGAAGGCCAGCCCCTTCAGGACTGACTCGGGGCTCTCGCCCGACTCCACGGCTTCGCGGTAGTGGCGCAGCGCCTCGACGTCTCGGTAGTCGTCGATGCCCCCGAAGACGCTGTTGGTCATGCCGAGTTCCTCGCCCTGATACACGTAGGGCGTCCCGCGCAGCATGTGCAGGGCCGTAGCCAGGGCCGTTGCCGACTCGTAGCGCCACGCCTCGTCACCGAAGCGGCTGACGGCGCGCGGTTGGTCGTGATTGTCCAGGTAGAGGCTGTTCCAGCCAACCTCGCCCTGGGCCTCCTGCCAAGCGCTCAGGCAGTCGGCGAGCTCACCGGGGCGCAGCGGGCGCGGGTGGAACTTCCCCGCTTCGAGGCCGAGGTCGACGTGGTCGAATTGGAACACCATGTCGAGCTCACGCCGGGCAGGATCCGTGAACAGCAGGACGTTGTCGCGGCGCACGCCGGGGCACTCGCCAACCGTCATCGTGCCGCTGCGGCCATCGAACACCTCGCGGCGCATCTCGGCGAGGTATTCGTGCAGGTGCGGACCTTCAGAAAAGTGCGGGAAACCCTCACCCCACGCGCGCCCGGAGTAGACGATGCCGTCGGGCATGCCCGGGTCCTTCGAGATCAGGTTGATGACATCCATGCGGAAGCCGTCGACACCGCGGTCGAGCCACCAGTTCATCATCTCGTAGACGGCGGAGCGCACGTCGGGGTTGTCCCAGTTCAGGTCGGGCTGCTTCCTGTGGAACAGGTGCAGGTAATACTGGCCCGTGGCCTCATCCCAGGCCCAGGCCGAGCCGGAGAAGAAGGACCCCCAGTTGTTGGGCTCAGCCCCAGCCTCGCCGCCCACGCACCCGGGACGAGGATCGCGCCAGATGTACCAGTCACGCTTCGGGCTCTCCCGCGAGGACCGCGACTCGACGAACCACGGGTTCTCGTCGGAGGAGTGATTGACGACCAGGTCCATGACGAGGCGCATGCCCCGCTCGTGGACGCTCTCCAGCAGGCGGTCGAAATCCGACAGGGTGCCGAACATCGGGTCGATGTCGTAGTAGTCGGCGATGTCGTAGCCGTTGTCCGCCTGCGGGGAGGCGTAGATCGGCGAGAGCCACAGGACGTCGACGCCGAGGGCCTGCAGGTAGTCGAGCTTGGAACGAATGCCCTCAAGGTCGCCAATGCCGTCACCGTTGGAGTCTTTGAAGGAGCGCGGGTAGATCTGGTAGATGACCGCGCCCTTCCACCACTCGTCGGGGCCGAGGCCGTTGCCGTGGGAGTGTAGCGCATCATTACAGAAGAACATGGAGCACCTGCCATACGTTGAGGTCGGGGAGGGAAACAACGGCCTGGCCGTCGACGATTCGCACGTCTAGAGGGATGAGCGTCGAGCCCGCATCGGGATCCGCCGCCGCCACGCGCGGTACGCGCCCGAACAGGGGCTTCAGACGCAGCGTACCGCCTCGTAGCGCGATCGCCGAGCGGTGGGACCCGTCCCACACCGTGTCGGACTGTCCCACCAGGTTGATGAGGTGGACGACGAGCGCGTCCCCCGCGCGGGTGACGCGTCGCCACACGCATCCGGGGGCGGCCTCCCAGCACACGGGGGCCTCGTCGAAGGACACGTCGATATCCGCGTTGTACGCGCCCACGTACGAGGCCGTCACGTCGACGATCCCGGGATCGACGAGGATCTCGTCGTTTGCGACGAGGAAGTCGTACCAGCTGGCGAGCATGTCGAGGGTCTCATCCTCAGCGGGCATGTTGCGCACGTAGTACGGGTCGACGAGGATGTGGCCGTCCTCTCCGGCAAGGAGCTGGGTGGCTCCGTGCGAGAAGAGCGTCGCCATCGTGAGCCGCGTGGACGCGTCACCCACGTCCCGGGCGGCCTTGTCGTAGATGGACTGGTAGGCCGCCAGGACGACCGGCTTCCCACCCCCGACGAGGCGGGCCCTCGTCGCCACGCGAGCCAGGGCCTCGTACGTGGTGACGGGTTCCCAGGGCTCGATGTAGACCGCGTCCTGCGGGGCGCTGGGCGAGGACCAGGTCGGGAAGTCGTTGACGTTGTTGAACACGAGGGTCGAGCCGGGCACCGCCTCGCGCACGCCTCGGATGAGGGTGTCGAAGGATGAGGCGACGTCGACGACCTCCCCATCGGGGCGGACGGCCGCCTTCGGGCAGCCGTACTGGTCGAGGTGGAAGCCGTCGAAGCCGACCTCGCGCGCGGCCGCCGCAACGTCTGCCGCGAAGTGGGCGAGCCAGCGCGGGTGCGCAGGATCGACGATGCGCAGGAAGTCGGCGAGCGAGTACGGCTCCCCCGCTGGATCCAGCAGGGCCGCATCCTCCCACTGTTCCCACTCGTCATTGCCGACGCCGTACACGGCCGCGTAGCCGATGGAGCGCGTGCCCACCGCCCGCAGTGCCTCGATGAGGGCGCGCACGGTCGCCAGGGAAATCGGCTGATCGAGGGCATCGAGGTACTCCTCTCCCCCGCCCAGCAGATCCGCGTGCCGATACGCCCAGTCGTAGAACTGGATGGCGGTCAGGTGCAGGCGACGGGCGAAACGGGCCACGACCTCGACGTCCTTTCCCGGACGGAAGGACGCGACGAAACCGTATCGCAGTCGGTCCGACGCGGACTCGCACACCTGGAGAGCGCTCGACGCGCCGGCCGCGGGCTGGGCGACGCCGTACCCACCGACCGGGAGCTCCCCCAGATCGACGAGGCCGGGGCGCTCGCACGGGACCTCGCGCACGGTCTCGCCCAGGTGTGTGATGACGAGGTCGCCCGGGTGGGAGGCCTCGACGAGGACGGCCTGCCCGGGCAGGTAGACGGATTGGGTGGGGAGGAGCAAGGGAGTCATCCTTTCACGGCTCCTGCGGTCAGGCCCGCGACGAAGTGGCGCTGGAAGATCAGGTACACGACGATGACGGGGAGAATCGCGATCAGGGACGCGGCAAAAACGAGCCCCCACTGGGTGGAGTTTTGCCCGTGGAACAGCTGAATGGCGATGGGGAGAGTGCGCTTCGTTTCCGTCGAAATGACCGTGAGTGCCCACGCGAACTCGTCCCAGGTGGCCAGGAAAGTGAAGATAACGGTCGTCGCGAGCGCCGGCCTGGCCAGCGGCATCGCGAGGCGCCAGTAGCGGGTCCACACGTTCGCGCCGTCAACCTCCATGGCCTCGTCAAGCTCGCGGGGGATCCCCTCGAAGAAACTGCGCAGCAGGAACGTGTTAAGCGCCAAGTTTCCCGACACGTAGAACAGCACGAGGGCCCACAGGTTATCGATGAGGTGCAGCTGCTTCGTGAGCACGAACTGCGGAATGATGAGCATCATCGACGGGATCATCAGGCCGAGGAGGAGGGCCCGGAAGAACCACTCCTTGCACGGGAAATCGAAGCGCGCGAACGCGTAGGCCATCATCGAGGAGAGCCAGACAGCCAGCACCGTCGACGTCACGGACACGAACGCTGAGTTCAGGGCGTAGCGGGAAAAATCCTGCGTCGTCCACGCCTGCACGAAGTTGTCGACCGTGCCCGGGTCAGGAATGAACTTCGGTGGCGTCTCCAGGACATAGGCCTGCGGCTTGAAGGCTGTCGACACCATGTAGGCGAACGGCAGGATCATGACGATCGCGCCGACCGTCAGGACGACGAAGCGCAGCGACGTTCCGGCGGCGTGCATCGTTTTGCGTGACGTGCTCATGCTCCCGCCCTTTCGTCGTCACGGTTCAACACCTTGAGCTGAACAATCGAAATGATGAACACGAGGATCGTCAGGACGACCGCGATCGCCGAGCCGTACCCGAAGTTCAAGTCGGAGAACGCCAGGCGATACATGTAGGTGAGCAGGACCTCGGTCTGGCCATTGGGCCCGCCCTTCGTCATGAGCAGCACCGACGTGAAGACGTTCAGCCCGCCGATCACCAGCATCACGATGACGAAGACGGTGGCCGGCCAGATTGCCGGCACGGTCACGGCCTTAAAGCGCTGCCACCAGTTCGCCCCATCGACGAGGGCGGCCTCCTCCAGCTCCTTGGGTACCCCCTGGAGGGCGGCGAGGAAGATCATCATCGACCAGCCGATGCCCTTCCACACCCCCAGCGCGCAGATCGCGATCATCGCCGTCCAACGGTTCGACAGCCACGACGTGTCCCCCGCGCCCAGGTGGGCGCTCCCCAGCATGTAGTTAATGAGCCCCTGGTCGGCAAACAGGTACTTGAAAAGCAGCGACACAACCACCCAGGACGTGACCACGGGCAGGTAGTAGAGCACCCGGAACAGGGGCTGCAGCGGCGCCTTCGAGCGCAGCAGCATCGCAACGGCGAGGCCGAGGATGATCTGCGGGGGCACCGTCAGCGCCATGTAGATCCCAGAGTTACCCAGACCCGTCCAAAACGATGGGTCATGGAAGGCCTTCACATAGTTGTCCAGGCCTACAAAGTCCGAGTTCGAGCCCTTCACGATGTTCCAGTCGTAAAAGCTCATCTGCCCCGAACGCACCATGGGGTACAGGACGCACAGGGCGAACAGGATCATTCCCGGCGCCAAGAAAAGGTAGGGGGCCACCGGGTTCCTCCGGGAGGAACGCCGACGCGCGCGAGGCGCCACGGCCTCGTCCGCGGTGGGGGTGCTCATGAGGAGTCCTTTCCCGGGCCCAGCCCCGTGCGTGTGGGAGCCGGGCCCGGTTGCAGGAGCGACGCCAGGTTACTTGGCGGCGCTCAGGAGCGGGTCAATCTGCTGCGCGGCCTTCGTCAGGGCTTCCTTGACGGTCACCTTGCCTTCGAAGGCGGGGGTCAGCTCAGTCTTGAGGATCTCGTCGACCTTCCCGGAATCGGGGATGGACAGGCGAGACTTCGCGGTCTTGAGCTGCTCGGAGAAGATCTTGGTGCCCGGCGTCGCCTCGGCCTCCTCGGCCGCATACTCGGCGACGACCGTCATCTGGCCGGCCTTGCTCATCGGCAGCTGGAACTCGCGCGACTGGGTGAACTCGAGGAACTTGTACGAGGCCTCGAGGTCCTTCGTCTGCTCCGTGATGACGATGGACTCGCCGCCGACGACCGAGATCGATCCGCCCTCACCGGCGGGGACCTTCGAGTAGGTGGGCTTGAAGTCCGGGTAGGAGCCCGCCCAGATCTGGTCCATCCATGGGCCATCGAGGATCGTCGCGTACTCGCCATTCGGCATGCCGTCCTGCGTCTTGGTCGCACCCTCGTTGCCGATAATCGCGTTGGGGATCTGTCCCTCCTTGTACAGGTCGACGAGGAACTGGACGCCGGCCACGGACTTATCGGAGTCCAGGTAGCCCGAGGCCTTGGTCTGGTCCGGGTCGGCAATGTCGCCGCCCGCGCTCCAGATCCACGGCATGATGTTCCACTGCGAGATGTCGCCGTCTGCGAACGCGTAGACCGCGCCGCCCGCATCCTTGGCCTTGGCGGCGAGGTCCTTCAGCTCGTCGAAGGTCTCAGGAGCCTTGTCGACGCCGAGCTTCGACAGGGCATCGGGGTTGGAGATGAGCACGCGCGTGTTCGTATCCAGGGGCAGGCCGTAGTGGTGGCCGTTGTACAGAGTCGTGCCCAGCAGGCCCGGATACACCTTGGCCGCGAGCGCGTCATAGTTCGGCATGTTTCCGTCGAGCTGCTTGAGGACGCCCAGCTTGGCGAACTGAGCGTTCCAACCGAGGTCGGTACGGATCAGGTCGGGCAGTTCTCCGGCCGCGGCGCCGGTCGTGAGCTTCTGCTTGAGGCCGTCGTACGGCATGTCGACGTACTTGATGGTGATTCCGGGGTTTGCCTTCTCAAAGGCGGGGATGATTTCCTTCTCCAGCGCGTCCTTCTGTGCGCTGTTGGAGCCCGCGCCGTACGTGCCCCACAGGGTCAGTTCGACGGTCGAGGAGCCGGATCCGGAGTCGGAGGATGATGACTGGTCGGCAGTGTTACCGCCACAGGCTGCGAGCATCGAGGCCGCAGCGAAAAGGGTGACACCGACGGTGAGGAGACGCTTCTGCTTCATTGCACTGTGATCTTTCTCGTGATCGCGACCACCTTTGGCCGCTTGGAGATAATTTCACCACGCAAAATTAGTCTTGTCAATACGCTAGGCAAATTTGAGATTTACGTGTAATCTTTTTTTCACCAGAAAGGAATGGTCATGACCTGGCAGCCCAAAGACGAGCTCGCTTCTGCGGTCGCGCTCGAAGTCCTCATCCACGGCCCGCTCGGCCGCGCTGAACTGGCCCGACGCCTCGGCCTGGCCCCCGCGACGCTCACACGCATCTCGACGGAGCTCATCGCCTCGGGCCTCCTCGCCGAGGTTCCCGAAGCGACCCAGCGCACCTCCGGTCGCCCGACCATCCCCCTCGACGTCGTCCCCTCCTCGCACTACTTCCTGGGCATCAAGCTGACGGATAGCGCACTCGACGCCACCGTCATCGACCTGAAGGCGACCCCTCGCGACTCCTACCGAGTCCCCCTCGACTCCCTCACGCCCATCCGCGTCATCCGGGCGATCGCAGACCTGGCCCACCGTGCCCGCTCGGCCTACCGCATCGACGCGATCGGCATCGCTGTCGGCGGCATCGTGAACGCCGACGGCACCGTCGAGTCGGCACCCTTCCTCAAGTGGCACGACGTCCCGCTCGCTTCCCTCGTCTCCGAGGCGACCCGCTTGCCCGCCTTCGTCGCAAACGACCTGTCTGCCTACACGCAGATCCAGCACTGGTTCGGGTCGGGCACCGGCCACTCCAACTTCGCCGTCATCACGGTCGGCGTGGGCGTGGGCTACGGGTGCGTCGCGAACGGGGCGCGCCTGGAGAACGAGGACTCGGGCATCGGCCTCGTCGGGCACTGGCCGTTGGATCCCCTCGGGCCCATCTGCTCCCAGGGGCACCGGGGTTGCGCCGAAGCAATGCTGACGACCCCCGCAATCTGCCGGGACGCGTCGGCCGCCGTCGGCCGACCCCTCGAATGGAATGACGTCATCACCCTCGCTTCTGAGAAGCACCCCGCGGTGGAGGCAATTCTGGCGGCGTCGGGGCGCGCCCTCGGCAGGCTCATCGGCCTAGTGGCGTCATTGACGGCGCCCGAGCTCGTGATCATCGGCGGCGAGGGGGTCGCTCTCGCATCCCTGAGCGGCGATGCCGTCCGGGAGGGCATCGGCGAAGTGCGCGACCCGCGAGCCACCTCGATTCGCGTCACCCTCTCCGACGGCTCCAACGAGGCCTGGTCTCGTGGTGCCGGCGTCATTGCGTTGCAGGGCTACATCGCGGCCCGAGCCGCGTAGCCGGCCCCCTTGCGGCGTTGGTGTTGCTGCAGCGGCAGGTCTGACGCGTCGGCTGGCTGCGTCGGCGGGCCCGCCAGGTCGCCCACGGTCTGCCACCTGCGGCCTTCCGTCTGCTGCCCTGGCCGTCCGCTGCCCGCCGTCTGCCGCCTGTCGCCTGCCGCCATGGCCGACCACCGCCTGTCGCCTGCCACCATGGCCGACCACCATCTGCCGCACCAGCCGAGCGCCGGACCAGCCCACCCGCAACCACACGCACGCTGCCACCGATTCGGCTCATCGACGCGACTATCGGCATCGGTCCGGCGCCCCTGAGTGACATGCCCCCACAATTCCGCATGCAATTCCCTGAGGGCTCACACTCGCGATGACCCACAAACCGCAGAACTTCAACGATCTGAGTTCAGATTTTGAAATACATTCAGGGGAATTGCATGTGACCTTTCTCCCCGGCTGATGAGCGACCACCGCAAGGACTGCGGGCGCACATAGACACGTTCACGATGAGAGCTTGCAGCGGTTCTTCCGCGAGAAACTCGCCCAGCGCACCAACAAGCAGCGTTTTTCACCCGTTTTGGGCTTGCAGGGCAAACTTTTTCGGGCACCACGGCAGGTGGAGGGGTCTGGGTTTTTCGGACCGTTTGTTTTGAGAGGGTTGTTCTGAGTAGTCCCGGCTGCTTGTGGCCGGGCAGAATGGATGACCATGAGGAAGTTCTCGAAGCACACGCCTGAGCAGATTGTCGTGAAGCTGGAGAAGGCCGAAGCATTGCGAGGTGAGGGCATGAGTACGGCCCAGGCCTGCCGCGTGCTGGGTATCAGCGAGGCGACGTTGTGCCGGTGGCGCCAGCGTTATGGGTCAATGAATCGTAGTGAGGCCAAGGAACTGCGTGAGTTGCGCGAGCAAAACGCGCGCCTCAAACAGTTGCTGGGCCAAGCAGAGCTGGAGAAGGCAGCACTGCGAGAGTTGGCGGAGGGAAACTTCTAAGCCCGGCGCGCAGGCACGACGCTGTCAGCCACCTGGTTGGTCAGGGGTTTTCTCAGCGTCTTGCATGCCGCGTTGCCGGGCTGTCGCGGTCAGCGTATTGCCGGACCCGCGCGGCGGGCGGGGCGAAAACGCTGCGTGATCATGGGCCTGTGCGCCAGTGGATGAACGATTTTGCCACCACGCATCGACGCTGGGGCTATAAACGCGCCTGGGCGCGGGCCAAGAGCGAGGGCATCATCGTGGGGCGTGATACGTTCCGGCGCTTGTGGCGCGCCGAAGGGCTGCGCGTGCGCCCGCGCAAAGCCCACAAGCCCCGCACTGCGCCGCGCCTACAGCGCCTGGTCAAGGCCAGCGCCCCTGGGCAGGTGTGGGCCATTGATTTCCAGTTCGATTCGGACTGGAAGGGACGCGTGTTCAAGGTCTGTAACCTCATCGATGAGTTCACGCGCCAGCACCTGGCTTTCCGCGTCGAGCGGCGCATGGGAGCGGCCGACGTGATCGAAATGCTTGACCTGGCTGCCCTAACCCATGGAGCACCCCAGGTGCTGCGCGCCGATAACGGGCCTGAATTCATCGCCGCAGCCATGGGGCGCTGGGCCAGCGAGCACGACACGCTCCAAGCATTCATCCCACCGGGCCAGCCGTGGCATAACGGGTTCGTAGAGTCCTTACACAACCGCATGCGCGATGAACTCCTGGAAGACAACATGTTCGAAGACCTCAACCACGCGCGCGCCCTCATCGGCGCCTGGTCCCACCGCTACAATGAAGAACACCCCCACAGTGCGCTGGGCTGGCTCTCACCCAACCAATACGTGCACCAATGGGCACAACACCACCAATAACAACCAACAACCCTCAAAACACCCGGCCCACAAAACCAGACCAGGCCACAGGAACGGGAGATACGGGGCGAACTTCTTCGCGCAGAGGATGCGATGACGGACCAACTTTGAAACCGCCAACACCTTTGCACGCCACGCTGCGCGCCCCATTGAAACCGCCAACACCTTTGCACGCCACGCTGCGCGCCCCATTGAAACCGCCAACACCTTTGCACGCCACGCTGCGCGCCCCATTGAAACCGCCAACACCTTTGCAGGTTGGAATTGGCCCGAAAATGGCCTTTCATCGCCCGCAATGGTGATGGCGGTTTCATTCCACTGCAAGGAAGCGCCAGCAAAGGTGCTGTCGGTCTCATCGCGGAGCGCAAACACACCAGCGATGGCGCCAAGTGCGCCGCCGAGACATGGTGGACTACGAAAGAAAGATCGCCCATGGGCGGCGGTGGGGCCTGGCCGGGCTTCGAGATCGACCACTCCGAGCCGTCAGGCTCGCGTGTGGCGATCTCGCGGGCGGGCCGCCGCCCACGGGTGCACCAAGCAGCCCGGCCCCACAGCAGGATCAGACGGCGCCCGGAACACCAACGGGGCCACAAACACGAACACAAACACAACAAAGCGGGCCGGAACCCCTCGGTTCCGGCCCACCCTCGATGCACAGTGATTATTGGCGCTACGCGACATGTATCGGCGCCACGCGGCAGGTGATCACCAGTGCACCACAGCAGTCAGCTGTCAGTAGTGCACGACCACCGTGTCGCCCATGTCGGTCCAGTCGTAGATGAACTTCGCGGCGTCGACGGGCATGTTCACGCAGCCGTGGGAGCCGCCGTAGCCGCTCCAGCCGAAGGAGGAGCGCCAGGGGGCGCCGTGCATCGCGTAGGAGCCGGTGAAGTAGGTGACCCACGGGACACCTTCGGTCTCGTACTTGGTTCCGTCGGCGTTCTCGCCGCGCATGGTCTGCACGTCGTACTTGAGGTACACGTGGAAGGTACCGGTGACGGTCGGGGTGTCAGGTGCGCCGGGAACCATGTAGTAGGGGCCGCCGGCGACCTTGCCGCCAATGTAGGCGGTCACGGAGTTGTCGGCGAGACTAATGTCGACCCACTTTTCACCTTCGGCTGCCTGGTAGACCAGGTTTTCGGTGCCTTCGGCGACCTGCTTGGTCTCGGAGCCGGGCTCAACATCGTCGTAGTGGAACAGACCCTCGTAAGCCTTGCCGTCGGTCATGGCGGCGATGATGTCTTTGGTGACCTGCTCGGTGTTGTTGGTCTTAAGGCCCTTCTTACCCTCGCGGGCGACAGTCAGAACGTTGCCGGAGGAATCGACGTTGTCGACGCGGTTCTGTGGCTTGACGTCGGTGGTGGCGGCCAGCGCGTTCACCCAGTCGGCGACCTTGACGGTGCTGATCGAGGGAGTATCCAGGCTGCCGTCATCCTTGGTGAGGAATTCAACCCACTGGACCTTGTCGGAGCGCTCGGCGCTGAAGGTGTCGATACCGTCGGAGATCTCGATGTTCGTCTCGAGGAGGGCGTTGGCCTTCTCGGCGGCGGCCTGAGCGTTCTCAGTGGTGATGGAGGGCTCCATCTGGTGCACGCTCAGGTCCTGGGTGACGGAGGTGAGGGTAGCACCCGCCTGCTTCACGGCGGCGGCCACGTCCTCAGCGGACACGCCGTTGCCCATCTGCGCGGGGGTGACGGTGAAGGATTGGCCATCTTGGGCGACGATGACCGAGGCGTCCTTCATTTCCGAGGTGAGGGTCGAGTTCGCACTCGCCGCGAGCTTCTTGATCGACTCTTCGCTGACGGTGACGACGGGCTCAATGTCGCGCTCGGAGAACAGGGCGCTCACGAAGGCGGGGAAGGACGTGGAGCCCTTCATCGCGGCGTCGGCGGTTTCGTCGGCGTCGACCGAAATACCCGCTTCGTTGAGCGAGGCCTTGGTGGTCTTGCCTTCGACGGTCAGGGTCACGTTGGTGGCGTCGGCGCGCTGGTTCACGGTGGAGACGACCTGGTCGCGGGTCATGCCCGCCACGGAGGTCCCAGCGACGCTGGTTCCGGGCAGGGCGCGTCCGGAGTAGTTGGCGGCGTAGACGACGCCGGCGCACACGACGAGGAGGACGAGGGCGCTCACAACGCCGATCGCCCACTTGGTTCTCAGGGATAGTACTTTGAGCATCGTCACCTATCGTATAGCCTCGCGTGCAGTTGCGGGCACATAACGTTGAATTTTCAGCTGCGTTGTCTACCACAGGGAAAGAGGCATTAGTTCGCCGTTTCAACCGACAAACGTGATTATTGCCGCGAGGCCCCCTTCCACCTGCGCGAACACGAGCGCTTATCCTGGTTGTGTATGCGTTCGCTGTCGACTTTGGGAGGCTCATCATGACTGCGCCGCGACTTCTTGTTGTGCCCGGGGGCACCGCTATCGGCGCGGTCGCGCTGGCGAATGCGTCGATTCATAAGCTCGTGGAGCTCCACGAGGAGCGCCAGGCGGACCCGAATCATCCGGCGCCGCACACGGTCGTCATCCTGCGCACCCCCGAGGATGTGCCACCGGCGACACTACGCGGCTCCGCGGTAGCCCCCGAGGAGGCTTTCCCGGAGGACCGTTACCCCGGCCTCGCCGAGGCGATCAACGCGGACCCGCATTTCTTCGACGGTATTGACCTGGTTGTCCCGACGTCGGGGTCGAGCGCGGGCAGCCCGCGCCTCGTTGGCCTGTCGATCGAGGCGCTCATGGCCTCGGCGAAGGCGACCGAGCTGGCCCTAGAGGGCCCGGGCCGTTGGATCTTGGCGATGCCGGCGCACCATATCGCGGGCGCGATGATCCTGCTGCGCGCGGCCGTCGCGGAGACGAACCCGCAGATCGTCGACACCTCCGAGGGCTTTGACCCCCGCGCCCTCCTGCCTGCGATTCAGGGCGCCACGCAGGACGACATGCCCGGCTACCTGTCGCTCGTTCCCACCCAGCTCGCCCAGTGCCTCGACGCTGGCGAGGAGGTCGTGGGACCGATGCGCTCCCTGGCGTCGATCCTCGTGGGTGGGGCGGCGACCAACCAGCAGCTGCTGGCACGCGCCACCGAGGCGGGCCTGAAGGTGCGCCTCACCTACGGCATGACGGAGACGGCGGGCGGCTGCGTGTACGACGGCAAGCCGCTGCCGGGCACGTCAGTGCGCGCGGTGGATTGGGACGGGCGCACGCGCCTGGCGATCCACGGCCCGACGCTCATGACCCGCTACCTGGACGCGGAGAGCCCCTTCTTCGACGAGGGCGGCCACCGTTGGCTGCTCACCGGGGACCTGGGCATTATCCGGGCTTCGGGGACGGTGGAGGTGCGCGGCCGCGCCGACGACGTGATCGTCTCGGGCGGCCTGTCGATCGCGCCGGGTCCGGTGCGCCCCGCGGTGCGTTCCTTCGAGGGCGTGTCGGACGCGTGGATTATGGGCACCCCGGACGAGAAGTGGGGCCACGTGGTGACCGCGCTCGTGGTTGTCGATCAGATGCCGTCGGATTCGCTGGAGATGGCGGAGCTCGGCTCGGCGATCCGCGAGCATGCGGCGGCACACATCGGGCGCGCGCAGGCTCCTCGCCGGATTGTGGCCGTCGAGTCCCTCCCCTACCTGGGCTTCGACAAGATCGACCGCGCCGCCGCCGCGCAGGCTGCGGCCGAGGCCTCGGGTACCGAGCGGGAGTGGGTGCGCTAACCCGCTGCTCGGACCCGCGCCCGCTCCAACTACACTGGTGGGCATGGCTTCCGTTTCTGACTGGATTGAAGGCGCTCGCCTGCGCACCCTCCCTGCTGCCGCCGCGCCCGTGATCGTGGGCTCTGCGGCCGCGCACTACCTGGGGGGTTTCAGCGCGGCGCGCGCTGCCCTGGCGCTGCTGGTGGCGCTGGCCCTGCAGGTGGGGGTCAATTACGCGAACGACTATTCGGATGGCATTCGGGGCACGGACGACAACCGCAAGGGGCCCGCGCGCCTGACGGGCGGCGGCCTCGCCAAGCCGAAGACGGTGCTGGCGGCCGCGCTCGGTTCGTTCGCGGTGGCCGGCGTGGCGGGCCTCGCCCTGGTTGCCGTATCGGGTACCTGGTGGCTGATCGCTGCGGGCGCCGCGGCGGTTGTGGCCGCGTGGTTCTACACGGGCGGTAAGCACCCGTATGCGTACTTGGGTATCGGCCTGTCCGAGCTGATGGTCTTCGTGTTCTTCGGTCTCCTCGCGTGCGTGGGCACGGCGTGGACGCAGGTACAGTCGGCTCCGTGGTGGCTGTGGATGAGCGCGTCGGCGCTGGGTCTGCTCTCGGTGGCACTGCTGATGGCCAATAACATCCGAGATATTCCGACGGACCGCGAGTCGGGCAAGATGACAGCCGCCGTGCGCCTGGGCGATCACCCGTCGCGCTGGGCGTTTGCGGCGTGCGCGTGGATTCCCGTCGCGTTGATCGTCGTGCTGGGCGTCGCGGTTGGGCTGCACCCCTTCGCGACGAGCGCGCTGGGCGTGGGCGCGGGAGCGTGGGCGGCCGGCGTGAGCCTCCCGGTCCTCACCGGTGCCTCGCGCCGCGAGCTCATCACGGTGCTGCGCAACACGGGGTTCTTCACCCTGGCGTGGGCGCTGTTGGCTGCACTCGCGTTGCTCCTGTCCTAGGAACGAGGCCGGGGTCACTCCGTTCACAAGCTCTCCCCGAGTAGCGAAAAACGACCATCTGTCATATAGGATGACCTACAACACTACTCACCGTTTAGCAGAGGCCACGATGAGCAACGATTCCTACACGCCGGGCGAGCACGCCCCGATGGGCGAGGTCGCCCTGGGTTCGGTGATGAAACCGTGAAATGGACAGACATTCAGCAATGGGAGTCGGCGCCGCTGCATGCGTACGCAGTGGAGTGTGAAAATAAGCAGCGCAAGCTGCAGGCAGAAGGTGACAACCTCGCTGCAGACCTTGAAAGCCTGTCGGGGAGCGGACAGACCGTCCAGGCCGCTCGCAGCTCGCTCCGTCAGCAAATCTCCTCGATCGAGCGGCAGGTGAATCACCTCATCAGCACGGCTGAGATCTGTAGCGCGGGCGCACATGGGATCGACAGGCTTCGCGCGAATATCGACGACGCACTCCAGCTGGCCAACACGTGGGGCATGTCTATTGACGCGAGCGGAAACGTGTCGATGGATGCCACCCAGGTACAAAAGCTCGTCGACGAGGGCAAGAGCAGGAGCGAGCTGAAGTCCCTGGTTAAAACCGCTCAGGAACGTGTCAACACTGCCCTCAAGCAGGCCCAGGAACTCGTCGAGTCTCTCTCGCAGAAGCTCGCGGCCCTCGAGGCAGGTACCTTCGACAACAACGTGCACTACTCCGCAACGATCAAGAGTCGCCCCACGTTGCCCCCAGCCGACGCCTCCCCGCAGGAAGTCGCATCCTGGTGGAGTTCCCTGTCCGACGAGGACAAGCAGTGGATGATCCACGAGCACCCCGACGTCATCGGCAACCTCGAGGGCGTCGACTACACGTCGCGTAACGAAGCGAATCGCATCATGCTGCCTCGTCTTAAGGAACAGGCCGAGGCTGACCTTCAAAAGTTCTACGATGACAATGGGCCGTATATCGAGCCAGCTCTGCGTTCTGAACGAGATCGCCTGAAGAACCGCGTGACAGCCCTCGAGCAGATCGAAGAAACTCTGGAGCGAGAGAATACAGAGAATCCCCCAGTCCCACGCTACCTGATGCAGTTGGATGCCTCCGGACCAAACATTCTCGCGGCCGTCTCCCAGAATGATCCGGATGATGCCGATCACATCGGCGTCATCGTTCCCGGTATGACAACAAGCGTCGCAGACTCCCTGGGCGAATATGACGGGCATGCGACAACCCTGCGTAAATCGGCAGAAACTGCGGCGACAAACGGCAAAAAGGTCGCCATGGTCGAATTCTTCGGCTACGACGCACCTCCCGGCCCTGCCGAGGCTTCCTTCACCATCATGGCTAACAATGGTGCACCGAAGCTCGCCAGCTTCCTGAACGGCATCGACGCGGTGCGAGAGCACGGGGCCGGTGACGCCCACATCACCGTCGCCAGCCACTCCTACGGCTCGACCACGGCGGGTATCGCCGCGACGCTGGTTAACGATGGCGTCATCGACGACTTGGTTCAATTCGGTTCGCCCGGCTCGGGCGTGCAGGATGTGAGCGAGTTCCACGTCCCCGAAGGACACACGTACGTGAGTGCTGCTCCCTACGAGAACGACATGGTCCAAGGACTCGGACCAAACCCCTGGTTCGGTAAGAATCCCGACACTATGGACGGCTATAAGCATCTGTCAGGCGACGTCGGTCCTACTAAATGGGGCCTCCTACCAATTGGCGTGATCCCGATCCCCATCCCCAAGCCTTTCGCTCAGCACAGCGGCTACTTTGAAGAGGAGACGCAGGCGAACCGTGACATTGCCAGCGTCATTGGAGGTAACCCAAACGTATGAAAAAAGCACTCCCCCTCATTCTCTCGATTTTCTCAGTCGTCTTATTTACCGTCAGTGCAATCACACTCTATTGCGGAGGTTTCATGAACCCCTTTCCCCCCAAGGTCAAAACTGTTGAAGCGTTCCAGCGCGACCTTGAGCCCACCATCATTGCCGCGCGCAACGAGCTTCTCACTGCTGAGAACTTCATGGCGTACAAAAACGGCTATCAAATCGACACTTATTCCAAACGTGGCGAAACCATCTGTTCTTTCCAGTCACGCACTTTTTTCTTCGCCGAGCTGGACACAGACCACATCCGCGACACCTACAACAAGCACCTCCTCCCCCTCGGATTCAAACTCTCCGAAAAACGCTGGACATCGGGTGGAGTCGAACTCGCGAACTTCCTGTGGACCAACGAGGAGTACCACGCTGTAGTGACATCAACGACACGTCTCGGAGAACAGACCGCCATGTTCTACTACACGCAGGGGACCCCTACAGACGGATCCACTGGTAACCCACCGCAGCTCATCGACCAGCCCGGACGCATCCCCGACTGGTTCGACCCCAACCTCCCTCCAGCAGACCAGAAATGACACAACAGGCACCGGCACACCGAGGAGCACGACCACTCGCATTCCTCGCCTGCGCCCTCCTGGCGCTGTGCACCGCCTCATGCGCGGAGTTTTTCGGTGGTACTCCGGGGATGAATCCATGGCACGCTGAGCAGCTTCAGCAGGCTGGGCAGATGCACTCCATCGAGGACTTTGGACGCGATATCGAGCCGGCCCTGATCCAGGTACGTAACGAGCTCATCAACGAGAACAGCTTTGAGCTGCGCCATGGAGACGACGCGATTTCCAGCCAACCAACGGGAGATCAAACACTCTACAGCCTCAATTCCCCAACCATTTATTTTCTTGAAGACAATGTCGACAAGGCACGGACGGCGTTTGAAAGTCATCTGACCCCTCTCGGCTTCACGGTCACGGTGGACGAACAAATGACGGACAAGGAAGGAAAATTGACTTGGATCGTCGCACGGAACCCCACCTACGGGATTAGCGCCAGCGCCTACATCCGTGATTCCAAGCGTTCTTCCTTCCACTACGAGACCGAAATGCTCAGCTCCGATGGATCAACGGACGACCCTCAGCAGCTCGCCGACATCCCGGGCCGCCGACCCGACTGGCTCATCCCTACCCCCACGACCTGACAGGCATCACGACCACGCGTGCTCGCGCTGCTCCTGTCCTAGCAACGAGGCCGGTGCTGCTCTGCGCTCCCCCGCCGTCAGCGCCCCCGGCGGTACAGGTACTCGTGCAGCCAGTCACCCGCGATGCCGGTCGCTGCTGCGATGACGCAGACGAGAGCGACGGCCCGGAAGGCGCCCGTCGCGAGCATCGGCGTGAACACGCCAATGCCGATCGCGGCGCTGCCCTGCATGGCGAGGTCGTTCATGGCGACAGCACGCCCGTTCTGCCCGGGGGCGACGGTCGCGAAGACCGTGTCGTAGATGGGCGTGAACAGGGCACCAAAGCCCGCGTAGATGAAGCACATGGCGGCGGTGATCACCCACGGGCCCATGCTCATGCACAGCGCAATGAGGGCGGTACCCGCGAGGATGAGGGTCACGCATGCGCGCACGGTCCGCCCGCGCCCGATGCGAGCCATCACGGCACCCGACGTCATGGCGGTGGCCAGGGCGACGCAGTAGGCGGGCAGGAGGCGCACGGACACCTGGGCGGGCGTGAGCCCGTAGTTGGCTGCGCCGATTCCGTTCATGAGGGGCGCAACCGTGAAGTTCATGCAGTAGACAATCACGATGAGGCTGATCGAGCGCGCCCACGGCACGTTCGTGAAGAAGGAACGCGTGATGAAGGGGGCGCGCGCACGCCCGATGTAGCGCCAGAAGAGGACCCCGCCGAGGATGAGGCCCGCAATGAGCCACCAGCGCGGGTTCGCGGCGACCAGGGTGAGCAGCAGGGCCAGGGAGGAGAAGATCGCGAGGCCGACGACGTCGACACGCCCGGCGCGGGCACGCGCGGGGACACGACGCCCCATGATCGGCAGGCAGGCGAGGCCGGCCAGGGGAATGAGGAGGAGCAGAGCCCAGTTGATGTCGGCGAGGATGCCTCCGGCCAGCATGCCGATCGCCGTGCCGCCCTGGAAGGCCGCGCACATGAGGCCGACGTAGAGGCCTCGTTTCTTCGGGTCACGGATGGCTGTCGCCAGGATCATGTACGCGGAGGCAGCGGCCTGGTATCCGAGGGTTTGGAGCGCTCGGGCGACGACGACGCCGACCAGTGACGAGGAGAAGACGAAGCCGAGCAGGGAGCCCGCGACGATCAGCGCGATCCCCGCATCGACGATGCGGCGCAGCGGAATGAAGTCACCGAGGGTTCCGTACAGGAAGCAGGCGACGCCGAGGACGATGCCGGGGATCGCCGTGATGAGGCCGGAGGCATCCCCCGCGCCAATGTCCTGGGCGACGCGCAGGTAGACCAGGTTGAACCCCTGGAGGGAGACGGTCCCGAGCGCGTAGATGCCGAGAAGCGGCAGGAGCACGCGCGCCGGCCCGTCCGCGTATTCGCCGTCCGTGGCGACAGTGCGCAAGTTGACCGCGGGGGCCGAGGCCGCCCCTCGGATGACCTGTGAGGGGACGGTGGCGACGCGGCAGGTGGGACCTGCCGATCGAGAGGAGATGAAGAAGCGGAGCGTGCGCACGGCGATTAGTTCACCACAAATCAACCGTTTAGCAGTATTGCAGGAAACTAGCGCGCAAATAAAGCTCAACTTAACACTCTGATAGCCCATCACTCCCCGCACGCATGCGCGTCCATCAGGGCTCAATGTCGCCACTGTCCCGCCCCTGACGTGGCACAATGAATCATCCCTCGCAAAGGAGCACTATGTCTCGCGTCATCGTTGTCGGTTCCATCAACCAGGATGTCACGGTCACCGTCGACCGTTTCCCGAACCCCGGCGAAACACTCTCGGGCACCTCGCTCACCTACGGCCTCGGCGGCAAGGGCGCAAACCAGGCGGCCGCCGCCGCGCATTCGGGGGTCCCCGTCTTCTTCGTGGGCGCGGTCGGCGCGGATCCCTCGGGCCAGCGCCTGCGCGCGGAGCTGGCGTCTCACGGCGTGGACGTCACCCACCTACGCGCGGTCGACGGGCCGTCCGGGACCGCGCTCATCACTGTCAACTCCTCGGGTGAGAACACGATCATCCTCGACGCCGGGGCGAACGCGACCGTGACCGTCGAGCCCGCCAAGGCCTCGTTGTTCCCCGCCCCCGCCGACATCGTCGTCCTCCAGGCCGAAATCCCTGCCGAGGCCAACGCCGAAGCCCTCGCGTGGGCACACTCGTTTGGCGCGCGCATCCTGCTCAACCTGGCCCCCGCCCGCCCCACCGACGCCACATTCATGGCGCGCGTCGACGTTCTCGTCGTCAACGAGACGGAGGCAGGCCTGACGCTGGGCATGCCCGCCCCCGCCGGCCCCACCGAGGCGATCGGCGTCGCATGGGCGCTGCGAGGCCTCGGCCCCAAGCACGTCATGGTGACGCTCGGCGCGGACGGCGCGGCGTGGGCGTCGGGCAGCGAGGCCGGGCACTTCCCCGCCCTCACGCTCGGCGAGGCCGTGGACACCACGGGGGCCGGGGACGCGTGCGTGGGCGCGCTGGCGGCCGCCATGGCCCTCGGCAAGCCTTTCGCCGAGGCCGTGGCCGACGGCATCCGTGCCGGGTCGACGGCGGTCCTCGCACCGGGTGCCGCCCCCTCGTACGCAGCACTCCCCCGCGTCACGCGCGCCTAAACGCCGCGCGACTCCTCCGATTGCTCCGGGAGTGAACGCGCCAGCGTGAGACGGCCCACGCCCCTATGCTAGGGGCATGGCCAGGATCGTCTTTGTCGTCGCAATGCTCGCAGTCACCATCTACGCTGCCGCCGACTGGCACCGCACGCCCGAAGACGAGATGCCCGGAAAGATCGCCAAGCCCATCTGGCTGATGATCATCCTCTTCACCGCGACGATCGCCGCCATCGGCCCCATCGCCTGGCTCGTCCTGCGGTGGGTATCGCGCGAGGAAAAGAAGCAGACCCGAGCGCCCGAAGCCCCCAAGCGCCCCTCCTCTCCCGACGACGACCCGGAGTTCCTGTTCCGTCTCGAGCGCGACATCCAGCGCAAGCGCCGCGAGGACGAGCGCCGCGCGCAGGAACAGCGCAAGAGTTCCAAGGATGAGGAGACCGACCCCGCCGAGGATTCCAGCGACGAGGCCAACTAAGCGACGCTCACGCCATCTGCCGCGGGCACTACCCCACTGCGGTGCGACGCGGTCGCGGCACGACGCGAGGCGCCCCGGCCAGCACGGTCAGCGGCGCAAGTCCGCCTGCGAGTCCCCCGGCGTCATGTCCTTCGCCATCGCAACCAGGTCAGCCGCGGGCTCCGCGTAGGACGTACCCACGAGCGTCGCACCCGAGAAAATAAACGACGTGATCGACGCGAGCGCACAGTGGCGCGACTTCGGCGCGTGCGCCAGCGGCTGGCCGTTCACGAAGCGCGTCAGCGTCACGATCGGATTCTGATGGGACACGACGAGTGCCTCACGCCCCCGGGCCTCACGCAGCGCCGAGGAGAGGGCCGCACTCATACGCGACGCAATATCCCGATAGGGCTCACCCCACGAGGGACGCAGCGGATTGCAGTAGTACTTGAAGTACTTAGGGTTCGCCAGCATCGCGCGGTTGGTGTTCACCGGCAGACCCTCGAAGACGTTGTCCGACTCAATGAGGCGCGGATCCGACTGAATGCCCAGGTCGTACGCGGCCGCCGTCGGCGCCGCCGTCAACTGCGCACGCAGCAGCGGCGACGAAATCACGCGAGCAATATCCGCACCCGAATCCACCAGGTACTCAGCGGCGCGGGCAGCCATCGCATGCCCCAGCTCCGTCAGCCCAAAACCGGGCAGCCGCCCATACAAAACACCGTCGGGATTGTCCACCTCGCCGTGGCGCATAACGTGAATAATGGTGCGGTCCATGACACCCAAGTATAGGGCCCCGAATACACGAGAGGCCCGACCAAAAGGTCGGGCCTCCGCTCGCTCACTTCTTATTGCGACGCTGGTGACGCGTCTTGCGCAGGAGCTTGCGGTGCTTCTTCTTCGCCATGCGCTTGCGGCGCTTCTTGATGACGGAGCCCATGGGGTTCCTCCCTCGTAGTGTGTGCGGCAGAGGTACTACCGCTGATGGATGATGGGTGCCCGAGCCGGGCACATCGTGCCTATACTACCCGCCAATGACGCGAGCCTGGTCACCAGAGTGATCTGCCATACCGGCCTGGATCATCTGGGCGACCGCAGCCTCCGGGACTCGGAAGCTCTTTCCGACGCGAATCGCGGGCATTTCGCCACTGTGAATCAAGCGGTACACAGTCATCTTAGAGACGCGCATGATGTCCGCCACTTCCGTGACAGTCATAAAGCGCGGCGCCGACTGCTGTTCCATTAATGACTCCCAGATATGCTCGCGAGGCGCGCTAAACCCGATTCGTTCACCGCTTACGTAGCCTCACGAAATATACTAATGCCTAACCGCATGGAAACTGCAACTTTATCCACTTTTGTTGCAGAGTCGTTAAGGAGCATCGATGGCACCGGCACACAAGGGTCGTCAGCAGCGAGGCAAGAACCCTCGCTTACGTCCCGAACCCGGCGCCACCCGGTCCCTGATGCACGGACGCGCCACGGCCTCGTCCCCTGTGTTCTCGGAGGAACCGCTGAACCCGCAGCCCTCCCCCGTCGTACGCCGAGTCGCCGAAGGCCCCCAGAACCCGCACGGCGAGGTACCCACCACAACTGTGCAGCGCGTGCGCGCGTGGCTGTCCAAGCAGGCCCGTTATTCACCCGCACGCCTCGCTCTGGGCACATTCGCGCTCATCATCGGCGTCATCACGGCGCTCTTGATGTTGCCAATCTCCTCCTCGTCCGACACGTCCGCCCCCTTCGTCGACGTTCTCTTCACCGCCGTGTCCGCCGTCTGCGTCACCGGCCTGACCACCGTCGACACCGCGACCTACTGGTCCCCCTTCGGGCAGGCAGTCATCGCCGCCGGCATCGTCGTCGGCGGCCTGGGCGTCATGACCCTTGCGTCGATCCTCGGATTCGCTGTCTCACGCCACCTCGGCCTCACCCAGCGTATGCTCGCCACGCAGGAAACCGGCACCGGCGCCATGGGCCAGATCTCCCTCCTGCTCAAAGCAGTCATCGCGACATCGCTGACGATGCAGGCCCTCCTGGCCGCCATGTTCCTCCCGCGCTTCCTATCGATGGGCATCGACCCCGTGCGCGCCGTGTGGGACTCCGTCTTCATGGCGATCTCCGTGTTCAACAACGCTGGCTTCGTCATCCTGCCCGAAGGCCTCTCCCCCCATGTCACCGACTGGTGGATGCTCATCCCCATCATCCTGGGCACCACCGTGGGCGCCATCGGCTTCCCCGTCATCATGGACGTCGCGAAGAACCTGCGCACACCGCGGCGTTGGCGACTCCACACCAAGCTCACCCTGTCGACCTACCTGATCCTTGCATTCGTGGGGGCGCTCGCCCTCGCGCTCACCGAGTGGAACAACCCCGCAACCCTGGGTGCGATCGACACTCCTTCTAAGATCCTCAACGCCATGCTTGCCGGCGTTAACTCGCGCTCGTCCGGCCTGTCCGCCCTGGACGTCGGCGCCATGCGGTCCCAGACCCACTTCGTGCAGGACATCCTCATGATGATTGGCGGCGGCTCCGCATCCACAGCGGGTGGCGTGAAGGTCACAACTTTTGCCGTTCTCGTCTTGGCTGTCATCGCGGAGGCTCGAGGCGACCGCGACATCGAGACCTTCGGGCGTCGCATCCCCACGAGCGCCGTCCGACTGGCGGTTGCCGTGTCGCTGCTGGGCCTGGCCCTCGTGGCCGTGTCCGTCGTCCTGCTGCTGTCAATAACGAACTATTCTCTCGACATCATCCTGTTCGAAACCGCCTCCGCGTTCGCGACCGTAGGCCTGTCCACCGGCATTACCCCGGCCTTGCCCGTCGGCGCCAAGTACGTGCTTATTTTCCTCATGTTCGCCGGCCGTACCGGCTCCATGACGGTGGCCGCGGCCCTCGCCCTGCGCGAGCGCTCCCGCGTCATCCGCATGCCCGAAGAACGGCCAATCATCGGCTAATTGCACGGCGGCCAACACTCGCACTTGAAACCCGTGACACCAATGCACGGCTCCAACCACCCAAAACAGGCCCATTCACACCCGCAAAGGCGACACCGGTTTCACGCGCCGCGCCAACCACACCCGCAAAGGCGACACCGGTTTCACCAACGGCCGACAAACACAACCGATCTCACCACCACAAGGCCCCACACAGCCCGGCATGAAACCCACAACACCAATGCACGGCGGCCAACACTCACACTTGAAACCCGTGACACCAATGCACGGCGGCCGACACTCGCGCTTGAAACCCACGACACCACTGCACGGCTCCAACCACCCAAAACAGGCCCATTCACACCCGCAAAGGCGACACCGGTTTCACGACCCCCACCAACCAGACCCACAAAGGCGACACCGGTTTCACGAACGGCCGACAAACACAACCGGCGGCACCGCCCCCAGGCCGCCGACTCCCATCACCGTGACTTATCCACAGGCGAGATGCTGAACGCCAGTTATCCACAGGGGCACAATTCCAGCTTCTCATCTCACTCTCGGAGAGCGATCATCCATCAATCAGGCCCATATCCGCAGCTACACATGGTGGTGTCCAATTGTTACCTGAACTCGTCACATTCGTCAGATCGTCGCTTCGCGTTGTTGGCACTCATGGAACGAAAGTACAACTACATCGCCTCAGAAAGAACGGCGACGTTTTGAGGATTATGCCAGGCATTTACCTGCCAGCGGGAATCCTCACCAACACCTCATCAACCGAACGCCAAGAAATTACATTCATCGCGCGTTTAGCCGCCCTGAGTATCCGCTATCCCACGTATGTCCTGAGTGGACCGAGTGCCGCTTTTCTCCTGGGGTTACCGATCGAGTGCCGCTTGAAGGATCTGTTTGTGTACACAGGCAGCCCTAGTGGAACACGAAGGATCGTATTTCCTCATGTTGTAGCTCCTGATGGAACTAAAGTTCCCGGAACTACAATCAGCACATGCCGACCAAACCATCCTGTTCCAGCAATCGAGTACTTAGGCTTCCGCATCGCGACACCTGCGCGAGTTGTCGTTGATTGCGCTCGTCTACTAAACGAACAGCACGGGTTTCCCATCGCCTGCGCAGGGTTGGCCCGGGCGTGCCAGTTTGATCGTTTCCATCAGGATGAGTCGCGTGCCCGCCAGGAGAAGGCGCGCGGAGAATTCCACGAGACCTTGGCTGGCACTCCCCTCAACACCATCGGACGCGAGCGGGCTCGATGGATGATTGATCGTGCCGACGCTGGATGTGAGTCTCCCGGCGAGGCCATGGTCCTCCTCGCGTTGCTGCGCGCGGGGATCGAAGGAATGACGACTCAAGAAGAGGTCCAGGTTGCCGACCACACGTACTTCATCGATATTGCACTGCCCAACCTGAAGATCGCTATCGAATTCGACGGGCGCATCAAATACGGGGATACGGTCGATGAAGTCCACGACAGCATTGAGGCCGAGCAGCGTCGACAAAGAGACCTCGAACGCGCCGGGTGGACAGTCATTCGTGTCCGTTGGTCGGATCTGCGCGTCATCGACGAGGTCGTCGCCCAGGTACTGGTCGCCATCCGCGCAAAGAAGGGACACTGAAGAAGACGACGATCTGATTGGCGCATGACTCATGCCATCTTTGAATTCCCAGACAGCATATTGCTGTGCGCTGGAAACACTTTGAGATGGTTCGAGCAATACAGCCCAGCATGAAACCCACAGCACCACTGCGCGGCGGCTGGCACTCGCGCTTGAAACCCGTGACACCACTGCGCGGCTCCAACCGCCCAGAACAGGCCCATTCACACCCGCAAAGGCGACGCCGGTTTCACGCGCCGCGCCAACCACACCCGCAAAGGCGACGCCGGTTTCACGCGCCGCGCCAAGCACACCCGCAAAGGCGACCCCGGTTTCACGCGCCGCGCCAACCACACCCGCAAAGGCGACCCCGGTTTCACCAACGGCCGCCAAACACAACCGATCTCACCACCACAAGGCGCCACACAGCCCGACGTGAAACCCACAGCACCACTGCGCGGCGGCTGGCACTCGCGCTTGAAACCCGTGACACCAATGCACGGCGGCCGACACTCGCGCTTGAAACCCACGACACCACTGCACGGCTCCAACCACCCAAAACAGGCCCATTCACACCCGCAAAGGCGACACCGGTTTCACGCGCCGCGCCAACCACACCCGCAAAGGCGACGCCGGTTTCACAAGCGAGCCAACCTCACTGTCACCTCGAACTACGCCCGGCACAAAACCGTCTTTCTTTCACAGGTTCCGGTCGCCATCCGCGCGAAGTCGGGACGTTAGCAGCCAAGTAAGCGTGTTTCACGCGCGTTTCACGCTCACCGCCCCATCCGGGCACGGACACCGCAAACACCATCGCGCTCACGGCCACGCCACCCTCCCGACCGAATGTAGGCAGGTCTCGGACCGCGCTGACAGCCGCAGCGTTCGCGTTGGGGGCGCACGCAGGGAAGAATGGGGGCATGGCAGATGAACGCGAGTCAAAGGAACTCCAGTCGGGAACGCTCGTCATCGGGCTGGGCCGTTTCGGCTCCGCCGTCGCGGTGACGCAGGACCAGCTGGGCTACGAGATCCTGGCCGTCGAAAAGAACCCCGCCCGCGTGCAGGCTTTCGCGGGTCGTTTCCCCCTCGTCGAGGCCGACGCGACCTCCAAGGACGCACTCGAGCAGCTGGGGGCGCGCGAGTTCCGCAGCGCCGTTGTCGGTGTGGGCTCTTCGCTGGAGGCGGCGGTGCTCATCACCGCGAACCTGGTCGACATGGGCATTTCCTCGATCTGGGTGAAGGCGACGTCTTCCCAGCACGGTCGCATTCTGCGCCGCGTGGGTGCCCACCACGTCGTCTACCCCGACCTGGACGCCGGCAAGCGCACGGCGCACCTGGTGGGCGGCCGCATGGTCGACTACATCGAGATGGAGAAGGACGGCTTCTCCATCATGAAGCTGCGCCCGCCGCAGGAGGTGCGCGGCTTCTCCCTTGAGGAACTCGACCTGCGCGGCCGCTACGGCGTGAACGTGCTGGCGATCCGCCGTCCCAAGCAGCGCTTCGAGTACGCGGACTCGTCGACGCGCATTAACGCTGACGACGAGATCATCGTGTCGGGCGACTCGCATCTGCTGGAGTACTTCGCGAATAGGCCGTAGGCGGTCTGTACGCAGGAGGGCCCCGCACAGTGATCTGTGCGGGGCCCTCCTATCGTCCCGTTAGAACGAGGCCGGGGCCTTTCACGCTCATGCGGCGAGACAGAGCGCGTCCCTGGCCTCTGTTTGCCGTCGGCGCGCATGGCACCGTCGGTCACCAGAGGCTAGGGTCGTCCAATCAGCGAGGACGACGGTGGCGGCGGCGGTGATGGTGAGAGCTGCCATCGCTGCTGCTGCCACCCTTGTGACGATGGTGATTCCCGTCGTTTCCGCTGTCGTGGTTTCCTCCGTGCTGCTTGCGCGGGCGAGTTCCGTGCTCGTTAGCGCCGTTGTGCTGCTGCTCGTGCGGTGCCTTGCGACCGCGCGATTTGTCGTGCGAAGAGTCGTCGCCCCCGTCGTGCTTACCGTGGTGGTGGTGCTCATCGTGCTCGTGCTCGATATTAATCTCGGGGCTGAGCTCGATATTGGGGTTGATTTCCGTGTGATTGTCTTGCTCGATATTGACGTCACCGTTCACGATGGTGCCGTTGTTATCGCCGTCGACGTACACGTTTCTTCCGTCGCGCAGCTCGTAGCGTTCGCCACCCTTGCTGTGTCCCTCGCCGCAGCAGCCGCCGCCGGGGGCCTGGCACTGCTCGCCGATGTGCTCGACGCCGCGGGTCAGGTTCTCGCCGACGGAGGTCATGACGGCGTAGATCGCCATGATGGCCTGAACGGCTTCCATGAGAACATCGAGGACAGGACCGATGAGGCCGACCCACTTGGCGACCTTACTGGCAACCTGCGCTTCGGCGACGGGAGCTGCAAGACCAAGGGTGAAGACAACCTCGGCCGCTGCGGAAATACAGCTGCCAACGATATCGCCGATGGCGCCCACGACGGCGTCGTGGATGCTGTCGACGGAGTCTGCCACCTTCGTGAGCGCCTCGCCGAAGGCACCAGACGCGGCAGAGACGCCGTCGATCGCACTGGAGACGACGGCCTGGCGCTCCAGGTACGCGCGCACTGCTTCGCCGTGCATGCCGGACATCGCGGCCTGTGCGGTGGACTGCAGCTCTTCAGCAACGGAGGCGAGGGAGCTCGAGATGGAGTCCCAGCTGGAGCTCATGCCGTACACCTGAGCCGAGTCGCCGGTCAGCTGGTTCACCCAGGTCTTGAGGGGATCGATGTGCTGCAAGATCCACTCGACGCCCATACCGACGAGACCACCGATAGGGTCAACGGCGAGCCCAGCTGCTTCCTCGTAGATGGCCTTCGCCGAGCTGACGAGGTTGTTCACCTCGCCGGCGCGCAGGTCCTGGGCGACGTTGTACAGCTCGTCGACGATACCCAGGCCCTCGGTCGGGGTGGTGTTGTCGATACTCGGTGTGAATTCGGGGGATTCGACGCTCACTTCTGAACTCCTTCAAACAGGAAGCGACGCAGCGTGCGTTCTTCATCCTGGCGCTGACGATACAGGAACGTTTCGATGTCCTTATCGCCGTGGTCATCCTGCCGGTCGAAGAGCGAACGCACGTCGTCCGTCTTCGTATCGGGGTGAGCCTTCGTGAACTCTTCGATACGGGAGGACTGAGCCTTCTCCTGCTCCTCGACGAAGCTGCGGTAGCTGGCCTGCTGGTCGTTGCGCTGCTTCGACATGAAGGCGTCGAACTCGCGGGACGTTGCCTGCGGGTTGTCCTTCACGTACTGGCGGATCTGGGTTTCTTCTTCGGTGCGCTGGCGCGACAGGAAGTCCGTCATCGCGTCCTGCTGCTCCTGCTGGTTGGACTCGATGAGGCTCTTGACCTCGGAGATGTCTTCACCGGGGTGCGCGTCAGCGTAGCGCGCGAGTGCCTCGTTCTGGTCTTCCTTCTGGCGCTCGTAAAACTCGGCGAGATCGGTGTTTTCGTCGTCGCGCTGCTTCTCGAGGAAGCGACGCAGCTCGTCGTCATCGGCGTTGAGCTTGTCGTGGCCGCCGAGGAGGCTGTCGAAGGAGTTACCGGACTCTCCGCCCTTGCCTTCCTTACCGTCCTTGCCGTCCTTACCGTCTTGCCCGCCCTTGCCATCGTGCCCGTCCTTTGCGGAGTCATCGCCGAGGCCGGGGTTGTTTGACAGGGAGGGCATTGTGGACTGTCCGCTGAGGCCGCCCAGGCCGCCACCACCGGTGCCGCCTCCGCCGCCGAAGCCGCCGCCACCACCGGTGCCGCCTCCGCCGCCGCCGTAGCTGCCAGCACCACCAGCACCACCAGCACCGCCGGCTCCGCCAGCACCACCAGCGCCACCGGCACCGCCGTTACCAGTGGTAGGCGTTGTGACTGTGCCCACGGCGCCTTGGATTTTTTTCAGATGCCCAACGATGTCTTGCTCAAGATCGTCCATCTCCTGCGCCCACTGGAGCAAGCAGTTGACGAGACGCTTCTCGGCTGCGGAGCAGTCCGAGATCATCTTCGTGAGGTTCGTGATCTGCTCATTGACCGGGGAAACGAAGAAGGAACAGATCAGGCCGAAGGCGTTGCCGTTGACCTGGCCCTGCGTCGAGTTGGCGACGCCCACGCTCTCATCGAGGGTCGACGCACAGTCACTCACCGTGGTCGCATGATCACGGATTACTTCTGTATTGACGCCAAGATTCGCGCTCATCGCTGACCCGCTCCAAGGGAACCAAGGTTCGAGGAAATAGTCTCGAGGTAGCCGCCGAGCGAGCCGCCGTCCTCGCCGAACCGCTGGGTGGTCTGCATGCGCACGTAGTCACGCATGTTACGACCGGCGTCGGCGTAGGCCTCCATGATCGAGTCCTCGAGTTCACGCGCGCTTCCCTGGAGCGCGTCATCATCGATCGACAGCTTGACGAGGCGACCGTCCGAGTCGATTTCGACCTCAACGTCACCCTGAGCGTCGACGCCGCGTGTCCTCGCCGTCTTGAGGATCTCGACGAGTTCACGGGCATTCTGGGCACGCTTTTCGGCGGCTTCCATCTGAGCCCGGATAGTCTGCCTTACTTCTTCGGGGGTGCTCCCCATCGTCTCTACCATACGGTTATCCTAACTGAGTTCCTTGGCGCACGTGCACCACTTCATGTACCGAGACGGTAAGACCGCCTCTGTGGCGACCGGAAGTCACCAATACGTTCAGTATTTGCGAGTGATTGCTCGCTCATGGGAATCATTCACTGCACGTGGTACCGGGGGCTCGTGCCCAGGTGAGCCGGGTAACCGGACGCGCCCGAAGTCACCACCTGCTCATCGAGGCCCCGGTACACATACGTGTCGTCGTTATAAACGGAGCTCGGGTTCACGAGCCCATCGTAGTAATCATCGATGTCATCCGGAGTCACGACGGAATCACCTTGCTTCTCTTCGAAGGGGTTCTCGTCTGGATACCGCGACGGATCAGACGCCAACAGGGCCGCTGGATCGACCTCACCATAACCGGTCCGATCGTTCCATTTGCCACCCGACCCGCTCGCGGTCGCAACCAGCGCCTGCAGAATCTGATACCCCGTCACTCCGTCATCAAAGTCGGACCACGCCAGGGCTAGCACTCCCGCAACCAAAGGTGCGGAGTTCGAAGTACCCGCTGTTGTCACGATTTTATTGGTGCTGGCCTGACGCGCAATCATCTCTCCCACTGCGGCGATGGAGACCCCATCACCGTAGCTTGAGTAGTCCGCATAGCGCCCATCAGTTTCAAGTGCGCCAACACCAACAACCGCACCCCACGCCCCCACGCGATCCGTGCGATTACGCTCTCCGTCATTGCCCATCGAACCAACAATTGGCACGCCGTCGACGGCAGCGCGTGCAACTGCCCATTTCAATGATTCGCTGTCCCTGGACGCATAGTTGGAAGAGATCGAGATGATGTCCACGCCGTCATTCAAGGCCTGTTCAATAAGCACGGATTGATCTGCATAGGCTGTTGAACGCGCCCCCAGGTTGCAGTCTCCGCCCGCTTCTCTCGTCGAACCCGCCTGGGCGTAGCTGTAGAGTGTCGCACCGGGAGCGACTCCGAAGTCCGGGGCGACCAGAAGCTGAGCGAGAAATGTCGCATGATCGTTCGACTCCGCATCGGGCGTGACCTGACACGGGGTCTTGTCTTGAATATCAGCCCCTTGCAGCTCTGGAATCGACGTATCGACGCGACCATCAATGAGCGCGATGATGACTCCATCCCCCCTCTTCCCCTGCGCATGCAAGGACGCAAGGTTGTAGCGCGAATAGTACGCCTCATCCGCCGCTGTGACCTTGCGATCCACCGCCTCCGCAGGGGCAGCGGGAGCGACAGGCGAGAGCACGGCCGTCAGGGCCAGGGCGCAGGCCGAGGCCAGAACGGAGAGGGCGCGCAGGCCTCGGGACCGACCAATCGATCGCATCATTGTGTCTGTTCCTTTCGTTCGGGCACTCGTGCACTCAGGCACTCGGGTAAGCCGAGGCCTGTCACTGACTGTGGTAGCGAGGGCTGGTGCCGATGTGGGTCGGGTAGCCGTGTTCGCGGCTGAGTGCAGCCTCTTCGTTCACGCCGCGGTAGACGTAGACATCATCATTACGAATCAAAATGGGGTTCACGACGCCGTCCGCATAGTCGGCAACGTCATCCCATGAGGGCAGCGAATTATTGGCCTGCGGTACGCACGGATTCTCGTCCGTATACTGCGACGGGTCTGACCGGAGGAACGCGATCGGGTCGGCGGGGCCGTAGCCGGTAAACTTGTTCCACTCGTTTCCGCTTCTGCCCGTTGCGGCCAGTGCCTGCAGAATCTGATCTGCGCTGACGTCCTCGGCGAAGTGCTGCCAGCCGAGCGCCAAGAAGCCGGCGATAATCGGGGTTGCGAAGGAGGTTCCGTCAGCTTCCTCAACACGACCAGTCGACGTGTCACGCGTCAGGACTGTTCCCAGGGCGGTCGTCAGCAACCCATTGCCCCAGTTCGTGTACTCCGTCAGAGTGTTGTAACGCGTCGTCGCTCCGATGCCGCAGATTCCCGTCCAGATAGCCAGCGCATCATCGGGGTCCTCGGTAGTCTCGTTGCCCATCGCGGCCACGACGATGACGCCCTCGGCAAGCGCCCTGGCCATGGCCCATCGAAGGTCGATGGAATTATCGTCAAAGTTACTGGAGATCGTGATGATGTCGGCGCCGTCGTTGATCGCCTGCTCAATAAGGAGCGGCGTGTCATTCTCTGCTTCACCCGTCCAGCCGGAGAGCGTGCAGTTCGACTTATCGCCGTACAGGGGGATCGTGTAGGTGTAGAGCGTCGCGTCGGGCGCCACACCAAACTCGGGCGAGACCAGGATCTGCGCGACAGTGGTGCCGTGTGCCGCATTCTCGGGCGCCGACTCCTTGACGCAGGGCGTCCGATCCTGAATGTTCGCACCCTTGAGTTCGGGGATGTTCGGGTTCACGGCACCGTCCAGGACCGCGATGGTGACGCCCTTGCCTGTGATTCCCTGATCGTGAATGGACTTGAGCTTGTAGTACTTGTAGTAGTCCTGCTTGTCAGCGGTCACCGGCGGGTCGGCGGCGTAAGCCGGCGCAACGGGGGCAAGGCTCGCTCCGAGGCTGAGCGCGAGGGTTCCGGCAAGAACTCCCACGCTCCTACCCCAGCGTCGCGTTGTCCGAGTTGTCATGACAGGTCCTCTTCGGAGTCTTCGACGACGGCGGGCCTACCGCGCAAGTGAGAGAGGATCACGAGGCCTCCGAGCAGCGAGGCCCCGAGGACCGCAATCGCGGACACGATGTAGGTGCGAATCGTCAGGTTGTTATCGCGGGACGCCAAGTCCGCCGAGGCCACGGCGGGCCGAGCCGGAGCGGGATGCTCTGCAGCGTTGGGGTGTTCGGGCCCGAACCTTGTGCCGATGTCGGTGAAGGTGAGGGCGTCGAAGGGAGCGACAACACCCCAGCCAAGGGCGTCAGTGCGCTGATCGGCGGTACCGCGCAGGGCGGTCACTTCAAGGCGATACTTCCACATGTCGGGCCCCTCATCGGGGTACGCCGAGGCCACAAGGGCCGCGAAGCCGCCCGCATATGCGGTCGCATAGGACGACGACGGCAGGGGCTGGTCCCCCTCGTATCCACCGACGAGGCAGTCGGCCTGGTCGAACCAGGTCGTGAGAATGACGCCCGCAGGCACAGCGAGCTTGACGTGCGCGCCGTGCACCTGCTGCTCCGAAGCCGAACCGTCGGCGTTCGAGGCGGTCACACCGAGCACACCCGGGTACGCGGCCGGGTAGACAACGTGATCCGTTTCCTGGCCCTGGTATACGTTGCCGGTCGAGGCCACGACGAGGGCACGGCCGCGCACGGCGTTGATGGCTGCCTCCAGCTGGGGGTCGCCATCGGGGGCTGACTGCGCGACGACGATGATCTGCGCGCCGTGGTCGGCGGCCCACTGGATCCCACGGCCCACCTTCGACATGAAGGTCTCTTCGCCTTCCTTCTGCGGGCGGTTTTCCTGAAGACCGGTCTCGACGCGCACCGGGAGGATCTTCGCCTCGGGGGCGACGCCGACGAGGCCCGATCCCATCTCCTTGGGCAGCTCCTGTGCGGCGATCGCGCCCGCGATGGCGGTGCCGTGTTCGCCGACGTCGACGCGCCCGTCGGTGTTTTCACCGGTCAGGTCGATGCCGGGGAGTACCACGGGGCCGTCCGGCCCCTGGAAGTGCTGGTTGCCGGCGGCTACGCCCGAGTCGATGATCGCGACCGTCACGCCGCGGCCTCGTGAGACCTCCCAGGCACGACGCACTCCAACAGCGTCGAAGATGGCGGGCGTTTGCTTGATGTACGAGGGCGAGTTCTGCGAGCATTCGCCGCCCTCGGAATCGCTTGCGGGCGTCGTCGCCGACGACGAAGGTGTGGCCGTCGGAGTCGGACGCACGCTCGGGGTCGGTACCGGGTCCGCGTGGGCGACGCCGGGGCCGAACGCACCGGAGTCATCAGGCGAGAAGACCGGCGCGGCGATAGGCACGAGCGCGAGTCCTGCGATCAGCGAGGCCCCGACGAGGCCTCGGCCCAAAGACCGGGAACGCGCGCGGCGGGCACTCACTTGATCCCCACTGAGGTGGCGGCGGCCTTCGGAGACATCTCAGAGCCCGGCGGGATGAGCTCGCCCCATGCGCGCGGGACCGACGCAGCCTCGGATGACTGCCACTCGAGGGCGTTCATGGAGACGGCCGGAACATCTCCGAGGGAGTGACGGAAGCCCATATCGGAGATGAAGACGTAGGATGCAGCCTCGCCGCCACCGCCGGACGTGAGGGCGAGGAGGGCGCCAGATCCGCCCGCAACAGTGACGTTGCGCGTCGTGGACGGCCCCTTCGGGGACTGCAGTGATTCCGCGTCATAGGACGCTTCGATCGCACGCTTTTCAGGCATGGTGACTAGGTCGAACTTCGGATTGAGTCGATCAGTGGTGTCCATCTGGGCGCACAGGACCGTCCGGCTGGCCGCGTCGCGGCTCTCGTCGAACCACTCGGGCGATTCAAAGTCCTCGACGGCAGGCCAATCGTCACCAATGAAGACGGCCCGGACGGGCTCGACGTACTTGAACATCTCGGTGGGGAACTTCTTCGAGGGCGGGGCGTCCTGATACAGGCGCGCCGCAGTCGAGTTGAAGACCACCAGATTCGAGTCGTCGATCACCAGGTAGGAGTTCTTGACCTGACCGGTGGAGTCGACCTGGTCAAGGACCATTCCGATGGTGATGCCCTCGTTCTTCAGGTCGCCGGGCAAGTTCGTGGCAGGCTGCCCCGCGTTTTCGATGTCGTTGTAGCTCCAGGGACGCAGAGGCGTGCCCGAAGGGAAGAGGTCGAGCCACTCGGGTTCGACGGTGATCGGATAGCTGGTGAGGTTCTGGAAGGACAGCGCCCAGTCACCCAGGCGGCTCACGCTGGAGTCGATGTAGTACTTCTTGCCTTTTTCCCGATCGACGAAGTACTTATCTCCACTGCCGGTCGCCTGAACGAGCGCGGATGTCGCCTGCTTCACCGGAAAATTCGCCGCAGGCAGTTCCTTGGCGATCCACGTGTGGTATCCGGACTCCATGTCGCAGGAGAGCCACTGCTTACTCAGCATGTCGGGCTGCGGAACGTCATCGGGGACGTCGGGCAGACCGATCTGCGCACCGCGCGGAATGTTCTCGAGTGACGACGCTGAGGCCTGGATGTAGGGCAGCTTCGATTCGGGGCTGAGGAGCTTAGCGGTGGTCACGTTCGCAATGGGATGAAGAACGCCGTTTGCCCAGAAATAGCGGGCCCCCGTCCCCTTGACATCAACCAGCTGGTACTGTGCCTCCCCGAGCTGGGGACTCGGCGCGAAAACACGCATGCCGATTCCAACCACGCTGAGAATAACGGCGACCACGAGCCCGAAAATAAGGGGGCGTACGGGCGAGGGCGTGTCGACTTCGCGCCCGTCGGGCGTGCCGGAGGTGAAGGCCGTGATCAGGCGGTTTCGATTAAAGCGCTGGGCTTCGAGAATGTCTTTACTCGACGGCATGACTCAGCTCCACAGGTAGACGGCCAGGGGAAGCAGGACAAACAGCGACAGCACCGAGATCGTGTCGGCAATGCGCGTCAGGTGCGGGCGAGCACGAGGCCCGACGACGTTCGTGATGACGAGGACGAGGGCCGTCGCGATCGCCGACAGCGTCAGCCACGGCATGGTCCTCGGGTCCGCGTAGGCGCCGAGCACAGCGGCAACGAGGATCACGATAAGGCCGGTGAGAGCACCGAGAAGCACCTCAACGCGAGCGCGGATCGAACGCGTCTGAAGAACAAGGGAGACCGCGCCGAGCACGATGAGAGTCAGCGGCAGGGAGACCGAGCGCGTTTCGGGTGCCGTCATCAGGGCGACGGCCAGGAAGAGAGCGGCGATTGCCCCGCCGGCGCGCAGGGCAACGACGAACATGAAGGAGGTGCTGATCTGGTCGGTGATGCCCTTCGCGGGAATCTGCTCAGTTGTGTCGGCATCCAGGATGCGCACGGGGATGTGGGCCAGCGCGATCCAGGGCGCGACCTGAAGAAGAACGATCACCAGGGCGAAGAGGATGGCGGAGATACCGGCCTGAGAGAGCTGGCCGAGTCGTACCAGGAGGCCGGTGGCAGCCAAGACCGTACCGACGACAAGAGGGGCCGCGATGGAGATACGGGACCGCTTGGGCAGCGCGAGAACGGCGAGGGAGCCGATCAGGAGGCCGAGGCCGGTCCACCCCCAGCCGGCTGTGTCCCAGTGGCTCTGACTCAGGCGCAGAGCCGCGGCGGCCGTCAGGAAGGGGACAGTGTGTGCGAGCGCGATGCCGCTTGCCTGCGGGTGCTTCCGGGTCATCACGGCGGACGTCGCAGTCACGAGCAGGGCCGCGACGATGCCGATTGCGCCGGCAATGATGTTGTACCTCGTGACGGCTTTGGGGTCCAGGGCGGTGAGGGCGTCCGGAGGAGTAGTCGCCAGGAGGAGGGCTGCGACGAAGACGAGGCCCGCCGCGGAGAGCGCGGCAAGAGTGCGAGCGTCCTCACGCGTCCAAGGAGTGGACACTCTTTCGACGACTTGACCAACCGCTTCGGTGAGGTCGTCATAGACCATATCGGAAGCGCCCTCACCCAGCGGCTCGAGGGTGAGGGCCGCACCGGCGCGCACTCCCTGTGCGGACAGAGACTTGGATTGATCGAGCAGACGGCCCGAGGCCGTGCGCACCGCGAAGCCATCATTCGTTGGCTGATCAGTGAAAGCGCCCACCGTTTCAACCATTCCGGGGAGCAGCTCCACCAGGGGAATCGACTGCGGAAGCGTCACGTCACTACGGTCAACGCCGTACGTAATCGTGAGCGGAATCAGCGCCACTCCTCGTGATGTTTTCGATGCCATTGGGTCCTCCCGAATGCCGCGTGATGGGGTTTTTGGCTACACGACACAACCCTGTAAGTCTAGATTCTCGGTCAGGTTTTGTCATGATTATTCCGTAACATCGAAAAAAACGATGAAAACATGGTTAGTATTCATGTGTCCCCATGCTCTCACGCATTCCGGCGAGAGAGTCCACTCATACAAATGGAGGTTCACATGGCAGACCAGAGGGCCGCAGAAGGCGCCCTAAAGCAGGGTTTCGCGGCGGTTGAGTCCACCAAGGCCGACATCGACAGCCACCTCAAGCGTCTTGAGGGCGACCTGTCGACCATCGGCAGCTCCTGGCAGGGCGCTGCGTCGGTGCAGTTCTCTTCGCTGATGGCTCAGTGGCAGGAGAACGCAGCAAAGGTTAACCAGGCTCTTCAGGATCTCGCTGACAACCTGCGCGCCACCGATTCGTCGATGGAAGCCAACGAGTCCGAGACCGAGAACTCGTTCGCTCAGCTGCTCGGCGGCCTGTGAGAGATTAGATTAGGAGACTGACATGGATTTCCAGGTAAATTACGGCGCTCTTGACGCCGCTGCCGCTGACATCAACACCGGTGCCGCTAACCTGCAGAACTGCCTCGACGATCTCGAGCAGACGCTGAACCAGCTGCGCTCGTCGTGGGAAGGCCAGACGCAGGAAGCCTACGACGTTGCTCAGCGTCAGTGGAACCAGGGCCTCGAGGGCCTGAAGGACGTGCTGCGCCGCACCTCCTCCGCCGTTGACTCGGCTCGCTCCAACTACCAGCAGACGGACCAGTCCAACGCTGCCCGCTTCTGAGAGCATGAGCGCCTAGCGCTACGGATAAGGGTCGTCCCTTTGGGGCGGCCCTTATCCGTACCCACGAGCGTCCGATTCCGCGCTACGACAGACCATTTCCGTGCACACAAGCGACCAGCTAGGTATTTTCCGACCCCACCCGCAAGAATTTCCCAGTCGGTTAAATCGGGACGGGCGCGAGCGCATACACAACCGCCGCCGTCCCCTGTCGGGACGGCGGCGGTGACCATTCAAAGGATCGGCGCAGCAAGACGATCAACGCGGAGACACGACCGACGCACGAGAGAATCAACGTGGCGAGGGATCGCCCACCAACAGGGTCAGTGCACCGAATCGGCGTCGGCGTAGACGATCGTGGCTCGCCGATCACCCATGATGACCTCGGTACCGGCGGGCACCTCGACCGCCTGTCCACCCGTCAGTTCCATAACGCGGCCGTCGGGCGTGCGAATCTGCGTGCCGTTCGCGGAGAAGGAGTCTTCGATCCAGGCACCGGTGGCCGTGGGGCCCAGGCGCATGTGCGTACGTGATAGCGACATCGTGGCATCAGGGACGACGACCGCTCGCGATCCCTCGACGGCTGCGGGTGCACGCCCAAGCGTCACCGGCATGTCGATGAGCTCGCGCTGCCCAGAGTCGAAGATAAGCCACAGAAGCTGCGTGCGCGGCGGCGTCACCGGCACACCCCACTGAGACTGGCCGGCACCACCCCACTGGGACGCGCCGGAGCGCTGCACAGTCTGCACATCGCGGCGACTCGGCGGAGGGCCAGGCACACCGGATGCGGGAGCCGCATACTGCCCTCCCCCACCGTACGAGGCTTGGGCGGGCTGAGGGGACACCTGCTGAGCGGGAGCTCCCCAGCTGGGCGGGGCGGGAACCTGGGCGGGAGCGGCAGGCGCGGCAGGCACAGCGGGCACCGCGGGAGCGGCGGGCATGGACAGTGCTGCGGGACGCTGAGGCGCGGGGCGATGAGTATCCGGCGCGCCCTGGGGCGGCGCGAGGAGTGTGTCGAACTCGTTGGGCTCGCGCACTGCGGGAGCAGCCGGTGCAGCAGGCACGCTGAGCGCAGCAGGAACGCTGAGCGCAGCAGGAACGCTGGGCACAGCAGGAACGCTGGGCGCAGCGGGCAGCGGGGAGACCGCCGGCGTTGCGGGTGCGCTGTAATCCTCCCCGTAGGGGTCGTTTGCGCGCTGACCGGGTGCCGAGTAGTCCGGCGCCGAAGAAGGCACGGGCGTCAGCGGCGCAGCGGGGGCACTCCACTGATCGGCTCCCCCGCGAACGCTATCGAAATCGCTGGGAGCCCGGCTCGGACGCTCGGAGCGCTCAACCTCGCCAGGGCCAGCCGCGAGCGCCGCGTGCTTGCGCAGGTCGACGAAGCGGGTGCGGGTGGGGCCGCTGAGCCAGGTGCGCCCGTCGTGGACCATCGCATACGAGGCAAGCAGGCCCACGCCGGTGACTTGGAGGAGGACGGCGAGGGCCGTGTAGCCCAGCGCCGCGCCGAGCGACGGAGTCTGCGCGTCGTCCTCGTCGCGGATCAGGCACACACGCATGAGGGCCATGCCCGGCGTCCGGCCCGATGCGCCGAGCATGAGCGCGGAGGCAACCACTGCCTCGGCGGTGACCATTCCAATCGTCCACGCCGTGAAGTGCACGTACCACGTCACACCAAGCAGGACCCCGAGGATCAGCAGGTCGATGAGATACGCGCCGACGAGCCGCGATGCGGGCGCGTGGGCGAAAGGAGTCTTCGTCGTATCAGCCATTACAGGACTGCCCTCCAAGCAAACTCGAAGAGACCCGAGGAGATGACCGCCGCGGGAAGGAGTGTAAAGATGCAGAAAGTCTGCAAGAAGTCGAGGATCGTCCCCGAAAGGGCGGCGTGGCCCTTAGGAACGTGCAGCGTCATCCACAGGACCGTCGCGATCGCGATAATCAGCAGGATGGACAACGGGAGCAGGGGGAACAGCGAGTACGTTGCTTCGCTGGTCCCCACCGCCAAGGACTGCGACCACTTGCCTAACAGGAACGCACACCCGACGCCCACAGCGGCGACGCGAGGCAGGATCTGACCGACATGCGCGCGAATCCCCCGAGGTGCCGTCAATAGGGTCACGATGGACATGATGACGAAGATGAAGCCGCCGAGGCCTCGGCCCAACGTGATCGTAGGAGTCACCGTATATGCCAGGGGAATGCCGCCGACCAGGATGAACAGCGTCGAGGCGGCCACCAGCAGGGTGTACCGAGCGTCGGTGTGCCCGAGGGCGTCCGCCATACGGCCGCCGGTCAGCGTGCTGGGCTTTTGCGCGGGAGGCTGACGGATGCGCGACGCGATCGTCTGCACCGACGCGGAATCAATGAGCTGGCTGTCGGGCACACGCAGCGCAAAACGGGGCGCCATCAGGAACAGGAACACTCCGAGGAGGAGAGCCAGCGGAGCGATGTCGATGAGGCCGAACATCGGGTAGGCGCCAATCGTGACGAGAGCCGTGGCGCCGATCCACGCGAAGAGGGCGCTGAGCGCGGTGGGGGTCGTCGTCAGCGACACGACCGCCAGCGAAACCGCGAGGGCAACCCACACGCCGATCACAGGGGCGACCGACAGGGCGTGGATGCCGGACATTGACACGAAGCCGATCGCGCTATATCCGGCGAGCGCGGGCATCAGGAGTAGCAGGGCAGGCCTCGAACGGACCATGCGCGAAGCGAAAAGCGGGAGGATGGAAGCAGCGCAGCACACGGCGGCACACGCGCCGCGCGCCCACAGCGGGATCTTCGCGACTTCGACGGCCCACTTCGGGCCATCCTCGGGGTGAGCAAAGCCAATCAGGGCCGCATCTCCGAGCATCGGCAGGAGGCACAGCGAGCTAACCGCACCTATCACGATGAAGCAGTAGCCGAGGAGGGCGAGGACCGGGGACAGCCACTGGTTCTCCTGGCGCTCCGAGGCCTCGTTCACCTGCTGAGCGGACAGGACGCGACTGGACAGAGCGATCGTCGAGCCTGCGGGCAGGTCACGACCGAGGACAGCTGCGCCGTCGAGGGGACGCCCATCGGCGTAGGAGACGCGCACGGAGGGAAGAGACAGATCGATCTCCAGCATGGCGCACAGGCCCGCGACCGTCGTCCCTTCGGGAGCGGCGAAATCGGAGGTGCCATCGGAGTCGATAACAGTCACTGACACCATGGTGACGCTCATGTAACCTCCGTCCTCAGGTAAACAACAGTGCCCAGTGTAATGCACCGACGCTAACCGCCGGTTAAAACTTGGAAGTCCACTCAGCTACACTGGGTGCAGTCGCATCGAACACGTACGCGCACAGCGCGAGGAGACCTGATGGTTACACGCAAGAAACGGCGGACTGCCGCGGTTCCGGAGCAGCCCTCCGGAACCCTAGCGATCCAGATGCCGCCGGAGAAGGCCGAGCCCGCATCGATCGGTAACGTCCTGATGATGGTCGTCCCGATGCTCGGTTCGACGGGCGTCATGGTCTTCATGGCCATGCAGAACCCCAACAATACGCGCTCGATGCTCATGGGCGGCGGCATGTTGGTCGCCATGCTGGGCATGGTCGGCTTCAACATGTACCGGCAGTTCTCCCAGTACCGCACGCGCGTGAAGACCCAGCGCCGCGAGTACCTCTCCTACCTGGCTGAGACGCGCGAGTCCGTGCGCAAGGTCGCAAAGAAGCAGCGCGCCTACTACAACTGGGTCTACCCCTCCCCCGACGCCCTCGTGACGCTGGCCGCCAACGGTTCGCGCCTGTGGTCGCGCGAGGGCAACACGTACAACCTGCTGACGTTCCGTTACGGCTCGGGCACCCAGCCCCTCGGCCTCATTTTCGAGCGTCCCCCGATCGACCCGATGACGGAGATGGACGTCGTGTGTCTGTCCGCCATGGACCGATTCATCGGTGTCCACGACCACACGGACAACGTCGGCAAGTTCCTCTACCTGGGCGACTTCAGCCACATCGAGGTCGTCGGCGACGGCGAGAGCGCCTACGACGAAATGCGCGCCATCATGATGCACCTGGCGTGCTTCATCGACCCCGCCAAGCTCAAGATCGCGGTCCTGTGTTCGGCCGATCGACTGGGCGACTGGGAGTGGGTCAAGTGGATGCCCCAGGCTCGCTCGTCCATCGTGCGCGACGCGGTGGGCCCGGGCCGCATGATCTCGACTGACCCACGCGAGCTCGCCGAGATGATCAGCCCTGACATCGCGATGCGCGGCGCGTACCACCCGGGTGATGACATGCCCGAGTGGCCCCACCTCCTCCTCGTGTTGGACGGGGCCGAGTTCCCGCCAAACTCCCCCTTCGGTTCGGCGGTGGGCGTGCGCGGCGTCACGATCATGTCCCGCGTCCGGGAGTGGACGGCCATGAAGTCACACACCGCGCTGCGCCTCGTCATCCACCCCAACCCGGATCACAAGGGCGCGGACGTGGTCGACGTGGTCACCATGGACTCCCTGCCTGAGCAGGCGTTCGCCGACCGCCTCACCGCCGTTCAGGCCGAGGCCGTGGCCCGCCGCATGACGCCCTTCGCCACGCAGCAGAACCTGGAAGAGGCGGAGACGCCCGTGGGCCGTTCGGACGAGGCCCGCCAGATGGACCTCATGGAGCTCGTCGGCATCGGCGATATCCGAGACTTCGACCCGGAGAAGCAGTGGCGGCGCCGCGAAGGACGCGAACGCCTCGCCGCCCCCTTCGCCGTCACGCCCGAGGGCCGGCCCGTGGTCCTCGACATTAAGGAATCCGCCCAGCAGGGTATGGGTCCGCACGGCCTGCTGATCGGCGCGACCGGCTCCGGTAAGTCCGAGGTGTTGCGTACCCTCGTGCTGGCCCTGGCGCTCACCCACTCTCCGGAGCAGCTGAACCTGGTTCTCGTCGACTTCAAGGGTGGCGCGACCTTCGCCGGCATGTCGGACCTGCCGCACGTGTCGGCCATGATCTCGAACCTGGAGTCGGAGCTCTCCCTCGTCGACCGTATGCAGGACGCCCTGCAGGGCGAGATGGTGCGCCGCCAGGAGGTCCTGCGTCAGGCGGGCAACTACGCGAACGTGTCCGACTACGAGGCGGATCGCCTCGCGGGCAAGCATCAGTTCCCGCCGCTGCCGGCCCTGTTCATCGTCCTGGACGAGTTCACGGAAATGCTGATGGCCAAGCCAGAGTTCGGCGAGGTCTTCATCATGATCGGCCGTCTGGGCCGATCCCTGTCAGTGCACCTGCTGCTCGCCTCGCAGAAGATGGATCTGGGTAAGGCGCGCGGCCTGGAGTCGCACCTGTCGTACCGCATTGCGCTGAAGACGTTCACGGAGAACGACTCTCGTGAGGTCCTGGGTATTCCCGACGCCGCGAAGCTGCCCCCGCTGCCCGGTTCGGGCTTCCTGAAGGCGGGCGGCGACGGCCTCGTTCGTTTCCGCGCGTCCTACGTGGCCGCTCCCCCGCCGGCGCGTACGCTCGCGTCGATTTCCGAGGCCTCGACGGCCGGCGCTCCGACCGCGCCGATCGAGATCCTGCCGTTCACGGTCGCTCCCGTCATCACGCGCGAGGACCTGGGCGAGGAGGAAGAGGTCGACCAGAACCAGGAAGTCGTTCTGGCTGGCGACGAGATCTGGGCGGACATGTCCGAGATGGACATCGCCGTCGCGAAGATGAAAGGCAAGGGTTACCCGGCGCACCAGGTGTGGCTGCCGCCGCTGGAGGTCCCGGATACCTTCGCGACCCTCATGCCCGACCTGCGCCCGGACCCGGAGCTCGGCTTCGTCTCGCGCGCGTGGCGCGAGTCCGGCACTCTGCGCGTACCCCTGGGCACGGTCGACCTGCCGCTCGAGCAGCGTCGCGAGACCCTCGTTCTGGACCTGTCGGGCGCGGGCGGTAACTTCGCGCTGGTGGGTGGCCCGCAGACCGGTAAGTCGACGGCGCTGCGCACGATCGTGCAGGCCCTGTCGCTGACCTACACACCGCAGGAAGTCCAGTTCTACGTCATGGACTTCGGTGGCGGCACGTTCGCCGGCTTTGCGGGCGCCCCGCACGTGGCGGGTATCGCGACGCGCGACACCGAGGAGGTGCGTACGCGTATGATCGCCGAGATCGCGGCGATCATGGACGACCGTGAGCGATACTTCCGTCAGAACGGCATCGATTCGATGGACACCTACCGTCGCGGGCGCCTGGAAGGACGCTACGACGACGGCTATGGCGACGTGTTCCTGGTCATCGACGGCTGGGGCGCGCTGCGCAGCGAGTTCGACGGCGTGGACCGCCAGGTGACGACGATGATGAGCCGAGGCCTGTCGCTGGGCGTTCACCTCATCGTGTCGGCCGCCCGTTGGATGGATATCCGTTCGGAGGCGCAGGACATCTTCGGTTCGCGCCTGGAGCTGCACACGGCGAACCCGAAGGAGTCGATCGTTAACCGCGAGGGCGCCGCCCGTATTCCGAAGGGCCGCCCGGGTCGAGGCATCGACATGGTGGGCCACGAGATGATGATCGGCTTGCCGCGCGCCGACGACGATCCGGATCCATCGACCGTGTCGCAGGGCGTGACGCGCACGGTGGCGAAGATCCGCGAGTCGCTGGTCCACGGCCCCGGTCCGAAGCTGCGCCTGCTGCCCGAGAATGTCACGGTCCCCGAGATCCTCAAGCAGGTGTCGGATCAGCAGATCCTGCCGCGCGGCGGTGGCGACATGATCCTGGGCGTGGAGGAGTCCCGCCTCGGTCCGCTCCTGTTCAACACGCGCGCGGAGTCGCACCTGTACCTGTTCGGCGACGGCAAGACGGGCAAGACGACGTTCCTGCGCTCGATCATTTCCGAGGTCATGCGCCTGTACACGCCGGGCGAGGCGAAGATCCTCACGATCGACATGCGTCGCACCCTCATGGGCGCGGTTCCGAAGGAATACCAGCTGGGGTACCTGACGAACCACGCCGAGGCCATGAAGAAGATGCGCGAGCTCGCAGGGTACCTGCGCACGCGCTTGCCCGGTTCGGACGTGACGCCCGAGCAGATTCGCGACCGCAGCTGGTGGTCGGGTCCCGAGGCGTGGATCCTGGTCGACGATTACGACCTGGTCGCGACGACGTCGGGCAACCCGCTCATGGAGCTCATCGACCTGCTGCCGCAGGCGGCCGACATCGGCCTGCACGTGATCATCACCCGCCGTATGGGTGGCGCGTCGCGCGCGGCCTACGAGAAGGTCCTGCAGATGATGAATGACCTGGCGGTCACCGGCATCCTCCTGTCCGGCAACCCCAGCGAGGGCGCGATCATCAACGGTGTCAAGCCCAAGCGAGCGGTTCCGGGCCGCGCGCAGGTCGTCCACCGTGAGCTCGGTGTCGTCGCCGCCCAGCTGGTGAACACCCCTCCCGCATCAATCTGACCGTTTATTGACACGGCGACCCGTTCGTCGCATATGATTGACCAGTCTGAAAGTAGGAGAAAAATATGTCCTCTCTCGTGTCCCGTCGCGCATGTGCGGCCACCTCGTCCCTGCTGCTCGCTGCCGTCGCGCTGTCGGGTTG
The DNA here is from genome assembly GCF_000154225.1 of Schaalia dentiphila ATCC 17982. NCBI lineage: Bacteria > Bacillati > Actinomycetota > Actinomycetes > Actinomycetales > Actinomycetaceae > Schaalia > Schaalia dentiphila. The sequence continues at coordinate 1,162,808 of NZ_DS264586.1, read as the reverse complement.
CTCCCTCTTCGGTGGGGGTGGCTCTAAGGCCACCGATATCAGCAAGCTGCCCAACATTCCTCAGGGGCAGAAGCAGCAGCTGGTGCAGCAGATGCAGTCCGCGTCTGGCGATCAGAAGAAGCAGATCGCCGAGAAGGCCGTGGCCTTGAACAACATGGTTGGAGCGCAGCTGGTGGGTGTGGAGCCCAGCCTGATTTCTTCGCAACAGTTCAAGCTGGATCCCAAGGGCCAGACCGTGGTCAACAAGAATGACATGGTCTACCAGATGATGTCGGCCACCGACTTTTGGCGGCTGGGCAATGACACCTACGACCTGTGCGTGGAGCAGAACTGCGAGTACTACTCGTCCTGGACTGTGGACGTGGAGGGCTCGGGCTCTGATCTGACCTACGTGTGGACCCTGAAGATCGAGGGCTCCGACCAGCCCGATAAGCCGCTGGTCCGCCGCTTCAAGGTCGCCAAGTAAGCAACCGGGCGCATTGCAGCGCTCTTTCATCTTCCATCGATTTTAAGGAGCTACAAATGGCTGATCAGGTAGGAGTCGACAGCGAGAAGCAGGCAGCGGCGACCACCCACGTGGTAGAGAGCGGCGATGCCGTGACTTCGTCCGCACAGGGGTCCTCTTCCCTGGGCGCCGCCCAAAAGTCCATGTTCTGGGGAACCGAAGATGGTCCTAGCTCCATGGGCCGCAGCTCCGCCAAGCTGTTCGACACGGTGTCAGACATCCTCGCAAAGGAAGCAGAACTCATCTCCACTTTCGAGGCTGAGATCAACGCCGCTCTGAAGGACTTCACGGGCACGGAGCAGGATAACAAGCTGCAGCTTGCAAGGATCCAGGAAGCGCTGAACCGAGTCGACAAGTCTGACGCGGCAGCCGCACTTAAGGCAGCACAACACGAGCTAGAGCAGGTCGTCGGAGGCGCAGCACTTAAGGCTCTACTGCCCACGCAATCGGGGACGACTCATTCAACGACTACCGGTGGATCTACCACCCAGGCTCCTACGCAGGGTGCACAGCCCGAAGTCTGAGCAACTTTTCTGGCTGTAGAAAGGATTTGTTATGGTTTCCTCTCCGATGTACGAGCGCCTCAAGGTCTTCATGGAGGCCGCCCGCTCCAATCGAGACCTGGACGCGTGGGACGCCGACCACCAGCAGACGATCAAGGGCCTCGAAGAAGCCGTTGAGCGCCTCAAGCAGTACCGCGACTCGCAAGGCTTTGTGGGCGAGACTGCTAACGCCATGAACGCGTGGGTGGACAGAGCGGTTCAGCGTATCAACGCGCACGCGGACACCTACCGGAGCGGTCACAACACCTACCAAGCTGGTCGCTTGGCGATGGCGTCGGCGCTCCACGAGGCTAACCTCCTGTCTCCAACCCTCTTGGACTCTGCAACCGAGGCAATGCGCGACAACCCGGTTGTCATGGTTCCTAGCTCCTCCCCAGGAGGTGGCGTTTCTGTCTTGGGCAAGCGCTTTACGACCGGCGCCGCCTACGTGGACGCGGTCGAAGCACAGGCCAACGCCCAGCGAGAGGCAGCGGCGACGCGCATCCTCGAGCGAGTGAACTCCTTGACGGGGGATCTGAGCAGCAGCATGCAAGAGATTCAAAGTCTCGTAGACACTCAGAAGCTGGAAACTGACAACGAGAGCTCTTCACAGACGAGTGTAGATGCTGCGAAGGCATGGGCGGACAGCGCCTCTCATTCATATGGGCGCTCCGACGGTCGCAACCCAGCCTCGGGTACGTACCCGGGTGGTTTCGCTCAGCCGTGGTGGAGCGAGGCAGACGCCGCCGCTGCCCAGAACCGTACCGTCGCATCGGGTGCCGTCCCGACCCAGGAACCCGCCTACGGCGAGACCGGATCGCGCACGAACCCGATCACGGATCCCCAGGAGCTCATGGGCACGGACCTACTCCACACCGCTGTGAATGGCACGGCGTACCGCAACGGCGTCGTCGGAGGTCACACCCCCGCCCCTCCGGCCGACGTGGATCACCCGCTGTGGCGTCTCAACGGCGGCGCGGCCTCCGACTCCGCCACGGCAGGCCGCCTCGGCGGCGCGGGCGTCCTCGGCGCGGGAGCGCTCGGCCTGCGCGGCGCAGCCCGCATGGGCTCGGGCAGCTTCGGTGGATCCAGCGTCTTCGGCCGCTTCGGCGGTGCCGGTGCGAACGGCCTCGGCGGATCCGGCTCTGCCAGTGGTCTGTCCAGCGCCGGTCGCATGGGCGCCGCGGGCATGCGCGGCGTGACAGGCTCGACGAACGGCCTGGGTGCTTCGGGCGCGGCTGGCCTCAAGGTCGGCTCCTACTCGGGTTCCGGCTTTGGCTCCTACACTCCCCCCGCGGGCGCGGCCGGCGCGAACGGCCCTGCGGGTTCCTCCGGCGTCACGGGCACCACGGGCGCGAACGGCGGCGGAGCTGCCGGCGCGGCCGGCGCCGCTGGCAAGGGCGGAACGACGAGCGGCGGCTTCATGGGTGCCGGCGCGGGCGCGGGCGCTGGCGCAGGCAAGGACGACAAGAAGGGCCGTAAGAACCGGTACGTGGCCTTCAAGTTCGACGACGACGAGGACGAGCTGCCCGCGGGCTACGTGAATCCCCTGTCGCAGACCTCCGGCACCGACAAGGACATCGCGCCGGCGAAGCGCATGGACGACGGATGGGACCCGCGCCAGTGGTGAACATCTCCTCCAACGCCGCGCCCCGTTCTCCCTTCGCTTTTGTGGCGAGGGCGGGGCGCGCCGCGCGCGCCCTGACCACCACCGCCTCCGCACTCGCTCTGGCCGTCGGAGTCCTCGCCGTGGCCCCGGCCCCCGCGCACGCGGCCGATCCGATCACCACCCAGGAGTACTTCTCGTACTACCACCTGGACTCCGCACGCCAGAAGGGCTACACCGGCAAGGGCATCACCATCGCCCTCATCGACGGCCCCGTGGACACCAGCGCCCCCGAGCTGGCCGGCGCCAACATCACCGACAAGAGCCGCTGTACCATCGAGGCCTCGCCTGCAGAAGCACGTCACGGCACTGATATGGCGACTATCCTGGTTTCTCCGTACACCGGCGTGGCTCCTGATGCTACGCTCCACAGCTATCAAGTGTCGAATGACAATTCTGTGTCGGCGGGCACTTGCAAGGTCGACGGCAAGAAGCTCGACGACTTCGGCACGCTCATCAACCAAGCCGTCGAAGATGGCGCTCAGATCATCTCCATCTCCCAAGGAACAGGACACCTGGGTGACGACGCCAAGTGGGCTATCACCAACGCAATTGCACGCGGTGTCATCATTGTTGCTTCAGCCGGCAACACGTCAGACGACGAAAACAACAGTCACTTGGGTAGATGGTCTGGCGTTGTTGGCGTATCCGCCATCAACACGGACGGCACGTTCGCGTCATACTCCTCCTGGGGCAACGGCGTCGTCACGGCAGCTGTGGGCGGTCCTTTCAATACACGCGACGAAGTGACAAATCAACCCGTCACCACGCGAGGTACCTCTGTGTCGACCGCTCTCGTCGCCGGCATGCTGGCCCTGGCGCGTCAGAAGTGGCCCGACGCCACCCCCAACCAGATCCTCCAGTCACTCGTGCGCTCGGGTCTGAACCCCAACCACGAGTGGAACCAATACACCGGGTACGGCGCAGCTGCTTTAGGTTCCCTTGTCAATGACGATCCTTCGCAGTATCCGGACGAGAACCCGATCCTCAACAAACCGGGTGGTTCCGAGCCCACGGCTGACGAGGTAGCCGACTACGTGGATGGTCTCATTAGTCCCGCGGCCCACCGTAGTATCCCCGCTTCCTACGTGTACCGGGGCATCGACGATACCGTTGTGTTGTACCAGTCCGAGCTCAAAACACCACTTCACCTGGGAACGAGCCCCCGCTACCACCGGAAGTGATCATGACACACGCGCAATCCTGCGCGCAGCCCGCGCCCCGTTCTCCCTTCGGTTTTGTGGGGAGGGCGGGGCGCGCCGCGCGCGCCCTGACCACCGCCGCCTCCGCACTCGCGCTGACGGTCGGCGCCCTCGCCGTGTCCCCGGTCCCCGCGCACGCGGCAGACCCCATCACCACCCAGGAGTACTTCTCCTACTACCACCTGGATTCCGCACGCCAAAAGGGATACACAGGCAAGGGCATCACCATCGCCCTGATCGACACCCCGGTTGACTTAAGCGACCCAGAACTAGCCGGCGCCAACATCGTCGACAAAAGCCGATGCACACTGGACGCTTCGCCAACGAATTCGACTCACGGTAACTCGATGGCTGCCCTTCTGGTATCCCAAAAATACGGCGTCGCACCCGACGCAACGCTCTACACCTACCAAACTGCCACCGATGGTGCAGCCTCTAGCGGTTCATGCAAACAAGGCACACAAGAGCTCGACACCATCGCAAACCTGATTAATCAAGCCATCGATGACGGCGCTCAAATTATCTCTATTTCATTGAGTTCCACGGATCACGACAAGGATCTCAAGTGGGCGATTACTCGTGCGGTGAGTCAAGGCGTCATCATCGTGTCGTCGATGGGCAATAAGGCAGCAGATGAGAACAACGCCCATCTTGCTTGGTGGTCTGGCGTCGTCGGAGTTTCCGCGATTCATACCGATGGCACGTTTGCGTCATACTCATCGTGGGGCAACGGTGTTGTGACAGCAGCTATCGGCGGCCCCGTCACCATCCGGAGTTCCAGCAGTGGAGAGACGACTACAACGGAAGGAACTTCTAACGCGACAGCCCTCGTTTCAGGGATGCTCGCACTGGCGCGCCAGAAATGGCCCGACGCCACCACCAACCAGATCCTCCAGTCGCTGGTCCATTCGGGCCTGAATCCAAATCACGAGTGGAACAAGTACACCGGCTATGGAGCTATTGACGGCGGTGGACTCGTCATCGATGATCCTTCGCAGTACCCGGACGAGAACCCGATTCTCAACAAACCGGGTGGTTCTGAGCCCACGGCTGACGAGGTTGCCGACTACGCCGATGGACTCATCAATCCCGCTGCCGAGCGGGAGGTCCCAGATTCCTACGTGTACCGAGGTGCCGACGATCAGGTCGTCCTCTATCACGCGGAGCTCAAGACACCGCTCCACCTGGGAACGAGTCCCCGCTACCACCGGAAGTGACCATGACACACGCGCGACCTAGCGCACAGCCCGCGCCCCGTTCTCCCTTCGGTTTTGTGGGGAGGGCGGGGCGCGCCGCGCGCGCCCTGACCACCGCCGCCTCCGCACTCACGCTGGCTGTCGGTGCCCTCACCGTGGCCCCGGCCCCCGCTCACGCTGCGGACCCGATCACCACCCAGGAGTACTTCTCGTACTACCATCTGGACTCTGCACGGCAAAAGGGGTACACAGGTAAGGGCGTCACCATCGCGCTCATCGACGGCCCCGTGGATACCAGCGCCCCCGAACTGGCCGGTGCCAACATCACCGACAAGAGCCGCTGCACAATCGAGGCCTCGCCTGCGGAAGCACGTCACGGCACCGACATGGCGACCTTGCTCGTATCGCCCTATACGGGTGTTGCCCCCGACGCCACGCTGTACACCTACCAGACCGCCACCGCTGATGCTGTATCGTCAGGCACATGCAAGTCCAACGGACTACGTCTCGATACCATGGCTATCCTCATCAACCAGGCCATCGATGACGGTGCCCAGATCATCTCCATCTCGCAGGGCACCCCAGAAGGAGATTCGGAATTTCAGTGGGCTCTCACCCGCGCGATAAGCGAAGGTGTCATCGTCGTCGCATCCGCCGGTAACACGGCACGCGACAACAGCTATGCCCAGCTGATCCGCTGGTCCGGCGTGGTCGGTGTGTCCGCTATCAACAGTGACGGCACGTTTGCATCCTACTCCTCGTGGGGTAACGGTGTCGTGACCGCCGCGTTCGGCGGCCCCGTCAACACCGTCGACGCGAACACCGGAGCCCCCACGACCGCCTCAGGTACTTCAAATTCAACTGCGCTAGTCTCAGGAATGCTCGCACTCGCACGCCAGAAGTGGCCCGACGCCACCACCAACCAGATCCTTCAATCCCTGGTTCACACCAGCTTGAACCCCAACCACGAGTGGACACAGTACACGGGGTATGGAGCGATTGACGGCGGCGCACTGGTCAAGACGGATCCTTCACAGTACCCGGACGAGAACCCAATCATCCAGAAGCCGGGTGGTTCCGAGCCCACAGCCGAGGAGGTTGCCGACTACACCGACGGGCTTGTCAATCCAGCCAGCAACCGGGACCTCGACGACTCCTACGTGTACCGGGGCGCCGACGATCAGATCATCCTATACCAGTCGGAGCTAAAGAATGAGATCCACCTGGGAACGAGCCCCCGCTACCACCGGAAGTAGCCTCGGCAACCCGACACAGCGAAGCGCCCCTGCCACCCACCGTGAACTGCGTGTGGATGACAGGGGCGCTCCCCTACGCGCTACTTCTTCTTCGCGTTGCTCGCATTGCTCGCGTGGAAGCGCGGGCTGGTCCCCAGGTGCGTCGGGTAGCCGTGCTCGCGGCTGAGTGCGAGACGCTCGTCGTACCCCAGATATTCGTACGAGTTGTCGTTCATGACGACGCGCGGATCCACCACGCCGTCGATATAGTCCTGCACGTCCTGTCGGCTGGGAACCGTGTTCGTTCCCTTGTCCATGAACGGGTTTTCATCCGGGAAGCTCGTCGGGTTCGTCGTCAGCATCGCGTAGATGTCGAGCGCGCCGTACCCCGTGTATTCGTTCCATTCGCCGCCGTTGCCGCCCACGCCTGTGCGGGCCAGCCCCTGTAGGATCTGGTTGCCGGTCGCGCTCGGCCAGCGCTGCATGGACAGCGCCAGGGAGCCGGCCACGATGGGGCTCGCGAAGGATGTCCCCCACCACTCGCCTCGCTCCTGTGACACGCCCGAACGTGCGAGAGGGCGCGCGAGGGCCGCCGTCGACAGCGGCCTACCCCAGTTCTGGTAGTCGGAGGGGCGTCCGTTGGTCTCGATCGCGCCCACGCCGACGACGCCACCCCAGGAGGGCAGCCACTCCGTCGAGTTGCGGGTCGAGTCGTTGCCCGTGCTGGCGACTACCGGAACCTTGGACGCAATCGCTCGGGCGAGAGCCCAGCGCATGCCCTCGTAGTCGCTGGGGTAGCTCGACGACGTGGTGATCACGTCGACGCCGTCGTTGAGCGCGTCCTCGATGAGGAGAGCGAGATCGGAGTAGCCTCGCCCCCACTGTCCGATCGCGCAGTCGGAACCCGTCGTGTCACCGGCAAACGACAATGTGTAGGCGCGTAGATTCGCGCCGGGGGCCACGCCGAATTGAGGCGAGGAAATCACCTGCGCGATAACGGTGCCGTGGTCCCAGTACTTGTCCTGGGAGCCCACGGTGCAGGGGCTGTAGGACTGGATGCGCGCACCGGCTAGCTCCGGGATCTGCGTGTTGACAGGGCCGTCAATGAGCGCGATCGTCACGCCTTCGCCCGTGTATCCCGACGAGTGGATCGCGTCCAAGCGGTAGTAGCCGTAGAAGGTCTGTTCGTCCGCCGTGATCGCGGCATCCGCCGATGCTGGGGCAGCAGGAACCACGAGGGCCGCGACGGCAAGCGTGCCCACCAGGGTGACCCCCTTGCAGGCGCTGCGCCGCGCGAGGCGCGCCATCGGATGACTCATCAGCTGCCCTTCCAGCGCCCTACGGCACCGTCACGCACTGAGTGACCGGCGCGGACTCGCGGCCCGTGGAAGTCACGACGAGGCTCACTGTCAGGCAGTTCTCGCCGCTCACCGCGGTAGTCGTCAGGCTGTTGCGACGCATCGTCTCTGCCACCACGGCCTCACCCGGGCGGGTGAGCACGTACTTGAACTCCAGCGCTCCGGGCTGGTACTGGCCCTGCTCGGGCACCTCCCAGCCCCAGCGGATCTCGTTGCCGTTCGGGGTGGCCGTCAACCCGGTGACGGCCTCGGGCGGGACGGCGCCCGCGTCGCCCTGATCGGAGTTGCTCACTGCCCCTGTGCTTGAGGAAGGGGTCGGTGTGGATCCGCCTCCACCGCCTCCGCCCAGGTGGATGCTGTGTCCGCCGCCGGTGAGCATCGCGACGACCAGGCCGGCCGTCGCCAGCACCATCACGAGCGCGAGGACCGGCACCACCCACACGGGACGCTTCGACTCCCCCTCGACCAACCCGGTTCGGTTCGTCGTCGAGTTACCGGCCCACGCCTCGTTCGACGAGGCCTGGGGACCATCCGCGAAACTCCCGCGGCGGGTGCGCGTGCGCTCCGCGTCCAGGGCCGCCGCAGACGGGGCGGACAGGGCCGAGGATGGCGCGCTCGAGGAGACCACCACGCTCAGCTTCATCTCCGTGACCGGGCGGTGCATCTCGCGTTCGACCGTCTGTAGGGCGTAACCGAGGGCCGCCGCCGACCCGAAGCGCTGCTCCGGGTCCAGGCTCATCGCGCGGCGCACGATAGCCGTCACAGCGTCGGGCACTCCCGGGCGGTCGATGCGCGACACGCGGCCACGGGCGACGCGCTGGGCGACCGCATGGGCCGAGTTGTCTCCGTCCTCCACCTCGAAGGGCGAGCGGCCCATGAGGAGCGTCCACAGGGTCGCGCCCAGTGCCCACACGTCCTGCGTCGGGTGAGCGCGCGCCGTGCCCGCAATCTGTTCGGGCGGCGCCCACATCACCGAGAAGCCGTCGCGGCCGCCGCGCGGGTCCGCACCCACCGGCTCGGCCACGCCGAAGTCGGTGAGCACCGGCGACCCGTAGGCGTTGATCATGATGTTGCTGGGCTTAATGTCGCGGTGCACGTAGCCCGCGCGGTGCAGCATCTCAGCGCCGCCGCACATGCGGATCACCATCGACAGCGCGCGGTCCGTCGACATCGGGTTTGCGCGCACCTGATCGAGGATGTTCGCAACCGGGCAGTACTCCATCACCAGGTACGGGCGACCATCCGGCGTGCGCCCCGCGCCGTACAGCTGGGCCACCGCCGGGTGACCCGACACGAGAGCCATCACGTCAGCCTCACGTGCGATACCGGCCTCGCCGTCCGCCCCGCGATCCCTGCGCGCCACCTTGACGGCCACCTCACGGCTGGGCAGCTCCTGGCGGCACAGGAACACGTCCGCGAACCCACCCGACCCGAGTGGACGAATCCACTCGTAACCCGGCAGCGACGGCACCATTCCGACGCGAGCGTCGCTATCCATCAACGTTTCCCTTTCCTACGGCCCATGCGCTTAGCCAGCGAGCGACCGCCCTTGCGAGCGGCGTCAGCCTGACGGCGGGCGCGACGGCGCCAGCGCAGCGACTTCAGCGACAGCGCGTACCGCAGTCGCGCGAACAGCGACACCGAGGCCGCCCACTCGCGACGCAGCTCATCCACGTCGTTCCACGCCTGCTCCGCGTCCTCGGGGCGGGCACCACCGGCAGCGAAGTCCGCGACGTCCGCGCGGCGCGCCACGGTGACGGCCCGGGGAACCGCGCCCGAGAACAGCGACCAGCCAGGCACGCGCACGTCCGCGGCCGAGCGCTTGCGCGCCTTGCGGGCCTTAGCATCCCCCTCCTCGTCGCTCTCGGATTTCTTGGGCGTCCACTGCGAGGCCAGCGCCCACGCAACCTCCTGGCGCGTCAAGTGCGGCTCGACGACGAGGCCGGAGTCGATCGCGGTATCCACGAGCTCGTCCCACGAGCCGCGCACCGACTCGGCGGCCTGCGCACGGCGGCGGCTCTTACGGCGGCGGGACTTCGCCAGGAGCACAGCCAGGACCGGGCCCAGCAGCAGGAGGAGCGACACCGACACCGTGCCGATCGCCATCCACGGGATATGGACGCCGTTCGGATCGTGCGGATCCGTCGCCTGGTCACGGGTTGCGGGCGGCAGCTCAACCGGCTGCTCGGGCGGCTCCGGGGGCTGCAGGACCTGGGGCTTGGGCACGGACTTGGGCTTGTTGACCTGCGTCGTGGGCTGCTGATCGCGCGGCGGAGTCGGGTCGAAGGTCGCCCAGCCGACGCCGGGGAACTCCACCTCGACCCACGCGTGCATGTCCGAACCCGTCAGGTCGACGCTGCCGGACGTGCCCTCGCGGTAGGCGCCCATCACGACGCGGGCGTTGATGCCCTGCGAGTGCAGCATGAGGGCCATAAGGGTCGCGTACTGCTCGTCGTCGCCCACCAGCGCCTCGGCGCTGATCATGCGCTCGATGCGGTCCTGAGAGGAGCCGGGACGCGAATTGATCGTGTCCTCGTTGGAGTAATAGCCATCCGTGTGCAGGAACTGCTCGATCGCGCGGGCCTTCTCCAGGTCCGAGCGCGCGGTCGACGTGTGATCCGCGGCCAGGGAGTCCACGTCCTTCGGGACGTTCGTGTCTCCCCCGGCGTAGCGCGCTGCGTTCACGCTGGCGAACTCCGAGTCTGCGTGTTCGCGCGGCATCGTCGTGCTCAGCGAGTAGCTCAGCTGGCCGGTCGGACCCGTCGTCAGGGCGGTATCCGCCCACAGGTCGTAGTTCAGGCCGTCCTGCTGCTCGGCCGCGTTGGGGGCGGAGGGTTCAAAACGCAGGACCGACACCTGGCCGATCGTGGGCACCCACGGTCCCAGCAGCTGCGAGGTCGACACCGAGGTCTGCACTCCCGCCGTATCGGCGCTGCGCCCCGGGATCGTGGACCCCACGCGGCGGTATCCGGCCGTGCCGTCCACCGTGTTCATGACGCCCATGCCGAAGGTCGTCCCGTCGTACACGTCCATCGCGCCCAGGCGCACGCGCGCCTCCTTGGGCATGTTGGACACGCGGATCAGGGATTCATCCTCGAGGTCCTTGTTGTAGTGGCGGTAGCTGGACAGCGGCGAGGGGTACTGGCGCGCGTCCACGGGCGGCTCGACGACGTCGCGTCCGACGACGCGGTCCGAGGCCGTGGGGCCCAGCAGGGACGCCGCAGGGATCGCCGCAGCAACCATCACGCCCACCATGAGCGCGCCCATGCCCACGCGCCACCACACGTGCACGATCTGACGCGAGGAACCGCCCACGGTCGTCGACGCGGTGGTCGCCGTAGAGGCCATACCAATGACGATGTCGGCGCCCAGTCGTGCGCGTCCGATCGCCGAGGCCCACGCCCACCACACGATGAGTCCCACCCACCACGCGATGACGAGGAGGGCGGACGGAGAGTGGCCCGACGGCCCCCACACGATCGCGATCACGCCAGCGAGGATCAGCGGCACGGATCCCCACATGGGGCGCCCGTAGCGCACCGTCACGACGCCCGCCGCAACCGAACACACGAGGCAGGCCATCCACGGCACCATCGCAGGCCCCACGTAGGAGCCGGCCGGCGGCGTCAGCGTCAGGAGGTCCTTCCAGGCCTCGACCGAACCGACGACCAGCGTCTGGAGGGTCCGCGACGTCGGGACCACGCCCCAGCGGGTCGTCTCACGCAGCGCGGCGGCGCCACCGAAGAGGAAGTGCGAGGCCACGACCGCCGCGACGATCGACAGCAGGTCCCAGCGCCACTTCGCTGCCGCCCACGCGACGACGAGGCCGACCACGACGCCCGCAAGCGCCGCGATCGCGCCCTGGCCGCCGCCGAAGACGGACTCGAACATGAGGATCGGACCGGAAAAGAGGACCGCGAGGACCAGCAGGGACCACGCGGGCATGGCGGCGCGGTGTATCGACCCGCCCATCGTGGTTTCCTGGGCGGCGGGGCGACGGGAGCGAGGCGGCGGAGGTGCCGGACGCGAGGCGTTGCGAGCAGGAGTACTCACGCGTTCACCCCCCGCGACACGAGCATCGGCAGGTCTTCGAGGGAGGGGCAGTCGATGATGACGCCGCGCGTGATCTTGCGACGACGACGCGCCCGGCCCGGGACCACGCGGATCACCGACACGATGACATCGACAGGAGCGATATTCGCCAGGCGAGCAGCCTCCTGGTCGTCCACGCCAGCGCCGACGACGATCGAGAGCACCGAGATCCCGCCGCGCTCCATGATGCAGCGGCGCACGATGCCCGCAAACTCCGAGCGCGTCGACGTCTCCATCTCGGAGAGCGCATCCAGCATCGCCATGGGCGAGCCCGTGGGGATCCACTCGTCCGCGGTGTGCATCGAGACCGTGCGGGCCTCGCCCGAGCCGGCGAGGGCCAGCGACGCGGCAACCGACACGGCCGTCTCAAAGGAGCGCCGATCCCACACATCCACACGCGTATCCAGCAGCACCATGTGGTGCGAGCGGTGAGTCTCCTCGAACTGACGCACAATCAGGCGGCCAAAGCGCGCCGTCGACGGCCAGTGCACCGCGCGACGGTCGTCGCCCGGCTCATAGTCGCGCAGGGCGTGGAAGGACACGTCGGAGCTCGTCAGCTTCTCGCTGGCCACACCCTCGACATCCATCTGCATGCCCGTCGCGTCAAAGGAGAAACGCACCGTCGGCGGGTGCACGTGCACGAGGATCGGATCATCCCACGAACGCACGCGGCGCAGCAGGCCCAGCCCGTCCATGCGCACGGTGCGCGCGGGGCCCACGTTGATGACGCCGCGGCGCTTCGTCATGACCGAGAAAGACTCGTTCCACGTGCCGTTTCCGCTGATCGGGGGCACGAGGAACTCGCCACTGCCTCGTCCGATCGTCACCTCCACGAGGGTCGAACCCGAGCGGCGCCCGGACTCGTTGACCACGCGGACGCGACCCACCGCCACCTGGCCGGCAATAATGCGATCGTTCTTCATGTGCAGGGACACGGACAGCGGGGACGGGGACGCGACCGAGGCAACCGCGACGACGAGGGCCACCAGGCCCATCACGGCCACGATGAAGCCCTCCAGCCAGCCGAAGGCGAGGGCCGCGACGGTACCCGCGAGCGTCGCCGCGATCACCGCCCACCCCACCGGGGTCAGCGCACCCAGCCAGCGGGCGACGCCCTCGTAGCCGGGCAGCGCCTGCACGCGGGCGCACAGGGCGCGCCACGCATGCCTCACAAGTCGACGTAGTTTCTTCACTGGCTTACCTCACCGGGCGACAATCGCCGTCAATGCGCACGTTCCGCGCGAACGCCGCGTCGGAATCCGCCCGCGTCGCGATGTGCGACTCTATGGGACCGGCACGATCGATAGTCACCTCTTCGGTCCAATTGTCCAGATCCGAACGGATCGTACATTTGTGAGTAAGCGACGTGTTAGCCCACCCCGGAGCGCTGAACTTAAAGGTGTGGCATCCACCCGGGCCCGTGTGCTTCTCGCCTCCCTGGCAGACGTCCGTCCACGTCAGGTTCACGTCCAGCTTCGTGACGAACGATGAGTCCGCCCGCATCTGTGTCGTTCCCCAGTCGTTAGTTGCCGCGACCGTGGCCGAGTACTCCGTGCCCTGTGCCAGGTCACTGAAGGTCGCCTCCGTGGCGCCAACCCCGACGGGTTGCTCCCTGTTATTCAGGTACACCTTGAGACCCGACAAGGCAGGGTTGGCGCCGATCGCATCCCAGCGCACGACGGCAGACGTGCTACCGACATTCGAAACCCACACCTTGACCGGATCGGGCTTGGCCGTGGGGTGGCCAACGGCCGAAACGGTGCCCGACGTGACCTCATTCCCCTTGAGGCCCCGGCCAGACTGGCAGAAGAAGACTTCACGATCCTGCCAACCGCCCACATCGATTCGTTGACCCTCATAGACCGGCGTTCCGTCCGCACATCCTTCGCGGGTCAACGAGTAGCGCACCGTCAGCTCGGATGCGCTGAAGCCGTGACCCTCCTTAGGCCTCAGATTCGAGACAACCAGCTGCCCCGGCGTGCCGTTGCCCTGCAGAGTCGGGGTATCGATCGGCAGAGGCACGGTCGCGATCGAAACGAACGTGGTGGCAGGGTCCGAAGTATCCCCGTGCGAGTTCGTCAGCGTCACCGACGCGGACACCTTACTGCCCGTCGGCACGTCGAACAGCGTGGCAGTACGAGCGTCTGATGAAACGTACACATCGACGCCATTGACCGAAACCGTGGCCTGGCCCCATCCCTTGCCATTGGGAGAACCCACGTTCCACGTAACCTCAACCGTCGCCTTGTTCGGATCGCCCACAGAGGCGATCGCGACGGCGCTCACGCCGGTCGCTTGATCTGGCTTCGTGTGCGGGTAGCCCTCGGTCGCCAAGGACGGCAGCGACGGTTTCTCCGCGCCATTCTGCGCCTGGACCTGCACCGAATACAACGTGCCGTTCTTCAGTTCCGGGATCCGCAGGTTGGTCTTCGGAGCGTCCACCGAGTAGGAAACCGGCTGACCGCCGCCGGGTCCATTGAGCAACACCGTGTACGACAGGATCCGCGATCCCTCGTTGTGCGGCTCCACCCACGAGACCTCGAGGGCACTATCCGTACCCACGACCGTGGGTGCCGCCATCTGCTCGGGCGCAACATCGATGTTCACCTCGGCGGATGGCTCGGACGGATCGGAGTCACCGGCCTCGTTCGTCGCGACGACCGTGAAGCGGTGATTCTTACCATTCTCCAGGCCCTTGATCTGCATACCCGGCTTGGTGGTGTTGTAGGTCTGCCCATCGAACAGGTCCGTCACCTTGTAGCCAGAAATCGTGCCCCCGTTTGCGGGGGGCTCATCGAACTGCACGAAGGCGGTCTTCGACCCCATCGCGGTCGCCTTCACGTTTTGCGGCGGTTCAGGGCGATCCAGAACCTGGACGACAACGCGGCCCTGGACCACGCGATCCGGGTCGTTCGTCGCGTCCATGACGCGGTACACGATGGTCATGTTGCCGTGGAAGCCCGCCTTGGGGGTCACCGACAGGACGTTGCCGTTACCCGAGGCGGTTCCCTGGCCCACGTGCACCGACGCATCCAGGACCACGAGCGGATCCGGGAACGGGTTCGTCGTGTACTCCGACAGGTTCACGTCCACCGTCTGGCCGGCCTTCGCCTTGATGCGAGCCTCCGTGGTCGTCACGAGGGGCTTGGAGGACTTCACGATCGTCACCGGAATGTCGGCGTTGACCGCGCCCGAGCCGTCATCGACGCTGACAGTGATCGCGCCGACCGGGCCCTTGGGCTGGTCCTTCTTGCCGGACACGGTCAGGTTGTGGCCGTCCAGGGACACGTCCACGCCGCCGGGGGCCTTCACCACGCGGTACTCGAAGGATCCCTTCGCCTGGTCGTCCGGATCGTCTACCATCTGCGTGAGGTCGACCGTCACGGTCTCGCCCTGGCCCACGAGGATCGGGGTCGGGGTCAGGCGCGGCGGCAGGTTCCTGGCCGGCTGGATCGTGATCGGGATCGTCAGGGTCGAGGACAGCGCGGAGGCGTCGTCCGAGGCACCGTCACGCACCGTGAAGGACACCGAGGCCTTGCCCGAGGCCGTGTCGGGCGCGCTCAGCGTGATGTGCGTGGAGTCCTGGAGCGAGGCCGAGTCCAGGCCTCCGCTGAACTTCACGGAGGAGGCGTCCGTGATGATCGGGGAGCGCGAGTTGTCGCGCACCAGCACGTAGTCGTGCATGTCGAGGGTGAGCGTGGAGCCCGCGCGCATCGCCACCGGGACGCGCGTCGTGTCCAGGCGCGGAGCCAGCAGGTCGGTGCCAGGAACGGTCACGACCGCGCTCGCGCTCAGGCCATCGGGGTCCGTCACCGTGTACACGACGAGGCGACGGCGGGCGTCCGTAGAAATCGACAGGTTCTGCCCCGACACACTCACGCCCGAGGCGTCCGAGGACACCGTCAGCGCGGCCGTGGTACCGTCCGGGTCCTCGTCGTTGACGAGGACGGCAACGCTGACGGGCTTAGAGTCCGAGGGCAGATCGGAGACCGGCACGACGTCGTCGCGGGCGATCGGCGCGCGCAGCGGCGCCTCAGCGTCCACCGTCACGGTCAGCTGTCCCTGGGCGCGGCCACCTCGGCCGTCCTCGATCTGGTAGGCCACGACGAACACGCCGTTCGTGGCGGGCGCCTTGACCGTCACCAGGTCCTCGGCCACCGTCACGGTCGCGGTCGGATCCGACACCGACACGGTCGCCGGATCCGTGTCCATGTACAGGGTGTCGCCGTCCGCGTCCACGTCGTTGTTCAGGACGTTGATGCTCACCTCGCGCCCCGGACGCACCGTCACCGAGTCGGGAACGGCCGTCGGGTTGTGGTTCTGCGAGCCGGGAGGGGCGATGCCGACGCGCACGCGGGCGCGTCCCTGCACGCCGAGGCGGTCCTCGACGATGTAGGAGAAGGTGTCCGTGCCGGTCGCATCGTCGGAGGGCGTGTATTCCAGCCACTCCGTGCCCAGCACGACGCTGCCCTTGGCCGGCGGCTGGTCGATGCCCACCAGGGCGACCGAGTCGCCGTCGGGGTCGATGCCCGTCAGCGGCACCGGGACGCGCGTCATCTGGCCCTGCACGGCCCACGCGCTCAGCGCCTTGGGCACGGGAGCACTGTTAGCCGCGGAGGAAGCGATGACCTCAAACGTGACGGTTGTCGTCGCGCGGTTACCCACCGAGTCGATGGCCGTATACGCCACGCGCACCACGCCGGCTTCGGAGCCGGCGGCCAGGCGCACCTGGTTACCGGTCACGAAGACCGTGCCCAGCTCGGCGCCCGACAGGACCTCCACCTCCGGGTCCAGGCTCAGCGACAGGCCGATCGGCGAGCGGTCGTTCGACAGGACGCTCACTGAGCCGATGTCGTCGGCGCGCACCTTCGCGGTGTCGGCCGTGACCTGGGGCGGAGTCTCCTCACTCTGCGCGTTCGTCGGGATGACGCTGACCTGGGCGGTCGCGGAACCCGCGCCGTTGGAGACCGTGTAGGTAAAGGTCGTCACGTCAGTGAGGCCGCCCGGCGACGTAATGCGCAGCAGGTGGCGCTCGATGAGCGTAACCTCGAGGCCCGAGTTCGCGGGCACGTCGATCGATTGGACGACAAGCACTCCGCCGGACGGATCCGTGTCGTTGGCCAGCGGCGCGATCAGCGAGGCGCCGCCGCTGGGCAGGACCGCCAGGTCGTCTTCGGCGATCGGCAGAGCATTCGTGTCGTCGTCGACCACGTCGACCCGGATGACGCCCACGGTCGTGGACGGGCCGTCGGAGACCGTGTAGGTGAACTGGAAGGATCCCGGCACCGAGCCCGTGAACGTCAGCGTGCCGCGCGAGAGGTCAGCGGAGACCGCGGTGCCCGCCGGGGCCGTGCCCGCAGCCACGAGGGACAGGGCGTCGCCGTTGGGATCCGTGTCGTTGGCGATCGGGTCGATCGTCAGCGGCTCAGCCACGCGCGCCACGTAGAAGTCGGCGCGCGCCACCGGCGGCACATTGCCCGCCTCCTGGACGCTCACCTTCAGCTCACCGGTGGTCTCGGCGTGGCCATCCGACAGGGTCACGGCGATCGCCTTGACGCCAGCGCCCGAGCCCAGGTCGCGGATCTGAACCGTGCCGTCCTCGGAGAACTGCACGGCCATGCCCTCCGGGGCCGTCGCCGACACCAGGTAGAACTGGTCGCCGTCCGGGTCAATCCAGTCCGACAGGAGGTTGTATTCGACCTGCGCGTTCGCACCCACCTTGATGACCGGGTGCTTGAGCTGGCGCGGGCCCTCGTTCTGGCTCCACGGGTGGATCGTCAGCGTCACGTTCGCCGTCGCGCCCGCGAGGCCGTCCGAGGCCTCGTACGTGAAGGACGTCGATCCGCTCGTCATGCTCTCGGGGACGTCCGTGATCTGGAGGGCGCGGCCGCCCCTCGTGCGCACGATCGAGCCGAACTCGGGGTTGGTGACCGCGCGCGCCGTCAGCACGTCGCCGTCGTCGTCGGAGTCGTTGTCCAGGACGGGTAGCAGCGTCGAGCGGCCCGGGCGGATGCCGAACTCGTCATCCACGGCCTCGGGCGGCGTGTTCTTGTCCTTGTGCTCCGGCTCGGAGACCTGCTCACGCTGGTCGGGGGTCGGAGTGTCCTCTTCCTCCTGCTCCTCGGTGGGGGTCTGATCCCAATTGCTGACCACGACCATGTTCTTGTCGGGCAGCCACAGCGTGCCCGTCGAAACGTCGTTGAGGACGATGCGCGTGCGGTTCGTGCGGAACACAGCGGAGGAGGCCTCGGCCAGGCTCGACACCGTCTGCGCCTGGTTGCGCGTGGAGTCCGTGCAGGTGCGCACGAACGCGCCCGAGCCCGCCCATGCACCGTAGGAGCAGCCACGGTGGAAGACGGGGGGCGCGGGGGTGCCCTTCTGGCCGCTCTCCGAGGCCTCCTGACGCTCGATCGCCTTGCCGTTCAGGGGCACGGACACCAGCTGGTCGCCGGTCGCGAGGAGGACCGAGGCGGCCTCGTCGCCGGGGGCCTGCAGGACGGCACCGCTCACGTGTTCCTCGGACAGGTCGCGCACCTTGCCGCCGGGCAGGACCAGCTTGTTGCCGGTCTGGTCGTAGACGACCGGCTTGTCGCCGACCGCGGTGATCGTCGGGGGCCCGGCGGGAGTAAAGTCTTTGATCTCAGTGGTTTTCACGCGCCAGGCCTGGCCTTCGCTCGTCAGGGTCACGAGCTTGGAGGAACCGGGAGAATAGGCGAAGACCGTGCCCGAGTTCGACACCGTCACGATGCCGTCGCTCAGGTCGTTGGCGACCGCGTCCTCACGCAGGAGCGACATGGTGGCGGGCTCGTTGGCACTGCCGACCCACAGGAGGCCCTCGTTGGGGTCGAGGACCGCCAGGACCGAGCCGCCCTGAACCTGAACAGCGTTATCGGGCAGGGTGACGGACTGACCGAGGGAGAAGGAGGTCGGACGCACCGGGGTGACTGTGCGACTCACGGTCTCACCCAGGGTCACGTCGCCGCCCTCCTGGCCGATGTCGAAGGACGCGGACTTCACCGAGACCGTGCCGTCCAGCATGAGGGCGTCGTAGTTGAGGTGCCCGAGGAGCTTGCGGTCCTGGTTCGTCACCCAAATGCCGCCGTCGTCGACGCTCACCTGGGTGACCTCGACACCCCGATACACGACCGCGAGCACGCACAGCATCGCGGACACCAATAGGACGGAGAGCGCGGGTATCCGCTTCGACCAGGTGTTTCGCGATCGACGCGCCTTGTTCATGTGGCTTTCCTCAGTCTCAATGTGCGCACTGGTATGGGGCGTTGTCTGTATCCGCGGAGGGTATGGGCAACCATCCCAAGGATACACACCGACCAACCCTATGGATAAACCCCGCAGACAACAACAGGTACCGAGGAATCTGCAACCTGTCGAACGGGGTTCTCGCGGCGGCGCGTATCCATTCCTCATGCGCGAGAACCTGACCACAGTCGCGCATTTAGGCGATCACGCTCCGGGAACGAGGCCGGTGCGGGTCACGGGTCCGCTCTCCCAACGCCGCAGTCACGGCGCCCGCCCGCGCGCGGGAACCGCAAGCCCGTGCAATGACCTGGGCCGGTTCGAAGAACGGCGCCCACCCGCGCGCGGGACCCGCAGATGAGGGCGGGTCGGGTTACGGTGAGTGCATGGCGAAAGAGAAGATCACCTACCGCTGCTCCGAGTGCGGGTGGACCTCCCCCAAGTGGGTGGGCCAGTGCCGCGAGTGCGGGGCGTGGGGCACCGTCGACCAGGCCGGCGAGGCCTCGGGCGGGCCGCGCGCGGCCGCGACTCCCCCGCGTCGCCCCGCCCTGCCGATCGGCGAGGTGGACGGCGAGCGGGCCTCGTCGCGCTCGACGGGCGTGAGCGAGCTGGACCGGGTCCTCGGCGGCGGCATCGTTCCCGGCGCGGTGATCCTCCTGGCGGGCGAACCCGGCGTGGGTAAGTCGACGCTGCTGCTGGACGTGGCCGCTAAGGCCGCGCGCACGGCGGCGGCGGGCGGGCGCGGCCCCGTCCTCTACGTGACGGGCGAGGAGTCGGCGGCGCAGGTGCGCGGGCGCGCGGAACGCATCGGCGCGCTCGAACCGAACCTCCTGATCGCCGATGAGACGGAGCTCGGCGTCATCCTCGGGCACATCGAAGCCTCACACCCCTCTCTGCTCATCGTCGACTCCGTTCAGACCATCTCCTCCGCCCAGGTCGAGGGCGGGGCGGGCGGCGTCGCGCAGGTGCGCGCGGTCGCGGCCTCGCTGATCCGGGTCGCCAAGGAGTCCGACCTGCCCACCCTGCTCGTCGGCCACGTGACCAAGGACGGCGGCATCGCCGGTCCGCGCGTCCTCGAACACCTCGTGGACGTCGTCTGCCAGTTCGAGGGCGACCGTCATTCGCGCCTGCGCCTACTGCGCGCGGTGAAAAACCGCTACGGCCCCACCGACGAGGTGGGCTGCTTCGAGCTGACAGACTCGGGCATCTACGGCCTCGCCGACCCTTCCGGCCTGTTCCTGTCGCGCACGACGCGCGGCGTGCCCGGCACGTGCGCGGCCGTTTCTCTGGAGGGGCGCCGGCCGCTGCCCACGGAGATCCAGTCCCTCGTCGCCCCCTCGTCGGGCGGGTCACCCCGGCGCACGACCTCGGGCGTGGACCACGCGCGCGTCGCCATGATCCTCGCGGTCCTTCAGGCCCGCATCGGCGCGGACACGTCGGGGGCGGACGTCTACGTCTCCACGGTCGGCGGTGCACGCACGGTCGAGCCCGCGATCGACCTGGCGATGGCCATCTCCATCGTCTCCTCGCTCAAGGGCACTCCTCCACGCCCCGACCTCGTCGCGGTCGGAGAGATCTCGCTGACGGGCGAGGTACGCGCCTGCACGGGCACCCAGCGCCGCCTCGCCGAGGCCGCGCGCCTGGGCTTCTCCAGCGCGATCGTGCCCGCCCAGGGCAGCGAAGACCTGTCGGGAGTCGACGGCATCACCGTGTTTACTGTGTCGGATCTGGCGACGGCTATTCGTGTCTCTTTTCCGGCGGACTCGCAATAATAGGAATCACACCGACTGTTCTGGGAGGGAATCACATTGACGTCCGATGCAGCGATCCTTCGTGACGCACTGCGCGCAGTCGCGCCCGGCACGCCTCTGCGAGAGGGACTGGAACGAATCCAGCGCTCCCACACGGGTGCTCTCATCGTCCTGGGGTACACCCCGGAGGTGCAGGCCCTGTGCTCGGGCGGCTTCGACCTCGACGTTGCTTTCACGGCCGCGCGCCTGCGCGAGCTGTGCAAGATGGACGGCGCAGTCATCATCGATCCCAACCAGTGGCGCATCCGCAAGGCGAACGTGCAGCTCTTCCCGGACCCAACGATCCCCACGGACGAGTCAGGTATGCGTCACCGTACCGCGCAGCGCACCGCCCGCCAGACCCACCTGCCGGTGCTATCGCTGTCCGCGTCCATGCGCATGATCTCCATCTACGTGGGCTCCGAGCATCGCCTGGTGGAGGAGCCCGAGGCCCTGCTCTCGCGCGCGAACCTGGCGGTTGACACGCTCGACCGCTACAGCCAGCGCCTCGACGAGGTCCTGCAGACCCTCACGATCCTGGAAATGCGCGACAGCGCGACCGTGCGCGACGTCGCCACCGTCATGCAGCGCATGGAGATGATCCGGCGCATCACCTCCGAGATCACGGAGTACCTCGAGGAGCTGGGCTCGGAGGGCCGCCTGCTGGCCCTGCAGGTCGAGGACCTCGTGCGCGGCTCCGCGTCCGAGCGCGCCCTCGTCATGCGCGACTACATCGCGAACCCGGACGACCTGGCACGCGTCGAGGCCGAGCTGTCCTCGCTCGGCTCCGAGCGCATCGTGGACCTCACCGCGATTTCGAACATCCTGGGCCTGGACGTGTATGAGGTCGCGGACCTGGATCGCGAGATCACGCCGCGCGGCGTGCGCGCCCTGTCTCTGGTGCCGCACCTATCGTGGAGCGCCATCAAGGTCGTGTCGGCGCACTTCAACTCGCTGCCGCAGCTGCGCGCGGCCACCGTTGAGGACCTGGAGGAGCTCGAGGGGATCGGCCCCTACCGGGCGAAGCTCATTACGGAGAACCTGGCCCACCAGGCTCAGGCCGTGAGCGCCGGCATCGTCGGCTGGTAGCCGCTCGCCGACTCCCAGCCGTTAGCGGCCCGACTGTGTGCCGGACTGGGCGCCCGACTGCGCTCCCGACTGGGGCGCGGGGGTGGGCGCCGGCGTCACGTCGACGACGGTCGAACCGACTTCTCGCGTGCCCATCGTGACGGCCACCTTGTAGGTGCCGGCCGCGGCGGCGCTCGCGCCGCCCGCGGGAGCCGTACAGCCGTTGGTGTACACGTATCCGTCCCAGCTCAGCGAGCCAGACCAGGTGCCGCCCGGGCGCAGCAGCAGCGTCATCGAAGACTGCTGGCTGTCGGCACAGCGCGAGGAGTCGTAGACCTGGTGGTCGCCGGTTGTCACCGCCAGGTTGAAGCGCGTCAGCGACGTTGAGCAGGCGACCGAGCCGCGGTTTTCCAACGTGAGCGTCACGGGCATGGCGGAACCAGAAGCCACGGGGCTCGCCTTCGCGGTGGCCGTGATGTCGCGGTCCAGGCAGGCAGGAATGTCGATCGTGGTGCCGTCGGTGAGCAGGCCGTCGGCGGTGGCCTCCTGGCCGCCCTTGAGCGTGTATCCGGAGGCGTCGAGGGCTCCGGACTGGACGACGGACTGCGGGGTCGACTGGGGAACAGGAGCGGCGCTAAAGGCTCCCACGATGGCTCGCACAGCGGCGACGATACCCCACACGATGAGCGCGATGATGAGGAGCAGGCCCAGGCCGGTGATGATGCGCCGGGGCCACAGATTCACGGGCGGACGTCCACCGCCCGAGGAGGCCTTCTTAGGCCGACGCCCGGCTGCCCCGCTCCCCCGCTTGGCCGTCGAGGCGCCGGCGGAAGACGCCGCGCGCCTCAAGGCTCCCCGACCGCCCGTTGCGGCTCGGGAGGCGCGGTCGCCGGCGCGTCCGGATGCGGACACGGAGCGACGGGACGAGGGTCGCCGGGGGGAATTCTTACGCTGGTCAGCCACGCGTCCACGATACCGGCCCGCGCCATCGGGGCGCGACTAACGCTCGGGGCGGGCTCACTTTCGCGCGCGAGAGGACTCCCACACGAGGCGCTTAGGCTGCTGCGCTGCGCTTGTGCGAGCTCGAAGATCCGTCGTCGTCGGGGTTAATCACGCACCAGCGTTCCACGACAAGAGCGACGACAATCCAGACAAGGCCAACGAGGCCGCTGAGACCCGATGCAATCGCGTTGCCGACCATCGCCGAGGCCTCGAGCTGCGTGAGGGACACGATCATGACACCGATGAGGACACCGGCGAGCGCGGATCCAACGATCGCGCTGGCCCTGGCGAACACGGCGACCCGCATCGCGCCAATCGCGTCAATCCACGTGTCCTTGTTGGCGCGCAGGCGGCGCACGGCCAGGCCGGACCAGATGAGGAGCGCGGTCGCGACCGCGAAGACGACGGCCGGGCCGGGCGTGACGATCATGGGGGTGCCTCCCGCGCGCATGTGCGCGAAGAAGCCGAGGAAGCTGAGAAGGGCACAGACGAAGCCGACCAGCGTCACCCAGGTGATCGACAGGGGTTTCATTTAACGCCTCTTGACGATGGGGACCGCACCCGTCATCGTGGGCCGCACGACAACGCGGCGCAGGATGCCAGTCTGAGTGGCCTCTTCCTCGGGGATGGGGCCGACGGGGGTGTTGTCGGGCAGCCCGGGGGCGAGGATGGTGGAACGTCCGTCGGCGTGCACGGTGGCCTTGGGAGCCTCGTCGTCGCGCCCCAGGCCAGAGCGGTCGTCGACGACGCGCACGTCGTGGGAGGCACCCACGGAGAAGTTCCAGTCGGGCAGCGCGATCTTGGAGCGGGACTCCTCTCGCTTGGACTCGAACACGGGGGCCCAGCGGGGCTTTTCGGTCCCGCTCGGCTTGTAGGTGCCGGTGCCGATCTTGCGGGTCATACGGCCGGCCGGGGAGTCGGCGGGCACGGAGGACACGGGGTGCCAGGACGGGCGCGACGAGGCCTTGGCTTCGTCCGCGCGGCGGCGGCGCTGGCGGTGGGGCGGGCCGGGCACCGCCGGGGCGGTCGGGGCCTCGTCCGCGGGGGCTTCGCCCTGCGGGGCTGCGTCGGTTTCGTCAGCCGGCGCGGCGGCGTCCGCGGCCGGAGCTTCGGCGTCGGGCACGTCAATGCCGTGCGACGCGGATTCGTCGAGCTCTGGCTCGCTGGCCTCAGGCTCTTCGGCGCTCGAGGCCTCGTCCGAAGCCTGGGCGGCGGCCAGGCGGCTCCAGATGCTGGCGCGAGGGGCAGGGGCCTCGGCGGCGGAGACGGGGGCAGCCTCGGGTTCCTCGGCCTGCTCGGGGGCCGACTCGGAGTCTGCGGCCTCCTCAACGTCGTCGCCGGAGTCCTCGATCACCGTGTGGGCAGCGGGAATCTCCACCGGCTCGGCGGGCTCGCCCGGGCGGGTGACGAGGTCGCTGACCTGGCTGATCTCGCCGGTCAGAGCCTCGATGAGCTCGCGCATGTCGGCGCTGGCCTGCTCGGCACGCAGGGCGAGGAGCTGGTCGGAGTCGGCCATGACGGCTGCGGGATCCTCCAGCCAGTCGTCGACCGCGTCGATGATGCCCTCGCGGTCGGGGGTGTCGGCCAGCAGGTCGGACACGCGGCCCACGCCCTCGAGGACGGCGTCGGGCTCACACAGGATCCAGGGCGCCAGAACGAAGGCGCGTTCCTTTGCGCGCGGGTGCGGCAGGGTGAGGACCGGGTCGGAGGAGGCCAGGCCCTCGATCTGAATGATGTCGATGTCGACGGTGCGCGCGCCCCAGCGCTGGTGGCGCTCGCGTCCCAGCTCGCGCTCGATGCGGCTGGTCTGGGCGAACAGCTCGTCGGGGGTCGCGATCGCGGAGCCGACGACGACGGCGTTCCAGTAGTCGGGCTGGGGGGCTTGGCCGGGGGCCAGCACGGGCTTGGTACGCATGATCGGCGAGACGTCGTCGATCTGGAAGCCCTCCATGTAGGACAGCGCCTCAACCGTGTGCATGAGGGTGACGGGCACATCCCCGAGGTTTCCGCCGATCGCCAGGACGACGCGGCGCGAGCGCAGGTACTCGGGGCGCGTTGCATCGTGGGCGGGCGCGGCGTGTGCGGCCTGGACGTCGCGACGCGTGGGCAGGGCGCCGCTCTGCTCCTGCTCGGCGGGGCTGGGGGCCTGGGCGCGTCCGTAGGCCTCGATCTCGCCGGTGAGGACGGAGCCATCCTCGGCCTCGTAAACTCCCTTGAGGGACAGCGACAGGGGCATCGCCTCGGTCTGGCCCGCGCGCACGGTCACGGACACGTCCGCGAAGGGGTGGTCGATGGGGGCGTCGGGCTTGTGGACGGTGACCTCGGTGCCGACGACGCCCTCGTGGCTCATGACGTGCGAGGCGATGGTCTCGGCGAGGGTCTCGATGAGGTCGACGGCGGTGCCGGTGAGGACGGCCATGGCCTCGTCGGCAATGTCCGCGTAGGAGACGGTGGCGGCGATGTCGTCGGCGGTGCCGGCGGTCTCGACCCACATGACGATGTCCGCACTGAAGCGCTGGTTACGGTCGCGCTCAAAGTCGTAGACGCCGTGGTTGGCCAGCGCCCCGAGTCCTTTCAGGGCGATGATGACGCGTCGGTTAGTCAACGTCGTTCTCCTTTCGGGCGATGGCCGCCACGGTGGCTGCTACGTCGTGGACCCGCACGGCCCACGCGCCAGCTGCCGCGCAGTAGGCGGCGATGTCCGCACTGTTCGTGTCCACGTCGCCGTCGAGGGCCTTGACGAAACGCTTACGAGACGCGCCGACGAGGACGGGGTATCCGCCCTGCAGGAAGCGCGGCAGTTCGCGCAGAATCTGCCAGCACTGGTCGCCCGTCAGCGAGAAGCCGAGGCCCGGGTCGACCACAATTTTATCAGCTGTCACACCAGCATCAATAGCGTCTTGAACCTGGGACCCCACGCGCTCGATGAGCGTACCCACGAGGTCATCCCCGTAGTCGAAGTGCTCCCCCGGCATGCCCGGCAGCGCGCGGTAGTGCTGAACGACGTACGCGCAGCCCGATTCGGCAACAGCAGCGTTCATCTCGGGGTCCCAGCGCCCGCCGCTCACATCGTTGATAATCGCCGCACCGACGCGCGCGGCCTCGCGGGCCGTCGACGCGTGCAGCGTATCCACCGACACGATGACTCCGTCAGTGGCCAAGGACTCGACGATGGTGCAGATGCGCGCCCACTCCTCGTCCGCGCTGATGCGCGTCGAGTTCGGGCGGGTCGACTCCCCGCCCACGTCGATGAGGTCCGCTCCGGCGGCCACCATCGCGCGCGCGTGGCGCAGGGCGGCCGCGACGTCCGTGTAGCGTCCCCCGTCCGAGAAAGAATCCGGGGTGACGTTGAGGATGCCCATGATCGCCGTCCGCCCGCTGGGCAGGCTCAGGCCGCCGGGCAGCGCCGGGGGTGGCGGGACCGGGGACGAGGCCGGGGCGGCGGGCAGGGGCAGGGCACTCACGTCATCGGCTCCCGGACAGAACGAGGGCCATCATCTCGGCGCGGGTCGCGCCGTCGTTCATGATGCCGCGGAGCGCGCTGGTCACGGTCGAAGAGCCGGGCTTGGAGATGCCGCGCATCGACATGCACATGTGCTCTGCCTCGATAACGACGATGACGCCCTGGGGATCAAGGATTTCGTCGATCGCGTCAGCCACCTGGGCAGTCAGGCGCTCCTGGACCTGAGGGCGGCGCGCGTAGCCTTCGACCACGCGGGCCAGCTTGGACAGGCCCGTCACGACGCCGCCGCGCGGGATGTAGCCCACGTGGGCGCGGCCGTAGAAGGGCAGCAGGTGGTGCTCGCACACCGAGAAGAAGGTGATGTCGCGGACCAGGACCAGCTCGTCGGTGCCGGCGTGGAACTGGGTGTGCAGGTGCTCGCGCGGGTCCTCGGTCAGGCCCTTGCACATCTCGCGCCACGCGCGCGCCATGCGGTCGGGAGTGCCGACCAGGCCCTCGCGCTCGGGGTCCTCACCGATTGCGACGAGCAGGTCGCGCGACGCCTTTTCAACGCCAGCGGGATCGTAGGTCACGCCTGCTCCCCTTCCACGCCCGAGGCGTCGGTGGCATCGGTCGGCACCACCTCGGCGTCCTCCTCCATGTCGGGCTTCCACTCGTCCTCGGCTTTAATGCCCACGGGGTGGCCCAGGACCACGCCGGGGACGGCCGCATCGGACTGGTAGTTCCACACGGGGCGCTCGGGGGCCTTGACAACGTCCTTGAAGATCTCCGCGAGCTGCGCCTCGTCGAGGGTCTCCTCCTCGAGCAGGCGCGAGGCCAGGGTGTCCAGAACCGCGCGGTTTTCCGACAGGATCCGCCACGCCTCGCGCATCGCGTTGTCGAGGAGGCGACGCACCTCCTCGTCGATGATCGCGGCCGTCTCGTCGGAGAACGAGCGTGGACCCTCGCCGGACCCGTGACCGAAGGCCTCGGTGTCGGCGTCGCCCAGCTTGACCATGCCAATGCGGTCGCTCATGCCGTAGTCGGTGACCATGGCGCGGGCCGTCTTCGTGGCCTGCTGGATGTCGTTGGCAGGGCCGGTCGACGGGTCGCGGAACACGATCTCCTCGGCGACGCGGCCGCCCATGCCGTACACCAGGTCGTCGAGGAGCTGGTTGCGGGTCTTATTGAAGCGATCCTCGGTGGGCATGACCATCGTGTAGCCCAGGGCGCGACCGCGCGGCAGGATCGTGACCTTCGTGACCGGGTCCGTGTAGTTCAGGGCGGCGGCGGCCAAGGCGTGGCCGGCCTCGTGGTAGGCGGTCACAGCCTTGTCGTGGTCGTTCATGACGCGGGTGCGCTTCTGTGGGCCAGCGATCACGCGATCGATGGCCTCGTCGATGGCCCGCTCATCGATGAACTGCATGTCCGAGCGCGCGGTGAGCAGCGCGGCCTCGTTGAGGACGTTCGCCAGGTCGGCGCCAGTGAAGCCGGGCGTGCGCTTGGCGATCTGGCGCAGGTCGACCTGCTCGGTGAGGGGCTTGCCCTGCGCGTGGACCTTCAGGATAGCCTCGCGGCCCTTCAGGTCGGGGGCCTCGACGGCGATCTGGCGGTCGAAACGCCCGGGGCGCAGCAGCGCCGGGTCGAGGATGTCGGGGCGGTTGGTCGCCGCGATCAGGATGATGTTGGCGCGCTCGTCGAAACCGTCCATCTCGACGAGGAGCTGGTTGAGCGTCTGCTCGCGCTCGTCGTTGCCGCCGCCGATGCCGCTGCCGCGGTGGCGACCCACGGCGTCGATCTCGTCGACGAAGATGATGGCCGGCGCGTTCTTCTTGGCGCGCTCGAAGAGCTCACGCACGCGGGAGGCACCCACGCCGACGTACAGCTCCATGAACTCCGAACCGGAGATCGAGAAGAAGGGGGCATTCGCCTCGCCGGCGACGGCCTTGGCGAGGAGGGTCTTGCCCGTTCCGGGAGGACCGTAGAGCAGGACGCCGCGCGGGATGCGTGCGCCCACCTTGTGGAACTTGTCCGGGGAGGCCAGGAACTCGCGGATTTCCTCGAGTTCCTCCACGGCCTCGTCCTCACCGGCGACGTCCGCGAAGGTGACGTCCGGGCGCTCCTGGTTGAATTCCTTAGCGCGTGACTGCGTGAAGCCGCCCATCATCCGCGAACCCGACATGGAGCGCATGATGAAGTAGAACGCGACGCCCAGGATCATCAGCGAGATCAGCAGTTGAACGACGCCGCCGAGGATGCCGGACTGGGGACGCATCGCGTTCCAGCCCTTCGCGGGGGCCTTGTCGGCCACCGTGTCCAGAATCTCCTTGGTCTGTACGTAGGAGTACGTGAAGTAGACGTTCTTACCCAGATCAGCCGTGCGGTCGCCACTGCCCGTGCTCTGGTGGACGTAGTTTTCCGTCAGCGTCAGATTCACCTGCTGGGTGCCCTCGTTGAGGACCACCCGCTCGACCGTATCACCCGAGATGAGCGCGAGGCCCTCGGAGGTCGTCACGGCACGAGGGGCGAAGAAGCCCCACACGAACCAGCCACCGGCGAGCAGCATGATGAGCGGAACCATCACCCACCCCAGGCTGGGGCGTTTGTTCTTGATCTTCTCGTTCACGTGGGTCCCCTACAGGTAGGCGTTCTCAGTTGTTGTAGACGTGCGGCTGCAGCGTGCCGACGAAAGGCAAATTACGGTACTTTTCCGCGTAATCCAGGCCGTAGCCGACGACGAACTCGTCGGGAATATCGAAGCCCACGTAGGCAACGTCCACGTCGACCTTGGCAGCCTCCGGCTTACGCAGGGCGGTCGCGATCTTGACGGAGGCGGCACCTCGTCCGAGCAGATTGGCCTGCAGCCAGGACAGGGTTAGGCCCGAATCGATAATGTCCTCGACGATCAGCACGTGGCGTCCGGCCACGTCCTGGTCGAGGTCCTTCAGGATGCGCACGACGCCCGAGGTCTTGGTGCCGGAACCGTAGGAGGACACGGCCATCCAGTCCATCTCGAGGGGGGTGTGCAGCTTGCGGGACAGGTCCGCCATGACCATGACGGCGCCGCGCAGGACGCCGACGATCAGCAGTTCTTCGCCCGCGTAGTCGCGGTCGATCTGCTCGGCCATTTCGCCGAGCCGACGGTCCATATCCTCGGCGGTGACCAGGATTTCCTTCAGGTCGTTACCCATATCGGTGGCGTCCACCGTGTCCTCTTTTCGTATCGAAGCTACGCGAGCGATTCCACTATAAGCGTGCCACACAAACGCTCGCCTGTTCCAGGAAGGACGGGATTCTCACTGTCAGCGCAACATCCTGTGATCGTGCAGGCAGTGCCGGGCCGCTCCAGTGGGGTCCATCGCGGTGTATTCCCGCTGTTTAGGCGGGGTCTGGTGCCGTCGGGGCGCCTACCTCGCGCGCGACGAAAGCGATGCGCGCGTGCGCGCCGCGTCCAACACGTGAGGCGGTGCCTCCGGGCAGGTCGATGGGCCCCTGGCCGCGCCACGCGACCACGAGGTCGTCGAGGGCGTCCACGTGGGTGCTGGACAACGCGCGAATTCCTGCGGCGCGGGCGACCTCACGCAGCGCCCGGGTACGCACCGCTCGGGGGGCGCTCAGCAGGCCGGAGACCGCCAGGGACGGGTGTCCTGTCTCTGAGTCGTGTTCCTCCCCGGGCTCCACCGAGGCCGCGAGCGCGCTCGCCCACTGGGTGAGGGCGTCGTCGTCGGCCGCGCACAGGGCGGCCGTGCGGGCCAGCGCGGGAACCGGGTCCACACCCAGAGCCGACGCCAGGGCGGGGATCGCGGCGTGGCGCAGCGCCGAGCGGCGCAGGGGGCTGCCGTCCGCGGCGCGCCACGGCCCGTCGATGTCGTTGGTCGGGTCCTGAATCGGGGTGAGGCCCGCCTGGGCACACGCCTGCTCCGTGTCCGTTCGCCGCAGCCCGAGGAGGGGGCGCAGCCACGTCACCCCATCATCGTCGCGCGAGACGGGGGCGATGGCCCGCAGGGACGAGGGGCCGGAGCCGCGCGCGAGGCGCAGAAGGACCGTCTCAGCCTGGTCGTCCATCGTGTGGCCGAGGAGGATCGGGGCACCCTCACGCTGGGCGACCGCTCGCAGAGCGGCTCGGCGGGCATCGCGGGCTGAGCCTTCGGGCCCTCCCGGGCCCTCCACCGACACGGTTTCAACAACGGCACGCGCCCCCAGAGATTCCGCTCGATCAGCGACGCGGCGAGCCTCCTCGCCGCTGCCCGCGCGCAGCCCATGATCGACGGTCACCGTCACAACCGGGATTCCCGCGCGCGCGGCCACGTCGATCGTCGTCAACGCCAGCGCCAGCGAATCCGCGCCCCCCGACAGGCCGACGACGAGAGCGGGAGGGGCCCCGGCCTCGTCGATGAAGGAGGTCAGAGAAGCGCGCACCGCCAGGGAGCAGGCTCGCAGGGGGCCGCGCGGGTTCGCACCCACGAGGCGGGAGGCGTCAGCGCACACGCGCCAGCCACGCTGCCGGCTCCGCGTACTCGCGGGCGCTCGGCAGGGCCTCGACGCCGGACAGAAGCTGCGCGATCACGCCCTCGCGCACGACGGTGCGCGCAAATCCTTCGGTCTGCGCCTGCAGGGCCTCGACCCCGGCCAGGGGCATTCCGGCCGCCGCACACGCGCGCACCAGGCCGACACCCCCGGCGTGCGCGCGGTGGGTGCGCAGCCACTGGATCGAGGGCAGGTCGCGAGGCGTGAGGACCTCCATCTCCGCGGTGGGCAGGGCGTCCAGGAGCAGGACGATGCGCACGAGTTCGTCGCTGCGTTCGGGCAGCGAGCGCATCAGGTCGGCGATGTAGGGGACGAGGTGGGGGGCGTGGGTGAGGTGGACGCCGCGCAGTCCCGTGCACAGGGAGACCCATCGGCACCAGTCCGTCTGGTCCAGGGCGTAGCGCTGCGCGTCGGCGAGCACGTTGGGGGCCACGAGGATCCGGCGGCCGGAGCGCACGTCCCAGATGCCCGTCGCGTCCTTGGCCAGGGCGCGCAGGATGACGGCCTCGGCGGCCAGGACCTTGGGCGTGCGCGTGTCCTCGAAGCTCTCCAGGAGCGAGCCGACCGAACGAATCAGGCCGCGGCGGTCGACGACGAGGGTCGGGGAGCCGGCCACCTTCTCGGAGGCCTCGGGCAGGGTGGACAGCTCGGCGAGCCGGCGGTCCGACCAGGCGACCGAGCGGCGCAGGCGCGCCACGACGGCGGAAGCACCCACGCGAGAGGCCGAGGGCCCCGCGTAGGACAACGAAGCGAGAACTCCCGCGACGTTGCGCGGGCCAAACGGCATATCCATGGCCTCAGTCTAGCCCGGCGAGGCCCTCCTCGAAGGCGTCGAGGTGGCCGCGCGTGGCGTAGGCGCCCTCGGTGACGTTGTCGTGACCGATCGACACCAGGAGGACGCGCCCGCTCTTCGTCATGACGGAACCGGACAGGGAGGTGACCTCCTGGAGGGCGCCCGTCTTCGCCTGCACGTTTCCGGCCGCGGGCTCCTCGGTCATGCGCTTCGAGAGGGTGCCTACCAGGCCCGCCCACGGCAGGAGGCGCATCGTGTTGGCCTCGGTGCCCGTTCCCTCGTACGAGGCCTTGAGGACACCGACGAGGGTGTGCGCGCTGATCTTGTCGTTGCTGGACAGCCCCGAGCAGTCCTCGAGGGTCAGGCCCTCCGTGGGCACACCGGCCTCGGTCAGGGTCTTGCGCACCGTCTCGGTCGCGCCCTCATAGGTCGAGGGGGCTCCCGCAGCGCGCGCGGCGAAACGGCAGTACTGGTCGGCAAGGGTGTTATCCGAGTGGGCGAGCATCCAGCGCAGCTGCTCCCCCATCGTCGCCGAGCTCACCTGGGCCACGGCTCCCGCTCCCACGGGCGGATCCCCGGCCTCGCCGAGGGTCGCGGAGATCCCCTCCGCGCTGAGGGCCTGCGAGAAGACCTCGGCGACGCGTCCCGGCGCGTCCGAGTAGAAAGCGTTGGCGCCCTCGTAGGTGCGTCCGGCGTCGATCGCCATGGGGCCGACGTGGCCCTCGTAGGAGCCGACTTCCTGTGCGTCCCAGGAGGACAGGTGCGAGGCGCCCTCGAAGAGAGTGCCGCGCCAATTCAGGGTCACGGAGGTGATGCCGCGCTGCGCCAGGGCCGCGGCCGTATCCTTCGCGAGAGTCTGCAGGCCCGCGCGGCCCGAGACCTCAACCTCGTCGGAGGTGCCAATTCCCAGGAGCAGATCGCCCTCCGAATCCAGGTAGAGGGTCTGGTTGTCAGCGCCGAGGAGCGCGCTGGTCGTCAGCGTCGCCGTCGGATCCAGGTGGTGCAGCGCGGAGAAAGCCGCGAGGGTCTTCGTCGTCGAGGCGGGCGTGTGAGGAGTGGCGGCGGCCGCATCCAGGAGGACCTCACCAGTCTCGGCGTCCACGACCGTGCCCCACGCCGTGTAGCCGCCCTCAGCCGCAGCTGCTGCGACCGGCGCCCACAGCGCCTGGACGTCCTCGGCGGAAACCGGCAGCTTCGCGCCCTTCGCATCACCGGAAATCGTTGCGGGTTCAAGCGTCGAGGCCGTGGGAGCGTCCGCCGGAGTAGCCGTTTGCGTCGAACAACCGGCACCCACCAGCGCCGCCGTCGCCACGAGTGCGGCGCTAGCGCTTACAATGGCCCCCATAGACGTGCGATGCATGGATTTCCCTTCGTGGTTACTTCGGTATCTACAGTACCCGTCCATGCGCCGACACAACCAACCGGACCCCCGAGTTTCGGGGCTAATGAGGAAGGCGCGGCCATGGAGTTTGACGTGACCATCGAGATCCCCAAGGGGAACCGAAACAAGTACGAGATCGACCACGTGACGGGCCGCATCCGCCTGGACCGCATGCTCTTCACGTCCACTCGTTACCCTGATGACTACGGCTTCATCGACGACACCCTAGGCGAGGACGGCGACCCGCTGGACGCCCTGGTGCTCCTCGAAGAGCCCACCTTCCCCGGCTGCGTGATCCGCTGCCGCGCGCTCGGCATGTTCCGCATGCGCGACGAGAAGGGCGGCGACGACAAGGTCCTGTGCGTTCCCGCCTCGGACCAGCGCGCCTCCTGGCGTACCGAAATCGACGACGTGTCGGAGTTCCACCGCCTGGAAATCCAGCACTTCTTCGAGGTCTACAAGGACCTCGAGCCCGGCAAGAGCGTCGAGGGCGCCCACTGGGTGGGTCGTGAAGAGGCCGAGGCCGAGATTCGCCGCTCCTACGAGCGCCTGAAGGAGCACGAGGGCGAGCACTGAGCCTATCGCTACGACGGGGCACCCCGCGCGCGCACGAGCGCCAACCCCACCCGTAGAGGGATCCGCATTGGAAACACTCCACGAGTTCGACGAGCGCATCGGATCGTTCCAGACCGACTCGGTCCCCTACGAGCCGGTGTTCGCACTGCCCCCGTCACTGGAAGAGAAGGTGGCCCCGCGCTCCGGCTCGCTGCGGCCCTTCCACGGGGACACGGTCGCTTACTTCCTCGACGACCGGGTCCGGGATCTCGTCGGATCGATCGCGAGCGACCTCCATGCCCGTTTCGGCGAGTCGCTGTCGGAGCCGCTGCCAGTGGAAATGGCGCACGTGACGCTCCACGACCTCCACGCCTCCCCGGACCGGGACCAGGTCCGGCCCCTGGTGGAGGCCAGCTCGGCGCGCGCGAGCGCACTGGTCGCACGGGCGCGCGGGATCGGCCCCATCCGCACGGTGGCCACCGCGGTCTTCAACATGATGAACACGAGCGCCGTCATCGGGGTCAGGGCAGTGGACGAGGAGGAGCACCGCAAGCTGCTGATGGCCCGGGGCTTGTTCGACGAGGTCGTCCCCTCCGGGCCGTTCACGCCCCACGTCACCGTGGCCTACTACCGGCCGGCGATGCCCGTGCCGCTTCCTCCCGGCGAGTTCCGTGACGCGCTCGCGCGGCTGACCGGACGGGTCACTGGCTTTCCCGTCGTACTCGCGCCCGAACGCCTGCACGCCCTGCGGTTCGATTCGATGGGCGTCTACTGGGCGGTTCAGCACTGAGCCCGGCTCCGCCGCGTCCGGTGGCGTCCCGCGGACTGATGGACTGGTCCGCGGGGCGCCGGTCCTCAGAGCCTCACGGCGTAGGGCATGATCGAGCCCCAGCTGTACACGCCGGTGATGCGCACGGGCACGCCGAAGGTGGGAGCCTCGATCATCTGGCCGCCGCCCAGGTAGATGGCAACGTGGTAGATGCCGGACTGGGTACCGTTGGAGGACCAGAAGATCAGGTCGCCGGCCTCCATGGAGCCGATCGGCACGTGCGTGCCGTAGCTGTACTGGGCACGCGACAGGTGCGGCAGGTCGACGCCGGCGCTCTCCCAGGCAAGCATGGTCAGGCCGGAGCAGTCCACACCGCCGTAGGATTCGCCGCCCCACACGTAGGGCACGCCGAGGTAGCTCTTCGCAGTCGCGATTGCCGTGTCGGCACCGCCACCCGAGTAGGAGGGCGCCGAGTACGAGGGCTCCTCGTAGGAGTAGGAAGGCGCAGAGTAAGACGGCGCGGAGTACGAGTAGTCGTCATCATCGTCATCGTCATAGGAGGACGAGGCCTGGGCGGCGGCAGCGGCAGCACGCTCGGCGGCGGCTGCAGCCTCGGCCTGACGCTGGGCTTCAGCAGCGGCGGCTGCCTGCTCGGCGGCGACGCGTGCGGCTTCCTGACGCTCGGCTTCGAGGGCGGCCTCACGCTGATTGATGAGCTCGACGGTCGTGTTCTGCTTGGTGGCCAGTTCCTGCACGTAGGCGCCACGCTGAGCGGCGACGATCGCGGCCTCGTTCTGGGCGGCGGTCGCGGCCTGGTTGGCTGCGTCGGTGCGCTTCTGCACCTCGTCCGTGGCGGCCTTCTGGTTTGCGAGCGCCGTGTTCGCGGCGTCGCGCGTCACCTTGGCGACCTGCTCGAGCGCAGCAACGTTCTGCATCTTCGCCTCGGCGGAGGAGGAGAAGGAGCTGATGCCAGCCTGCTTGGTCTCGACGCTGCGCAGTCCGTCGGAGTCGAGGTAGGGGGCGAGCGCGTCGAGCGTGCCACCACCGTTACGGTAGGCAGCCTGCGCGACGGAGGCGATCTGCTGCTTGCCCTCCTGGAAGGCGGCCTCGGCGGCGTCTGCGTCAGCCGACGCCTGGTTGGCGGTTGCGGTCGCCTCTTGCAGCGCAATGGTCGCTTCGTTGAGGTCTTCGCCCGCCATCTGTGCGTTCTGCATCGCGGTTGCGGCGCTGGCGTTGACTTCGGCGAGCTTGACCTCGATCTGGGCGACGCTCATCTTCGCGGCCTCTTCGGCAGCCTGGGCGGCAGCGATCTCTTCCTCAGAGGGGGCGGCTTGCGCCATCTGGGGCAGCACGAGGAGGGCGCAGGCGGCGATAGTCGTCAGGCCCATGCGGATGGTTCCGCGTCGTCTCATCGTTATCTCATCTCGTCCAATTGGGTGCGCCGGAGCGCGCGTACTGGGAAAGAGCCTATCCACTTTCGTCACGCTTGGCAACAAACACACCATAAAACTCAACTTTCACACATGCAACAATCGCAAGATTCGCAACACCAACACCATGATTACCGCGCAAACACCTGCGCTTTCATAACATTTCAACCACCACTGTGAGCCTTCTCACACAGCCCGACGTCACGCCCCCACCTGTCACAAAAGTCCACCATCCGGGACCATCGCGCCCAGTCCTCGTCAATGACAAACAATTGAAGGCATGAACCGTCGAATGTGCCGCTGACTGCGCGTCAGCACAAGCGACTGCCGCGCAGTCCCCCGACAGCGGGACGCGCCTCGACGCATATTCACTTCACCGCATCTGCGGCCCGCCGGAGGGGAATCAGAGACGAACCACCCCTCTCCTAAGGAGCCGCACAATGACCGCCAACGACTGGTCCTTCGAAACCAAGCAGATTCACGCCGGATACA
The DNA here is from genome assembly GCF_000154225.1 of Schaalia dentiphila ATCC 17982. NCBI lineage: Bacteria > Bacillati > Actinomycetota > Actinomycetes > Actinomycetales > Actinomycetaceae > Schaalia > Schaalia dentiphila. The sequence goes on along the minus strand of NZ_DS264586.1, from coordinate 1,126,506 downwards.
ACCTCGACCCCGCCACCGGCGCGACCGCACTGCCCATCTACCAGACCTCCTCCTACGCCTTTGAAGACACCGCGCAGGCAGCGAGCCGCTTCGCCCTGCAGGAGCTGGGCCCCATCTACACGCGCCTGACCAACCCGACGACCGACGGCGTCGCCGCACGCATCGCCGCCCTTGAGGGCGGCGTTGGTGGCCTCCTCGTCTCCTCCGGCCAATCCGCGACCGCCCTGTCGATCCTCGCCCTGGCCGTCGCCGGCAACAACGTGGTCGCTTCCCCCTCCCTCTACGGCGGCACCGTCACCCTGCTGAAGAACACGCTCGGACGACTGGGCGTCGAGACCCGCTTCGTCGCGGATCCCCTCGACCCCGAGGCCTGGCGCGCGCTCGCCGACGACAAGACGGTCGCCTTCTACGGCGAGACGATCCCCAACCCACAGGGCGACATCTTCGACATCGAGCCGATCGCAACGGTCGCCCACGAGGTCGGCGTGCCCCTCATCGTCGACAACACGGTCGCCACCCCCTACCTGATCCGCCCGATCGAGTGGGGCGCCGACATCGTCGTCCACTCGGCCACCAAGTACCTGGGCGGTCACGGCACCACGATCGCGGGCGCGATCGTCGACTCAGGCAACTTTGACTTCGCCTCCCAGCCCGAGCGCTTCCCCCTCTACAACACGCCGGACGAGTCCTACCACGGCCTCGTCTACGCCCGTGACCTGGGCGTGGGCGGCGCGCTGGGCGCGAACCTGGCGTTCCTGCTGCGCATCCAGACGCTCATCAACCGCGACCTGGGCGCCGTCACCTCCCCCTTCAATGCGTTCCTCATTTCGCAGGGCATCGAGACTCTGTCCCTGCGCATCGAACGCCACGTCTCCAACGCGCTGGCGGTCGCCCGTTTCCTCGAGGCCCACCCGGACGTCGAGTCCGTCAACTACGCGGGCCTGGAGTCCTCCCCCTACTACGAGCTGGGCAAGAAGTACGCGCCGCTGGGCACGGGCGGCCTGCTCTCCTTCGTCCTCAAGGGCGGGTACGAGGCCGGCCGGGCCTTCGCGGACGGCGTGCAGCTCCTGCCGGTGGTCGCCAACATCGGCGACGCGAAGTCCCTCGTCATCCACCCCGCGTCGACGACGCACTCGCAGCTGACCGAGGAGGAGCTGGTCAAGGCCGGCGTCGCGCCCGGCACCGTGCGCCTGTCGATCGGCCTGGAGAACATCAAGGACATCCTCGCCGACCTGGAGCTCGGCTTCGCCGCGGCCCGCGCGGCCACGGCCTAACAGACCCGTCGGCGGCCTCGGCGATACACACTCCTGAGGCTCCGAGGCCGCCGATACCCCCTCCCCCGTCTCCCGCGACAGCGAAGCGCCCCTGCGAAAGAAGGACATCATGAGCCGTCACAACCTGCCCCCCGCACCCACGTCTGGCGCGTGGCGCGAGGGCGACCCGGTCGCCTTCCGCAAGTTCGCAAACCTGGGCGCTCAGCGCCTGGAGAACGGCGAGATCCTGCCCTCCGTGTCGCTCGCCTACGAGACGTGGGGCGAGCTGGACGAGGCCTCGTCCAACGCGGTCCTCATCCTGCACGCGCTCACCGGCGACGCGCACGTGTGCGGTGAGGCAGCGCCCGGCCAGCCGACCCCCGGCTGGTGGGAGCAGATCGTGGGGCCGGGGCGCATCATCGACACAGACCGCTACTTCGTGGTAGCCGCGAACGTTCTGGGCGGCTGTCAGGGCTCCACCGGCCCGGCGTCCCCCGCTCCCGACGGCGCACCGTGGGGCTCGCGATTCCCCGTGATTTCCACGCGCGACCAGGTCTACGCCGAGTCCCGCCTGGCCGACCTGCTCGGCATCGACGAGTGGAGCATCGTCGTGGGTACCTCGCTGGGCGGACACCGCGCCATCGAGTGGGCCGTCAGCTACCCGGAGCGCGTGCGCCGCCTCGTGGTCGTGGCCTCGGGCGCGCAGACGACCGCCGACCAGGCGGCATGGACACACACGCAGATCCGCGCGATCGAGCTGGACCCGGCGTGGCGCGGCGGCGACTACTACGCGGGCCCCGGCCCCACCGCCGGGCTCGCGCTCGCCCGCCAGATCGCGCACACGACCTACCGCTCCCCCTCGGAGCTGGACGAGCGCTTTGGTCGCATCCCCCAGAACGACGAGGATCCGCTGCACGGCGGACGCCTGGCGGTCGAATCCTACCTGGACTATCACGGCGAGAAGATCGTGCGCCGTTTCGACGCCGGCTCCTACGTGACGCTGTGCCGCACGATGCTGTCCCACGACGTGGGCCGCGACCGCGGCGGCGTCGTCGAAGCCCTCAAGGCCGTCACCGCGCGCACGCTCGTCGTCGCGGTCGACTCGGATCGCCTGTTCTTCCCCGAGCAGGTCTGGCAGATGGCAGCCGGTATTTCGGGCGCGTTCTACCGTGAGATCCACTCCGATCACGGTCACGACGGCTTCCTCATCGAGCACGGCCAGCTGACCGCCCTCCTCGACGAGTTCCTCAACGAGCGCATCCCCTCGCGCGCGTCCTCCTTCGCCTGATCGGCGCCCTTTCTCCGTGAGGTCGCCCCGGTTCCTCCTCCTCATCAACGAGGCCGGGGTGGCCTCGCGCGTTATGCTGACCCCATGAGCGTTACCAGCAATCCCACGCCCGGAGACGAGCCGATCCCGGACACGAGCGGTCTGCCTGACCTGTCCAGGGTGGAGACCCCGGCCTCGTCGCCCGAGGGAATCCCCGAGCGCGACGTCATGGCCCCGTGGGGAGAGGACGGCCCTCCCGGGCTTCAGTGGCGCGCCGACATCCTCGGCGACGGGTATGAGTCGCGCACGATCGAGCTCCTCGACGACGCGGAGGGGCCCTGCGTGGCCACACTGGTGCGCGCGACCCCGCCCGCTGACGCCCGCATGACAGTCCTATACCTGCATGGGCGCAACGACTACTTCTTCCAGACCGAGATGGCGCAGCAGCTGGTTGACGCGGGCGCGGCGTTCTACGCGCTGGATATGCGCAAGTACGGGCGTTCCCTGCGCCCCCACCAGACGATCGGCTACGCCGACGACCTATCCGCGTACGACGAGGAGATCGGAGAGGCCATCGAGATCATCCGTTCCGAGCGCGAAGACGAGCCGATCGTCCTCATGGGCCACTCGACGGGCGGCCTGATCGCGACCCTGTGGGCGCACCGCCACCCGGGCGTCCTGGCTGGCCTCATCCTGAACTCGGGCTGGCTGGAGATGCAGTCGATGGCCGCCTGGCGCGGGGCGATGGCTCCCGTCATCGGGCGCATCGCGTCGCGCAACCCCATGTGGGAGGTGCCCTCGGGCGGGACCGGCCACTACGGCCGATCGCTCGCGGGGCGCGCCTCCTCGGAGCTTCCGATCCCGGAGGGGCTATCAACAGAGGACCCGTCGGTCGCCGGCTGGCCGATCATCCAGGAATGGAAGCGCCCCGAATCTTACCCGGTCCCCGCCTCGTGGCTCGAGGCGATCATGGCCGGGCACGACACCATCGAGAAGCGCGTACACCTGGACTGCCCGGTCCTGTCGATGGTGTCCACGTCGGCCTATTTCGAGGAGGAGTGGTGCGAGCGCGTCTTCACGTCCGACACCGTCCTGGATCCCACGGTTATCGCCCAGCGGAGCTTGGGCCTCTCGGACCTGGTGACGATCGCCCGTTTCCCCGGCAAGCACGATCTGGTCCTGTCGGACGCTCCCGTGCGCGAGGCCGTGTACGCGACGATGCGCGGCTGGCTGGACGCTTTCGTGCACTGAGCCTCAGGTAGCGAGGAGGCCCGGGATCGCGTGATCCCGGGCCTCTCTTCGTGCGTGTGCGTCGCGTTGTGTGGACGCCCGCCGCGGTCGCGTCAGTGCTTAGCGGAGTGCTGTCCGCGCGGAGCCTGCGCGTACTCGCGCACGATCTCGCGGTTGATCTCGTCGAGGGCTTCGGCCAGGGTCGGGCCCAGGGGGTCGCCGATGCGCACCTGACCCCACGCGTCGATATGGCCGAGGCCGCGCGCGGTGAGCAGGGTGTCGAGCGACGGGTAGGTCAGGCCAGCGCCCGAGATGGTGCCACTCGCGGCGAGCACCAGGTCGGCGGGCAGGCCCAGCTCGTTGCGGGCAACGAGGGGCGTGTCCTGGCCGAGAATTTCCGCAAGGGTGCGCAGTCCGGCCTCGTCGCGGCCGAGGACCGGCAGGCCCTCCGCGCGTGCCTGGGCGACCTCGGGGGATTCTTCGGAGCGATCCACGGACGAGGCCGTGGCCGCGTCGGTCGCACCGCCATCGTTGAGTTCGCTCGACTCCTCGCGAGCGCGGCGCGTGGCGCGGCGGCTCATGTGGGCGGGGCGTTCCCAGCGAGGCTTTTCCTCCTCGGGGGTCGGCTGCTCGTCGGCCTGCTGTTCATCGGCCTGCTGGGCGTCATCCGTGCACGCATCGTCGGCCTGCTGTTCGTCGGCCTGCTCAGGGGTTTCCTCGGAGTGAGACTCGTCGACGGGCGCATCGGCGTCATCGTGAGCGTCGACGGCGGACTCATCGGCCACGTCGTCGGCGTTCTCCTCCACGGCCTCATGCTCCCGAGCCTCAGCGACGTTGTCTTCGTGATCGAGGAGCTCGTCGGCCAGCTCGGCCTCGGCATCCTCGGAGTCGTCGCCGTGGACGGTATGCTCGGCGTGCTCGTCGGTTTCACTAACGGGCTGCTCGTCGGAGAAGTCTTCGGTGGAGGACTCTTCGGCTGCGGGCTTCCAGGGGGCCGGGGGCTCCTCGTCGATCGGGTAGGTGAAGACCTCGCGCAGGTGCGGGGCGACCTTCGGCGTGGGGAGCGTCGTGGGGGTCTCCGAGTCCTCCTCGTTCAAGGCCTCGGCGCCCTCCTCGGCAGGCGCGGGGATCGCGGACTCTGCGGGCGCACTTTCCTCGAAGGGAGCCGGCTGTTCGGTTGCGGCGGTGATCTCGGGGGCGGCCGTGGCGGAGGCGAGGAGCTGCGGGGCGTGACCGTAGAGGCGCGGGCCAACCGCGTTCACGTCGAGGAAGAGGCGGCCGTTGGACATCTGGCGCAGGTTCATGAGGTGCACCTCGACGCCGGAGGTCGCCAGCACGGACAGAGCGGGGCGCACGGAGGGGTCGATGTCGCCCGCAACCATGATCAGGCGGGGACCCGGGCCGACGGCAGGGGGCATCGAATCGCGGAACTGCGCCCAACCGGCGCGGAAGCCCTCGGGGCCGGACGGGTACTCGGCGGCGAGATCCGACCAGGAGATCGAGGCGACCTCTGCCAGTCGGGACAGGGAGGTAATGAGGGTCTCGGAGTCAAGTTCTTTGAGGATTTCGACGGAGACAATCTGGCCGGTCACGTCGAGAGCCGTCAGGCGGGGCGTCTCCTCGTCGTCCTGGCCGGTCATATCGCGCCAGGTCACGGGGAACAGGGGACGCGAGACGATCTGCAGGACCTGCTGGCAGATAGCGTCGACGAGGTCGGGTCCCAGGTCTTGGGCGACCGGGTATCCGAATTGAGCGGGTACGAGGTGACCATCCTCGAACTCAAACAGGGCCATCGCTCTTTCCTTCACGTGTATGGGGCGCTCGTGGCCATTGTTTCATACGTTCCAAAAGAAACTTGGGTGACACGGGGACATTGCGATAGATACCACGTAATCATGTGTGCGAACGAGATGCATTCGCCTGCCATCTCACCGCACGAACCCGCCGCTACCACGCTCCTTCAAGTCGGTAGAATAGTGGACTAGTAACGCACAATTTCGACTCCAGGACACAACTCCGATGCCCGACCTCGACATCCGCCAAGGCGACCTCGAAAAGTTTTCCACTGAGCTGCGCGAACTCTCGGCGAACATCGCAACCTACACGACACTGCCCCTCAACCTGTCCCAGGTCCAGTCGGCCATGCCGGGAGGCTCGGCCTACAAGCAGGCCCAATACGCGGGCGAACACATGGAGGATCAGCTGACGGCCTTGAAGACCTCCCTCGAGGGGCTCGCGGACAACGTTCAGGCGGCAGCCACCGAGTTCCAGGCAACCGAAGACATCAACCAGCAGTCACTCCAACAGATCATGGCGAGCACACCCGAACCCTGCCCGCCCGTCGGCCCCGCGAAGGGAGAGTAAAACATGGCGATCTCGTGGGCAGACATCCTCGAATGGGAGACAGGCCCCCTTGACTCCATCGGGAGCGACCTCCTCGAGGCAAGCAGCGGCCTTCGCAGCGCCTACGAACAGGGCGAGGGGGCACTGCAGGCGGTCCAGTCGCAGGGCAACGCCGTCACAGCCATGCGCGCGACAACCATCTCGAACCTCGCCTCGCTTGAGCGCGCGCTCACCAACGTCAACGGTGCTCTCATCGCCATCGAAGGCGCACGCGACGGGGTCGCGACCGTCATGGCAAACATCAACGCCCTACAGGCATACGCTGAGGCGAACGACTGCACGATTCTCTCCGACGGTAGCGTCACCGGGAAGGGCACAGAGAACGAGCAAGGGGAACCGTCGATCGCCCTGGCTTCCATTAGCATCAACATTGGGAAGATCCTCAAACAGGCCGACCAGGTCGACACGGATCTCTATCACGCGCTCAGCGACATCAACACCGACACCTACACCGACGGGGACAAGAAAGACAACAAAGTCGCCGGCGTTCCCGACCACCCAAAGAAGGATTGGACGCCCTCCCAGGTTGCCGCCTGGTGGAACTCACTACCCGAGAAGCAGCAGAAGCACCTCATCGACCACTGCCCAGACGAGGTTCGCCACCTCGACGGCCTCCCCGCAGTGGCGCGAGACAGGGCTAACCGCAACGCCCTCGACGGCTATTTTGACAACAAGGGAAAGTATCGACCGGGTGCCCTTGCGGATGCCGAGCAGGCCGTCAAGGACGCACAAAAGGAATACGACGATGCCCGCACACGCATCTCCGGCGAACCGAGATCAGGCCACATGAACTCGGAGGAACTCGCCGCCAAAGAGAAGCTAGATCGAGCAAAAGAGGCATACCAGGACCTCGTAGCCATCAAGTCGCAAACGGATCCTAGCTATCGACTGACTCACGGCCTCGCCCCCGCCTACCTGCTTGACTTTGACTACGACGAGAAGTACAAGCGCACGACCGCGATCGTTTCCTCCGGCAACCCCGACACCGCGACCCACGTGTCAACCACCGTCCCCGGCATCGGCACAAACGTGCGTGGAGACCTCGGATACTACATGAAGTTCAATGATCGCCTGAGGGCACAGACCGCCCACGCGGGAGTCGACCCCGGAAACGTCGCGACGATCTCCTACCTCGGATACGTGGCACCGAAGAACTCCGGACTGGATCTTATTCAGGCGGCGGACATCGGCTACGCGGACCGGGCTGCACCCAAGCTGGCCCGCTTCGAAGAGGGACTGCGCGCGAGCGCAGACGCTCGGGGCCACCAGTTCACCAACACGCTCCTCGGCCACTCCTACGGCTCAACGACTTCCGGCAAGTCGGTGCCCATGATGGCCGCGGGGACCATCGACAACTTCGTCATGTTCGGTTCTCCCGGATCAGGCGTGCGTAACATCGATGCCTACGGTCTGCCCGAGGGCCACGTCTACGAGTCATCGACCCCCTACGGCGACGCTGTCCAAGGACTGGGTCCTGACGCCTCGTACGGAACCAATCCCCGCAAGCTGGAGGGCATCACCCATCTGAGCGGCGACACAACCGGCTCCGCCAACTATACGGTTGCGACCGGAGCATTGTCGTTCGATAACCACATGTCCTACTTCGACGAAGGCACCCGAACGTCTCAGGATTTCGCCAACATCATCGCCGGCGGCAAGCAGACGACGGACGAAGAGTGGGAAGCGCTCCAAACTGCTCAAGGCAAAATTACGGAGCTCGATCGCAATCCCTGGATGAAGCAATACATGGAACCCAATGAAGCGGAAACACCGCCACCTACGACGCCAGACAGCATGCCGGGAGATCCACTCGCACGCCACTCGTGAACTAGCCCACCCCGAGGCGCTATCCCAGCCCCTCAGGCCGAGACCGCGTCCATGCGCGACGTCGAACCCCGGCCACTGACGCGCATACGCTAACCGCGCTCGCCCTCGCGAGCGCGGTTAGCGTATGGACACAACGACAGGCACAGGTCAGTACAGCTCACACGAAGGCGCAATCCACGCACTGACATGTTCTGAGCAACTATTCTCGTTTCCCTGCCTACATAGGACCAATGTCGTGTAGGATACCTTGTGTTGCGCACGGAACAGATGACAGATCATATTCCAAGTGGTTAGACTACTGCGCATCAGGTATCAGCAACAGACAGGGTGGCGAGCAATGGGCAGAAAAGACCTGCACATCGTTGAATACTCGGCACCGGAACCACGGGTTCCGGCTTCCGAGGAGACGCGCCGCGAGCTATCTCCCTACCGCCTGGACACTCACTCATGGCCGCGCATGTATCCACATTCTGACCAGGCCGTCAGCCCTCACTTTCCTCCTGTCGAGCGCATGCCCGTCCCCGTGACACCTTTCCCACATCTCTTCCGCGACGACCCGGAACCCGCCTAATCTGAGGGCCACACGCATCGACATGCCGCAGCCCGTTACGCACCTACGCGCTCCGCATCCGCCCAAGCCACCGTTCCGATCAACCATCCGCACACCGGATACCCCGGGCCACTCCTGCGCCATCGTGACACACTGGCCTCATGAGCGAGAGCTTCCTGACGGACCTGCGCACACTGATCGACGTCGACTCCTCGAGAGGCACGCGAGCGCGTTATTCCTCTGACGCCGGTCTCACGCGCATCCCACCCTTGGCCGTCGCGTTCCCCCGCACGCCCGAGCAGGCGATCGCGGCCTTCGACCTCGCCCGCGCCCACGGCGTCCCCCTCACCGCCCGGGGCGGCGGCACCTCGTGCGCATCCAACGCGATCGGCCCCGGCCTCGTCCTCGATTTCTCGCGCCACATGAACCGTGTCATCTCGATCGACCCCGAGGCCCGCACCGCCACCGTGGAGCCCGGATGCGTCGGCACAACCCTGCAGGCAGCCGCGGGCACGCACGGGCTGCGCTTCGGCCCTGACCCCTCCTCCCAGAACCGCGCGACAATCGCCGGCATGGTCGCTAACAACGCGTGCGGCCCACACGCGACCGCGTGGGGGCGCACCTGCGACAACATCGTGTCCCTGGACTGCGTCGACGGACAGGGGCGGCGCTTCACGGCCACGACCGGACACGACAGCGCACTCAGCGACGTGCCGGGACTAGCCTCGCTCATCGACTCGAACCTGGCCCCCATCCGCACCGAGCTCGGCCGATTCAAGCGCCAAGTCTCCGGCTACTCCCTCGAGCACCTCACCCCCGAAGGAGGGCGAAACCTCGCAGCTATGCTCGCGGGCACCGAGGGAACGCTCGCCCTCATCCTGTCCATCACCGTGCGCCTCGTCCCCCTGCCCGAGGCACCGGTCCTGGCGGCACTCGGCTATCACTCCATGATCGACGCCGCCGACGACGTGCCCCCGCTGCTCGCCCACTCGCCCCTCGCCATCGAAGGCATGGACCGCCGCCTCGTCGACGTCGTACGCGCACACAAGGGGCCCGGCGCCGTCCCCACCCTGCCCGAGGGCGACGGCTGGCTCCTCGTCGAGGTTGGCGCCCCCGGCGAAGACCTGGAGGTCACCCTCGAGCGCGCACGCGCCCTGTGCGCCGAATCGGCCGCCGTCGATACGGTCGTGTACCCGCCGGGCGCGCAGGCCTCGGCGCTGTGGAGAATCCGCGCGGACGGCGCAGGCCTGGGCGGACGCACACCCCCAGACGGCGAGGGCGGCGGCGACCAGCAGGCCTGGCCCGGCTTCGAGGACGCGGCCGTCCCACCCGAAAAACTCGGGGACTACCTGCGGGACTTCACCGCCCTCATGGAAGAGTTCGATATCGACGGCCTCCTCTACGGCCACTTCGGCGACGGCTGCGTACACGTGCGCCTCTCCATGCCCCTCGAGACCCCCGAGGGCGTGGCCCACTCGCGCGCATTCCTGCAGTCCGCGGCCCGTATCTGCGCCGCGCACGGAGGCTCCGTCTCCGGCGAGCACGGCGACGGCCGCGCCCGCGGCGAGCTCCTGCGCTTCATGTACTCGCCCGAGATGCTCGACCTCTTCGCGCGCGTCAAGCACGTCTTTGACCCGGGCAACCTCCTCAATCCGGGAGTCCTCGCCGCACCCATGGACGAGGCCGAGGCCTCTTCCCGCTCGAAGGCGCGCACTGCCGGTGTCGCCGGCGATCCCGCAGAGTTGCAGCCAGGCATCGATTCTCTTGATCGCAACCTGCGACGAGTGGCCGCCCAACCGATGCCCGCGGACGGCGGATTCTCCTTCACCCACGACGGCGGCGACTTCACGGCCGCCGTCCACCGCTGCACCGGCGTCGGCAAGTGCCGAGCGGTAGTGTCCGGCACCTTCATGTGCCCGTCCTACCTGGCCACACGCGAGGAAAAGGACGTGACCCGCGGGCGGGCCCGCATCCTCCAGGAGGCCGCGAACTCACAGCTCGTCAAAGCCATCGACTCCCCCGAGGTCCTCGAGGCCCTCGACCTGTGCCTGGCCTGCAAAGCCTGCTCCGCCGACTGCCCCGCCGGCGTCGACATGGCCCGCTACCGCTCCGAAGCGCTCTTCCGCACCTACCGGGGCCGCATGCGTCCCCTCAGCCACTACACGCTCGGCTGGCTGCCTCGCCTCACCCGCGTCACCGCGCGCGTGCCCGGCCTGGCAAGCATCGCGAACGCCGCCATGTCGGTCACTCCCCTACGCTCGCTCGCCTTCCGCATCATCGGCCTCGATCCTCGACGAGGCATGCCCACCCTCCAGTCCGGCACCTTCACCGCGTGGGCGCGCCGCCGCTCCCTGTTGGCGGACAGCGTTCCTGCGTCTGCCAACTCGGATCCCGTTTCCGTTGCCCGCGAGCGTGAGGGGGCCACTGCCTCGTCGATGCCGGACTCCCCGATCTTGAGCGGGCCGCGCGACCCCAGCGGGCGGCCGTACGCGCTCGTGTGGGCGGACTCGTTTAGCCAGACCCTGGACGATGCGGGTGCGCGCGCGGTCGTCGACGTGCTCGAGGCGAACGGGTTTGCGCCAATCGTCGCGCCGGACGCGTGCTGCGGTCTCACGTGGATTACGACGGGTCAGCTGACGGGGGCGAAGAAACACTTGGCATCATTGCTGGGCGTTCTTGCGCCTTTCGCGGCGTCGGGGATCCCGATCGTCGGCGTTGAGCCATCGTGCACGGCGGTACTACGCGACGACCTGCTGGATCTTCTGCCCGATGACCCGCGTTCGGGACTCGTGTCTTCCGCGACGCACACCCTCGCCGAGGTGCTGTCTGCGGTGCCCGCATCCGAGCGTCGCCTGCCGAGCCTGGAGGGTGTTGAGATCGTCGCGCAGCCACACTGCCACCACTACTCCGTCATGGGGTGGGACGCGGACCAGGCGCTGCTCGAGTCGCTGGGCGCGCGCGTGACGAGGCTCGAGGGGTGCTGCGGCCTGGCCGGGAACTTCGGCATGGAGGCGGGCCACTACGACCTATCTGTCGCCGTCGCGTCGCATTCACTGCTGCCCACGTTGTCGGCACATCCGGAGGCCGTGTACCTGGCGGATGGCTTCTCGTGCCGTACCCAGGCCGCGCAGCTGGCGGACCGCGGTGGCGTCCACCTGGCGACGCTGCTTGCGGGGCGCGCAGGGTGAATGCCGGCGCTGCGCGGCCACACGGGTTTTCCGGGTGCCACCGGGCCCGGCTGTGGGGCCGAGCTGCTTTGTGTGCCGACGAGCGGCGGCCATGCCGCGAATCTACTTGTTACGGCGTGCGCTACACCCGATCCGTAGGCATTACACCCCTTCTGTTCGGGTGCAGCGCCACGTAACGGGTGCAGCGCCTCCGATCATGCGCATGACCCTTGCGACCACCGTCGGGATGTACCCATGTGAAACCGCCGATTCGGACCGTCGCAGGCCTGCGTTGGAACCGCCCACAAGCGCTGTGCGGATGCGGGGATCGATGCCTGGTACGGCGCTAACAACTCAGTCACCCAGGCTCTCAGTTGCGTCAGATCCTCATAGTCTGGCCACGAGAATCGATAGATAGTCCAGCCAGCTCCACGTAAATCATTCTCACGTTGGATCCAGTCACGCTTCGCCCGAGCAAAGTCGGCTTCGTTCTTTCCGAGCTTTCCAATCCCATCGAACTCGAAGATGATCATGAGTCCCGGAATAGCGATGTCCGCAAAGTATCGTCGCCCGTTGACGACGATCTCAAACTGGGTCACGACCTCGAAGGCACTCACCGACTTCAAGACCCACAGCAACGCAGCCTCAGCAGGGTTGTCACAGCCCGGGTCAGCGGCTCGAATGAGGGCTTCTGCTCGGCGCGCCGGCATGTTGTCGTTATGTTCGCGCCACTCCGTGAGCCTCACGAGCATCTCTGACCGAACCCCATGTGCCCGATCGCGACACTCTTCCTGCGAAAAGAGGTCAAAGGACGACTGCGTATTCAGCACCATACAGATCCCTACAAATGCACTCAGGGGCTCAGACCAACAAGCCATACGTACCGTCGCATCGATGACGCCTTCAGCCAGGACGCCACCAACAGTCTGTATCTCTCCCTGAAGAGGTGATACAACAGACCATCGCACCGAAACCCCGGGTACGAGGATCCCCGCTGCGCGAACCGCGCGGAGAGGCTTACTCCCACGCCGAGTACGAGCCCAGACGTATATGTCCGGGTTCGCCTCCCACAGAGGAATACCTCGAGAAGCAAGTGAACTTGCACCAACGAATACTCGATCCCCGCTCCCCAACGCATGGACGGCAAGGAGACGAGCTCGCGCCACTGTTATCCACGTGCGCCACGGAGTGTCAAGAAGACGCGTGTCATCGACTCGAACGTAGCATCCTCGCATCACGTGCAAGAAAGCGCCTGATTCTATTTCCTCATGCGCCATGCGACACGCTTCCGAGGTACGAATAACTGTCAATTGGTGGCTGCTCATATGTGGATTCTTGCAGCCCCACGAGTTGAGATCATCAAGACAATCAACCCCTGTGGATAACCAGCGACACGAACAAGGGACTGTGAATAGAGCGCGAGCTAGTTCAACCCTCTTTGCGACACAATCGCCTCTGCGCACACCGACCACACTTTCACGTGTTCTGAGGGGCAGTGCACCCGAACCGTCGGCGTTGCACCCCTTCTGTTCGGGTGTAGCGCCACACAACGGGTGCATTGCCAGTGGCTCATCCCCTGCATACCAGTCCACACGCAACGGTGATAACGCGGAGGTACTCCTGATGCACGTCGGTAATCGTCGAGGTCAACCTCAACAACGATCCCGCGCCTCACACCGCTCAGCTGACGGTCATCACAGTTGCCTCAGTACTTCCTCGACGGGTGAATGATCACAGGGGCATAGGACAACACACGGTTGCACCAGCGCTCATAGCCTCCACCGCATGGCGGCCGTCAACGGAGCGACAACGGGAACGAACACGCCCGTCGAGCGTTCGGTTGCGAGTCTCGGCAGTGTCACATCACGCCTGGCGGGTAGACCACATGAGCCCCGTCCCTCGCCCCCCACCCTCTCGTAATGCGGGCACCGACCAGGCCTGACCGCGCCTGGACCTCATCCCTGCTCGGCACGCACAAGGCTCACAACCTTCGTCGAGGCCGGGGCGCCAGACAAGCGCGACCATCGGGCCACGACGTCCGAAACATCGATGGACGGGTCGACGAGCAGTGCCGTCGACAGGGCCTCCGCCAGCACACCCGACGAGGCCACGACACTGACTTGTCGCACACCTGCATGAGCGGGGTATCCCGTACGCGGGTCGATGATGTGGTGGTCGAAAACTCGACCACCACCGACAGATGTTTCACGCGATGTTTCACGCGCACGACGATCCGCCGCAGGCCCCACCAGAGGACCCACCGCACTCCCCGCCGCAGACCCCGCACAAACCGCACGCACACCGCCCAGCGGCCCCAGGTTGTCGCCAGACGTCGACAGGGACGCCATGCCGCCCGCAGGCAGTTCTACGACGCCAGCGACCGACGTGGGCCCGCCATGGGGGTCTCGCAGGCCGGCGCGCCACGAGGAACCGTCGGCGCGAGTCCCAAACACCGACACCGACGAGGTCCCCACCGACACCAACACACCACGCGCCCCCAGGGCCACAGCCAGGTCACGGCACGCGTCGGCGGTGTATCCCTTCGCAATGCCGCCCAGGTCGAGGCGCGGACTGGGCACATCGACACCACCCACGGACTCAGCAGGGGCACCCATCGCCCACCGCCGCTCGCCAACGCGCGACAGCAAGCCCCACGATGACGCCCGCAACGCCGCCTCCACAACGCGCTCAGACGGCGCGGGCGGCAAGGGCACACCCGCGACGTACGCGGCCCGCATCGCCTTGGTGTCCCACGCGGCAACGAGCGGCCCGATCAACGGGTTGAACGTTCCCCCAGTCGCCTCCGCGAGCGCCAGCGCGTCACGCAGCAGCCGGTCGGTTTCTTCACCGACGACGAGGCCGGGGCCGGCCACCGCGGAATCGGCCCCGCAACGGGATGCACCGCCACCGCACCCAGTCGAAGCAACAGCGGCATTGAGTCGCGACACCTCGGAGGAAGGCCGGAACACGCTCCACATGTCCTCGTGGCGTGCAACAACGCCCACGACTGCGTTGACGATCGCCATACCGTCCCCGCCCCAGCCGATGATGTCGACGCGGGTGCCCATCGCGGGGAAAGAGGATCGCCACGTGGGCGCAGCGTCCCCAGCGCGAGCTACCCCCGGAGACCCAGCCACGGCCTCGTCCCCCGGCGCGGCGGCAGTACGCGCCAAATCAGCCGTCAGAGCCTCCGAGGTCCTTGTCGAGGTCGCCGTCCTTGGTGGCATCGTTCAGGCCGGGGATGTTGATGTCGTCGGCACCGTCCGGGGAAACGCCCTGGGCGGCGGCGATGGCGCGGATGGCGGCCTGCACGAACTGCTGGTGGGCGACGGTGGCGCCGGTGATGACGTCGACCTTGGCGGGGTCGCCGACCTTGGTGAGGTTGTCGGAGTACTCCTGGTAGGAAGCGACGGCGGCCTGCGCCTTCTTGTAGTAGTCCTCGTTGAAGACTTCGCCCGCGGAGTTCTTGCCGTACTCGGCGCCCTTGTCGGTGCCGTCGGCCAGCGTCGTCTCGTAGGAGGTAGCGGTGATGCGCCCGCCCTCGACGGTGATGGTGATGGTGCCGATGGAGCCCTGGTCGTCGGCGTTGGACTGGGCGGTCCAGGTGCCGTCGCTCATGGGCTTGGTCATGTCCAGGCCGGTGTTGGGCGTGCACGCGGCCAGGATGGTCGCGCCGAGGGCGCCGAGGACCGCATACGAGGCCGGGGCAACCCAGCGGGATCGGCTCTCAACAGGGGTGGGCGTGGTCATCGCACCTTGTCCTTTCCGCTGCGCGCGTCGCCGTCGCGGCCGGGCAGGACCAGGCCGGAGGCGCGCTGTTCGAAGTCGTGGTCGTGCCAGGTTTCCTTGACGACCTTGCCGTGGTCGAGTCGGATTTCGCGCTGGCCCTGTTCGGCGACGAGCGCGTCGTGGGTGACGACCATGAGGGTCGTGCCGTCCTGATGGAGCTGGTTGAACAGGTCGAGGACGATCTCCTCGTTGGTTTCGTCCAGGTTGCCGGTGGGCTCGTCGGCCAGCAGCAGCTTGGGGTAGTTGATGAGGGCGCGCGCCACGCACACGCGCTGCTGTTCGCCGCCGGAGAGCTGGCGCGGCAGGTGGGTGGCGCGGTCGGCGAGGCCGACGCGGTCCAGGGCCTCAAGGGCTTCCTTCTCGTCGGGCATCGAGTGGTAGTACTGGGCGACCATGACGTTCTCAAGGGCGGTAAGGTGGCCGATGAGGTGGAACTGCTGGAAGACGAGGCCGATGGTGCGGCAGCGTACCTCGGTGAGCTCGTCGGCGGTCAGGTCGGAGATGTCGTGGCCGTCCAGCATGACGGTGCCCTTGGTGGCGGTGTCCATGGCGCCGACGATGTTCATGAGGGTGGTCTTGCCGGAGCCGGAGGGGCCGACGATGGAGACCCACTGGCCGCGCGGAATCTCGAGGGAGACGTTGTCGAGGGCGTGCAGGTCCCCGTAGATCTTCGAGACGCCCTCGAGGCTCAGCAGCGCGTCCGTGGGGGCCGACGAGGCCGGGGTGGCGGTGGAGGTGGTCATGGTGACTCTCATTCTCCGCGCAGGACGAGCGCGGGATCGACGGCCAGTGCACGGCGCACGGGCGGGAGGCAGGCGAGGACGGCGATGAGGATCGAGCAGGCGACCGTGCCGAGGAGGATCACGGGGTGCAGCGAGATGGAGCGGTGGAACACGGAGGTGGAAATGAGCACGGCGAGGCCGTAGCCGGCCCCGGCACCCAGGAGGCCTCCGATGAGGCCGAGCATGACGCCCTCACCCATGAACTCGCGGGTGATGGATCGGGCGGTGGCGCCCAGGGCCTTGCGCAGGCCAATCTCGTTACGCCGCTCGGTGACGACGGCGATCATCGTCGTGGACACGCCGATCATAGTCAGCGCCAGCACGATAACGGTGATGACGACGAGGAGGGAGCGCAGCATCGTCAGCACGCCCGTGTCGGACTGGGCGAGGCGGCGCACGGTCTGGGCGTGAATCTCGGGGTTCGCGGCGTTCATCGCGTCGGCGATGGCGCTGAGCTGATCGCCTTCCAGGGCGATCGAATACTCGGCGAGCGACACGGCGCCGGTCTGCCCGGTCAGCGTGCTCATGTCCTGTCTGGACATGTACACGTAGCCGTCTTCGTTGCCTCCGGTCTTGAGGATGCCGGACACGGTCAGGGTGACGGTACGCGGATCGACCTTGAGGCCGGGCGCCGGGGCGCCGGACTGTACCTGCGCG
Organism: Schaalia dentiphila ATCC 17982; assembly: GCF_000154225.1. NCBI lineage: Bacteria > Bacillati > Actinomycetota > Actinomycetes > Actinomycetales > Actinomycetaceae > Schaalia > Schaalia dentiphila. Next base: position 1,109,581 of record NZ_DS264586.1, on the reverse strand, counting down.
CCCTTCGAGGAAGCGCCGGCGTCCAGCTGGCTTACTGTGATCGTGTCCCCCGCCTTCACGTCGATCGTCGAGGCGACCTGCTCACCGACGAGGATCTGGCCCGTCGCAGCAGGCCAGTCCCCGTCCACGTACCAGTACGGGTTCATGGCGTGCACGGCCTCCAGGTCGGCGCCGCCCGCAACGTAGGGCTGGTCGTTGATGGTGACGGTCTCGTAGTCGAACGCTGCGGATCCGACCAGAGCGCTCGCGGGCACCTGGGCGGTCGCGGCGGCCACGGCCTCGTCCGTGATGGGCACGTCACCGGCGGGGGTGACGACGAGGTTGGCGCCGTAGGAGCGGATCTCTCGGGCCAGCTGGGCCGGCACGTCGACGGCGATCGTGACGAGGCCGGACAGCGTGGTCGCGCCGATGGCGACGGCGAGGATCGCGATGAGGACGCGGGAGCGACGGCGCAGGATGGAGGAGGTGACCATCCGCCAGAACATTGCTCGTCTGGACATGGGCATCACCTTCCGTGCAGGACTTCCGCCGCGTTAAGGCGCAGCAGGTAGCGGATCGCCGGGATGGAGGCTCCCAGGACGACGAGGATGACAAGGATGGCGACGAGGCCGACGACGACGGGCACGAAGGCAATGGAGGAGCCAAAAACCATGTAGCCGATCGCCTGCGCGAGGGCGAGGCCTCCGCCGTAGCCGATGGCGCCGCCGACCAGGCCGACGACGATCGTCTCCGTCAGGAACAGCGAGATGATCTGCTTATCCTTGGCACCCACGGCCTTCATGAGGCCGATTTCGCTGGAGCGCTCCATGACGCCCGCGGTCACCAGGTTCGCGATGGCCAGGGCCGAGGCAATGAGCGCCAGGACGGTCACGAGGACCATGAGCAGCTGGGTCTTCTCGAGGATCGTGCCTTCGGACTCGGCGACCTGGCGGACCGGGCGGGCCACGGAGTCCGTCATGACTTCCTCGATCTGGTAGGCGATGGAGGAGACGTAGGCGGTGCAGTACCAGGTTTCCTTCTCGGACACGCTCAGCGAGTTCGGGTTCTTCGCGGCCTTGCGGGCCAGGTCGTTGTCGGGCGTGGTCAGGGCGGAGACCTCGACACTGCCGACGACGTTCTCGCGCTCGAGGAGCGCCTGGGCCTGCGCCAGCTGAATAAACACGCCACGGTCGGCGTCATCGCCGCTGGTGAGGATGCCGCGCACCGTGAACTCGTGCGTGATTCCCTCGCGGGTCAGGGTGAAGGTGTCGCCGACGCCGAGGCCGTGGGCGGCCGCGTAGGTGGTGCCAACAAGGGCGCCGCTCTCGTCGTCGTCCGCGGGCCACGACCCCTCGATGCCCCACCAGCCGCGCAGCTTGTCGAGGCCGGTTTCGACGCTCTCGCCGGTGGCCAGCTCGAGGTGGTGGCTGAACCATGTGCCGGTCGTGGGCACGTGCTCGCCGCTCCCGTCCGTGACTGACACACTCAGCAGGGGCGCGAAGTCGAGGATGTTGTAGGTCCAGAAGATCGTCTTGATGTTGCCGAGCTCGTCCTCGCGCAGGTAGGAACGGGACTCGGTGGCCTCGCCCGTGGAGTAGAGGTCGTCGAGGACGGCCGCGCCCTGGGGGCGCACGACGATGTTGGCGCCGTAGGACTTGAGTTCCTGGTTGACCTTGTCGCCCACGTTGAACATGACGGAGAGCATGGACGTGGCGACGCAGGCGCCCAGCGCGACGGTCAGGGCGATCATCAGGTGGCGGTTACCGCGCCTCGTGAGGGCACCGCGCAGCATTCGGAAGAACACGCGATCCCCTTACTTCGCGAAGACGGAGGCCGAGGCCTCGAGAGCCGAGATCGGCACGGTCAGCGTGCCGTTGGAGACCTTGTAGTCGATGGGGATCGGGTTGCAGCCGCCCTTAAAGCCGATGGTCGCGATGTTCATCGCCACTTCACACAGCTTGCAGATGACTTTGCCGTCCTTCTCGTAGTAGCCGGTGGGGCCGCAGATATCGCACGCGTCCAGGCCCACGCCGAAGGATGAGCCGGACTTCTGGATGACGATGAAGCGCACCTTCACGCCGCCCGAGGTCGTGTACTCGTAGCGGTGCAGGTGACCGTCGGAGATGTCGGCGAGGTTGACGCTCACCTGGTCGTCGACGACGCTGAAGGACTCGGGCGGGGACAGCTCGATCTCCTGGCTGCCGTAGGCGACGCCGACAGTGATGAGCAGCGCGCCGCACAGGTAGCCGAGGGCGGCGGTGCCCGCCATGGACTTGTAGAGGCGCGAGCGCGCGCGGCCCAGGCGTCCCTCGGCGGGGTTGGCCCCGACGGTCGGAATCGAGCGCGATGCCAGCCAGGTCAGGAACACGACGGCGCACAGGGCCAGGCCCGCGGCGATCGTGAAGACGGCCTCGTGGTTGATGAACCACGACATGACGTTCCACGCGTCCTTGGGAATCGCGATCCAGCGCTTGGCCTTGAGGATGCGCACGATCATCAGGGCGTGGTTGGCCAGCAGCGAGATCAGGATGAAGGCCGCCGGCCACACGCGGTTGTTCCACGAGCACAGGCGGTAGGAGACCCATGTGACGAAGCAGACGAGCACCCACGCCAGCACGTAGCCGACGAGCGCGAGAACGACCGGGGTCGAGTAGATCTCGACGCCGCCCGAGAGCATCATGACGGCCTGGTTCATGGCCGTGGGGACTGCGCGGAACAGGGCGGCCGCAATGTAGAGGGCGCCGACGATACGCACGAGGGTATCCCCGCTCACTGCGGTTTCCATCGACGAGGCCGCCCGGGCCTCATCGTCGGCGTCGCCGGGCAGGAGGGAACGCACGCGGCGCGAGCGCACCGCGATGAGCGCGAGGAACAGGACCGCGAGGACGATCGCGACGGGGAGGGTGAACAGGCCAACGGTCTGGCGGTTCACGGACTTGGGGGCCTCGACGTTAATGATCGTCAAAGCCAGGGAGGAGACCATGCCCAGGCCGATACCGGCCCACACGGCGACCGAGCGTGCCTTCTTACCGCGGCGACCACGCCCGGCGGCGGGCATGAAGCGGATGACGGCGCCGAGCGCGAGCATCGTCAACAGCAGCGTTAGGGTTGCTTCACTCATCTGCTGAAGCATTGGCTTTCCTCCCGTAATAAAGGTTCACCGAAGTCGTAGCTACGGTATCGATTCTAGTCCCCTCACGGGGCGAGGGCCGAGGCCAGCGGTCCTATAAAGAACCGCTGCCTCGGCCCCTCTACAAGCGATCGTCGATCACCAGGAGACGGCCGTGGGATCCCACTGCCAATCCGGGAACTCGGCGACGAGCGGCTCGGTCCAGAAGCGACCCTCAACACCCGTGGTCTTATCGGTGTGCAGCAGCCACACGCTGGGGGGCTTGATCATGAAGGACACGTCGTAGGTGCCGGCGTCCAGCTTGGGCAGGTTCAGGCCGTAGTGCGGGCCGTCGGACGCGTTCATCGGCATGAGCGTGCCCTCCTGGACGACGTTGCCGGACTTGTCCTTGATCGCGTAGTCCACGGTCAGGCCGGGGACGAAGTCGCCGGCACCGTAGCCGAGCTTGTTGTCGGCGGCAGCGGCGATGTCGGCCTCAATGTGCATCGAGGACTCGGCGGCGGGGGTGCCCACCTGGGGCTCCATCTCGACGGGCTGGAAGTAGACGCCACCCACGACGAGGGGGCCGACGTGGACCTCGTCGCCGAGGGGCTGCTCTTCGAAGCCAGCGTCCTCGCCGGGGGCGGGGGCGGCAGAGTCAGCGGCGGCCGAGGACGAGGTCGAGGGCTTCTCGCTGGAGGACGAGGAGGAGTTGTTGGAGCAGGCGGCCAGAGTGCCTGCGAGGGCCAGCGTGGCCAGGGCCGCGCCGACGCGGAACAGAGAGCGCTTCATGTGATGATCTCCTGTGCGTGTTGGTTGGGTGAAACGTCGGTGTCGCTCGAGGGTGTCATTCCCCGGCCCGCGACTGGGCGGCGGCCTCGCGGGCGAGGCGAGCTTTTCCGAAGAAATAGAGACCGACGATGATGGCGAGAACGATGGCTTGCGCGGCCAGGTTCTCCACTCGGGGGTAGATCCCCAAGAGGTCAATGGTGGGGAAGCCGGAGATGGGCGTCAGGGACACGACGTCCGCCTCCTGAAGTTCCCCGATACCAGAACCCGTGAACGTGAAGGCCATGAAGGCCATCAGCATCGAGGTAATGGTGAAGAAGGGGCGCAGCGGGATGCGGACCGCCGCGAACTGGATGAGCAGGTAGATGATGACCAGGGCCACGAGGCCGACCGCCAGGCCGATCCACACGTAGTGGACCTTGTCGCCCGCGGCGGCAACGATCGGGACGTAGAAGAGGATCGTCTCCGCACCCTCGCGCAGGACGGCGAGGAAGGAAATGAAGGCGAGGCCCAGCAGGGAGCCGCTGCTCAGCGAGGCGTCGGTCTGCTTCTTGATGTACTCGTCCCACGCCTTGTTGGAGGACTTGTTGATCATCCAGTTGGAGACCCAGATCAGCATGACAACCGCGAAGAGCGCGGCGAAGCCCTCGAGGAGCTCCTGGTTCGCGCCCGCCAGGGAGGTGACGTAACTGAAGAGGAAGGCCAGACCGATGGACAGGCCGAAGGCGAGCACCACGCCGCCCCACACGATGGGGGCCTTTTTCTTGTGGCCGGCCTTAGCCAGGTAGGCCAAGACCGCGGCGACGACCAGGATCGCCTCCATGCCCTCGCGCAGAATCACGAGGAGGGAGGGCAGGAACTGGGCGATCCACGGGGAGGTGCCCGAGCTGTCAGTGGTCTTGTCGGCAGCCTTGCCGGTGTAGCCGTCGAGGCTATTGGCGTCCTCGCGGATGTAGTTCGTCAGTGTCGAGAGGTGCTGGTCGACCGCCGCCGAGTCGTCGTCGGTCATGGCCTTCTTCAGGAGGGAGAACTCCATCTCCACCTGCGAGACGCGCGAGCCGGAGATGCGGCTCATGACCTGCTTCTCCATGCCGGTGATCTCGTAGTGCTTGTAGTAGGCCTCGTTGACCTTGTCCTTACCGGCCTTGGCGTCGCCGCCCTTGTAGGCGTTGGCGCCGTCTTCGAGGATGCCGTTGATCGTCTTGGCGACCTCACCCCACGCGCCGGGGCTGTAGTCGTCCGACGAGGCCTGGGCTGCCGACCCGGGGGCCACGCCATCCAGGGATGCGCCATCTTCGACCATGTACTGCTTGAGGGTCGTAGCGTGGTTATCGACGCCCGCACTGTCGGCGTCACTCATGGCCTTCTTCAGGAGGGAGAACTCCATCTCCACCTGGGAGACGCGCGAGCCGGAGATGCGGGCCATGACCTGCTTCTCCATGCCGGTGATCTCGTAGTGCTTGTAGTAGGCGTCGTTGACCTTGTCCTTGCCGCCCTTGGCGTCGCCCGCCTTAAAGGTGGACACGCCTTGATCGATCAGGCCATTGATCGTGGTCGAAACATCGCTCCACGTCTGATCCGCGGCTCGCGAGGGCGAGGCGAACATCGCCACGGCCAGAGCTGCCATGACTGCGACGATGAGGACGCGACTGAGTCGCTGACCGATGTTGCGTACGTGAGCGCGAATACTATGCGCGTGAGCGCGAAGCACTGTCACCGCTTGCCTCCTGACGATCCGGCGATTAGATAACGCAGGGATAATGCGTTTTCTATGCATTGAGCGTAGCCACATCTCGCCCAGGCGGAAAGTAGTCCGTTTAGGTCGCCCTAAATTGTGACCATGCTGTGACGGTGCTAGCGCGGTAACACACCCCCCTTGAGGGACTAAGGACCCAGGGCGATCGTTTGCTGACACGCTGCCACGAAAACCTTTCCCCGTCAGGGAAAACGAGCCACGTCGCTTGCGCGCCAGGCACATCGTTTCAACTATCCGCGCGCCACTCTATTTCAAAATCTGTCAGAATATACGGGCAGCACAACAGCCCAACAGGAAGTGGCCTCAGCTCCATGCCTACCGACCCAAGCACGCACCGCGCACCTTCGACTCCCGTATCGACCGGGGCGACCCCGGCACCGAGCCCCCTGCCCACTGTCACCGCGACAGATAACGCAGCCAAGGCCTCGTTCCCCATGCGGCCCGCGCGCCCAAGTCGCGCCGACTGGGTGCGGATCGTGATCTTCGGCATCCCCTACGCGACCTTCTTCCTACTCGGCATCGTGCCGACATCGATCATCCCCGAGTCATGGAACATCACTGCCGTCAACATCGTGCTCGACTCGATTTTCCTGGTCATGGTACTGGCGTTCTTCGGGCGCGAGTTCTTCCCCGCCTTCTCATACTTCCGCACACGACCGGCACTCAAGATCGCACTGCTATTCGGCATGTGGTTCCTCCTCACGATTGTGCAAGCCACGCTGCGCATCTCCATCTACGGAACCAATCCGCCGATAGCCCAGAACCAACAGGCCGTCATGAACGCCCTGTCCGAAGGCGCTCTCAGCATCGTGTTCTCCTTCTTTGTGGCCATCGGCGTCCCAATGATTGAGGAGATCTTCTACCGGCACATCCTCATCGGCAAGCTCAGCGCGTTTGTGCCCACGTGGCTCGTCGCGTCGATCTCCGCCATTCTCTTCGCCTACATGCATTGCTACCAGTGGCAGGACCTGCTGGCCTACCTGCCGATCTCCATCGCCCTGACCCTCATCTACGTGAAATCAGGGAAGAACATCGCTTACTCGTGGGCGTTCCACGCTCTGAACAACTCGATCATGGTGGGCCTGATCTTCCTGCTGCAGAGCATCGGCATTACTCCCTGACACCCCGGCTTGAACCACGCCGATGCCCCGCAACCGGCCGCACCCTGAGCGCAGCCACCGTCGGAAAGCCGCAACCCGTGGCACCGCTGCTCCGGCCCTACGCCTGCGCACGTTACCCCACCCGGTGACACATGGTCACACCCGCCCAGCCTCCAGTAGATGGTTCTCGCAGCGCACAAGTGGGTTCATACCTCGAGCAGATGCGCACAACCAACACGCGTCCACGAGAATTGCACTAGTTAGGGAGCAGTACACCACCTCCCAACTGGTGCAATACCCACCTAAGTGGTGTAACACCAGTTATCAACAAGCATTCGCGCGGACATGCACCGCTTACACGACGCGCGAGGGGCCAATGCTGCACCAGTTCGTGAGGCAATGCGACACCACAGTCGACCGTTCAACCAGCAACACCGCGAGGATGCTGCACCCGTTACGAGGCACTGCACCCTTTACCGGGCGCTACACCCGTTACGGGGCACAGCACCCGATCAGAACGGGTGTAATGCCTACGGATCGGGTGCACTGCACACTCAAACAAGAACAAACGCGGAATCTGAAAGCTCACACCACACACGGCACAGGAGAACTGGCGAGAAAAGTCCGCCAACCCCCGGCGCACCAAGCACCACCCGCAACAACAGAACACAGGCCCGCACACTCACCCACCTGGTGGCAACGTGGGCCCACCCCTGCGCATGTGAACCCACCTGGTGGCAACATCGGCACACCCGCCCAGCCTCCGGTAAATGGGGGTAGCTGCGCACAAGTGGGTTAACACCACCAGTAGATGGGCCGATAGGTGGGCCGATCTACCACACGCTCCCCCGCCCACAACACCCCGCCCACAACGGAACGAGGCCGCGACCGGTTTCCCGGCCGCGGCCTCGTCACGCTCACTCATCGGCGCTCAGCGAACCAAGCACCACCAGCGATCAGGCGGTCATGTCCACGTGATCCTCGACTGCGGCGCGGCCAGCCTCGAGGCGGGCGACGGGGACGCGGAACGGGGAGCAGGACACGTAGTCGACGCCCACGTTGTGGAAGAAGTGGATCGAGGCCGGGTCGCCACCGTGCTCGCCACACACGCCGAGCTTGATGTTCGGCTTGGTGGAGCGGGCGCGGCGCACGCCCTCGGAGACCAGGGTGCCCACGCCATGGACGTCGATGGACTCGAAGGGGGAGACGCCGAAGATGCCGGCCTCGATGTACTGCGGGAAGAACACGCCCTCAACGTCGTCGCGCGAGAAGCCCCACACGGTCTGCGTCAGGTCGTTGGTGCCGAAGGAGAAGAAGTCGGCTTCCTCGGCGAGGTCCTCGGCCGTCATGGCGGCGCGCGGCAGCTCGATCATGGCGCCGATGGAGACACCGGACAGGTCCACGCCGCGGGCAGCGGCGACGGAGGCGATGATGCCTTCGCCTTCCTCGCGCACGAGCTGGAGCTCACGCACGGAGCCGACGAGCGGAACCATGATCTCGGGACGCGGGTTGAGGCCGCGGGCCACGAGGTCGGCGGCCGCCTCGCACAGGGCGCGCATCTGCAGGGCGAACAGGCCGGGCAGGTAGATGCCCAGGCGCACGCCGCGCAGGCCCAGCATGGGGTTCTGCTCGTGCATGCGACGGACCTCGACGAGCATGGCCTCGTCGGCGGGGTCGAGGGTGCCGGTGGCCTTGCCGACGGCGACCTTCGTCTCCAGCTCGATGAGGGCGGGCATGAACTCGTGGAGCGGCGGGTCGATGAGGCGCACGGTCATGGCCTTGCCGTCCATGACCTCGAGCATCTCGAGGAAGTCCTGCTTCTGGAGCTTCTCGAGCTCGTTGAACGCGGCCTGGCGCTCGTCGGACTCGGGAGCGGAGAGGATGGCACGCTCAACGAGCGGGCGGCGCTCACCCAGGAACATGTGCTCGGTGCGGCACAGGCCGATGCCCTCGGCGCCGAAGGCGATGGCGCGCTTGGAGTCGAGGGGAGTGTCGGCGTTGGCGCGCACGCGCAGGCGGCGGACCTTGTCGGCGTGGGCAAGGAGCTTGTCGACGGCCTCGACGAGCTCGCGGGTGCCCTGGTCCTCGCCGGCGGCGGCAATGCCGGCCTCGAGGCCGTCAGCCAGGTAGGTGGTGACGGGCGAGTCGGCGACGGGGACCTCGCCGCGGAAGATCTCACCGGTCTGGCCGTCGATGGCGATGGTGTCCTCGGAGGTGAGGACCAGGTCGCCGATGGTAACGGTGCCGGCAGCTTCGTCGATGACGAGGGATTCGGCGCCACACACGCAGGTCTTGCCCATGCCTCGGGCGACGACGGCGGCGTGCGAGGTCTTGCCACCGCGGGCGGTCAAGACGCCTTCGGCGGCGACCATGCCGGGCAGGTCATCGGGGTTGGTCTCGCGACGCACGAGGACGGTCTTGATGCCCTTCTCGGCGGCCTCGACGGCCTGGGCGTTGTTGAAGGCGATCTTGCCGACGGCGGCGCCCGGGGAGGCGGCCATGCCGCGAGCGATGAGCTCCTTCTCGGCCTTGGCGTCGAACTGCGGGAACATCAGCTGGGTGAGCTGGTCGCCGGTGACGCGGCCCAGGGCCTCGTCGCGGGTGATGAGCTTTTCGCCCAGGAGCTGGGTGGCAATACGGAAGGCGGCGGCGGCGGTGCGCTTGCCGACGCGCGTCTGGAGCATCCACAGCTTGCCGCGCTCGACGGTGAACTCGATGTCGCACATGTCGCGGTAGTGGGTCTCCAGCTTGCGCATGATGGCGCGCAGCTCGTCGTAGACGGGCTTGTTGATTTCCTTGAGGGCGGACAGGGGCAGGGTGTTGCGGATGCCCGCAACGACGTCCTCGCCCTGCGCGTTCTCGAGGTAGTCGCCGTAGACGCCGGAGTGGCCGGAGGAGGGGTCGCGGGTGAAGCAGACGCCGGTGCCGGAGTTGTCGCCCATGTTGCCGAACACCATGGTGCAGATGTTGACGGCGGTGCCCAGGTCGTGGGGGATGCGCTCACGGCGGCGGTAGATGCGGGCGCGCTCGGTGTTCCAGGAGCGGAATACGGCCTCGATGCCCATGTCCATCTGGGTGCGCGGGTCCTGCGGGAAGTCCTTGCCGGTCTGTTCCTTGACGATGCCCTTGAAGGTGTCGACGAGGCCCTTGAGGTCCTCGGCGGTCAGCTCGGTATCGCCGGTGACGCCGCGCTCGGCCTTGAGGGCGTCGAGGGCGTCGGAGAAGAGGTCGCCATCGATGTCGAGGACGGTCTTGCCGAACATCTGGATGAGGCGGCGGTAGGAGTCCCACGCGAAGCGTTCGTTACCGCTAACGGCCGCGAGGCCGAGAACGGATTCATCGTTGAGGCCGATGTTCAGGACGGTTTCCATCATGCCGGGCATGGAGAACTTGGCGCCGCTTCGCACGGAGACGAGGAGCGGGTCAGAGGGATCGCCGAGGTGGCGGCCCATCTGGTCTTCGACGCCGCGCAGGGCGGTGGTGACCTCGGTGGCAAGCGACTCGGGAACCGTCGACTCCTTGAGGTATGCGCGGCATGCCTCGGTGGTGATCGTGAAGCCGGGGGGAACGGGCAGACCGAGCTTCGTCATCTCGGCGAGGTTGGCTCCCTTTCCTCCGAGGAGGTCCTTCATGGACTTGTCGCCCTCGGAGAAGTCGTATACGTACTTGACCATCGTGGTCCTCAACTTCCTTGTTTGCGATGACCGACCCACCAGCGGGTCGCTACCAGGGGTAAGGATACACGCTTCAAGGGACCAAGGTCACCTTAAGGCGCGCGCGAGTATGATTGTCCTTACATAGATGAGGCCGGGACAGTCGACCGCTCCCCTCTCCCCCGTGAACAACACAGACAAACTCAGGTGGGGCGAGCCCGAAGGCCCGCCCCACCTGCAGCGTTTGAGTCAATCAGCGCACGCGGAACTCGATGGTGGTTCCCTCGCCCACATCGATGAGGTCGCCGTCGTTCAGGGCGATCGTCACCATGGGGGTGACGTCCTGGAACGAGCCGTCGGCGTGGCGCAGGACGGTGCCGTTCGCGCTGCCCAGGTCCATGAGGGCCCAGGAGCCGGGGGTCGTCATCATGACGGCGCAGTGTGAGCGGGAGATCTCGGTCTGCGGGCTGGGCACGCGCAGGACGGTCGCGACGGGGCGGCCGGTCAGCGCACGGGCGTCGGGGTCGCGGCCGATGACGACGTCACGGGAAACCTCGACGGGCACGGTACCGCCGTGAATCAGGAACGCGACGGGCGCGGCGGGGCCCGAGTTCGTGGGAGCCAGGCGCAGGATCGTCGCCTCGGTATCGGTCTCAGCACCCAGGTCAGCCAGGCCCTCGGCGCTCATGGCCTCAGGGACGGCGGGAGACTCGACGACCTCCCCAGAGGCCGGCTCAGGCGAGGCCGGGACACCCGACTCGCCGAAACCGCCCGCACGTTCGGCGGACTCAGCGGTGTCGACCGGCGGTTCCTCGGCATCAGCAACGATGTAGAGCTCGCCCGAGGGCTGCTCAGTATCCTTCGCAGGTGCCTCCTCGTGCGAAGCTTCCTCAACCTGCTCATCCGAGACCTCGGGAGCCTCGGGAGCTTCCTCGTCGTCAGGGTTGCGCGAAGAGGGGCACAGCGACACCGGGCTATTGCTGGTCGCGGCGAGGAACTGGGCCTCAACAGCGGCCAGATCGACGGAAGCCGAGTGTATGGAAGGCTCCGGCAGCTCCTCGCGAGCCTCGCGGCGGGCACGGCGCTCGCGGTCCGGAATATCGGGATTGATCAGGAAGCCCATCGTGTCGACGGGCATCGAGGCAAGGGCCTCGACCTCGTCGAGTGCGCGTCCGATACGGATCTCCCCAGCTTCGACGCGATCGGCGGCGGGCACCATCCACGTGACCTCGTCGCCGTCGACGATGGTGGCCTCAAAGGTCTGCCACTCACCGGGGTTAAATGGCCACGCCCAGATCGGGTCGGTCCACACCTGCTCGGTGATCTGGCCGGCGGCACGCATGCGCAGCTGAATATTGCCCAGCACAGTCAGGTACGGCTGCTCGCCCGCGCAGTCCAGCAGCAGGACGTCACCCTTTTCAGCCTGGACGTGGGACAGCCACGCCTGGGTGTCGGCGCGTCCCCACACCACATCGGCGGCGGAATCCGCAAAGTCGAGCGGAGCCAGCGCCGCACCGAGGGGACCCGTGACGAGCATCGCGCCCTGCCCGCGACACAGGAAGCGTCCAATCTGAAGCATCAGTTACCGCCTTCTCTACGAGGAACCCGGCGAGCGGTCTCAATCGACGCCGGACGTACTGGTTGAATCATCCGATTCATGACATTCATTGTCAATGTTACTCGCGATTTGGTTCCTGCGTAAACTACAACCGCGGTCGCATTGTCCCGAGTCCCCGCCTCCAGCGACGCTCGAACAAGTCTGTCGGCCGCACCCTGCGGACCATCGCCGTCCGCAACAACCTCATGAATCCGCGAATCACTCAGGACACCGTGCACGCCATCCGTGCAAATCACGGCCCGATCTCCATCTTCCAACGGCATGATTGTATAGTCCGCTTTCACACTTCCGACCTGGCCTGCACCGAGTGCCTTTGTCACGACATTTGCGGGAGGGATCACACGAGGAGCCCCAGAGGTAGCCGCAAGATCACGCGCCTCCTGCAGCGCCGAGTGGTCGTGGGTGAGCTGCCGAATGCCCCCACCACCCACAACATAGGCACGGGAGTCACCCACGTTAAATGACAGCCAGTACGACCCTTCGGCGGTACGCAGCACCATGAGGCCCGACAGCGTCGTGCCGGGCGCACTCATCGGATTATCGACCGACGCCAACGAGGCGACCGCCGTGGCCGCTGCGTCGATCGCAACGGACAGATCCACCAGGTCAACGGAACGATTCCCAAGGCGCTGAGGACTCAGGAACTCCCGCAGCGTAATGACAGCCTTCGACGAGGCCTGGGCACCACCCAGGTGCCCACCCATCCCATCTGCGACAGCGAAGACGGGGGGAACCGCCAGCCAGGAATCCTCGTTCTCAGAGCGGACCGGACCGATGTCGGTCGACGCGCCCCATCGAACTGCGGGCCATTCCGCATGTTCTTCTAGAGACATGTGCCTTCATCCTTTAGCTGCGTTGAGCGCGAGAGACTACGCGCGATACTGACTATTTTACACCCGGCGTGACCAGCGTCTCGATCGACGAAACTGGAACGCAAGTAAGAATAACGAACCGACGAAATGATCTGCGTCATGGAACCTCCACGCAGACACGGACCGGGTCTGACATGCGCCCGGAAGAACGCGACACCGTCGTGATCTCGATGCAGTTCTCGCCACTGGCCCCATCGATCGTCACACTCGTCGATTCCACGCGACCACGCGATTTACCGGCCGCCCCCGAGCCCTCGTAAGCGTACACGATGTCCGAGGGAGCGGGACCCTCGGGAGCGGTCCACGTCCAGGCCACCATACCGTCGGAGTACTCGCCGGCCAGATTCGACACCTTCGGGGGTGCCACGCCCAACGCGTCACCCGGGGCCGCCGAGGTACTCGTCTTCTCCGGATCGGGAGCGATCCGCGTAAACGACCCCTGTCCACGGAGTATCCCCGCCACCAGCCCGGCCGCGATCAGCGCGGCCAGCAGCGCCAGCAGCATGCCCGCCAGCGGCGAGATAGTCTTCTTAGCCTCCGAGGATCCCTCGACGACACGACGAGCCGAGACCTCGTCCACATCCCCAGAGCGATCGCTCTTCCACGAGTCCGCCACTGCCTCGACGCCGCCGGAACCAGCCCCTCCCTCGAATGAGTAGGTGGCAGAGCGCAGCCGCGTCGCATCCGGGTCGATGACCGGCGCGCCACGCAGGCGCGTCTTCTGATCACCAGTGACGGTGACGGAGGCTTTAGAGCGCTTCTCCTTGATCTCCATCTCCGTGCGCGGGTAGCCAATCTCTTCCTGAACCCGTTGAAGACCCTCGCCAAACTCCTTGGCCGAAGGCGTGCGCTCCGCCGGGTCCACCGCCATCGCCGCACGCAACACACGCTCCAACTCACAGGGAGCATCCGCTCGCCCCAGGCCACGCATGCGTCCGCGCTGCACGCGGTTGGCGATCGACGCCGCCGAATTGTCACCGATTGGGTCCTCGAAGGGGCTACGCCCCGTCACAAAAGTCCACGTCGTTGACGCCAGAGCCCACACGTCCTGCAGCGGCGAGGCGGGTGCGGTCACGTCCTGCTGCTCCGGGGGTGCCCACAGCACCGAGAAACCATCAAAGGCACCAACCTCCAACGCTCCGACCTTCGACGCGACTCCAAAGTCGGCCAGGACCGGCTTGCCGTAGGCATCCATCATGATGTTCGAGGGCTTGATGTCGCGGTGCACGTAGCCCTGCCAGTGGAAAGTCTCGACGACGCCGCAAATCTTGATCATCGTATCCAGGGCGTCCTCAAGCGACATCGGTCGCGCGCGAACCTGGGTGAGGAGGTCGGCAACCGGGCAGTACTCCATGACGAGATACGCCCGCCCGTCTGCGGTCGTTCCCACCCCGTGTAGCTCCACGACGGAGGGGTGCCCCGACAGGAGAGTCATCGCATCGGCTTCACGATGCAGTTCCTTCGTGCCCCGCGCATCACCCTGAGCACGCACGACCTTGATAGCCACATCGCGACTCGGTAGCTCCTGACGGTACAGGAACACGTCGGCGAAACCACCTTGCCCCAGAGGACGGACCCACCGGAATCCGGGAATATCCGGCCCCCTCATGCCTGCGACAGCTGGACTCACTGATCGTTCTCCTCTCGCATCGTCCGCCCGACCACGGGAGTAACCCTGCGTAGCTTGCGGCGCATGCGCAGACTGCGCAGGGAGAAAGCCCGGCGCACGCGCGCGAGGAAGCCCGCACGCTTGGACACCTGGTCGCGCAGGTCCCTCACCTGTGCCCACGCGGCGCGTGCACTGTCGCGCGAAAAACCATTAGAAGCAAAGTTAGCGACGTCTGCGAAGCGCGCGATGACGACGGGAGCGGGAACGTCACCTCCGAAACGGCTCCAGCCATCAATCACGTAGCGCCCCTTGTCGGCGACGCCTGCACTATCCGAGGAGGAGGTCGCCCCGTCCTCGCCAAGGTTTACCTCGTCCGTCACCAGCGCAAAGGGATCGCCCGGGTCTTGCCCCAGTTCCCACTGGGAGGAAAGAGCCCACGCGGTCTCCTGACGAGTGCGTCCCAGATCGATACGCAGGCCATAGTCGGCAGCCAGGTCCACGATCTCGTCCCACGAACCCACCAGCGCCTCGCCGGGGGAGGCCCTGCGGCGACGCCTGCGCCGGCCCGCCTTGAACACCAGGATCGCCAGGGGTGGAATAGCGAGGAGGAAGACAGCGCCCGAACCTGCGGCGATGAGACCCCAGGGAAGGCCCACCTCGGGCGGCTTGAGGGGGTCGGCGTTCTGGTCTCGTGTGGGCGGAGGCATCTCAGCCGGGGGCTCGGGAGGCTCCGGCGGCTGCAGGACCTGCGGGCGCGGGACGGAACGAGGCTTGGGCACCTGAGTCTGCGGCACATGATCGCGCGGCGGAGTCGGGTCGAACACGCCCCAGACACCGCCCGAGAACTCGACCTCAACCCACGCGCGAATATCGGATCCACGCAGGGTCGCGGCACCTCCCTGGGAGCCGCCCTCGGGGTAGGCTCCCATGACGACGCGCGCGTTGATGCCCAACTGGTGCAGCATAAGAGCCATGAGAGCCGTGTACTGCTGATCGTCGCCAATCAGGTTCTCGTCGGAGGCCAGCATGCGCTCCAGCCGATCGCTGCGCACGCCCGGCCGCGAAAAACGAGTGTTCTCGTTGAGGTAATAGCCGTTGGTGGACAAGTAGTGTTCGATGGCTCGCGCCGCCGCGAGCGGCGTCGACGCGTTCTGTGTGAGCTCGGCGGCCCTATCAGCGAGGCCGTCGGGAACATTCTTGTCCTCCAGGGTTGCCGACACCGCCACGAGGT
Source organism: Schaalia dentiphila ATCC 17982 (assembly GCF_000154225.1). NCBI lineage: Bacteria > Bacillati > Actinomycetota > Actinomycetes > Actinomycetales > Actinomycetaceae > Schaalia > Schaalia dentiphila. The sequence continues at coordinate 1,093,865 of NZ_DS264586.1, read as the reverse complement.
TAGCCAGTTCTTCGTCGCGCACAGGCGCGACGAACTCCGTGGTCACGTTGTAGCTCATCGAACCGACGGGGCCGGTGGTCAGAGCCGCATTCGCCCACGTATCGACATGGAGGCCCTTCTTCTGCTGGGCTGCCTGCCCGCCAGTGAAAGCGATCTGCGAGGGAGTTCCCAGGACGGGAACCCACGGGCCTGACAGTCCTGTGGTCGTGAGCGTCACCACTGACGTGCCCTGCGCGCGACCGGGGATGGTCGTATGAACCGGGATGTAACCCGTATGTCCGTCGTCTCTCTTCCGGGACATGCCAAAGGTCGTACCGTCGTAGACGTCCATCGCGGCGATTCGCACACGCTGGTTCTCAGGTAGATCTGAGACGGTCAGCAGCGTCTCGTCCTTCAGATCCGTCGTGTAGTGACGGAAGGAAGACATCGGGGAAGGGAACGCCTGAACGTCAATGGGCGGCTGAATCAGGTCGCGCCCAACAAGGCGCCCGCGGGAGGACCCCAGGACCGCCGCAGCCGGCATCGCCACGCCGACGGAGACCGCGAGAACGACGATGGCACCAAGCGCTCGCCTCCCCACGTAGACGGTCGAGCGAGAACGACGCCCAACCGTCGCCTCGCCGCCAGGCGAACTTGCTCGTCCCACGAGCACATCCTGCCCCAGGGTGATTCTCTGGTACTGTGCGGCGCTCGCCCACCAGGCGACCACAAGCGCCCACCAGACCAGGACCAGCGACAGAGGAAGAGGATAGCGAGCGAGCCCAAAAAACACGGCGATAACCGCCATCGCCACGACGGGGATGGACCCCGGGACGGCCCGTCCGGCACACGCAGTTATCAGGCCCGCCAGGACCGCCAGGACCAGGCCGCACATCCACGGCACCAGCGCCGGTCCGGAGTAGACCGACACCGGGGGCGTGAGCGTCAACAGGTCCTTCCAGGCACGGAAGGATCCGAGCACCATGACCTGCAGGGTCTGCCCCGTGGGTAGGAAGCCGTACAGCGCCTCTGAGCGCAGCGCGGCACCGCTGCCGACCAGGAAGTAGGTCACCACAACACTTAAGACCGTCGTGAGTGCATCCCACCGCCAGTAGGTAGAGGCCGCGGCGATCGCCAGGCCGCAGGCCACTCCTGCTCCGGCAGCGATCGCACCAACTCCGCCACCGAAGACCGGTTCAAAGGCCGCGACAGGCCCCACGAAGAGGAAGGCAAGAACCAGGAGGGACCATATCGGCAAGCTCGACCGGTACGTCGCGAAACGCTGTGTGACGGTCAGGAGGCGCGAACGCGTCGTCTTGGGACGAGGCCCCTGCGGCCCCACGTTGGGACGGTCGCCGTCGCGGGAAGAGGCAGAAGGAACGGAGGACGCTCGCACCTCGGTTGCAACGGGGGACGTCGGTGTCGTCTGAGCCTGCGATTCAACCCTTTGTGCGCGAGGCTTGGTATCAACGCTGGTGGTCATGCAAGCCCTCCGGCAACGATAATGCGCGGCAGGTCCTCAAGGCGCGAGCAGTCGAGGAGCACCCCTCGCCCGAGGTCTCGCCTGGTTCGTCCCTCAGCCCCACCGATTCGGATGATGGAAACGGGGACGTCAATGGGAGCCAGCCGCGCCAGGTGCGCGGCGTCGACATCGCTCACCTTCGGGCCGACCACGAGGGTGAGGGCCGAGACTCCGGGGCGCTCAGCCACTGCCTCGCGCACGCGCAGAGCCAGGTCCCCTCCGGAACCCGCCTTGATCTCGGAAAGGGTGTCCAGAAGGCGCATGGCGCTACCCGACGGCAGCCAAGCCTCCGTCGTTGTGACCGACACGGGACGAGACTCGCGCAGGCTGGCCAGAGCGAGCGAGGCGGCGACGGAGACCGCCGTCTCAAAGGAGTCGTGATCCCAGACGTCGCGGGAGGTGTCCAGCACAATGACGTGGTGGGAACGGTGCGTTTCCTCGTACTGGCGGACGATGAGCTTGCCCAGGCGGGCGGTCGACTGCCAGTGGACGGCGCGCCGATCGTCCCCGGGCTCGTAGTCGCGCAGCGCGTGAAAGGACACGTCGGAGCTGGAGAGCCTGCCCGTGGACACACCCTCGACATCCAGCTGGAAGCCGGTGGCGTCGAAGGGAACGCGCACGGTTCTCGGGTGCACGTGAAGGATGACGGGCTCGTCCCACACGCGCACGCGGCGCAGCAGTCCAAGGGCATCAGAGCGCACCGAACGCGCCGGACCCACGTTGATGACGCCGCGGTGACGCGAGGAGATGAGGAACATTTCGTCCCACGACCGTCGCGCACCCAGCGGGGGCACGACGAATTCACCGGTGCCCGAGCCGATCGGTAGCTCGATGATGCCCGACCGCACGGGCCGGTTGCGTTCGTTGCGCACCGTGATCTCCCCGACGGCAGTCTGGCCGGCGACGATGCGCTCGTTGGGGACGCGGATCGACACGAGGTGCGGGGGCTTCCACGCGACGCGGGTGGCCGCCAGCACGAGCGCGACGACGCCAGCAAGCGCGCACGCCAACGCCTCGACCCACTGGAACACCGCGGCGACCGCGACGCCGGCGACGATGAGCACGATGACGGCCCAGCCGATCGGCGTGACGGCTCCCGCGAGCGCCGCGAGGGGCCACGGACGGCCGGTCTGCTCCCTGCGGTGCCCGACCCCGTCTGCGCTATCCGAACGCTTCCCTTCCATCACTTCTACCGAGAGGCTCCTTACGCGCCGACCGCGGGTGCGGGGACCGAGGTGAGGGCGCGCTGGATGACGCCCTCGGAGGTGGCACCGGAGAAGGCGGCGTCGGGGTCAACGACAATGCGGTGGGCCCACACGGGGACGGCGAGCGCCTTGACGTCGTCGGGCAGGACAAAGTTGCGTCCCTGGGCGGCGGCCCACACGCGGGTGCATCGGACCATGCCGATCGCACCGCGCGTCGAGACACCCAGCATGGAAGACTCGTCCTCTCGCGTGGCTTCCGCGAGGGCGGCCACGTAGTCCAGGACGGCGCGGTCCGTGTGGTTATCCGCTGCAAGTGCGGACCATGCGACGATGTCCTGGCCGGACACCATGGGTTGGAGGTTCTTGGATCGGTCGGGCGAGGCCGAGCCGTCAAGGACGTCGATCATGGCGCTACGCGAGGGGTAGCCGATCGAGGTCTTCATGAGGAAGCGGTCCAGCTGGGCTTCGGGCAGGGGGTATGTTCCGGCCTGCTCGACGGGGTTCTGGGTCGCGATGACCATGAAGGGCTGGGGTGCGGGGCGACGCACGCCGTCCACCGTGACCTGCGCTTCCTCCATGACCTCCAGGAGGGCCGACTGGGTCTTCGGCGAGGCGCGGTTGATCTCGTCCGCCAGAACGATCTCAGCGAAGACGGGGCCCGCGTGGAAGACCCACTCGCCGGTCTTCTGGTTGAACATGTTCACGCCCGTGATGTCGGAGGGCAGCAGGTCGGGGGTGAACTGGATACGCGAGTGCGTGCCATCGATGACGGCGCTGATCGCGCGCGCCAGGGCGGTCTTTCCGGTGCCCGGTGCGTCTTCGAGCAGCAGGTGTCCTCCGGCAAACATGGTCGTGAGCGCGAGGCGCACCGCCTGGCGCTTGTCCAAGACTGCCACGGAGACCCCGTTGACGAGGTTCTTGAACACCTGGGCGAAACGCGTCGCGTCCTCAATGGACAGTGACATGAGTATCCTTTTCTCTTCGGTCGTTGTGTTGGTTGCCTGTGGGCTGGTTCCCGGGCTTTCCCGCTCGGGACCGTGTCCTAGTGCATGTACTTGATGATCTCTTTGCCCGTCGACAGGGTGATGAAGAGGGCGACCTTGTAGCCGCCATCGTTTGGCAGTTCGGAGCCAAGGACCCGAAGGGCCGGGGTCTCAGTGGGCGATATGACGGCGTCGCTCTGCTTGTAGATCGTCTGGCCGCTCGCCGAGTCGACGACCTTCAGGCGGCAGCCGTAGGTGCACAGGCCCTCGATCTCCCTGGTGCGACGGATCCCCACCGCGAAGCCACCGTCGGGGTAGCTCGCATAGTCCGCGTGAATCGGGATGTTCGCCCAATCCTTGTCCGGGGGGACCGGAGCGGCGGCGTGGTCGTTCCTCGGGGTACCGGAAACCCTGATGGCGCTCGATACCAGGCCCGAGGTCGAGATCTGGCAGAAGTAGAAGTCCTGCGCGACCCCGTCGCTGCCGGCTCCGCCGTTCCATACAAAGTTCGTGCCCTGAACCTTGCGGTTTTCGTCGTTGGCACGCGCCTTGTCGGCACACTCGGCACCGCTCTTGCCCCAGAACACGGCGAGGTCAGAAGCCACGTAGCCTCGCCCGGGCTTGACATTGACGTTCGTGACGTGGAGCTGGCCGGAGTTGCCCGTCGCCGTGATCGTCGGAGGGTCGATCTCGAAGGGCGGCGTGTTCGGGTTCGGCGGGATGCGCACGGTCTGGGGGGCCGACGTGGTGGCGTCACCTTCAAGGTTGCGCACGGTCACGGTCACGGTCGCTGTTGTCGCCGAATCCTCGAGGACCACCTTGAGCTTGCGCGTGTCCCCCGTGACGTTCTGCGACTCGCCGTTAACGTTGATGGTTGTCTGGCCCCATCCGCTGCCGCCACTGTTGCCGACCGTCCACGAGACGAAGACTTTCGCCACGATCACGCCTTGTCCCTCCCAGCGTTCGGTGGTCACGGTGACCACCGGCTCGTCCGGGGCAACGTGTGAGGGATGAGGATGCCCGCTGGTGGGCGAGGACCACGGTCCGGCCTGACCCTCGCCGTTGACGGCCCGGACCCGAACGGCGTAGTCGTGCCCGTTGACCACGGAGAGCGTGGTCGACAGTCCATGCACGGTGATCGGTTCGTCGGTGTTGACCTGGACCTCGTAGTGGTCGATCTTCGACCCGCCGTCACTCTCAGGAGCAACCCACGAGACCTTCAACACCGAGTCACCGGCCTCCACCTTGGGCGCAACCATCTGGCTGGGCTTTCCGACCGTCGTAATCCTATTCGACGCCGCGGAGGGCTTGGAATCGCCCTCGCTGCTGGTGGCGACAACGGAGAAGGAGTAGCCGCGACCGGCGCTGAGCCCATCGACCGTACACGAGCCGGCGGTGCAGGTGGCCGACACCTGCTGGCCCGAGTCAGCGTCAAGGACCCGGTAGCCGGTGACGGTGGCGCCGTTGGTCGCACCCGGGGTGAAGGTCACGCGAGCGCCGCTCGTCCCCCTGGCCTCGGCGCGCACTCCCGTGGGGGCATCCGGCGCACCGACGACGGTGACGGTGATGTTGCCCTGGGCCGAGCGAGACGGGTCGCCCAGGTAGTCGTTGAGGCGGTAGGTGACCTTGATGGTTCCCACCGCGTCGGGGGTGATCGACACGACCGTCCCCTCGGCGTGCACCCGCCCGGCTCCCAGTCCCACGACCGTGCCCTCGAGCGTGAGCGGGGAATCGGGGAAGGGATTGATGGCACGGGAGGCGACGTCCACCCGCACCGTTTCGTCAACCCGGGCCCGTTCCTGGTAGTCAGGCGCGCTGACGTGAGGCTTGGAGGAGGCCACGACCTCGACGGGGACGGAACCCGACACCGAGTTGCCGTCCGTGTCGGTCACGCTCACAGCGATGCTTCCGGCCGGGCCTCGGGCCGTGCCCTGGGCCGCGGTCACGGTGAGCGTCGAACCCGACACCGAGGCGCTGATGCCATCGGGGACGGTGCCCACCGAGTAGGTGAAGGTCGAGGGGTCGCCGCCCTCGGGATCGGTGACTCCGAGCGCCAGGTTCTGGGTGACGGCCTCGCCCCCGGCCTCGACGCGCACGCCGGTCGGGGTGAAGGTGGGCGGCTGGTTCTGGGTCGCGCGCACCCGAACGGGTACGGACAGGCTCGATGACAGAGCGCCCGCGTCATCCCCGTCGCTGACCTGAATGGTGAATGCCGTGTTTCCGGAGAAGCTCTCGGCCGCGCTGATCGTCAACTGCGTCGCACCCTCGGCGCTCACCGACGTCAGCCCCGCCTGGGCGGCCGGAGAGGACCCCTCCACCAGCTGCGCAGAACGCCCCGATCGCACGATGACGTAGTCGGCGAGGGAGATCGTGCGCTGGGATCCCGCGTCCACCTCGATCGGGAGGTTCGCGTTGTTCAGGAAGGGCGCGGTGGCGTTGCGTCCGGGCACGGTGACGACGGCGGAGTTGGTCAGTCCGTCGCGGTCGGTGATCGTGTAGACGACGAGGCGCAGCTGATCGGAGACCGGGATGAGCAGGTCCTGGCCGCTCACGTTCACCCCGGTCTCGCCGGTGGTGACCTTCAGCTCGTCCACCGACCCGTCGGGGTCGTCGTCGTTGTCGACGACGCGCACGCGCACGGCCGACCCGTCCTCGGGCAGCTCCGTGTAGGCCACGTAGTCGTCGCGGGCGACGGGGGCCTTGAGGGGGACGTCCTCGGATACGTAGATGGTGGCCAAACCGGTCGCGGAGCCGCCTCGGCCGTCCGAGACCGTGTAGGCGACCGCGTAGTTGCCGGGTTCGGATGGGGTGCGCACCGAGATCGTGGTCGCGGAGCGGACCTGAGGATTGAGCGCGGGCGTGGCCGTCGTCAGGCCACCCTCGTCCAGGGTGAGCGTGTCGCCGTCGGGATCGACGTCGTTGGACAGGACGTTGATGTTGAGGACGCGATCAGGGCGGGCCTGCACGGTGTCCGGGACGGCCACGGGGTTCTGGTTGGACGTGGGTGAGGGGGAGATCGCGACGCGCACGCGGGCGGAGGCGCGCGCTCCCTTGCGGTCCTCGACCGTGTAGGTGAAGGTGTCGGTGCCGACCGCCCCGCGGTTGGGCGTGTAGTCGATCCAGGTGGCCGAGGCGGTGGCCACGCCCTGCGTCGGTGAAGAGTCCACGCCGACCAGCGTCACCGAGTCGCCGTCGGGATCGATGCCGCTCAGCGTGACAGGGATCGTCACGGCCTGACCGGCGCTCGTCCACGCGTTGAGGGTCCTCGGACGGGGGGCCTCGTTGCTGTCGGAATCCGGGATGACCTCGAAGGTGACCGTACTGGAAGCGCGGTTGCCGGCGGAGTCGATGACCGAGTAGGTAACTTCAAGGAGTCCGGGGCTGGTTCCGGCCTCAAGGCGCACCTGGTTACCCGTCACGAAGGGCGTTCCGACCGCCGAGGCCTGGTCGTACTCGAGAGTCGACTCGACCTGGAGGTTCAGACCGGCCGGGGAGCGGTCGTTGGACAGAACCGAGACCGTTCCGACATCGCCGACGCGCACCTTCGCCCGGTCCGGCCGCAGCACGGGTGCCATGTCGGAGCGATCCGAAGCGCCGGGAATCACGGTCACCTCGGCGGTGGCACTTCCCTGACCATTAGAGACCGTGTAGGAAAAGGTCACGGTCTTGTCAATGCCCGCATGGGCGGTGATCCGCAGGAGGTGGCGTTCGATGAGCGCAACCTCAATATCGGGCGCCTTCGTCGTATCCACCGAGGTCACTGAGAGCATGCCTCCGGCGGGGTCGTAATCGTTACCCAGGGGATTGATCAGGACAGATCCGCCCTGGGGTAGGACGGCGGTGTCGTTCTCTGCGATAGGACGCACCGAGGAGGAAGCCACAACCTCCACGCGGATGATACCCAGCGTCGTCGCGATCCCGTCAGAGACCGTGTAGGCGAAGGAGTAGGATCCGGGCTGCTGCGCCCGAAAGTCGATGGTTCCTCGGTCAAGGTCCGGGGTGAGAGTCGCACCCGACGGGGCTCCGGAGACGGCGGCGAGGGAGAGCGGATCGCCGTTGGGGTCGGTGTCATTCTTGAGCGGGTCAAGGGTGACGATCTCGCCCGGCTGAGCCTGGAAAAGGTCGCCGTTGGCCGAAGGCGGGAGGTTGCCCGCCTCCTGGACGTTGACCACGAGCTCTCCGCGGGCCTCGGCACCCTGGTCGTCAGCCACCGTCAGGACGATGGTCTTGGGGCCAGCCGACGCCCCCTCCTCCGCGATGGTTACGGTGCCATCTTCGACGAATGAGACGTTCAGGCCAGTCGGAGCCTGGACCTCCTTGAGGTAGATCGGGTCACCGTCGGGATCACGCCAGTCACTGAGGGCCTGGTACTGGATCTGCGCGCCCACCCCGATCTTGACGGAGGAAGAACGCACCTGAGTGGGGGCCTCATTCTGGCCGTAGGGGTGGATCGTGACCTGAACGTGGGCGGAAGCGGAAGCCCGCCCATCCGAGGCATCGTAGGTAAAGGACGTGGATCCGCTCTGGTCTGTTGATACGTCCTCGATTTGCAGGGCGCGCCCGCTACGAGCCACGACCGCAGAACCCCATCCCGGCTGCGTGGTCGGGGTGGCGGTGAGCACGTCCCCGTCCAGGTCGGAATCGTTGTCCAGGACGGGCAGAATGGTCGAGCGTCCCGGGCGGATACCAAACTCGTCGTCGACGGCCTCGGGCGGAGTATTTTCCTCGCGCTGCTGCGGGTCGGCCACCTCGTTGGTGAGCTCCGGGCTATCCTGCTCTTCTTCGCTCTCTTCGAGCTGATTCTCGACCTCATCCCAGTTGTCCATCAGGACCATGTTTGAGTCGGGCAACCACACGTTCCCCTCGGCGACGTCGTTGAGGACGATGGCCTTGCGATTGGTGCGGAAGACAACCTCACGGGCGGAGACGAGCGTATCGACGACCATCTGCTCGTTCGAGGCCGGATCCTTGCAGGAGCGCACATACGCCCCCGATCCGCTCCACGCACCGTAGGCACATCCTTCATGCCGCACGGGCGCCGCCGGGATGCCGGTCGGGGACCCCTCGGCGGCGGGCGTGATCACGGGTTGCCCACCCGTCAGTGGAATCGCTACAAGAGAGGTGGCGGTGGCCATCAGGACCGAGTCATCCTTCGGTCCGGCTTGCTGCAGGACGGCATCGGCCTCTATACCGGCCGCGCCGAGGTCGAGGGTCTTATTCCCGGGCAGAAAGAGGGTGTTAGAGGCAGAGTCAAGGGCGACAACCTGATCGCCGACGACCGTGATGGAAAGGCGGGCACCATCGGGAATCCCGGTGACCTGAGTGGTCTTCGCTTGATCGACTGACCCGCTGCGCTTGACGGTCGTGAGCGTTCCCGAGTTCGACAGGGAGTACACGGAGCCGTCCTCGCCGGTCACGAATGCACTGGCCCCCATGTTCGAGGCCAGAGCTGCAGAGTCGGCGAGATTGGAGGGGCTCGGAGACGCCGCAGACGTTGTCCACAGGGTGCCATCGGCAGCGTTGAGGACGCCGAGGACGTCACCCCCCTGCATCGCACTCGAGCCGGCGGGCAGCGCCGTCGGAGAGCCGAGGGCGACCTGGGTGACGTTGACGGGGGCAACGGTCAGTGAGCCGAGGTCGGAGACTGTCACCGTTTCGCCAGCCTGGCCGACGTCAAAGTTGGTAGCCTCGGTGCGCAGGGCACCGTCAAGAATGCGGGCTTCGTAGTCGAGGTGGCCGACCAACTGCTTGGACTTGTTAGTCACCCAGATACCGCCATCATTGACGTTGACCTGAGTCACTTCGGCGCCCTTGTAAATGACGCCTGCGATACACAGCGCAGCAACGACGAGCATGAGAACAAACGCCGGCAGACGTCGCCTCACACCGGTTACGTTTCGTCGCTTGTGCGCGCGCATTGACCCTCTCCCGATTGCTGAGTAGTGCCCGCACAATAGTGTGGCACAACTTCAACCCAGCCTAATAGTTAATCAGAATCTATCAGAGGCGGGATTACTTAACAACTAGAGGGCGGCTCGCCGCAGAACGAAGGGCCGCCCTCTAGAAAAGGCACTTTGTCAGCTTCAAATAATTGGCGAGTAAATCACTCCCCGTTGAAGGTGAACGCGCGATCCTTTCCTTCTCCGGTGACACCAACGGTGACAACCTGACCAGGTTGCAATTCTCCGAAGAGGATGCGCTCGGACAGTGCATCCTCGATCTCGCGCTGAATCGCGCGGCGCAGCGGACGCGCACCCAGGACCGGGTCGAAGCCCACGTCAGCAAGCAGCTCGCGCGCCTCGTCGGTCAACTGCAGGCGCATATCCTGAGCCTCCATGCGCTTGGCCAGCTTGGCGATCATCAGATCCACGATGCGAGAGATCTCCGGCTTGGTCAGCGGCGGGAACACGATCGTATCATCAACACGGTTGAGGAACTCGGGACGGAAATGCTGCTTGAGCTCCTCCGCAACCTTCGACTTCATACGACCGTAGTCGTGCGTCGAATTGTCCGCGGTCTGGAAGCCCGTGAGGACACCCTTGTTGATGTCTCGGGTACCCAGGTTCGTCGTCATGATGATGACAGTGTTCTTGAAGTCCACCTTGCGACCCTGCGAGTCTGTCAGGCGGCCCTCTTCCAGGATCTGAAGCAGCGAGTTGAAGATGTCCGGGTGAGCCTTCTCGACCTCGTCGAAGAGGACAACCGAGAACGGCTTACGACGAACCTTCTCCGTGAGCTGGCCCCCCTCGTCATAGCCAACGTAGCCCGGAGGAGCACCGAAGAGGCGCGAGGCCGTATGCTTCTCGGAGAACTCCGACATATCCAGCTGGATCAGGGCGTCCTCGTCGCCGAAAAGGAACTCGGCGAGGGCCTTGGCCAGCTCAGTCTTACCAACGCCGGTCGGGCCGGCGAAGATAAACGAGCCGCCGGGACGGTTCGGATCCTTCAGACCCGAGCGCGTACGCCGGATCGACTGGGCAAGCGCCTTGACGGCCTCATCCTGGCCGATAACGCGCTTGTGCAGCTCGTCTTCCATCTTGAGTAGCTTCGCGGTTTCGGTCTGGGTGAGACGCACGACCGGGATACCGGTCGACATGGCCAGGACCTCGGCGATCTCCTGATCCCCGACCTCGGCGATCTCGTCGGATTCGCCGCCCTTCCAGGCCTCTTCCTTCGCCTTGCGCTCCTCGTTCAGCTTCGACTCCTCGTCGCGCAGCGACGCGGCCTTCTCGAAGTCCTGATCATCGATAGCCGCCTCCTTGTTGCGGCGCACCTCGGCGATCTTCTCATCGATCTCGCGCAGCTCTGGCGGGGCAGTCATACGACGAATGCGCAGTCGCGCACCGGCCTCGTCGACCAGGTCGATAGCCTTATCCGGGAGGAAGCGATCTGAGATATAGCGATCCGCCAGCTCGGCGGCCGCCTGGATCGCGGCGTCCGTGATGATAACCCGGTGGTGAGCCTCGTAGCGGTCGCGCAGACCCTTCAGGATCTCGACCGTCTCATCGACGCTGGGCTCCTCGACCTTGACCGGCTGGAAGCGACGCTCAAGGGCAGCATCTTTCTCGATGTACTTGCGGTACTCGTCGTTCGTGGTCGCACCGATCGTCTGGAGCTCGCCGCGGGCCAGCATGGGCTTGAGCATCTGGGCGGCGTCGATGGATCCCTCAGCGGCACCAGCACCCACGAGGGTGTGGATCTCGTCGATGAACAGGATGATGTCGCCGCGCGTGCGGATCTCCTTGAGGACCTTCTTCAGGCGCTCCTCGAAGTCGCCACGGTAGCGCGAGCCCGCCACCAGCGACCCCATGTCGAGGCTGTAGATCTGCTTGTCCTTGATCGTCTCGGGCACGTCGCCGTGCACGATCGCCTGGGCGAGGCCCTCGACGACCGCGGTCTTACCGACGCCGGGCTCACCGATCAGGACCGGGTTGTTCTTCGTGCGGCGCGAGAGGACCTGCATGACGCGCTCCATCTCGACTCGGCGGCCGATGACGGGGTCCAGCTTGTTCTCGCGCGCGGCCTGCGTCAGATTGCGGCCGAACTGCTCGAGGATCGCGGAGTTGGAGCGCTCGGGACCACCCGAGCCACCCACGCCCGCGCCGACAGACTCGCGGCCCTCGTCGTCGCCGCGCTGGTAGCCACTGAGCATCTGGATGACGGTCTGACGCACCTGCGCCAGGTCCGCACCCTGCTTGGTCAGGACCTGGGCGGCCACGCCCTCGCCCTCCTTGAGGAGGCCAAGCAGCAGGTGCTCCGTGCCGATGTAGTTGTGGCCCAGCTGCAGGGCCTCGCGCAGGCTCAGCTCGAAGACGCGCTTGGCGCGCGGGGTGAAGGGGATGTGGCCCTCGACCGGCTTCTCACCCTCGCCGATGATCTCAATGACCGAGGCACGGACGGCCTCGCCCTTGATCTCCATCGTCTCCAGTGCCTTGGCTGCGACGCCCTCACCCTCGGAGATCAGCCCGAGCAGCAGGTGCTCCGTGCCGATGTAGTTGTGCTTGAGACCGCGGGCCTCGTCCTGCGCGAGCACGACGACCCGGCGAGCGCGGTCGGTAAAGCGTTCGAACATGCCTCTCCTCATTTCACAGGACGGGCATTTCGCCGAGCTCGGCGTACGCCCGTCCCAGTTGACTGGTTACAGCCTACGAAAAGCTCCCGCGCCGTGCGCGCGCTTTCGCCCTGGGCGCATGGGCGGCCCTCAATGTGTGCTCCCCGCTGCACAAATCGCGCCCAATTCGATGGTCCAAAACGTTCAATTCCGTCCAGAAACGTTGCAATTTCAACGATGCGGTTTCGTTGCTTGAAAAGTTGTCGCAGAAAATGCGTGCGAGATTGTCAGGGGCCTAGGACACGGTGCTAGGCCTCGACGAGGACCGTGAACGGCCCGTCGTTGACCAGCGAGACCTCCATCATCGCCCCGAACTGGCCGGTTTCGACGTGCAGGCCCCGGCCTCGCAGGTCGGCGACCACCGCGTCGACGAGGGACTCAGCCTCCTCGCCGGGGGCGGCGTGTGCCCACGAGGGGCGCCGCCCCTTGCGAGTGTCCCCGTACAGCGTGAACTGGGAGATCACCAGGATCGGCGCGCCCGCGTCGGCGGCCGAAAGCTCGCCGTCGAGGATACGCAGCTCGGCGATCTTGCGGGCCACCGTGGCCACCTGCTCGGCACCGTCGCCACGCTGGACCCCCAGGAGGACAACAAGGCCCTGGCGCTTCTCGCAGCCGCTCTCCCCCGCCGGGACTGCTGGGTCCTGCCCGCCAACGCCGGACGCCGCGGTCTCGCGGCGCGCACCGGATTCGTCAAGGCTGTCGAAGGCGAGGCGGCCGACGACGGTGCCGTCGACGCGGACCTCGCCCGAGGTGGCACGCTGGATGACGGCGCGCATCAGCGCGACCCCAGGGCCGAGCCGAGGCCGCCGAAGCCCGTGGAACCGCCGCGCTGGCCGGCCTCGCGCGAGAGGTCGGCGCCCGGGCGGGTCTCCGGGGACACGGAGGACTTGCCGTGAACGGGCACGATCTCCTCCTGGGCAGCGGCAACGCCGTCGATGTCGAAGACGGTCGTCACGGGCACAGCCCGGGCGATCAGCGCAAGGGCGACCGGCCCCTCGTCCGCGTGGCGGGCCGAGGAGGTGATGACGCCAACCTGGCGTCCGCCCACCTCGATGGGCGTGCCGGGCGCGGGTAGGTCGCCGCGCGAACCGTCCAGCTGCAGGTAGGTAAGGCGGCGCGGGGGGCGGCCCAGGTTCAGGACGCGAGCAATGGTCTCCTGCCCGCGGTAGCAGCCCTTCGTCGTGTGGACGGCGCTTCGCAGCCAGTCCACCTCGGGCGGGATCGCGCGGGCGTCGGTCTCGCGACCCAGGCGCGGCTTCCACGCGGCGACGCGCATGGCCTCCCACGCCAGGTATCCGGCGCGGCGGCGCGAGCCGTCCTCGGGGCACGCAGACAGCCACGCGGCCTCAAACTCGTCCGCGGCCTCGCGTGAAACAGCGTGAAACATCATCGGGGTGCGCGCGCCGGGATGACGCTCGCCCTGGAAGTAGGCGGCCCCGCCTTCCACGACGCCGGGCCACGGGTCCTCCCAGGTCCACACGTGTCCGGGCAGGTCGGCCACGGACTCGGGCGTATTCGCACCCGCGCGGACCGAGGAGAACACGACGACATCGCTCTCTGAGACGGCGACGCGCAGCGCAAAACGCATCGACTCGAGGAACGCCACAAACTCCGACACGTCCGAGCGCTCCACGATCAGGTGCAGCGTCTCCCCGTCGTCGCTGGCGCCGGCCCAGTGCTCGACGCGACCCTCGGGCGAGAGGATCAGCAGCTCGCGGCTCACGCCAGGGACGAGGTCGGTGACGATCTGGGATGCAAGCGACGTCACCCACATCAGCCGATCGGCCCCCGACACAGAGATGACGGCCAGGTCCGGGCGGCGCACCAGCGCGCGGCCACCCTCAAGGGCCCACTGCTCCCCCGACGGGTCCCCGAAGTGCGGGGTCGCACCGAAGGATGCCACGGCCTCGTCAACGAACTCGGAATCGAACGCAGACTCAGACAAGGAAGCCGTCCTGGGTGTCGTCGATGCCTTCGATGACCTCGCCGGACTCGGTGGAGGCCTGCGCGGTGCGCATAAGGCGGCCGGAGATCTCGACGTCGGCCTCATCCTCGCCGTCGAGCGTGCGCTCCTGCGTCCACATGAGCTCGCCCGCGACCAGGCCGAACATGCGGCCCAGGTGCGTGACGCGGGTGGCGCCCACGCCGAGAGCGATTGCATCAGAGACCATCTGCACGCGCGGGCCGACGCTCACACCGTCCCACACCGCGCTGTGGCCCTCGGTGGACGCGGAGGTCGCCGTGAATTCGCGGGAGTTGTACTGGCCGGGCGGGGGCAGAGGCGCGTCGGAGGGGGCGACGGAGACGTAGACGGTCTCTTCGCTGATCAGGTCGCCCTTCTTGATAGCGGACAGGCCCTTCGCCGCGTCCCACGTGGGATCGATCGGCTCGGAGGCGACGCCCGCGTACACGCGGGTCACCAGGCGCATCTGCTCGCCGACGACGTCGCCGCGGATCTCCTCGATGACGGGGGAATCCTCGGTGGGTTCTTCCTGGCCGGGGGCGGCGGGGGCGGCGTACATGCCCCACCCCTCCCAGGTTCCAAGCATCCACGCGACGGGAGCGACGAGTGCGGGCAGGTCAGCAGGTATCACCATCATGCCTCCAGCCTAACGCCTCGGGTGGACGCTCACCGCACGAGCAGGGGCGCGCGCAGCTGGAAGCGAACGGGACGAGGCCGGGGCCCGGCTATGCGGTCGTCCAGCCGTCGTGGGGTCTCAGATTCCGCCGATGCGGATCATCGCGTACACGGGCAGGGCGGCGACGAGGAACTTCGCGGCGCCGCGGCCCAGGATGTTGGCGAGCTCGGCGGAGGACGCGCGCTCTCCCAGCAGCGCGTCGACGACGGAGACGGCGAAGCCGACGCCGAAGCCGGTGACGCCACCCAGGGTCAGGAAGGCGGCGAATTCGCCGAAACGCTTGGCGATGAAGGGGAAGACGACGGGCAGCAGGTCCGAGGTCTGCCCAAGGAACCAGGCGATCGAGGCGACCACGAGACCCGCGACGAGGCCTGCGATCATCGCGAAGGCAACGCCGACTTTCGCGCTGCGCCCGAAGCGCGCGGAGGCCGCGCCGATGACGGCGATCAGGGCCGCCATGGGAACGATGCCCGACCAGCGCTCGTGGACGGTGAGAGAGACCCACATGGAGCCGGAGGTGACGATGAGGAGGCAGGTCACCGACGAGGCGAGGGCCGCACTCAGGGCCGTGGAGCCCCAGTGCTCACTCGTGCGCCCCACGGAGTGATCGCGCGGCGCGGGCGCGTCCAGGATCGTCGCGGCGACCAGCGCGACCAGCGTGATACCCGTCAGCGGCACGGCGATGTCGAGGTTCTTCCAGTAGGCAACGCCCAAGGGGGTCAGCGCACCACCCAGGGCGAGGACCGCCTGCGCGAGCCACGGCATGTGCAGGCGCGCCAGCGTCGGCCAGCCGAGAGCCAACAGGAAGGACGCGACCGCGACGACGGGTCCGACGCTCCAACGAGACTCCGGCAGCCACCAGGCAACGATCGTGGCCGCAGCCAGCACGGTGACGGTGAGAATACCGATGATCGTGGGCACGTGCCGGTTGGCCAGAGTGTCGCGGCGACGTCCGCGGCCTGAGCCGGTGCGGCGCCGCGTGGGCGGGGTCGATGTCATCACGCTTCCATGGTCCCACATGTGCGCACCTCACGAGGCAGGGGCCGCTCGCGCGAGTCGGCTCTCCCGGGCACGGGGCCGGGGGTCAGTCCCGCTTCACGCTGCCACGGCCTCGGCGATGAGGGGAGGCCTGTGGCGCACGCCCCGTGTGGGTTGATGCACGCCGCCACGGGATGCGCGCGGGCGTTGACTGGTCGTACAGTTGTGGGGCACGCCGGACCGGTATGCCCCGGGCTCCAAACTCTGCCGCTACGAGCGGCCTTCGCGCCGACAGGCGCATTCGGTTCGGCGTGCCTCGTCATCTCCGCGCGCCGACGCGCATCCTGCGCACCACCACCTCACGGCACGGTTATCCACGTTGTCCACCATGTGACTTCCGCGCACTCACTTGTATTCACGTGGGCCCCTTCCCCCGCACGTTAACCCGACGATATGCACCTGGGCCCCTTCCTCCACACGTTAACCCGACGATATGCACCTGGGCAGCCCTGCCCACGTGCAGGTCGAGGGGTTTACGTGCGCATAAAGGGGTTTACGTGCGCATAAAGGGGTTTACGTGCAGGTCATCGGGTCCACGTGCGGAACCCATGCGGGACAACAACTATCCACACACAGCGGGGCCGGCGCTGCGTTGCAGCACCGGCCCCCACTGTCGTTCAGAAACCGTCACATGAGCGGGTAGCGCACGATCGTGGCCTCGCGGCCCGGGCCCACGCCGATGGACTGGATGCGGCAGCGCGACAGCTCTTCCAGACGCTTGATGTAGTCCTGGGCGGCCTGGGGCAGCTCATCGAAGGAACGGCACTGCGAGATGTCCTCGCTCCAGCCAGGCAGCTCCTCGTACACGGGCACGGCGGCCTCGAAGCCGGCCTGATCGAGGGGCATTTCCTGAGTGCGCACGCCGTCGACCTCGTAGGCCACGCACACGGGGATCGTCTCGTAGCCGGAGAGCACGTCAAGCTTGGTCAGGCAGATGTCGGTCAGGCCGTTGATGCGCGTGGAGTAGCGCATGATGACGGCATCGAACCAGCCGGTGCGGCGCGGGCGACCCGTGGTCACGCCGAACTCGCCGCCCTTGGTGCGCAGCGCCTCGCCGACCTCGTCGTCCAGCTCCGTGGGGAACGGTCCCTCGCCGACGCGCGTCGTGTACGCCTTGGCCACGCCGACAACGCGGTCGATGCGAGTCGGGCCGACGCCGGAGCCGGTGAGCGCGCCACCCGCGGTCGGGTTGGAGGAGGTCACGAAGGGGTAGGTGCCGTGGTCGATGTCGAGCATCGTGGCCTGGCCACCCTCGAAGAGGACGGTATCGCCGCGGTCCAGCGCATCGTTGACGACGAGGGACACGTCGCACAGCATCGGCTTGATGCGGTCCGCGAAGGACAGCAGGTGGTCCGACACCGCGTTGGGATCGAGCGTGGGGATGTCCACGGCCTCGAAAATAGTGTTCTTGGGGGCCAGGGCGGCCTCGACCTTGGCGCGCAGCTCCTCGGGGTGGAAGAGGTCCTGGATGCGCAGGCCGATGCGGTTCATCTTGTCGGCGTAGGTGGGGCCGATGCCTCGGCCGGTCGTGCCGATGAGGTTGTTGCCGCGCGCACGCTCGTTCGCCTGATCCATGAGGCGGTTGTAGGGCGGGATGATGTGCGCGTTGGAGGAGATGAGCAGGCGCGAGCAGTCGACGCCGCGCTCGGTGATTTCCGCGAGCTCCTCGAAGAGCACGTCCAGGTCGACAACGACGCCGTTGCCGATGATGGGGGTGACGCCTTCGGAGAGGATTCCGGCGGGCAGGAGGTGCAGCGCGTACTTTTCGCCGTCAATAACGACGGTGTGGCCAGCGTTGTTGCCTCCGTTGAACTTCACGACGAGGTCGGTGTGCTGGCCGAGCTGGTCAGTGGCCTTGCCTTTGCCTTCGTCGCCCCACTGGGCGCCGAGCACGATGACGGCGGGCATGAGAATCTCCGTTTAGTTGGGTCTGTTACGCGGGCGCGCGCAACAGACCCATCCTACCGGAGGAACGACGAGGCCGGGGCGCCCTGGCTGGTCGCGTCAGTTTCCGGCGGCAACCAGGGCGACGCCGACGCCCCACAGGGTGGCGCTCGTGAGGGCGGCGATCAGCTCGATGGCGATCGTCCAGCCGAAGGCCTTGAGGGCGTGGAGGGTGGCCGTCCACGCGCTGGCGGTGTCGCGGCTGCGCAGGTATTCGACGAGGAAAATCGCCGCGACCATGCCCAGGACGAGGCCAAGGGGCAGGCCGATGAACCATCCGACGACGCCGCCGACGGCGCCCCATACGAGCGTGGATTGGGGGATTCCCGCCTTGTTCATGCCGCGGGCGGGGATCACGTACTTGAGCACGGTGCCGAGAATGAGGACGACGGCCACGATGGCGAAAATAATCCACGCGGCGCGGGTGCCGGTCATCCACGACCACACGAGGATCGCGCCTCCGACAACGGGTGCGGAGGGCCAGATCTGTACGACCGCACCGATCACTCCGATGAGGATGACGATGCCAACGATGACGGTTCCAAGGACGCTCATGGCCTCATCGTATCGTCTCCGGGTTTCGTGCGATGACGCTCACGCTGATAGCCTGGCCTCGTTACCCCGATCCCCAGGAGTGCTGATGGATATCACTCCCCCGCGCCTACCGTTGGACTCCCTCCTGAAGAGGCGCCCCATGACGGTGTACACCGTGTCGTGTCCGCCGGCGGAGGCCGTCGCGCGCTGCGTGGCATTTTGGCGAGCCATCGGCATCAAGCGCGAGTCAACCACGATATGCAAGCGTTTCGCGGACATCGGCTGGTCGGGCACAGAAGTCACAGTCATGCCCGGGCAGGTCACGACCTCGCGCAGACGCTTCGACGACACCTTCCTGGAGCTTGGCGAGATTGCCCCGGGCCTCTTCTTGGGAGGCCTCGCCGTCTACCTGACGTCGAAGGCGGTGCGCGCGCAGCTGCGCCACCTCAACAAGACGACGATCATCGTCGCCGCCCGCCCGATGCCGGGCGCCGAGCAGGCGTCTACTGAGCTGTGGTGTTTCCCTTGGGACACAGCGATTCAGCGTGCCCGCCCAGGCAAGGACCCATTCGCCCGCGTCTTCGAGTACCTGCACACGGCCCTGCACCAGCAGGGCGTCCTCGTGGGCCCCCCGCGCCTCGTCGACAGTGAGGAACTGCCCGAGGACCACCCCCTCTCCCCCGCCAACATCACCCAGATGCGGGGCAGCTTCCTCGATCCCGTCACCAAGTTCCTCCCATCGAAGGAGCGATCATGACCCCCGGTTTCTCACTGCGCCGGATTTTCAACCGCCGCAGGTACTTCTACGCCAGGGTCGCGCTCGACCCGCAGAAGGCCCTCGACCTGTGCATCGGCTACTGGGTGTCGACCGGCGCCTAGGGCGAGACGCCGGGGATGCGCGAGCAGCTCGCCCAGCAGGGGTGGGTCGGCACCGAGATCAAGGACGGCCTCGATACGATGGGCGGACTATTCTCCACCGTGACTGACTGAATTGCGCGCAGCGACCTGTTCCCCCAGTCTGCCTCGCAGCCTGCCTCTCAGCCTGCCGCAAACACTCGCTATCAGACGTCGCGGATCCTCATCGCAGCGCGGCCCTGGTCGGCCACTACCTCCATGACCTCGCCGTCACGCTGCAGCTCGATGAGCTACTGCTCGCGCAGCCAGAACTCCTCTTCGAGGGCGATCTACCAACAGACCACCTCTTCGAGGGACGGAACGTGATCGCAATGCGCCAGGCCGCCAAAAAAGAGTCTCGCCGCGGGCGCTGACGCACCCACGGCGAGACAACAGATGGTTCGGAAGGCTCAGTCCTGCGCTCGCAGGGAGGCCACCTCGTACAGGGCGATGCCCGTGGCGACGGCCGCGTTGAGGGACTCGACGGTCGACGCGATCGGGATCGACACGATCTGATCGCAGGTCTCACGCACGAGGCGGGACAAGCCCGCGCCCTCGGCACCGGTCACGACGACGAGGGGGCCATCCGCCAGCGACAGGCCGCGCAGGGGCGCGTCGCCTCCGCCGTCCAGGCCGACCACGAAGTAGCCAGCCTGCTTGGCCTCCTCGAGAGCGCGCACGAGGTTCGTCACGCGAGCCACGGGCACGCGGGCAGCCGCACCGGCCGACACCTTCCATGCGGTCGTGTTGACACCCGCGCTGCGACGCTCGGGGATGATGACGCCGTCCGCACCGAACGCGCCCGCACTGCGCAGGACCGCGCCCAGGTTGTGGGGGTCCGTCACCTGATCGAGGGCGACGAGGAGCGGGTGGCCCAGCTGCTGCAGAGAACCCGCGATCAGATCCGAGGCGTCGGCGTACTCGTATCCGCGCACCTCGATGGCGACGCCCTGGTGGACGGCACCGTCGGTCGCGACATCCAGGTCGCGGCGGGTGACCTCGTAAACGGGGGCACCCATGGCCGAGGCGAGGCGCACGACCTCCTCCACGCGGTCGTCCTTCACGTTGTCGAGGACGAATACGCGCTCGATCGGGACCGATGCGCGGGCGGCCTCGGCGACCGGGTTACGGCCGGCGATCAGCTCGTGGCCGGGCTTGACGCGGATCGACGACTTGGCGCGGGCGCGCGCGATCGCGGCCTCCTGGGCCTCGCGGGCCTCGCGCTTGACCTTGCGCTTGTGGGCGGGATGGTAGGTGCGATCCTCGGCCTTGGGGGTCGGACCCTTGCCTTCGAGGCGGCGGCGCGAGTGGCCGCCGGTGCCGACCTGCGCGCCCTTCTTGGTGCCCTTCTTACGGATGGCGCCGGGGCGCCCGCTGTGTGAGGCCATGGTGTCTCCTCGTTTTCTCGTGAACTGACACAAGCGTACGGGTTTTGGGCTGCATCGGGGCCGCAGGGGCGCGCGCGGGGGCCAAAATCACGATTGGGCGGGGTGAGCCTCAGTCCTGTGACAGCATGGCCGCGATCTTCTCGACCGTCGCACCCGAGCGGATCGTCACCTGGCGGTAGAAGTCCTCGCGCAGCAGGCGCTTGTGGTAGGCGGTCTTCAGGAATTCTTTATCGTCGAACTTGCCCCAGAACACGGCGTGCTCGCCGAAGTGTACGGCCTCATCACCCAGTTCCATCGCCTCGATGCGCTCGCGCACGTGGGAGCGGTCCAGGCCTCTCGTGTAAAACAGGGCGTCGCGCCGGGCGACCTCGCCATGCCACCAGTCGGGCAGGTCGGCCAGTTCCGCGAGGTAGTCCTCCCCCGTCAGAATCGCGAGACGGATCGGAAAGTCATAGTTTCTTTCCAGGATGTCTTCGACCATCTGGGCCACGTCCTCAACTGGGGTGTCGGCCTCGAACAGGAGGTTGCCGCTGTTGATGTAGCTGCGCACGTGTCCAAAGCCCGCGCGCGCGATGAGCTCACGCAGCTCGCTCATGACGACCTTGTTCTTGCCGCCGACGTTGATGCCGCGCAGCAGAGCCACGTACTCCATGCTGTTCCTCTCCGTTTGCCGTGATGCCTCGCGGCGTCGACTGATTATCAGGGTACGGCCTCGACTCGCATCGGGCTAATCGCGTACGTGATCCCTCCAATCCGCACGCGGGCCCTCCAAGCCATAAACTCACACCCACCAAACAGGGGAATTGCACGACACGGGGGTCCAACACACCGACCGACACACTGCTAGAAAGCTACGTGTCGTGCAAACCCCCACCGTGGCCGATGTGGAGGGTGCCGGAGGCACCGCAAGGCCTGGCCGTGGGGCCGGCAGGAAGTGGCGGGCCGGGCCCAGGGACGGAGGCAGTGGCGGGCTCACAGGCGCGACAAAGTTCGCCCAACAGCATGCCTTCTCAACCTGACCCGCGAAAAAGTTCGCCCAGCACGCCATAAAACGCCGATTTTGGGCCATTTTGAGCACGCAGGGCGAACTTTTTCACGCACAGGACGCAGTGAGGTGGTGACGGTGAAACCAACGACACCTCTACAACCACTGATACAGTCCGGCGTGAAACCACCATCACCAATGCTCGCCCCTGAACAACACCCATTGAAACCGACAACACCAATGCGACCGAAAAACGCTCCAAAAACACCTAATTCTCACGCGCAAAGGCGATGGCGGTTTCAATCCCACGCAGGCACTCACAAGCAAAGGCGATGCCGGTTTCAGACAACCACACCACCTGGCCTGCAGTGCCTAACGGGGGCACGCGTAGGCAGCGGCGGGGCCCGGACAGGCGGCAAAACAACGCGCCGAACTAGACAACAGCGACCTGGCCCCACTGGTGTGGAGGGCGCCCGAGGGACCGGAGGGCACGGGCGGGCTTCGAGGCGCGGCGCCGAACGAAGTGAGGCCCTAGCCTCGCGGGCGGCCGGGGCCTCCGGCGCCCGGAACACCCGTGGGGCCACAAGCAACCGAGCCATCAGGCTCGCGTGTGGCGATCTCGTGGGCGGGCGGGCAACGCACAAACAACGAGCCCCGACCGATTGGAGGCCGCCGCGGGGCCTGCGGGGCCTGGCCGGGCTTCGAGACGACGCGCCGAGCGAAGCTCGCGGCGCGGACGGCGAGCGGGCGGGCAGGCCACGCGGCGGCCGGAGATCTGTCGAGGCAACGAGCAACGCGAAGCCGCCCGGCCCCATCGGGACCGGGCGGCACACACGTCAGGAAACAGCTGTCAGAAACCGCAGCTCAGCCAACGCTCCACGTCGCGCCGTCGCGGCCGTCCGCGACGGTGACGCCGGCGGCGGCCAGGCGGTCGCGCAGCTCGTCAGCGCGGGCCCAGTCCTTGGCGGCGCGGGCAGCAGCTCGTTCCTCCAGCACGGCCTGGACCAGCGCGTCCAGCGCCGAGTGCTCGGCGGCAGCAGCACCGCTCCTTCCCGCGCCGATGCCTGCCTGTCCGCGCCACTGCTCAGAAGCGGGGTCCAGGCCCAGCACGTCCAGCATGGAACGAACGAGGACCTGCTCGCAGTAGACTGCGGCCTGGTCCCCGGCAGCCAGCGCGGCGTTGCCGGCCTTGAGGTGCTCGTGCAGGACCGCGAGCGCGCCTGCGACGTTGAGGTCGTCGTCCATGGCGGCGACGAAGGCCTCGGGCAGGTCGGCGGGTGCCAGGGCAATCTCGGAGGCCGGAGCCTCACCGGCGGCCTCAATGGCACGAGCTACAAAGGTGGAGAACTTCTCCCAGGCGGCGTACGCAGCGGGCAGCGTCTCGGCGCCCCATTCGATGGCGGAGCGGTGGTGAACGGTGGACAGCGCCCAACGCACGGCGACGGCCGGATACTCCTCGGTGAGAGCACCGATAGACAGCACGTTGCCCAGCGACTTGGACATCTTCTCGCCCTTGGTGGTCACCCACGCGTTATGGACCCACAGACGCGCGAACTCCCAGCCCGCGCCGTGCGACTGGGCCTGCTCGTTCTCATGGTGCGGGAAACGCAGGTCGATGCCGCCGCCGTGGATGTCGAACTCGTCGCCGAGGTAGCGGCGCGACATGGCGGAACACTCGAGGTGCCAGCCGGGTCGCCCGCGTCCCCACGGGCTGTCCCACGAGGCGGTGGCCGGCTCAGACGGCTTACTGACCTTCCAGAGGGCGAAGTCGCGGGGGTCGCGCTTGCCGGCTTCGACGACCTCGTCGATCTGGGCGTCGTCTTCGGTGGTGCGCATGTCGGCCAGGCGCTGCCGGGTGAGCGAGCCGTAGTCGGGCTGGGAGTGGACGTCGAAGTACACATTCCCGTGCCCGTCGCTGTAAGCGTGGCCCGCGTCGATGAGGCGCTGAACGAGGTCGAGCTGCTCGGGAATGTGGCCGGTGGCGCGCGGCTCGTAGGTGGGGGACTGCACACCCAGGGTCTCGTACGCCTGCGTGAACTCGCGCTCGAAGCGGTAGGCCCACGCCCACCAGTCCCAGCCGGCTTCGGCGGACTTGTGCAGTATCTTGTCGTCGATGTCGGTGACGTTGCGGACGTAGGTGACCTCGTAGCCGCTGCGGCGCAGCCAGCGGATCAGCGTGTCGAAGGAGACGGCGGCGCGCAGGTGGCCGACGTGGGGGGATCCCTGGACGGTGGCGCCGCACAGGTAGATGCCGACCTTCCCGGGGGTGACCGGTGTCAGGGGCTGGACGCGGGCGCTCTTCGAGTCGTACAGGTGAAGCATGGCTCAATCCTACCTGGGCACCTAGCCCGCTTCCGCCCGCGGCCGCATTCGCGGAAGTATGTAACGAGGCCCGGGCCCCCCAATGCGGAACCGCGCGGCTTCGCTGGTGGGGGCTCGGGCCTCGGCGAGTCAGGGAAAACTCAGGCGCCGGGGCGCACGCGCGCGGCGATCAGCGCCTTGAGGTCCTCGGCGGAGTTGGCCAGCGGCGTGACGCGCTCTTCGCGGCCTTCGATGCCTTCGAAGCGCTCGGGCACGGGCGGGAGGTGGCCGGTGGCCTCCTGAATTGTCTCGGCGAACTTGACGGGCAGGGCGGTCTCCATGACGACAAGCGGGCCCTCGATCTGTGAGCGGAGCGCGCGGGCGACGTGCACGCCGTCGGCCGTGTGCGGGTCGAGAAGGTAGCCGCTCTCCTTTTCCGTGCGCGCGATCTCCGCGAGGCGGTCCGCGTGCGAGGAGGTCCCGGAGGTGAAGCCGTAGGTGTCGCGCAGGGAGGCAAATTCGGGTGTGCCGGACAGGTCGAAGTAGCCGTCGCGCGCGAGGGCATCATCGAAGAGGGCGCGGGTGGCGTCACCGTCGCGGCCCAGCAGGTCGAAGATGAAGCGCTCGAAGTTCGAGGCCTTGGAGATGTCCATGGACGGGCTGGAGGTGGCCAGCGTGTCCGCGGAGGAGCGGGGGCGGTAGACGCCGGTGCGGAAGAACTCGTCGAGGACGTCGTTCTCGTTCGTGGCGACGACGAGGGTGCCGAGCGGCACGCCCATCTGGCGGGCGATGTGGGCGGCGCACACGTTGCCGAAGTTGCCCGAGGGCACGACGACGCTGACCGTGGACGAGGCGTCGGCCCCTTCCTCGGTGACGCGCAGCCAGGTGGCCACGTAGTAGCAGACCTGGGCAAGCAGGCGCGCCCAGTTGATGGAGTTGACGGCGCCCACGTGCCAGGTGGCCTTGAAGTCGGCGTCCATGTTGACGGCCTTGACGAGGTCCTGGCAGTCGTCGAAGACGCCGTCGACGGCGACGTTGACGATGTTCTCGTCGAGGAGGGAGAACATTTGAGCTCGCTGGAAGGCGGTCATGCGGCCGGCGGGCGTGAGCATGACGACGGAGAGGCCACGTCGGCCGCGCAGCGCGTATTCGGCGGAGGAGCCGGTGTCGCCGGAGGTGGCGCCGACGATGGTCAGCCAGTCGCCGCGGCGGGTGAGCTCGTATTCGAAGAGCTCGCCCAGGAGCTGCATCGCCATGTCCTTGAAGGCGGCCGTGGGGCCGTTGGAGAGGTGAGCGAGGTGCAGGTCGGCGCCCTCCAGGGCGTCGACGGGGACGATCTGGGGGTCGGAGAAAGCGGGGGTGCGGTAGGCGCGGGCCGTGATCGCACTCAGGTCGTCGGTACCGATGTCATCGACGAAGAGGGAGATGATGCCGGCGGCCATGGCCGCGTAGCCGTCCTCGCGCAGGACGATGCGCAGCTCGTCCAGGTCGGACTGCGACAGCGTCGGGTATTCCTCGGGCAGGTAGAGGCCGCCGTCGGGGGCGAGGCCTTCCAGGAGGATGTCACTGAAGGAACGGGTGGGCGTGTTGGGGCCGCGTCGGGTCGAAATGTAGCGCACGGGTCGATCCTATCGGAGAGGGGGCGTGGCCTGCGAGGGCGCCCGTTCCTCGTCACATGCGTGGGACGAGGCCGGGGCATGGGATCGGGGGAGGCTCCCCCGGGGCGTGTGGTAGAAACGTGGTGTGAGCATCAACGATTCCCAGTGGCCAGCCCCGACAGACTCCGACGCGTCGGCCGCTTCGATACCGCTGCCGATCACGTACGCGAAATCTTCGTTTCCCCCGCCGAACGCGTTCCGCGCCCCCGCGCCCGGGACTGTTCCCGCACCGGCCCCCGCGCCGCACGGCAAGAAGCTGCGCTGGTGGCGCGTTGCGCTGATCGCCTTGCTGACGGTCGTCGCGATGGTTGCCGGCGTCATATTTTTCGCGACCAAGGCGCCCCGGGTTGCTCCGAGTCCGCGCGGGCAGGGCTACACGGGGTCGGGAACCCTGACGGGCACTCTGGCGAGTTCGTGGGCCAACGGCGTGGACGTGGCCTGGACCCTGGACGAGTTTTCCGCTTACGTCGACGACTACGACGCTCCGTCTCTGCTCGTGGAGGGCACGACCCTGTACGTGGCCGCCAGGAGCGACAGTGAGGGCCATGCTGTTGCCGCCGCATACGACATCTCGGGCGCGAAGCCCGAGAAGCTGTGGCTGAAGGAGAGCTCGGACGCGACGGTGACGAAGCGGAGTGACGCGCAGACGCTCGCTTCCGCCGGAGATTCGCTCGCCTACAACGACGTTGTGATCGATAAGAAGACCGGGGCGATCGCTCAGGCCCCGTGGCCGGGCGATGTTCCCATGGCCGCCGCCGATGACATCCTGGTGACCTGTTCCGGCATGGAGACATGCGCCGGCTGGAAGCAGGAGTCCGGTTCCTGGAAACAGCAGTGGAAGAGCATCACGTCTCGACAGGGGCGCGACCTCGCTCTGGAGGCGCCCAACAAGACGCGGATGATGGGCAGCGGGGAGGACGCCTCGTTCCTGCTGTCCGCCGAGGATGGTTTCGCGCCCCAGATCATTAATATCCACACCGGCACGGTCACCACCCTCGGGGGCGATGCTCCGGCAAAGAAGTTTGAGAGCCGCGGTTTCCTCATCGCCTCCGACGGATACATCAACGTCAGCGACTACGACAAGGCCGACGTCTACGACATGACGGGCAAGCTCGTCGAGACCATCGATTACGAGCGGATGTGGGCGGTCCCCACGAGCGACGGCCCCGCGCCGAGCCTCGATCAGCTCCGCTCGTACCTGAAGGACTCGAAGGCCCCGTGGGCGACGGGAACGATCGAGATGACCGGCTCGAAGTGCACCACGGCGACCCTCATCCTGTCCTCGGATGCCATGCCCCGCTCGGCGTACGGCGTCAAGGACGTGTCCATCAGCGACTCGGAGCCCTGCCTCTTCTCGCCGCTCGACGTGCGAGCCAGCGCCGATGGGGCTGCGCTGTTCATCAGCGAGGCCGGCTCTCCGTCCAACCAGCGCGTCTACTTCGCGAACACCAACACGAAGGAGGCACACACCTCGAAGGATCTCAACGGGGCTCATAGCCTCACGTGGGCCTACGATGACCTGGTGATCGGCATGACGAAGCAGGGGGTTGTCGCCTTCACCCCGGCCTCGGCCTAAATGAGGACTCATGAGTAACGATTCTTCTCGCTGGGCTCCCCCGGACGCGGATTCCACCCCCGCACCCGGGAGCGAGCCGAAGACGCAGAGCGCCACCGAGCAGCCCGCAGACCGCGCAGCTTCGACCAGTGCCTCGCCGGCCCCCGCGAGCGCACCCCGAAAAGGCGCTCGCCCTCCGCGCACGCGCACCAACCCCGAGCGTATCGCGGGCCATCAGGCATACATACGACTGCAGAGGAAGAAAGCAGCACTCATCGTCGCCACGAGCCTCGCGGTCATCGCTTTCCTTTTCGCGCTACCGCGTTTCATCACAGCGATTCCACAGTCCACCGCAAAGCCGGTAGCCTCCCAGGGCTACAAGGGTTCGGCCACGAACACGAACATTCTCTCGTCGGACTGGGCAGCGGGCGTGAGCGTCGCCTGGACCGTTCCTGAACCTCGCACCGGCATTGACAAGCCATCCGAAACCACCCTGTTTGCCGACGGCACAACACTCTACATGGTCTCCCGGGACCATCATTCCCATTCCATCTCTCTTGCAGCCATCGACGTCTCTTCCTCCGAGCCCGCCGTGCTGTGGACATCCAACGACGGGTCCATGCAGATCCCATACTCGGGGACAGATTTCTCCATCGTCTCCATCGGCGAGTGGCTCGCCGTCGAGAATATCCTGATCTCGAAATCAACTGGCATTCAGACACAGGCGCCGTGGGAGGACGGCCATCCGATCACCATGGTCGACGACATCCTGGTGACCTGTTCCGGCATGGAAACCTGCGCCGGGTGGAAGCAGGAATCCGGTTCCTGGACACAGCAGTGGCAGAGCATTACGGGAAAACAGTCCCGTAACTCCTCCCTCTCACGGTGGGACGGGCCGCGTACGATTGGGACCGGAGAGGAGGCTTCCGCCTTGGTTCCCGTCGATGACTACAGGAACCCACAGATCGTCAACGTATACACGGGTGTTGTGACGACCTTTGGACAAGAGGGGCGTTTAGCTAATGCCCGTTCCTATTCCTACAATGCTCTGTATCCAGCCTCGGATGGCCTCATCGTGCGTAAGAACGCCACGTTGCTCGAAGAATTCGACATGTCCGGCAATTCCCTGGGCACTTTTGGGCCGAGCCTTAAGTACATTATCCCCGCAGAAGATGGCCGCATGCCGACTCTGAGTGAGTGGGATGCTTTCTTCGACTCGGGCAGGACGCCATGGACGACGGGCATGCTGGAGGCGACCGGCGACAGGTGCCAAACCCTCATGGTGCACACCTCGGGGGGCATTGCGAAATACTCCGCGGAGGGGTTGGTGGGGGTTTCTTCCAGCACCCGTCCGCCCTGTTCCTTCTCCCCCACGCACGCTCGTGCGAGCGCCGACGGAACCGCTGCGTTCATTCTGAACATCGGGTACAAGGAACAGACCGTCTATTTCTTCGACATGGCGAACAACAAGACGCATACCTCAACCGAGTTGAGGTCGGCACGGAATCACACGTGGGTATTCGACGACCTGCTGGTCGGACTGACGGATGAGGGTCTCATCGCCTTCACGCCGACTTCCTCGTGACGCTACCCTGGTTCCATGACTGATCTGCGTTTCCGCATCGGCCAAGCGGTCGACGTCCACGCGTTCGCCGCCCCCGACTCGCCGCGCCCTCTGATGGTCGCGTGCCTGGAGTGGCCGGGCGAGCGGCCCCTCGAGGGGCATTCGGACGCGGACGTGGCCGCGCACGCCCTATGCGACGCGATGCTGCTGGCGACGGGCCTGGGCGAGCTCGGCACCGTGTTCGGCGTGGATCGCCCCGAGTGGGCGGGTGCTTCGGGGCGCGCGCTCCTTGAGGAGGTTCGCCGCATGACCGCCGAGGCCGGCTGGGTGCTCGGCAACGCGACCGTTCAGGTCGTGGGGAACCGGCCTCGTATGGCCGCACGACTGCCCGAGGCCTGCGCGGTCATGAGCGAGATCGCCGGGGGCACGGTCACCGTGTCAGCGACGACCTCGGATCACCTGGGTTTCACGGGACGAGGCGAGGGCGTGGCCGCGCTGGCGAACGCCCTCATGGTGCGTGCCGAGTAGTACCCCCACTCGGGGCCGCACGGCACCGACGACGGAGATGCCTGCGCCTCCCTGCGGCGGGCGAGATTGGACTCGCATGCGTCGGGGACGCGCCTCGTCTGAGGCGAGGCGTTCAGCCCTCCATGTGGTCCAGGGTCGCGCGGTCTGCCTTCACGGGGATCGTGAGGGCCAGGCCGACGCCGAGGATCAGCATGATGCCGAGGACGCCCCAGTAGGTGTAGTCCTCGCCGGCGGGCGTCATACGCTTGCCGAGCATGAGGAAGAGGCTGTACATGGCGGGAGCCATGAAGGACACGGCGCGGCCGGTCGTCGCGTAGAGGCCGAAGACCTCGCCCTCGCGGCCGGCGGGGATGATGCGCGACAGGAAGGAACGCGACGCGGACTGCGTGGGGCCGACGAAGACGCAGAGGACCAGGCCGAGGCTCCAGAACACGGCGGGGCCGCGGGCGTGCAGGAAGAAGACGCCGAAGCCGGCGACGACCATCGCACTCAGGGACAGGATGATGACCTTCTTCGGGCCGATCTTGTCGTCGACCCAGCCGAAGGCGACGGTCGCCAGGCCTGCGACAACATTGGCGGCGATTGCGAAGATCAACACCTCGCTGGCGCTGAAGCCGAAGGCGGTCTTAGCCAGGACGGCACCGAAGGTGAAGACGCCGGCGAGGCCGTCGCGGAAGACGGCGGAGGCGATGAGGAAGAAGAGGGTGTGCGGGGCCTCGTTCTTGAGGGTGCGCACCGTGCGCCACAGGAGCTTGTAGGAGTCGATGATCGACTCGTTGTCGCCGCCGGTCTGGACCTTCTTGGGCATCGGCGGGTGGAGGATGACGGGGATCGCGAAGCCGCCGAGCCACAGGGCGGCGATCACCATGGAGATGCGGATGTTCAGGTGCGCGTCGGTGGGTACGTTCAGCAGGTTGACGCCGATGAGGCCGACGTAGAGGATGAGCAGCAGGACGATGCCGCCGATGTAGCCGGCTGCCCAGCCGAAGCCGGAGATCTTGCCGCGGTCTTCCTTCTCGCCCAGGTGGTTGAGCATCGCGTTGTAGTTCACCGAGGCGAACTCGAAGAACACGTTACCCAGGCCGAGCAGCGCAATACCCAGCATGAGGGCACCCTGGGGACCGAGGACCGACTCGGGGTGCACGAAGTACATGGCGAGCATGCAGACAACGACCGCGCCTGTGAACCATCCGAGCCAGACTCCGCCCCGGCCTCGTCGATCGGCGCGCTGGCCGGTGATGGGGGCCAGCAGGGCGATGAACATGCCCGCGATCGTCATGCCGTTGCTGAGCCAGGTCGAAGCCGTACCCGCGTCGGTGAAGACGCCGTCGCTGGTCAGGTAGGTCGTAAACACGAAGGTTGTGGCGACCGCGTTGAAGGCGGCGCTGCCCCAGTCCCAGGCCGCCCAGTCGACGACTCGGCGCGTGATCACGCGGTGTGGGGTGGTGGGCGTTGTGCTCATGGGATCGGGCTCCTTCGATGGGGAGTGCTCGGAGGCGTGTGTGCGTCCAGGGTGAAACTACCACGTTTCGTAGCTCACTTACTCCTCGGGCCGCCCCAGGGACGAGGCCGGGGAACCACCAGCGCGACCTGACCACATGTCATATGCTGTCTACATGGCAGAGATGTCCGTTAACACACCCCGATGTAGCGCCTCCTTAAACAGGCGTCGCAGCAGGTATCGTCGCTGCAGCTGGAGGTGACACTCTTTACGAGGAGATTCCACTTGAATATCGTGAAAGAGCTGATGCATTTGTCTCTCATCTTCCCTACTACATGTTTGGAGGATCATGGTAGACCACCACAATTTACGTAGCGTGTCCGATGCGGACGAACGCCTATCCAAGGCACGTGCAAATTTCTTCATTACCGCCGTTTGCGCTATTTGTGCAATTTTCTTTTTCTGTATACGCAGCTTTTTCCCAATCGCCTACACGTTCCTTTTTGTCGCAGTGCCGATTCTCCTCGCCCTCTCATCCCTCACACTCGGCATCGCCGAGATCCTTCAACAGCGCCGGGGAGTCCTCATACGCGTCGAGTCAGAAGGAATCGCCCTCTACCCCTTTATTTTTCCCTTCTACGTTTCGTCGATCAACTCCGTTTTCTTCTTGAGCTGCGGCCCCATCACACTTCTCTTGTTCCTTATTCAGCCTAATTCTGTTATGAGCCTAATCCTGGGATTTTCCTATTCGTTCCTCGGATACACAATGTTCAAGATGACGGAGTATCGCCCCTCACGCATCCACCGGTCACCGCTGATCACGCTCGGCCCCGAGCAACTGGCTATTCACCCCCTCCTGCACGACAACCCGACACGCATCCGTTGGGATCGCAACCCCCAGATTGAGGGATTCGAGCTTTTCATCGTCGCCAATGAGCCACACCAGTTAATGCACGTATCCACCCGAGACTCCGAGGATGCGCTCGTTTTCGATATGAAGGGGATGCCCATCTGCTACTGGCAACTCGCGCGACTCATCAACCATTTTGTCGCCCATCCTGAGGATCGAGCAACGCTCGGAACACCGCAGGGACCGCAGCTCGTCACCGACATCCTGACGGCAGGCTAGGCGCATGCTCCCCCTGACCCTCATCCGCCGACCTCTCACCCCAGCACAAGCCGACGCCATCATGCGCCGAGCGTGGATCGTCCCCGCATGCTTCTATGCTGTCGGAGTCACGGCAGCACTCGTCCTCGCTGCCCTCATCGCGCTCGGCTTCCCCGCCCTCGGCCTGCGTTACGGGCTCGCTATCGTCTTTATCCTCCTCATCGCCTTCATTCCGGCCGCCGTTGCCTATGCGCGCGCACCCAGCCGCCCGCCGAGGGTCACTGACACCACGACGCGCCAGGGGGAAAGCACGATCACAGAGCTGCTGATCATCGGGGACACCACCTTCTCTCAGAGGCGCCTCGCCGGCTTTACATGGGGAGTGAGCGGCGTTTTGATTTCCCTCATTCCTCTCGCATTCTCCTCGAGCACCAAGAATGGTTTCCTTATGTCACTCTTGGCCTGCATCCTTATCGTTTCCTTTCTCGTGAAGCACACGTATCTGTATTTTCCACAACCGCGCGACGTCAAAGCACAGAAGCTCCTTCTCGTCCCCTCGGGTTTCGCCTTCGCCGAGAAAGACATTCTTCCTCGGCTCAAAACGGCAGCCTGGAGTGATGTGACCGGCGTGGGGGAGACTATCAAGGGCATGACCGCCGTCCACTGGACCTCGGATGGCGAGGACGGTGTCACGTGGCTGTGCCTCAAGGATCCAGGGCTCTCCTACGTCGCCTTCGAGCGACTTATTGACTATTTCGCCTCCAACCCCCGGCGGCGGCGCGTTCTCGGCACCGAGACCGGCGTCGACATGGTGCGAGCGCTCCTGCGAGGACAAGACCCGGACGCCTGAGACGCGGCCACCCCCGAGCTCTCGTTGGATCCCCACGACGAGGCCGGGGAACCACCAGCGCGACCTGACCACATGTCATATGCTGGTATGTCACCCTGGAAGGAGAAGACGATGGCACGCAGCACGCTGGTGAGCCCCTCGGAAGCCGACAAGCAGTATGCAAAGGCGAATAACTTAGTTCGCCCGGCCATCTTCTTCCCGGTGACCGCGGTTATCTTCCTCTTACTGTCGGGCTATATTCCAGGCGGCATCGCGCTATTTTTCTCTGTCTACTGCTTGCTCTTAGGCATCGCATCTGCGTTCCTCGCAGTCACTCACATGCTCCGCCGATACGACAGATGGATCGTGCACGTGGAGGGTATGGGAATATCGATACGTCCCACCCTTGCCCTCGTTCGCGTGAAACAGATCGCCTTCGGCATCGGCATAGCCTGCGCTCCGATAGCGATCATCATCGAAGTGCTGGTGACCCACTCGGCCGTCGGCGCTGTCCTCAGCTTGATCACGGGCCTCATGTTCTCGACGATGTTCTATTTCATGTTCATGTCCTCACCCCACAGGCTCTGGCTCATCCATCAGGGCCCGATCATCGAATTCACTCCTGAAGATGTCGCGTTCCGTTCTCTCATCGACAAGTCCGCGACACGTATTCCGTGGGATCGCCATCCGACCATTAAGGGCTTCAGTCCAATTCCCGACATCGGCGATTAGCTTCCGCTCATGTACGTGTCCGCCGACGGAGCCAACCGCGACATGGAGTTCGACATGACAGGAATCCCCATACCGCTTTCGCGGGTAGACAGCCTGGTCACCTACTTCAACAATCGGCCGGAAAAGCTTACAATGCTGGCTTCCTCAGAGGGAGCCAGGATGGCATGCGCGATCTTGACGGCCCGCTGACGCATATCACCGCCCGGGCTGCGGTGGGGCGCGAGCTACGAGCGCACCCGACAACGCCAACCGGGCAGGCCTTTAGGCACTCGTCTCCTCGGCGACCAGGATCTGCGCAAGCGCCAGGTCGAGGGGGCGCGTGACCTTCATCGAGCGTTCGTCGCCCGCGACGGTCTGGACGGAACCGCCGATGGCCTCTACGAGGCCGGCGTCGTCCGTGGCCGCCCGGGCCTCGTCCGCGCCCAGGGAGGCTCCCTCCTCGTGCGCGCGAATGAGGACGTCCCAGCGGAAGCCCTGCGGGGTCTGCACGGCCACCATGTCGGAGCGGCGGGGCGTGCCGACGACCACGCCGGAGGCATCCACGGTCTTGAGGGTGTCGGTGACGGGCAGGACGGGGATGACCGCGCCCGCGCCGCCGGCAACCGCGTCGATGACGCGCTCGGTGACCTGCGGGGGCGTCAGGGGCCGCGCCGCGTCGTGCACGAGGACGACCGTGTCCGCCTCGCACCGGCCAAGCGCGGCCAGGCCGAGGGCCACGGACTCCTGACGCGAGCGATCGGAGCCGGCGACGACGGTCAGATCATCAATATCGGACAGGGCGCTACGAAATTCCTCGATGGACGAGGCCGGGGCCGTCACGACGATCGCCCCCACTCCCCCGGCGCGTAGGCCGCGGGCCGCCCACCAGACAAGGGGGCGACCCGAGAGTTCAACGAGGGCTTTCGGCCCCTCGCAGCAGAGGCGAGAGCCGGAGCCGGCGGCCGTCAGGACCGCGCAGGACTCACTCTTCGACGGCATCTTCTTCGACTTCGATGCGACCCTCAGCCAGGACGGCGTCGAGGCGCTCGGCGGCGGCGGACTTTTCAATGTTGCGCGCCAGGGCCAGCTCGGAGGTGAGGATTCCGCGGGCCTTCGTCAGCATGCGCTTCTCGCCCGTGGACAGCTTCTTCAGGTCGTCGCGGCGGGTCAGGTCACGCACGACCTCGGCGACCTTCACGATGTCGCCGGTGGCGATCTTCTCCTGGTTCGCCTTGAAGCGGCGCGACCAGTTGGTGGGCTCCTCGATGTAGGGGGCACGCAGGACGGAGAGGACCTCTTCGAGGCCGTCCTCGTCGACGATGTCGCGGACGCCAACCATGTCGACGTTTTCGGCGGGGACCTGAATCTCAAGATCACCCTGATTCACACGCAGCTTCAGGTACGTCCGCTCCTCACCACGAATGGTGCGCGTCATGACCTCTTCGATCGTGGCTGCGCCGTGGTGCGGGTAGACGACCGTCTGACCGATTTCAAACGACATGGATGGACTCCTGAGTGCTTGCGTGGATAGCACAACTATTCTACCAGCTGGCGAGCAAAACCGACCCATACAGTGTGAAAGCTCAACGTTACACGCATACAAGGATCGACAC
The DNA here is from genome assembly GCF_000154225.1 of Schaalia dentiphila ATCC 17982. Classification (NCBI taxonomy): domain Bacteria; kingdom Bacillati; phylum Actinomycetota; class Actinomycetes; order Actinomycetales; family Actinomycetaceae; genus Schaalia; species Schaalia dentiphila. The sequence continues at coordinate 1,058,835 of NZ_DS264586.1, read as the reverse complement.
AAACCAACCTCAAGCACGACCGCAGTTCATCCCAGCATGCGACCCTGCTCACGTTCAAACGTGCGCCATAAGGACGGGTATCACAACCCAAAAAGCCCGGTTTTCCGGGCATGACGGAGCCCCGGCCTCGTCCATTCAGACGATGCCGGGGCTCCGCTCAGCTCACTTGCCCTGGTTGGCGACCGCGGCGATCTTCGCCTCAGCCTCGGGATCCAGGTAGGTGCCGCCCTTCTTGATGGGCTTGAGGGTTTCCTCGTCGAGCTCGTACACCAGCGGAATGCCGGTGGGGATGTTGACGCCGGCGATGTCCTCGTCGGAGATCTCATCCAGGTGCTTGACGATGGCGCGCAGGGAGTTGCCGTGCGCGGCGATCATGACGGTCTTGCCGGTCTTGATCGCGGGAACGATGGTCTCATCCCAGTAGGGCAGCAGACGCGCGATGACGTCCTTGAGGCACTCGCTCATGGGGACGGGCTCGCCGGCGTAGCGTGGGTCGGTGTCCTGCGAGAACTCCGAGCCGGCCTCGATGGCAGGCGGGGCCACGTCGAAGGAACGGCGCCACAGCATGAACTGCTCCTCGCCATACTCGTCGCGGATTTCCTTCTTGTTCTTGCCCTGGAGCGCACCGTAGTGACGCTCGTTGAGGCGCCAGTTGCGCTCAACGGGGATCCAGTGGCGATCGGCAGCGTCGAGGGCGAGGTTCGCGGTCATGATGGCGCGACGCAGCATCGACGTGAACAGGAGGTCGGGCTTCACGCCCGCTTCCTTGAGGAGCTCGCCACCGTGGGTAGCCTCCGCGCGGCCCTTGTCCGACAGCGGAACATCCACCCAACCGGTGAAGAGGTTCTTTGCATTCCATTCGCTCTCGCCGTGGCGGAGCAGCACCAGTTTGTAGCTCATGTCTCCATTGTCCCACAGGTTCCAGCCCTCCTCATATATCCCGTGGGGTTGATCACGCCACAGCTTGGACACCGGACCGCGAGGGGGACGAGGTCCCGCCTCCAACGACGCAGAACGAGGCCCCCTTATCTTGTGCGGACAAAGACCCCGGCCATACCCTGATCACCCCCTGAGTGCCCCTCGGAATGCCCCTGAGTTCCTTGAGATTCCGCGATTTTACATGATTACCAGAACAATGTGCACCCCTCGTATTTTCCCGTACGGTTAGGTTCATGATCATCACACGACGCACCCTGACAGCCTCCGCTCTCGTCGCTGCGACCACGCTCGCCCTGGGCGCCTGCGGCTCCTCGAAGCCTCAGACTCCCGCGGCTGCGCCCACCGCCGAGGCCACCACGGCTGCACCCACCCAGTCCGCAACACCCGCCTCGGTTCCGACGGTCCCGGGTTACCGCCCCGGCGAGATCCCCCCGATCCCGCTCTTCTCGGTTCCCGCGATCGACGTGTTCGCCTCGAACGCAGACAAGGCCGTCGTCCAGGCAGCCTCCTCATCCCTTGCCTCCGTTCCGGGCGTGACGGTCTCCCCCGCCAAGTGCGACGGTACGTCCCTGGTGTCCGGCTCGACGGTCCTGGGCGGCGACGGCTCCGCCGTCTCCTCCAGCGATAAGGGCACAGTCGTCAACGACGGCACCGGCTCCGGCGTCATCACCGAGGGCCCCATCTCCATCATCTACGGCGGCGACGGCTCGGGCACCTACTCCAACGCCGACACCATGGTGACCATCACCGTCGAGGCCGACGGTTCGGGCACCTACTCCACGACGACGACCAGCATCATCCTGGACGGCAATGGCGGCGGCAACTACTCCAACGCGACCTCCATGGAGTCGATCATCAACAACGGTGACGGCTCCGGCCAATTCTCCAAGGGCACCGTCACGATCATCAACAACGGCGACGGCACGGGCAGCTACTCGGACGAGAAGCTGACGATTCAGAACAACGGCAACGGCACGGCCACCGTCAACGGCGTGACCATCAACGATGCTCCGAAGGTCGAGAAGGTCGGCAAGCTCGGCAAGTTCCCGGCCGTCGAGTCCCTCAAGCCCGTCGAGTCCTGCGGCACGGTCATCACCCTGGAGGACGGCGTCCTCTTTGACTTCGGCAAGTCCGACATCCGCCCCGAAGCCGCCCAGACCCTGAAGAGCCTGGCGGGCGTGCTCAACAACGCGAAGGTTCCCACCGCCCACATCTACGGCCACACCGATTCCATCTCGGACGAGGCCTTCAACCTCCAGCTCTCGCAGGAGCGCGCGGATGCCGTGTCCGCCGAGCTGAAGAAGGACGGCGTGAGCGCGATCCTGGATGCGACCGGCTACGGCGAGTCGAAGCCCGTCGCACCCAACGAGAACGCCGATGGTTCGGACAACCCGGCCGGCCGTGCGCTCAACCGCCGCGTCGAGATCTTCATCCCCGCCTTCTAGTACTCTGATTGACGTTTGACCAACTGATCAACATACGAAAGGGAGACACCATGTCCCTGAAGTCCTTCCTTCCCGCCGCTGCCGCCCTGGCCGTCGCCACCGTGGCCCTGACCGGCTGCACCCAGACCGCCAACGTCTCCGGCGGCGACTCCTCCGCCCCCGCGGCTTCGTCCACCCCCGAGGCCTCGAGCAACCCGCGCACGGACACCAAGACCGATTCGTCCACCGACTCCGGTAAGTCCGACGCATCCGGCGCCTTCACGGTCAACGAGTCCAACACGCACGTCGAGATCCCCGCAGGCACGAAGACCGTCGTCGTCAACGGCTCGAACAACCACATTGAGGGCGAGGCCGTCTCCGAGATCACGATCAACGGCTCCCAGAATTCCGTCGAGGTGAAGTCCGCCGACAAGGTCTCCTTCACCGGCTCCAATAACGCTGTCCAGTACGACGACGGAAAGGCTCCTCAGGTTGGCAGCGACTCGGGCGCGAATAACGTCGTCTCCAAGGACTGACATCCGACGCACCTGAGGGGTGGCACGCACAACGCGTGCCACCCCTCACCTGTGTACAAAGAATTGCGGGCGCACCTTTCGGTGCGCCCGCAATTGCGTCGTGAATCAGGCGCGAGCCTTGCGGTAAGCCTCGACGATCGGAGCGGGAATGCGACCGCGGTCGGACAGCTCGAGTCCCTCTTCCTTTGCCCAGGCGCGAATCTTCGCGTTCTCCAGGCGCTGCGTGGGGTTGCCGGCGTTGCCACGGCGGCGGGTCGAACCCACCTTGCGACCAGCCTTAATGTAGGGCTGAATGGCCTCGGCAAATTCCTCGAAATGCTCGCGGCTCAGATCAATTTCGTACGACGCGCCATTAAACGCGAAGCGGACAGTCTGATCGGCGGGGGTGCCATCGAAGTCGTCGACAATTTCGACAATCTTCTTCGTCTTTTTCATGTATTCATTCCTCTCGAAGTATTTGGATTCATTCTCTGACGAGTTCAGATGCGTATTGCACTGCAATTAGAGTAGCGCAATTCAAACAATTCAGATCATTCAATCATTCATTCTGAGAACGTGACGTGCGCTGCACCGATTTATACCTAGGTCTAATTGAAAGTTATACTCGTAGGCAGCCCGAGGCCGATTCGGCCTCACCCGGAAGCATTGAACGAGGAGATCCAGTGAGCCGAGCACACCACCCCCGAGCGGCGGCCTGGGAGCTCTACTTCACGACAACGGCTCGCCTCACCGAGCGCATCGAAGCCGCCCTCAAGTGCAAGGCCGGTCTGTCGATGCCCGAATACTCTGTACTGCTCATGACCGACCGCGCCGGCGAGGAAGGCGTACGCCCCTCCCTCCTGGCCCACCAGGTCGTCTTCTCACGCTCGCGCCTCACCCACACGATGAAGCGCCTCGAATCCCGAGGCCTCATCGAGCGCCGCCCCTGCGAAGGCGACGGCCGCGGAGGCCTCGTCTCCCTGACGCCGGCCGGCAAGACCCTCTTCGACGAGGCCGCCCTGGTCCAGCGCGATGTCATCCGCCGCCTGTTCCTCGACGACATCACGCCGGAGGAGATCGACATGCTCACCGGCCTGTTCACGCGGGTGAGCGAACGCCTCGACTCCGATACGCCATGTCCATGAGCACGCGCCGCCTCGCGGTCGCAACACTCCTCACCGGGATCATCGCCGGCCTCGTCGGCCTGGCGTGCATCCATCTGCTCCACTGGATCCAGGCGATCGCCTGGGACATGCACGGCGGCACTCTCCTGGAAGCCGTGAGTGCGGTTTCTCCCGCCCGTCGCGTCGGGATCTTGACGCTCGCCGGTGTCGTCGGCGCCCTGTCCTGGTTCCTGCTGTTCCGCCGCAACACGGCCGTCACTTCGGTGTCCGGCGCCGTGGGTGGGACCCCCATGCCTCCCCTGCGCGCCACCTGGCACGCCCTGACCCAGGTTCTCATCGTCGGCCTCGGCGCCTCCGTGGGGCGCGAGGTCGCCCCACGCGAGATGGCCGCCGCGTTCAGCGCGGCCGCCGCCGACTGCCTCGGCCTCACCCCCGAGGACCGGCGCATCATCGTCGCGTGCGGCGCGGGCGCAGGCCTAGCCGCCGTGTACTCGATCCCCCTGTCGGGCACGATCTACACCCTCGAGATCCTCCTCGTCTCCCTGTCCGCGCGTGCCGTCGCCCCCGCGCTCATCACCTCGGGGATCGCGGTCCTCGTCTCCACAGGATTCACGAGGCCGGCCTTCTTCTACACGGTCCCGCCCCTCACGCCATCGCTATCCCTGACGGTCTTCGGCGCGCTCATGGGGCCGGTGCTCGGCGCCGCGGGGCGGGCATTCAAAGAGGCCGTCGCACGCACCGGCGCGATCCGACCGCGCGACTGGCGCATCCTCATCACCCTGCCGCTCGCGTTCGTCATCGTCGGCCTGGTCTCCACCCGCATTCCATCAGTGCTCGGCAACGGGCAGGCCAGCGCACAGACACAGTTCGATGCGACATGGGCGGCGGGCGCGGGACTCGCGTTCGCGCTGTTGATCCTCCTCGCCAAGACGGCCACCACGTTCCTGACGATCGGCGCGGGAGGCTGGGGCGGCGTCCTGACCCCCGCTGTCGCACTCGGCGCGGGACTGGGGGCCGTCATCGGCTTGCCGTGGGCGGCCGCCTGGCCCGGATCCGAGATAGCCGCATTTGCGTTCATCGGGGCGGCCGCATTCCTCGGCACGTCCATGAAGGCGCCCTTCACGGGGCTCATCCTGGTCATCGAGTTTACCGGCCAGGGCGCCACGATCCTCGTGCCTGCGGTCCTCGCCGTCGGCGGCGCGACGGCGGCCGCGACCTGGCTGAGCAACCGCACGTCAGTAGGTCGCAGCGTCCGCTGAGCCGCCGGTCCCACCCCTCACCGCGCGTCACCGCCCGGGGAACCCCGGCCTCGTCCCCGAGGAGAGGAACCTCAGATCTGCGCGAGCGCCTGATCCAGGTCCGCGATCAGATCATTCGCGTCCTCCAGTCCGACCGCAAGGCGCAGGAGCGTGCCGGGCACGCCGCCCACGCCTCCCACGCGCGTCGAGTGCGTCATGATCGCCGGGTGCTCGATGAGGGACTCCGGCGCGCCCAGGGACGCTGCCAGGGCAAAGACGCGCGTGCGCGTCGTCAGCTCGATCGCGGCCTCCTCGGTGGCGACCTGGAAGGAGAGCACGCCTCCCACGCCGGCCGGGTTCTGACGCTGAGCCAGCTCGTAACCCGGGTCCGAGGCCAGCCCCGGATAGTGGACCGCGGTGACCTTCGGGTGGGCGGCCAGGAACTCGGCGACCTTCTGCGCGTTCTCACAGTGACGCTCCACCCGCAGGGCCAGGGTCTTCAGGCCGCGATGGGCCAGGTACGTGTCGCGCGGGGAGGGCACGTGCCCGAGAGCCATCTGCAGCTTGACGGCCTCGGCGGCGGCGTCACGCTCCCCAAAGAAGGGCTCGACGTGCGCGGGCAGCTCCAGGCCGTCGCGCAGAATGAAGGCGCCGCCGACCACGTCAGAGTGGCCGCCCACGTACTTGGTCGTCGAGTGCACGACGACGTCCGCGCCTAGCTCGAGGGGGCGCTGCAGGACCGGCGTCGCGAAGGTGTTATCCACGATCAGCAGGCCCCCCACCTCGTGCGTGAGGGCCGCGATCGCGGCGATATCCGTAACCAGCAGGAACGGGTTCGAGGGCGTCTCCACCCACACGATCTGCGGGCGCGACCCGCGAATCACTCGCTCGGCCTCGGCCAGGTCGGTGAGGTCCACGGCCTCGGAGGTGATGCCCTCAGCGGGCTTGATGACGCTCAGGAGCTTGTGGGTGCCGCCGTACACGTCGGTCGAATGCACGACGTGGTCGCCGGGGCGCGCCAGCAGGCGGATCACCGTGTCCTCGGCGCTCATGCCCGAGGGGAACGCAAAGCCGTGCGTCGCCCCCTCCAGGGCCGCGAGCGCGCCCGCGAACGCGTTGGTCGTCGGGTTGCCGCAGCGCCCGTACTCGTAGCCTTCTCGCAGCTCGCCGGGCCGATCCTGCACGAACGTCGAAGCGACGTGAATCGGAGGCACCACGTCGCCCGTAATCGGGTCCGGGTCAAACCCGGCGTGGATGGCCAGCGTTGCGAAGGTCGTACAGTCAGGCGTGCTCATGCCTCCACGCTACGAGGCCGGGGCCACCGATGCCGAAGGGTTTCGTCCGCCGGTCAATTGTGACAGCGCGCGCCTACACCCAGCCGGCGAGGGCGATGCGCGCCTGCTCCTCCAGGGACGCGACCGCGCCCTCCGAGTCATTGCCCCACGGCACATAGTGGAAGTCCCCTCCCCCGGCCTCGACGAAGGTCTCGCGGTTGAGCTGGTCGATCTCCTCGAGAGTCTCCAGGCAATCCGCCATGAAGCCCGGGCAGATGACGTCCACGCGCGGGCACTTCGCGGCGCCCAGCTCGGCCATCTCCTCGATGGTCTGCGGACCCAGCCACTCGGCTCGCCCGAACACGGACTGGAAGGTGGCCGTCAGGGACCCCATCGCCAGGCCCAGGCGCGACTCGAGGGCGGCGACCGTATGACGGCACTCGGCGCGGTAGGGGTCCCCGGCCTCGTCCATGGCGACCGGGATCGAGTGGAAGGAGACGACGATGCGGTCCCCCGTCAGGAAGTTCGGGCGTCCCACTCGCTCCCAATGGCGTTCGAGGGCGGTCGCCAGCGCCTCTATGTACGCGGGGGCGGCGGGGAAGGAGCGGTGCAGGCGCAGCTCGAAGCCGTCGCGGTTGCGGCCGATCCACTGGGCGACCGCGTCGTTGATCGTCGTCACCGTCGAGGCCGCGTACTGCGGGTAGGCGGGCAGGATCGCCACGCGGCGCACTCCCTCGGCGTGCAGGCGGTCCAGGACCGAGCCGATCGAGGGCTGGCCGTAGCGCATCGCGACCTCGACGCGCACGCCCGGCAGGCGCTCGCCGAGGAGGCGGGCCTGCTCGCGGGTGTAGTGCATGAGGGGCGAGCCCTCGTCCATCCAGATGCTGCGGTACTTGCCCGCGACCTCGCGCGGCCGGACTCGCAGGATGATGCCCTCCAAGATGGGCTTCCACAGGAGCGGGCTCATCTCGATGACGCGGCGGTCGGAGAGGAACTCACGCAGGAAGGCGCGTACCGGGCCGGGCTCGGGGGCGGTCGGCGTCCCCAGGTTGACGAGGACGAGGGCGGGCGGCACCTCACCCTGCTGCGCGTGGTTCGACGCCGAAGTGGTGGCTGCTGTGTCCTGGGAGTTCGTCACGCCACCAGCCTAATGTTCACGTTCCCCCGTGTCGCTGACGCGGTGTCACCTCCCTGGATCACCGATTGAGCGGCTTGCACGCGCCCCTCGTCCACGCACAAGGGTGCCCCGCCTGCAACAGGCGGGGCACCCCACGTTGTTTGATGCGAGCCTAGGCGACTCGCGCCCTCCTCACGGAGGAGTCAGGCTCAGGCCTGGCCGTTCTGCGAACGGATGAACCACGCCTGCTGCTCGAGGCGGCGGATGTAGTCGTTGAGGATGTCGGCGGAGGCGGAGTCCTCGGCGTCGACCTTCTCGTGCACGTCGCGCATGGTGCCGACGGTCGCGTTGATGACGGCGACGGCGAGCTCCTCGGCGTCAGAGGTCTTGATGATCGTCTCGGGGACGGTCGGCAGGGTGTTGCGCTGGGCGACGACCTCGGGCAGGCCATTGGGGACGACCTGGAGGGCGCGCATGCGCTCGGCGACCTCGTCGGAGGCCTCGCGGGCGATATCCACGACCTCGTCGAGGTAGAGGTGCAGCGAGCGGAAGCCCTCGCCGGTGATGTTCCAGTGCAGCTGCTTGCCCACGAGGGACAGAGCGGTCACGTCGGTGAGGACCTTCTGCAGGTTGCCTGCGAGAACGTCGGAAGCCTTGAAGCCGGTGGACTCAACGGTCATGTTGTTTCTCCTCTGCATGTGTATTCGGTACGGGGCTCACCCTTGTGGGGCCATGCCCTTCAGACACATCAATCTTGGCCCTTTGGTCCCAGGATTTCTAGTGCTAACAGCCCTTTAGTCAAATGTTTCACTATCTCGTTGTTGCGAGGGAATAATCCTCGGATTTCAGCGTTTTAAGATCATTGACGTTTTCATTTTTCGACCCAGGTTCGCCTAACCAATCTTACCCGAGGCCACGGTTGCCTCCCACACATGCCTGGGAGCACTCCAGTCGTGAGACCCGCTAAGGTCGCGAGTCCTCATGAGGTTGTAGGGCCTCAAGAGGAACGGCGGAATTGAAGCACCGCTGAAGCCCTGCCCCGGTCGGTACGCTTCCCGCGCGCACGCACATCCAACGAGTGGCGGCCAAGACCCTAGCAACGGCCACACTAACCCTTCAACGCGCACGTGAACCCGCTAATGCGCACGTTGGCCCTCTAACCCGCACGTTAACCCGCTAATGCGAACTTAGGCAGCCCCGCCCACACTCCAAATAACGGGTTAACACTCGCAATAGCGGGTTTACGCGCGAACAGCGCACCACGACAGCGATCGATTCCGCCAAATCGCAGACCCATTCAGCCACAGCAGTCGGTTTTGGGTTCTTTTCACCCAATGGGTCTGCAGTTTGGCCACGACACCCCCGCAAACTGCGAGCTCACCGCCACCAATCGGGGGGAATGACGCCATCCAAAGGTCCGACACACCGGCGACACGCCGTTAGAGGGGTTCGCATGGCGCAAAACCCCCATCGCAGCCGCCTGAAGTGCGCCGCATCGCCTACAGGACCTGGGCACGGCACCGGTTGGCGCGAAAAAACTCGCCCAACACCGCCCCTCCAGCAGCATTTCCGCGAAAAAGTTCGCCCAGCACTCCACAAAACGCCAATTTTGTGCCATTTTTCGTGCGCAGGGTGAACTTTGTCGCGCTCACGCCCACCATCAGACCAAGCAGGGCGAACTTTTTCGCGCACACGGCGCGACAACGCGGAGGCATTGAAACCAACAACACCACTGCTCACCCCCAACAAGGAACCGCTGAAACCGGCATCACCACTGCAGCCGAAAAACGCACCAAAAACACCCGTTTCTCACCTGCAAAGGCGATGGCGGTTTCAAACCCACGCAAACACGCACGAGCAAAGGCGACATGGGTTTCAGACAACCGAGCCGCCTGGTCGACAGGTCCTGGCCGCAGTGCCGCGGGCGGCGACGGGGCCTGGCTGGGTTTCGAGACGACGCGCCGAACCAGATAACAGCGACCCAGCCCCACTGGTGTGGAGGACGCCGGAGGGTCCGGAGGGCCTGGCTGCGGCGCCTGTGGGCGGCGGCGGGGCCTGGCCGGGCTTCGAGATCGACCACTCCGAGCCGCAGGCTCGCGTGTGGCGATCTCGCGGGCGGGCCGCCGCCCACGGGCGCACAAAGCAGCCCGGCCCGTCAACGCATACAAAAACGCCCACCCGGAACCGGGTGGGCGTATCTGAGCCGCCTGTGGGAATCGAACCCACGACCTATTCATTACGAGTGAATCGCTCTGCCGACTGAGCTAAGGCGGCCGCGCCTGCCGTTCCACCGTTTCCGGGGCGTGCAGGCAACGGCACAACTCTACTGGACGAATCGCGCCGAACGCAAACCAGGACACCCCACAGCAGGATGTCGTGAGTCACGTCCCTACTGGCACATGAGGCCGTCGGTGGGCACGATTCCCTTCACGAAGTAGTCTTCGACGGCACGCGTGACGCACTGGTTGGCGCCGCGGCGGTAGGCGGTGTGGTTCCAGCCTTCGACGGTGACGAGGACGCCGCTGGCGAGCTGTCCCGACAGGCCCTGTGCCATCGAGTAGGGGGTCGCCGGGTCGTGGGTCGTGCCGATGACGACGATGGGATCGGCTCCCTGTGCGGTGATGCGCGAGCGGGGCGCGTGCTTCGTGGGCCAGCCCTCAAGGCTTGCCGACGGGTAGCCGACGTACTTGCCGAGGATCGGCAGTTCGTCCTTGAGTGTCTCCACCTGTGCGGCCCACTGCTCGATGGTGCCTTCGGGCGAGTAGTCGAGGTTGTTGATCGCGTTGATCGCGTCAAAGGAATTGTCCTGGTAGGTGCCGTCGGGGTTGCGCGAGTTCAGCGTGTCAGCGATGGCGAGCAGACCACTGCCGTCGTTCTTCTGCCACGCCATCCCGAAGGCCTGGGTGAGCTGAGGCCACCACTGCGTGTTGTACATGGCACCGGTCAGGGCGGTGACTGCAAGGTTTTCGGTGAGCGGACGGTTCGGGTCGTTCGTGCGCATCGGGTTGTCCTCAAGGGAATCGAGGAACGAGCGCACGGTCTCGATGCCTTCCTGGAGGTTGCGTCCCATCGGGCAGGTGGCCTGGGTGGCGCAGTCGGAGATCCAGTGCTGGAGTGAGGCGTCGAGGCCTCGCATCTGGAGGGCGGAGACCTCGTTGACGCTAAGCGTGGGGTCCAAGGCGCCGTCGAGGACGAAGCGGCCGACACGCTCAGGGAAGAGGCCCGCGTAGGTGGCGCCGAGGAAGGTGCCGTAGGAGTATCCGAGGAGGTTGAGCTTCTCCTGACCGAGGACCGCGCGCACCATGTCGAAGTCACGGGCAGCGCTCACGGTGTCGATGTGCTCGTACAGGGTGCCAGAGTGTTCGCGGCACCCCGCGGCGACCTCTTGGGCATCCTCACGGGCCGAGGCGACCGCGGACTGCGGGGACTCGTCGCCGGGGGTGCCGTCCTCGTCCTCTCCGGCGTTACGCTCGTCGCGCTCGGCGTCGGTCGTGCAGAACACGGGGGTCGAGTCGCCGACGCCACGCGGGTCGAGGGCCACGATGTCGTAGGCGTTGACCACGGCCTCGCCGATTCCCTGCGTCGCGTAGTACGGCAGGGAGGAGACGACGGCGCCGCCGGGGCCACCCGGGTTGATGAATAGGGCAGGAGCTTCCTTCGCTCCGGAGCGGTGGATCGCGAGCGCGAGCGTGATCTGGTCTCCGTCGGGGTTCTCCCAGTCCAGCGGCGCCTTCAGGAAGGCGCACTGGTACTCGCTGGCGTCCGAGGAGTTCACGCCCTGGAACGTGTCGAAGGTGCCGTCAGCGCACACGCCCCACTCGATCGCCTGATCGTAGTAGGCCTGCACGGACCCCGCGGACACGGGGATCGGCGCGGACGTGGCCGAGGCCGTCGTCGAGGGGGCCGGTCCCCTGCGTTGGGTTCCGTAGTAGCCGACGACGGTCAGGACGATCGCGACGACGGCGAGGACTGCGACGGCGCAGGCCGCAATGGAGCGTGTCTTCATGGCCCCGATTGTAACGGAGAAACGCCGGGTCAGTTTTCAGGCTTGGGGGCGCAGCGAAATCGCCATGTCTTCCAGGACCAGCAGGGGGTTGCCGTTTGACACGAGGCGCTTGCGCGCGGTCTCGATGTGGTCGACTCGCGCGAGTGTCTGACGGGGCGTGGAGTCCAGCGCGATCTGGTGTACCAGGTCGGACAGATCCGTGTTGATGAGTTCGCCATCCCCGCCCACCTGGACCATGAGGACGTCGCGGTAGATCGCGAGCAGGTCGATGAGGGCGCGGTCAATCGCGTCGGTGAGGGCACGCTTGGAGCGGCGCTTTTGGTCCTCCTCGAGCTGGCGGATCATCGTGCGCGAGGCCTTGGTGGCGCTCTCGCCCTCGTCCATGCCCAGCTGTCGCATCAGTTCGGCCTTTTCGCGGGCATTTCGTTCGCTGACCTGCGCGTCGGCTTGGGCTTTCGCGGTCTCGAGGAGGCGGTCGGCTGCCATGACGGCCTCGCCGACGCTGCGCACCGAGGCGGGCGCGGTGATGATGGCTCGGCGGCGTTCGCGCATCTGGGGATCGCGAGCGAGCGCTCGGGCCAGGCCGATGTGCGACTGGGCGGCACGCGCGGCCTCCAGGGCGACATCGGGGGTGGCGACGCCTTCGCGCACGAGCAGGTCTGCGACCGCACTGGCGGTGGGGATACGCAGGCCGAGGTGGCGGCAGCGCGAGCGGATCGTGGCGATCATGTCCTCGGGGCTGGGGGCGCACAGCAGCCACACGGTGTGCTCGGGCGGCTCCTCTATGGCCTTGAGCAGGGCGTTCGCGCCGGATTCGCCCAGGCGGTCCGCGTCCTCGACGACGATGACGCGCCACAGCCCCTGGGAGGGCGAGGACTGGGCCTGCAGCACGAGGGAACGCGCGGTCTCCACGTTAATGATCGAGGTCTCGGTGGCCGCGAAGACGACGTCGGCGTTCGTGCGGCCCATCGTCGTGCGACATCCCGCGCACTGACCACACCCCACGGTCTCGCCCGTGCACTGCAGGGCGGCCGCGAAGGCGCGGGCTGCGACGGAGCGGCCCGACCCGGGAGGGCCGGTGATGAGCCAGGCGTGGCTCATAGAACGCGCGTCGTCGGAGGCCCGTGCGCCGCCTCGGGAGGCGACGATAGCGCGGGCGGACACCGCGGCCTCGCCGAGCTTAGCGACCGCCGCGTCCTGTCCGACGAGCGAGGACCAGACACTCATCATTCATCCCAGAGCGCGCCCTGGGATTCGCCCAGGGCTCCCACCATGGTGGCGGGCTTGCGGGCGCTGCCCTTGTCCGTGCTCTTTTCGCGCGGCTTGTCTGCGGCCTCGGCGGATGCGGGAAGCTCTGAAGAGGCCGGGGCCTCCTGCGCGGACAGGGGGGCATCGTCGGCCTCGTCGATCGTGACGGAACCCCCCTCAAAGCGTTCGACGAGGACGCCGCGAATCTCGGAGAACACCTCGTCGACCGTGCCCACCGCGTCGATGACGACGATGCGGTCGGGCTCGGCGTCCGCAAGGCGCAGGTACTCGTGGCGCACGCGCTCGTGAAAGTCCATGGACTCGCGCTCCATGCGGTCCGGGGCGTCGGTGCGGCGGCGCGCGCCGACCTCCGGGGGCAGGTCCAGGAGGAAGGTCAGGGACGGGTAGAGGCCGCGGGTCGCCCAGGCGGACAGAGACCCGATCTCGTCAACGCCGAGGGAGCGGGCCGCGCCCTGATAGGCCAGGGAGGAGTCGATGTAGCGGTCCGCCAGCACGACCGCACCGCGCTCGAGGGCGGGGGCAATAACCGTGGCGACGTGGTAGGCGCGGTCGGCGGCGTACAGGAGGGCCTCCGTGCGCGCGTCCACGTCCTCGGGACCGTTTTGCACGAGGCGTCGGATCTCTGTGCCCAGCTCGGTGCCGCCCGGCTCGCGGGTGACGATGACCTCGCGGCCCCGGCTCTCGAACCAGTCGCGCACCGACTGGATCTGCGTGGACTTCCCCGAGCCGTCGCCACCCTCGAAGGTGATGAACACTCCTCGCGCTGCCATCAGCTGTCCTTCTTCGTCGCGGCCTTCTTGGTGGCCGTCTTCTTCGCGGTGGTCTTCTTCGCGGTGGTCTTCTTGGTCGTCGTCTTCTTCGCGGCCGTCTTGCGCGTGCGCTTGGGGGCGGGGCCCTTGGCGCGCTTATCGGCGAGGAGCTCGTAGGCGCGCTCGGCCGTCAGATCCTCCACCGTCTCGGCGCGCGGCACCGTCACGTTGGTCTCGCCGTCCGTCACGTAGGGGCCGAAGCGGCCATCCTTGACGGTGACCTTCTTGCCCGAGATCGGATCCTCGCCGAACTCGCGCAGCGGCGGGCGGGCTGTGCCGCGGCCGCGGGTCTTGGGCTGGGCGTAGATGGCCAGGGCCTCGTCCAGGGTGATGGTCAGCAGCTGGTCCTCGGAGGCCAGTGTGCGCGAGTCCGTGCCCTTCTTCAGGTAGGGGCCGTAGCGGCCATTCTGCGCGGTGATGACCTCGCCCGAGGCCGGGTCCGTGCCCACCTCGCGCGGCAGGGACAGCAGCGCCAGGGCATCCTCAAGGGTGACGGTGGCGATGTCCATGGTCTTGAACAGCGAGGCGGTGCGAGGCTTGGCGGCCGCCTTCTTCGTCTTCTTCGCGCCTTCCTCGCCGCCCTCGGCTGCCTCGGGCAGGACCTCGGTGACGTAGGGGCCGTAGCGGCCGTCCTTGACGATGATCGTGTGACCGGTCGCGGGGTCAACGCCCAGCTCGCGGCCGTCGTCGGCGGCGCGGGAGAAGAGCTGGTCCACCAGCTCATCCGTCAGTTCGTCGGGAGCGACCTCCGGCGGCACGTTCGCGCGCGTCCCGTCGGCCTTTTCCATGTAGGGGCCGTAGCGTCCCACGCGCAGTGTCACGCCGCGGCCCAGGTCGATCGAGTTGACGGCGCGCGCGTCGATGTCGTCACCCAGGGAGGCGACGTCGTGGCGCAGACCGCCGTTCTCGCCCGTGCCGTCGGGGCCGAAGAAGAAGCTGGTCAGGAACTCTGTGCCGTTCTCCTCGCCCGCGGCGATACGGTCCAGGTCGCCCTCCATCGAGGCCGTGAAGTCGTAGTCGACCAGGTTCGCCAGGTTCTCCTCGAGCAGGCGCGTTACGGAGAACGCCAGCCACGTGGGCACCAGGTACTGGCCGCGGTGCGTCACGTATCCGCGGTCACCGATCGTCTGGATGGTAGCCGCGTAGGTGGAGGGACGGCCGATGCCGAGCTCCTCCATGGTCTTGACCAGCGTGGCCTCCGTGTAGCGGCCCGGGGGCTGGGTCTCGTGGCCGTCGGGGGTGGCCTCGGTCAGCGTCGCGGGATCACCCTCGGCGACGTCCGGCAGGGTCTTCTCCGCGTCGTTCTTTTCCGCGTCGTAACGCCCCTGGTCACGGCCCTCCTGGTAGGCCAGGCGGAAGCCCGGGGAGGTGATGACCGTGCCCGAGGCCGAGGACAGCACGTCGTGGCGCTTACCGTCAACCTCGATGCCGGTGAGCACGCGGATCGTCGCCGTGTAGCCGAGGGCGTCAGCCATCTGCGAGGCAACCGTGCGCTTCCAAATCAGGTCGTACAGGGCCAGCTGCTGCTTCGACAGGGAACCGGCCACCTCGCCCGGCGTGCGGAAATGATCGCCGGCGGGACGGATCGCCTCGTGCGCCTCCTGTGCACCCTTCGAGGTGGTGCCGTACAGGCGCGGAGACTCGGCCACGGCCTCGGCCCCATATAGCTGGGTGGCCTGCTCGCGGGCGGCGTGGATCGCCTGGCTGGACAGCGCCGTGGAGTCGGTACGCATGTAGGTGATGTAACCGGACTCGTACAGGGACTGGGCGGTGCGCATCGTCGAGGACGCGTTCCAGTGCAGCTTGCGCGAGGCCTCCTGCTGGAGGGTCGACGTCGTGAAGGGGGCGGCCGGGCGGCGACGGTAGGGCTTGCGGGTCACCGAGTCGATGACCGAGGCCGGGGCGTCGGACAGCGCCTGCGCGTACGCGCGGGCCGTGGCCTCGTCCAGGTGGAGGACGCCGGCCTTGAGCGCCTTCGCGCTCAGCTCGCCCTTCTCACTGAAGTCGGAACCGGTCGCGATCGAATGGCCATCCACGGAGGAGACGCGCGCGCCGAAGGCCTGGCCTGCCGACGTGAACGCCGTGTCGATCGACCAGTACTGGGCGCTCACGTGCGCCATGCGCTCACGTTCCCTGGCGACCACGAGGCGCGTGGCCACCGACTGCACGCGGCCGGCGGACAGGGACGGGCGGATCTTGCGCCACAGGAGGGGCGAGACCTCGTAGCCATAGAGGCGGTCAAGGATACGGCGGGTCTCCTGCGCGTCCACGAGGGCCGTATCCAGGTCGCGCGTGTTCTCCAGCGCGCGCTGGATCGCTTCCTTCGTGATTTCGTGGAACACCATGCGGCGCACGGGAACCTTCGGCTTCAAGACCTGCAGGAGGTGCCACGCGATGGCCTCGCCCTCGCGGTCCTCATCAGTTGCCAGATAAAGTTCGTCGCACTCCTTGAGGAGCTTCTTGAGTTCGGTGACCTTTTTCTTCTTGTCCGGGTTCACCACGTAGTACGGCGCGAAACCGTCATCCACGTTGACGGCGAAGCGGCCGAAGGGCCCCTTCTTCATGTCCTTGGGCAGCTCGGAGGGCTGCGGGAGGTCGCGGATGTGGCCGATGGAGGCGGTCACGTGGTAGTCGGGACCCAGGTATCCCTCGATGGTGGCTGCCTTCGCAGGAGACTCCACGATCACGAGCTTCGTCGCTGACATTGCCGGTCCCTTCCGTCGCTTCCCCAGTATTTGTAGCACCCTCGCTCGCGGTTCACCCAGCGAGGCATCTGGGATGGACCTTACCGCGTCCCACCCACATCTGGGTACCGGGAGCGCTTCCGCGCGTCTCACGCCGCTCGGGTTTGACATTCACGAGGCCGTGGCGGATTCTCGCGCGCGGGCGCGCCCGGGCGACGCATCGGGGGGCGCACGCGACGATACCTATTAAATAGGGGGAAGCCCCAGCCTCGTCCCCTGTCTCACGCACGAGCGCCCCTGAATTGTGTGATCTGCTTTCCATCGGGCACAATCAGTCTGTGCTCCAGAATTTCCTCTCCGACATTCCGTTCCCGATCTGGTTCGCGATCGGCTGCGTCATCGTTGTCCTCGCGGCGCAGAAGTTCAAGCAGGCTGCTGCCCGCTCAAAGGGCGCCGTCCCCGCGCCGCGCGACGTGCGCAAGGCAGGCAAGGAAGGCGAGTGGAACAAGCTCAACGAGCACCACACCCCGAAGCTGCGTGGCAAGCGCGAGGACATGGCCACCGATCCGCAGGCTCGCCTGCTGGCCCCGGCCATGGTGTACTCGCTGTGCAACGACGAGGTCGTTAACCAGCTGAAGCTGTCGGATCCCGCCGGAATGAAGGGCATGCTCGACCGCGACTGGGGTATCACCAACCGCGAGAGCCTGATCCGCCAGATTTATTCGCTGCTGCGCGCCGGACACCGCGAGGATTTCGCTGCCCTGCGCGAGCGCTGCGCGAGGCCCAGCTGGGCGGACACCGAGATCGCCCGCCTGAGTAAAACCGCCGACTCGTCAATGGAGGACTGGGAGCGCCGCTGGCGCATCCGTCGTTTCCTGGACAATGACCGCGGCATCCAGTCCCTGGATTTCGCCGCGTGGGACCTCATTCGTGCCGCGAATCTGACGCGCGCGGGCGCCGGCCTCGGATGGCTGAGCGAGGACGAGGCCTGGGACACTCTCGCGATCATCAACCGGGCTCTGCAGTTCTCCTACTCCTCGTGGGAGGAGACGTGGGAGGCTTTCCGCATCACCCGCTGGCTGTGGGCCGCTGAGGGCGACGCGCAGACCGCGAACAACGATCTACACGACCGCAATCGCGGCGAGTTCCTCGTCGGCAAGAACGGCCTGTGGACCGCGATCCCGTGGAACGCCCCCTACCCCGCCCCGCACTTCATCCTCCTCGACGCGCTACGCGAGATGGGCGCTCTGCACCTGCTGTCCTCCAGCAACTGGGAGGACGCCTCCGCGTGGGAGAAGGACCTCGATGCACAGGCCCGCACCCGCGCCCCCATGTCCATCGGCGGCAAGGCGATCGTCAACTAACGCACGCTCACCCCTCGTCCGTATTCTCCTGCGGCCACGAAGTGCCAGATCTGGGGAAACCAGACGTACAATGAAGCGTCAGTCCTGGTACGCGAATCGCACGGTCCAGTAGGAAGTCTGGACGATGCCCCACATCCGTCGCTGCCCAACGCAGAATCCGGCGTCATCAGGTCCACTTTGGTGCACCTGGAGACACATGATGAAGACGGAGTCCACACTGTATTTCGACGGCCGCTTTTGGGTGGTCGTCATCGAGCGCCACGAGGCGGGCCGCGTCCGGGCGATTCGGATCGTGTTTGGCACACAGCCCTCGGACGCGGAACTGTATGAGTTTTTCCTCGCCCACGCCAACGCGCTCACACGCCGGCTCGATGAGGCAGCCGTTGTTTCTGCCGACGCCGAGCGCCGCACCAAGCGCCCCAATCCCAAGCGCGCGCAGCGCGAAGCGTCCCGCCTCGCCCACCGGGGGCGCCCATCAACCGCTTCGCAAGCGGCGATCCACGCAGACCGCGAGCGCTCGGCGCAGCGCCGAGCCGCGGACGCCAAGCAGAAGAAACGGGAGGCGACAGATGCCAAGTACCGACTCGAACGTGAGAAGGCAAAAGCACGACACCGGGGTCACTAGCGGCCGTCCATCGCCGCGTGGTAGCCTTCCCCCGTACCCCGACGGGACTCCACTCGCGCCAGTCATTCCCACGGAAGACAGCACTATGAGCTACGACTACATTCTTCACGTTTCTGACGTCGCCCGCTGGCCCGCGGCGCTGTCGAACCTCGGCAACCTCACGCAACTCGGCCTGGCTCACGGGATCGTCGTCATCGTGAACGGCACTGGAGTCTACGCGCTCCAGGGCGCGAACGACTGGACTGCGCAGATGGAGGCGGCGGCCCGCGCTGGCGTGGACTTCTTCGCCTGCGCCAGGTCGCTGGCCAACCACGAGTTCGTCGAAGGCACGCTGCCCGAGTGGCTGGGGCAAGTGCCCGCCGCCATCCCCGCGATCCGCGAGTGGACGAAGGACGGGGCCACATACATCAAGCCGTGAAGGCTCGAAATCCCAGGATTCTCCAGGCTTCCTTCGCCCATTCCCCAAGGTTGGCATCCTACAGTAACTGTTGTCAGACAAGAGGGAGGCGGGAATCCCGCACAGACCACCGAAGGAGCCAGGTAACGCCACCAACAGCGCGGTGATAACGCGGGAGCACTCGCCCAACCAGACGAAGGAGTCATGTGGAAGTAGTTCACTGATGTTCACGGGGCGGGGAGGAGGCTTGAGCCTCCTCCCCGCCCTTCCCAGTGCAAACACCCATGACGACTCCCCGGGAGACGGCGGCTTCGCGGCCTCCCGACGGACTCCGCCCCACGAATGAGCCGTTCCCGGTACAATGGGCCCATGGACTCCTGACATAGCGCCCCTCGTCCCTCCTCCCCCAGGTGTGTTATGTCTACGATTGTCTTTTCCCGCGTCTTCTTTTCCTATGGCGCTACGCCCGTTCTCGGCAACGTCTCCTTCACGTGTGGGCCCACCGACCGCCTCGTCGTCGTCGGCCCGAACGGGATCGGCAAGTCAACGCTGCTGGCCCTCGCAGCGGGCCGACTCCAGCCGGACTCCGGAACAATCGCCGGCCCAACACTCTCCGCGACCCAGCTAGTTCCCCCAATTCTTCGGCCCGCGGCCACGCGGTCAGCACCGGGAGTCCCTCTGGCGTCCCGCCCTCCGCTCGCGGGGGACAGGGAGTCCCGCACCGTCGCACAGCTCATCGATGCCGCCACGTCGGACACCCGTGGACTGGCGGCGCGCTTCGACGCCCTCACCGAGCGCCTCGCCCGGGGCGCCTCCCCGCGCGACGAGGCGGAGTACGACCGCGTCCTGGCGGCGATGACCGCGCGGGACGCGTGGACCATCGATACGCGCCTCGAGCAGACCCTGGAGGCCCTCGGCCTGGGCGGCGTCGACCGCTCCCGTGCCCTCGCGTCCCTCTCCCCTGGGCAGCGCGCACGCCTGCGCCTAGCCCTCGTCCTCGTTGAGCGCCCGAACGCCCTCATCCTGGACGAGCCGACGAACCACCTGGACGCCGATGGGCGAGAGTACCTAACGCGTGCGATCGATGACTGGCAGGGGCCGGTGCTCATGACAAGCCACGACCGGGCCTTCATTGAGCGCACGGCAACGGCACTGCTCGACCTGGATCCGACGCCGTGGCGGGCGCTGGCGGTCGCCGAGGGAGAGCCCGCGTGCTTCGGGGCGTACAGGGTGGGCGGATCCTACTCGGATTACCTGCGCGACAAGGCAGCCACGCGCTCGCGGCACGTCGCCATCTACGCGGAGCAGCAGGCAATGAAACGTCGACTCGCTGCCCACAAGCGGGATTCGGCGGTGGTGGGGCATGCGCGCTTCAAGCCCCGCACCGAGACGAGGATGGCGCAGAAGTACTACGCCGACCGCGCCCAGGCCACCTCGACGCGGCGCATCAACGACGACTCCAGGAGGCTGTCGGTTCTCGCGGCACGCGAAGTCCCCAAGCCCCGCTACGACGAGTCGGCGTTCTCCTTCCCCCACGCCAGCGGGACCACCACGGGCGGGACGCCACCACACCCACACGCAATGGGTATCGCCCTGGCCGTCCGCGGCGCGTCGGTGGAGGGACGCCTCGCGCCGACCTCCTTCGAGGCGTGCTACGGCGAGCACCTCCTCGTCGCGGGGCCCAACGGGTCGGGCAAGACCACCCTGCTGGAGTGGATCGCACGCGGGGCCCCCAGCGGGGCGCACGGAAGCATCGACGCCACCCCCGGGGTCGTCCTCGTGCCCCAGGTGCTCCCGCGGCCCGGCGACCCCCTAATCCCCGAGGACGCGTGGCACCTGGGCATCGGGGAAGCCGGGAAGGGATTCGTTCCCCCGGCGGCGTGGAACCGGCCGCTCGGTGAGCTCTCCGCGGGAAACCAACGCAGGGCACAGCTAGCGTTCGCGGCGCGGGCCGACGCTCAGATCCTCGTGATCGACGAGCCCACGAACTACCTGGACCTGAACGCCCTGGAGTCCCTCGAGGAGGCCCTGCGGCGGTGGACGGGAACCCTGGTTATCTCAACGCACGACGAGTGGCTGATCACCCGCTGGTGGGGACGCCTCCATCGGCTCGACGAGAGACGATAGCGCTGAGGGCAGCGCTCGCTTCGCGCGCGAGGTCAGTCGGAGCATCAGGCAGCGCGTCGAGCGCCCGCAGCGCCTTGGCGAGCTCGCTCGATCCCTTCATCTTGGGGCGCAGCTCATCAGGCACGCTCACCCTCATGCCATAGTCGCCCGCGAGCACCACCAGGGCCTTGACCAAACTGTTGGAGTCCGCACCCCCGCCCCCATGTCCATCGGCGGCAAGCCGATCGTCCAGTAGCAACACCCTGGAACACGGGACGTATAATGAGTCGTCAGTCCTGATACGCGAACCGCACAGTCCAGTAGGAAGTCTGGGCGATGCCTCGCATCCGTCGCTGCCCCGAGCAGAATCCAGCGTCATCGGGTCCACCCTGGTGTACCTGGAGACGAGTAATGAAGACGGAGTCCACACTATATTTCGATGGTCAGTTCTGGGTCGGTGTCATTGAGCGCCACGAGGCCGACCGTGTTCGCGCCGTTAGAATCGTGTTCGGCGCGCAGCCCTCAGACGCGGAGTTCTACGAGTTCCTTCTCGCTCACGCTAACGCTCTCCTGTGCGGCCTCGACGAGGCCGCTTGGGCTTCCGATATGGCCCAACGCCAGGCGACGCACGACAACCCCAAGCGCGCACAGCGCCAAGCGTCCCGCCTCGCCCGCTGTGCGCTTCCTTCCACTGCATCACAGGCAGCGATTCAAGCAGAACGCAAACGCATGGCACGAGAACGAGCTTCCACGACCAAGCAGAAGAAACGTGAGAAAGCTGAAGAGAAACGCCGCATCGCCCGCCTGAAAGCGAAAGCTCGCCACCGCGGCCACTAAGGACTGCGCATTAGCCCCTCGACACGCACGTAAACCGCATGACCTGCGCGTGGGCGGCGTTGCCCACGCGCACATCATCGGGCCCACGCGCACATCATCGGGCCCACGCGCACATCATCGGGCCCACGCGCACATCATCGGGCCCACGTGCACATCATCGGGCCCACGTGCGGTCGCGTACGAACGCAGCAATAAAGTGGATAGGAAACCACGAACTGGATAGCTTACGACGTTTTGGATAGGAAAATAACCTATCCAGATCAGCAGTTCATATCCAGATCAGCAGTTCCTATCCAGATCAGCAGTTCCTATCCAGAACGCGCAGCCCGCTCCCTCCCTGGTGAAGGACGCCGCGATACAGGCCCCGCGCCAGCACTCCCGCAGTAACTGGCCCCCGCACGGAGGCAGTACTCCCGCACATCACCAGCAGACTGGAGACACACACACTCACATCCTGTACAATGTTCTGTACATAGGCGAGCAGAGGAGCACCCATGAAGATCATGACCTACACCGAGTCGCGCGCACGCTACGCCGAGGTCCTCGACCAGGTCGTCAACGACCGCGAGGAAATCGTCATCACCCGCCAGGGCCACGAGAGCGTCGTCATCATGGCCCTCGACGAGTACGAGTCCCTCATGGAGACCGTCTACCTCATGCAGTCCCCCGCGAACGCCCGCCACCTGCGCGAATCGATCGCACAGCTGCGACACGGCAACCTCGAAGAGCACGATCTCATCGACATCCCTGATGAGGAGAACTAACGATGCTCAAAGTCGTGTGGACCCCACACGCCTGGAACGACTACGTCTGGTGGCAGTTCGAGGATCGCAAGACCCTCACGCGCATCAACGCCCTCATTGCGGATATCCAGCGCAACGGGAACGAGGGCATCGGCAAGCCTGAGCCTCTCCGCTACGAATACACCGGCTTTTGGTCGCGCCGGATCGACGGACGTAACAGATTGGTTTATCGCATCACCGAAGATACGGTCGAAATCGTTGCCTGCCGCTTCCACTACGGCCAGTAGCATTCACGAGGCCCCGGCTGAATCCACCCCAAAAGACAAGTAACAAAACCTCGACGCCAGGCACCGCGACTGCCCCCGCAGCCGCGGCGCCTGCGCACACAACAACAATCAGTACGTCAGGAATCCCCAGCGGATCAGGTCACGCAGGGGCGCCTCAATCTCGGCCCGCACGTCGTCGGCGTCCGCCTCGGTCAGCATCGCGACGGCCGCCGCGATCTGCCCGACCGTCAGCTCGGCGTCCGAAGCGCCCACAACCGCCGACACCGACGACGAGACGGGCACGGAACGGCCCAGTCCCCCACCCTGGTGCATGATGAGCAGCTCCGGGTCGGGGCTTCCCGGCACGTAGTGGCGCTCCTCGCGCACGTCCGAGGCGCGCGTCAGCGCGGTGTCCCACAGCTCCGGGGCGCGCAGGGAGGCCAGCGCCCAAGCCACGTCGCGCCCGCGAGGGGCGTGCCCATCAAGGGACAGGTCGTAGGCGCGCTTGCCACCCGAAGCGGCCTCGGCCTCGTCGAGCCTGCGCAGCGCCACGAAGCCCATGCCGATCGCACCCGTACCCACGCGGCGGAAGTCAGCCAGCCACGAGGTGAAGGCGCGCTCGTAGTCGGCGCGGGCCAAGAGCTGACCGCCCGAGTCGCGGATCCACATGTCCACGTAGCGCGCCGGGTCGAGGACGTCGCGCTGGACGACCCACGCGTCCACCGGCAGGCCGTCGAGCCACGAATCCACGCGCCACGACCACTGCGTGTCGGGGTTGCGGTCAGCGGGGATCTCCCAGTTGGCGAGCATCTGCAGGGTGCCGCCCGCGTTCATGCACGCGGGCGCGCCGCGCAGGACCGCGCGGATCAGGTTGTCTCGGTCCATGCCGCCGTCGCGGTACTCGAGCAGGCCGGCCGCGCCACGCACCGAGTCCGGTGTGATGACGAAAGGCGGGTTGGTGACGATGAGGTCGAAGGTTTCGCCCTCGACGGGCTCGAAGAGGGAGCCCTCGCGCACGTCGATGACAGCCTCGTTGAGGGCGGCGTTGAACTGGGTGAGCGCGCACGCGCGCGACGACAGATCTGTGGCGACGACGCGGTCGGCGTGCGTGGCCAGGTAGAGGGCCTGAATGCCACAGCCGCAACCCACGTCGAGAGCCGAATCAACCTGCTCACGCACCGTCATCTCCAGCAGCGTCAGGGTCGCGCCGCCGATGCCAAGCACGTGGTCGTCGGACAGGGGCTTGCCGGTCTGCACCTCCGCCAGGTCCGAGGCCACCCACCACTCGTGGTCGCCACCCGGCAGCGTCGCAGCGTGGGGGCGCAGGTCAAAGAGGGCTCGCATCCACGGATCTTCCTCGACCTCGGGCTCGGGGGCCTCCTCGTCGGGGTCGCGCATCGTCGGCACGCTCGTCGTCTTCGGGGACGAGGACTCCTCCCGCTCCTCCTCGGGTTCACGCTTGGGCGCGCCGCCCGCACGGGGCATGACGAGCGCGGAGGCGGCCTCGGCCTCGTCGATGGTGGCCGCGAGGCCGAGGGACTCCAGGCCGTGCGCGCCCAGCGTCGGTAGGGCCTCGTTCAGGGCCGAGGCGCGCTCAGGCAGGCCGAGGATGAAGAAGCGCGTGAGGACCGCAGCGGGGTCGGTCGCGCCCGCGAGCTCGACAAGGGCGGGCAGTCGCGAGTCGCGCATGAGGGCGGAGAGCGCGCCCTCGCTGATCAAGGTCTGAAGATTCTCAACGGTCCACGTCGAGGCGATCACGTCGGCGCGCAGGCAGCCAATCAGGTTACGGTCGAGGGCGGGGACGGGTACGGAAGTCGTCATGACTCAAGCCTATCCCCACGCGTACAATGCGCGGGTACCCAACCAGGAGCCTCACGCCCCTCTCAGAGGAGGAAACCCATGTCCGGTGGACTTGTCGCGCTGCTCGACGATATCGCGACCCTCGCAAAGGTCACGGCCTCGTCGATCGACGACGTCGCGGCCAACGCCGTCAAGGCCTCCTCGAAGGCGGTGGGCGTCGTCATCGACGACACCACGGTGACGCCCCAGTATGTGTCGGGCCTGAGCCCGGCACGCGAGCTGCCCATCATCGGCAAGATCGCGCGCGGTTCCCTCATCAACAAGCTGTTCATCATCCTGCCGATCGCGCTCCTACTGACGTGGCTGGCCCCGCAGGTCCTCCCATTCCTGCTGATCGTCGGCGGTGCATACCTGTGTTTCGAGGGCGGCGAGAAGGTCCTCGAGAAGCTCGGCTGGCTGCCCGGCCACCACGAGGAGCACGACGAGGGTGGCGCCACCTCCGGAGAGGAACTCGAGAAGGGCATCGTCGCCTCCGCGACCCGCACCGACTTGATCCTCAGCGCCGAAATCATGCTCGTATCCATGGCCGGCCTGTCCAACGAAACCGGTGTCATGCGCGTCGCCGTCCTCATCGCGGTCGCGTTCTTCATGACGTTCTTCGTGTACGGCCTCGTCGCCCTACTCGTGAAGGCGGACGACTTCGGCCTCCACCTCGCCAAGGGCGCACTGGATCCCGAGGACAATCGCCCCGGCCCCGTCGACAACGTGGGCCGCACGATCGTGCGCATCATGCCGCACGTCTTCAACACGATCGGCGTCGTCGGCACGGTCGCGATGCTCTGGGTCGGCGGCCACCTGGTCATCGAGAACCTCGCCGAGGTCGGCGTGCCCGTCTTCCACCACATCCTCGAAGTCGCCGAACATGCGGTGTCCGCCGCGGGCGGTTTCGCGACCTGGCTGGTCGAGACTCTCCTGTCCGGCATCTTCGGCGTCATCCTGGGTGCCGTCATCGCGTGGATCGTCGTCGGCGCTTCCGCACTCGTGCGTCGGGCGCGCACGAAGGTCTGATCGTCTGTCGTTTCACGAGGCCGGGGCGTCGTCGCGAGACCCAGCCCCGGCCTCGTCGTTGATCGCACTGTGCGAAAGGTGACGCATAACCCCTACGCAAGGCGGGACTTAAGTACTACCCTTGGAGTCAACAGACAAACGACGACGCCCAGGAGGAGCATCATGACCGTCTACACCCTGCCCGAACTTCCCTACGATTACGCCGCTCTCGAGCCCCACATCTCCGGCCGCATCATGGAGCTACACCACTCCAAGCACCACGCCAACTACGTGGCCGGCGCGAACGCCGCCCTCGAGAAGCTGGCCGCCGCCCGCGAGTCCGGCGACTTCGCCGCGATCAACCTGTGGGAGAAGAACCTGGCCTTCAACCTGGGCGGTCACACCAACCACTCCATCTTCTGGACCAACATGACCGGCGAGGGCGCCTCGCGCCCCGAGGGTGAGCTCGGCGCCGCCATCGACGAGTTCTTCGGCTCCTTCGAGTCCTTCCAGGCACAGTTCGCCGCCGCCGCCCTGGGCCTGCAGGGCTCCGGCTGGGCCGTCCTCGCGTGGGACACCGTCGGCAAGCGCCTCGTGACCTACCAGATGACCGACCAGCAGGGCAACATCCCGGTCGCAACCGTTCCGCTGCTCATGATCGACATGTGGGAGCACGCCTTCTACCTGGATTACCTCAACGTCAAGGCCGACTACGTCAAGGCCTGGTGGAACCTGGTGAACTGGGAGAACGTCGCCTCCCGTTTCCAGGCCGCCCGCCTGTCCTCCGGCCTGGTAAACGCCCACTCCGCGCTGACCGACCTGGGCGCCCACGCGGTCGACACCGTCAAGGGCTGGTGGAAGAACTGAGCGTTCGCGCCTGACGCGACCGCGGCCGTTGTCACCGAGCTGAGGCTCGGGCACTGATGGTCCAGCGCGGGCTTTCCTGCGCCGACGGCGCGGCCACCGCACGCAACGAGAGGCGGGATCCTTCGGGGTCCCGCCTCCGTCGCATCACTGGAGATGCGACAGACACCGGCTGCCAGGACCGCGGCACAACACAACTCGCCCGGCGGGATCCCACGACTGCTGCTCCGCGACAAAGTTCGCCCAACACGCCTGAAAACAGCGTTTTTCGTCCATATTGGGCTTGCGGGGCGAACTTTATCGCGCTCGCACTCAATCAGACCGAGCAGGCGACAAATTTCGCGCGCAGCGCGCAGAAACATGGCGACGATGAAACCAACGACACCACTGCTCACCCCAAACAAGGCACCGCTGAAACCGACGACACCTCTGCGCCCGAAAAACGCACCAAAAACGCCCATTTTTCGCCACAAAGGCGACGGTGGTTTCAAACCCACACAGGCACAAGCGAGCAAAGGCGATGGCGGTTTCAGACCACCGGGCCATCTGGCTGACCGCGCATCGGCCCACCTATACGCACGCGGGCCCTGAAGCCATGTCCGGCCCCGCCATTTCACACCTGGTCTCTCTCACCCGCACGTGGGCCCGATGACCTGCACCTGGGCCCTACAACCCGCACGTGGACCCGATGAGATGAGCGTGGGCAGCCCCGCCCACGTGCAGGTCTAGGGGTTTACGTGCGCACCAAGGGGTCAACGCGCATGGTCAGAGGTTCGCGTACAAACAACACTCCGCGACAGACACCGTTGTACCCAAAACACAGACCACCTCGCCCACAACACCCCGATTTTCAGCGTTTTTCACCGAGGTGGTCTGCACTTTGGCGAGCACACCGACCCACGTCGCAGCCTCACCACCACCAAACGGGGAAATGACGTCATTAGAGATCCGACACGCCGGCGACACGCCGACAGCCAGCTTCTAATGCTGCCAAACCCCCACCACTGACGTCGAAATGAGCAGAGGTTCGGAAGATTCAACCTCATCGGGAGGACTCAACCCGATCAGAAGGGGTTGAATCCTCCCGATCGGGTGTAGGTCTCGCCGTAACAAGGACTTTCATGAATGTGGAGGAGGCATGCCTGCCTGACTGAGCGACCGGTGGGCAACCGCGTTACAAACGTCGTCAAACCGGAGCAATTTGAAGAGCCTTGCGAGGACTTCTATTACAAACGTCGTCAATCTAAGCCAAAAAACCACCGTTTGCGGCGCGTAGTGACGCCCTGGTGCCAGCCATGTTCAGCCGGCGAGGGTGACTCCGCAATAGGCGATGGTGGCGACGAGGAGGGTGGAGAGCGCGGCCAGGGCGAAGGGTTTGAGGCCCACCTTGATGAGGTTCCGAATCTTGACGCCGCAGCCGAGTCCGAACATCGCTGCAGCCAGCAACCCTGTCTGCAGCAGCCCGCCGGTCGTCAGCACGAAGTCCGGCAGAGGGATAAAGGAACGCAGGAGCACCATGGCGATGAACCCGATGATGAACAGCGGGACGATGGGCGGCAGCTTCGAACTCGACCTCTGTTGACTGGGTTCGCCTGCCGTACGGCTGAGACGGCGCTCCCGGATGCTGAGGATGGCCACGACCGGGGCGAGCAGCAGCACTCGGGCGAGTTTGACGATGACCGCGACCGTGAGCGCTCCGCCGCCGATGATGCCTCCGGCCGCGACGACTTGCGCGATTTCATGGATGGAACCCCCGGCCCACATCCCGGCCGTCTCGGAGTCCAGGCCAAGCAGGTTCGTGAGCAGTGGGACGAGGGGAATCATCAGCGTTCCGAAGATCACCACGAGGGCGACCGCGGTGATGGTGTCTTCCTCGGCCTCGTCGTCCGGGTCGGTGACCCCTGCCGCGCCCGCCACGGCTGCCGCGCCGCAGATGGAGAATCCGCAGGCAATGAGCAGCGAGAGCCCGGATGGAACCCGCAGCAGCCTCCCCAGGAGAACGGTGCCAAGCAGACCGCCGGCGACAATGCACACGACGACGACCAGCATTGGGGCTCCGAGGTCGAGGATGTCGGTCAGTACCAGCTGGAGTCCGAGGAAGACGATGCCGGCGCGCAGGAGCTTTTTCGCGGAGAAGTCGATGCCGTCGGAGGCCGCTGCTGGCAGCCGGACGACGTTGGCCAGGAGTACGCCAAGCACGATCGCGATAATGAGCGGGCTGACTCCCGGCAGCAGCAGGCTGACCCCGTACGATGCTCCGGCCGCGGCCAGGCAGAGGACAAGCCCGGGCAGGAGCGCGCGGACTCGGGCAAGCAGCGTGTGTTCCGGTCGGGCAGTGGCAATGTTCTGGGTCTGTGTCATGCATCCATTATTTCCTGGGACTCGCTTGCGCGAGTAGAGGCAGATACGGTCCGCTATACAAGTTATGCTTGTGGCTGGGAGGCGGAAGATGCACTACGAGCCGGACTTGGAGGCACTGCGAGTCTTGGCGCTCGTCGCGAAGGAAAGCAGCATGTCGGCGGCAAGCGCGCAGTTGGGCGTGAGTCAGCAGGCGATATCTCTGCGCATCCGGAACCTGGAAAAAGATCTGCGCATGCGACTGCTGGTGCGTTCCGCACGGGGCTCCCGACTGACTCCGGCAGGCGAGCTGGTTGTTGGCTGGGGAACAACGCTGCTGACAGCGGCCGACGAGTTCTCGGATGCTGTCAACTCGCTCCGCACGGATCGCGGGAAGATGATGCGCATCGCCGCGAGCCTCACGATCGCAGAACACCTCCTACCGGATTGGATCGCCCGGTGGCGCATCTCTCACGGCAATGACGGCCCGGTCGTTCAAGTCACAGCCGCCAACAGCAGCACGGTCGTCGAGGCCATACGCGAGGGAACCGCAGACCTCGGGCTCGTCGAGACCCCTGTCGTTCCCGCCGGCCTCCGGTCGGTCACCGTCGCTTACGACACCATCGAAGTCGTTGTGCAGCACGGTCACCGATGGGCGAAGACCCGCCGGGTGTCCGTCCGTGAACTGGCGGGCACTGGGTTGGTGCTCCGCGAGACCGGCAGCGGCACCCGACAAGCGCTCGAGAACGCCCTCACCGAGGCGGGCTTTCCCCTCGCAGCCGAGCCCGCAGCCGTGCTGACGACCACGCTCGGCGTTCGCAGCGCGATTATGGCCGGCATAGCCCCCGGCGCGTTGAGCTCCCTCGCCGTGTCCGAGGACGCCCGCGCCGGCCGACTCGTGCGAGTTCGGATCAACAATCTCCAGATCACCCGCCCGCTCACCGCCATCTGGGCCGGGACGACTCCGCCCCCTCACATACGGGACTTCCTGGACGTCATCGCGCGAACTGACCGGTAACGACCATTTTCAGCCAAAAAGCCATCAGATTGACGACGTTTGTAACAACACACACCAGACCACCCCAAAAACTCAACACACGAGACCCCCGTGACGCCCACAGGAGGCGGCGGGGCCTGGCCAAACAACAAGCCAACGCACCGAGCAACATCAGAGACCTGGCACCACTGGTGTGGAGGGCGCCGGAGGGCACCGGAGGGACCTGCCGCGGTGCCGGTGGGCGGTGGCGAGGCCTGGCCCCAGGCTGACCACTCACAGCGACAAGCCCCACTGGTGTGGAGGGCGCCGGAGGGTCCGGAGGGCACGGGCGGGCTTCGAGGCGCGGCGCCGAACGACGTGAGGCCGCCTAGCCTCGCGGGCGGCCGGGGCTTCCGGCACCCGGAACACCAGCGGCAGCACAACACGTCACGTAGGCATAACAAAACCGCCCGGCCCCAATGGGGCCGGGCGGCAGTGGCGGTAGCGCTGGGATTTGAACCCAGGGTGGCTGTGACACCACACAGCATTTCGAGTGCTGCACCTTCGGCCGCTCGGACACGCTACCCTACCCGGATAGTCTACTACGCCCTCCCCTGCGCACGCAAATCGACCGGGCGGGCTGGGAGCAGGGCCACAACCCCGAAAGCTCACACGGAACACGCACAACGAGCACGACCTCGGCATTTAGAACGGTTGAAAACGAGATTAAGTAACCGCATACCATTCACGCCCACTCATAAATGCACTACTCTTGCAGGGTATCTATTCAAGGCAGCGAAAGGATTTTTCGTGTCTGCGCCAAACGCGACGAAGCAAACGTCGCTCAAAGAACTGACCCTCCGCGGCATCATCCTCGGCGGAATTATTACGCTGCTGTTCACGGCCGCGAACGTCTACCTGGGTCTGAAGGTCGGCCTGACGTTTGCGACGTCGATCCCGGCAGCCGTCATCTCGATGGCGGTTCTGCGCTTCTGGGGCGACCACACAGTCCAGGAGAACAACATCGTCCAGACCATCGCTTCGGCGGCCGGCACGCTGTCGGCGGTCATCTTCGTTCTCCCCGGCCTCGTGATTGTCGGCTGGTGGAGCGGCTTCCCCTACTGGGAGACCATGTTCGTGTGTGCGGTCGGCGGTGCGCTGGGCGTCATGTACTCGATCCCCCTGCGCCGCGCGCTCGTGACCGGCTCGGACCTGCCCTACCCGGAGGGCGTGGCAGGCGCCGAGATTCTGAAGGTCGGCGACGCCCAGGACGCGGGCGAGGACAACAAGCGTGGCCTCCTGGCCATCACGTGGGGCGCCCTGGCCTCGGCCGCGATGGCGCTTCTGGGCTACATGAAGGTTGTGGCCTCCGAGGTTGGCACGGCCTTCAAGTTCGGCTCGACAGGCACGATGATCTCCACCTCTCTGTCCCTCGCTCTGATCGGCGTGGGCCACCTGGTCGGCATGACGGTCGGCATCGCGATGCTGATCGGCATGGTCACCTCCTACGGTGTCCTACTGCCCCTGTACGCGAACGGCCAGCTGGACGGCGCGGATGATCTGACCTCGGCCCTGTCCACGGTCTTCAAGTCGGACGTGCGCTTCATCGGCGCGGGCGTCATGGCGGTCGCCGCTATCTGGACGCTCATCAAGATCATGGGTCCGATCGCCCGCGGAATGTCCGAGTCGCTGCGCGCCTCGCGCGGCGCAAAGGAAGAGGGCGCTCAGATCGACCGCACCGAGCAGGATATCCCCGGCAAGTGGGTCATCGTCTCCATCTTCGTGGCCATGATTCCGATCGCTGGCCTGCTGTGGTGGTTCATGCGCGGCACGCAGATCGAGCACAACACGGCTGTTCTGATCGCTATTTCGGTGCTCTTCATTCTGCTCGTCGGCCTGCTGGTCGCGGCGGTCTGCGGTTACATGGCCGGCCTCATCGGCTCGTCGAATTCGCCGGTTTCCGGCGTCGGCCTGCTGGTTGTCGTCATCACGGCGGTCGTCATCCTGGCGGTGCACGGCCGCGGCTCGACCACGGAAGAGAACACGGCGCTCATCGCCTACACGCTGTTCACCTCGGCTATCGTCTTCTGTATTGCGACGATCGCGAACGATAACCTGCAGGACCTCAAGACGGGCCAGCTGGTGGGCGCGACCCCGTGGAAGCAGCAGGTCGCCCTGATCATCGGCGTCGTCTTCGGCGCGCTGATCATTCCCCCGGTCCTGGAGCTCATGCAGAACTCTTTCGGCTTCCAGGGTGCTCCCGGCGCCGGCCCCGACGCGCTGGCGGCCCCGCAGGCCTCGCTGATTTCCTCGCTCGCCAAGGGCGTGCTCGGCGGCGGCATCGACTGGAAGCTCCTGGGTATCGGCGCTGCGATCGGCGTTGTCGTCATCATCATTGACGAGGTTCTGCGCCCCGCTTCGAAGGGCAAGCTCGCCCTGCCTCCGCTGGCGGTCGGCATGGGCATTTACCTGCCCGCTTCGCTGACGGTCCTGATCCCGATCGGCGCGTTCATCGGCTTCCTGTACAACAGGTGGGCTGACAAGCAGGCGGACGTGGAGCGCGCGAAGCGCTTCGGCACGCTGGCTGCGACCGGCCTGATCGTCGGCGAGTCCCTGTTCGGCGTCGTCTACGCGGGCATCGCGGGCGCGACGGGCTCGGAGTCGCCGCTGGCGCTGCCGTTCATCGGCGATGGCTTCACCCCCGTTGCGAACGTGCTGGGCCTGTTGTTCTTCGCGGGCGCGACGTGGCTGCTCTACGGCTTCGCCCGTAAGATCACGCGCAACTCGGATCGCGAGTCCGCCGCGAAGTAAGCACGCAGTAAGCGCAGGGGTAGCCTCGCTGCGCATCACCCCCGGCCTCGTTCCTACTCTCAGGGACGAGGCCGGGGTTCGTTATGCGCACCCCCGAGGGACAAGGCCGGGGTTCGTTATGCCGTCCCACAACCTCCCGACAACGAGGCATTTTTGTCCATCCGCGTGACCATAAATCCCAGAATGTGGTCACCATCCCACTTGTCACCCGTAGATATTCCGCATGTCAATGCATATTTACCTTTATTTCAAAAAACAATGCCATTTCATGACTAATGATTAAATGGTACTTTTATTACATGAAACATATCCCGGAACCAGACGTCGTGTGGCTGCGGGACCCCGGGGCGTCGGTGAACCGCCTGACGGTGCACTCGACGTGGAGGTCGCGCAGGCCGCTTCAAATGCTGTCGAGCACCTGGCAGGTTACCGGTGCCACTGGCACCGCTTCGGAGCTGATTCGTTGTGCTCCCACTCATCAGAATTTCAGCGCGACGTCTGTGCCCGGCGTCCTCGAGCTGGACGGCTCGTGGATGCGCGGTGAGGGTCAGGCCCGCGAGGAGGACGCCTCCCGTGTCGGCGACGAAGAGCCCTCCGACCTGGTGCACGCCTCGATTCTGCGCCGCGAGTTCATCTTCGATGCCCCATTGAAGGAGGCGCTTGAGCGCGGCTGGATGATGACGCTGACTTTCGGCGGCTTCTCCGGCCCTCTCTACGCGTGGGTTGATGGAACGTTCGTTGGTTTCTGCGCGGACGGTTTCATTCCTGCGGCCTTCGACGTGACCGGCGCGTTGCAGCCTACTCACTCGCATACGCTCGTCGTGTTGCTGATGGATTCGCCGGTGTACTGCCACGGTTTGTTCCGCGAGGTGTCGTTGGAGGCCAGGCCTCCGGCGCACATCGTGGACGTGGTGCCGGTGACGTCCCACGATGGTCGCGCGGGCGCGCTGACGCTGCGGGTTGAAACGACGGGCGGTGTCGAGGTTCACGCCGCGCTCGTGAACGAGACCGAGCAGGAGAGGCTGTGGTCTGCGGTCGCTTCTCCTGATGAGGTTGTGACCGCGCGGGGTCTGGACGTGATCCCGTGGAGCGCGGAGGAGCCGGCGCTGTACCGGCTGATCGTGACGCTGCGCGACGAGGAGGGAGTCAAGGACACGGTCTCCCTTGACCTCGGCTTCCGCGACGTTGAGGCGACCTCCCAGGGGGTGAGCCTGGCGGGCAAGGCGCTGGCCCTGCGGGGAGTGACCCGCAACGAGTGCGACGGGCGCACGGGCCTGGCCGTCAACATCCCGGAGATGCTCGACGACATCGTGTGGTGTAAGCGCCACGGCGTCAACACGGTCGTGATCGCTGACGCGCCCGGGCACGCCCGATTCCTGGATCTGGCCGACGAGTACGGCCTGTACGTCATCGACTGCGCGTCAAACCTGTACGGCCCGGGGGTGGCACGCAACGAGGCCATTGAGGCCGCGATACGTCGGGATCGCGCGCACCCGAGCGTCATCGCCTGGGCGATCGGGGACGAGGAGGACGAGGTCCGCGCCGCCCACGCTCTCGATCCGACGCGCCCGGAGTACTCCCAGGCGCGTTTCCCGGACCTGCGCAAGGTGCGAGGCGAGGAGTTGCACTACGCGCCGGTGACGGTGGCGCCCTCGTATTCGGGGGTGACGGTACGCAACCACATGACGTTCACGTCCACATCGGATCTGGAGTTCCTGTGCCACGTGGTCGAGGAAGGCCACGTCACGTGGGAGTACCCGGCGTTCCTGGACGTCGCGCCCGGCGAGACGGGGTTCTTCCCGGTGGAGTGGCCGGCCTCGGGCATGCGCGAGGTGTCGGTGCGACTGTCCTACGGCACGGGGTGGGCTCCGGCGGGCTTCGAGATCGGACGAGGCTTCATGCCTGCCCCGCCTCAGGGGCTTCGGTAGGCAGCCCGCGGCGCGGAGGCGGCCACCGGGAACCGTCCCCCGCGCCACCGCCTACTGGGGACCGGCCTTGGCACGGCGGACCGACGTCCGCGCTGCGGCGAAGACCCCGAACAGCAGTCCTGAGATGGGGAAGAGCACCCACGACTTGTCCCACTGGTTGAAGACGGCCCCCCACACGAAGTAAGCGACGATGACGCACGGCCAGTAGACGCTGGCGACGATCCCGATGACGGGGTCGCGGTAGTTCTCTTCGTTGTAGTCGTACTCTTGGCGGCCGTCGCGGATGAGGGTCTGCTGCGTTTGCACGGCCCAGTTGGCGGGCAGGAAGATCCACAGGCCGAGCGCCACAAGCACCACCGACAGCGCCAGGGCGAGCTCGGACAGGTCGCCGCCGTTGAGCGTCCCGTTGTCGGCGCCCGCTGGCACGCCCATGCCGACGCCGATGGGCGGCAGCGCTTGGACCACTGCGAGTGGCAGCGCTGCGCAGATCCACAGTCCGACGGCGATGGCGAGGCGCCGCATACGCCGGTCCTCGTGCTCGAGCCGCAGTCTGGCCGCCCACGCCGTGACGATGGGGTCGGGCGTAAACTCCAGGTCCACCAGGTGTTTGACGTTGGTGAACAACCGTGACCTGGTCAGCAGCATGATGACGCCGAGGGCGACGAGGGGCAGGTCTACGGCCAGGGCGAGGAAGGTGGCCGTGTCCTCGTTGAAGGGGACGAGGCCTGTCTCCGACAGTCCCCGGAACGCGAACAGGGGGATGCCCGTCGAGACCAGGATGGCGACGCTGAGTCCCAGGCTGGCGGCCCCGCGTCTGCGCGCCTCGGCGAGTTCTTGCGCCTCGGGCAGTGTGACGCGGGGCCGGCTCGGGGCCCCGACCCCCTCGGTCCCGGCCGGCGCAGGGGCGGCCTCCGGCTGGGGCGCCTTCTCAGCGGCGGTGAGGTCGTCGGCGATGCCGAGAACGGGCGCGATCTCCTGGAGGTTCCCGAAGTCGGTGATGACACGGCCGACCGCCTCGTTGTGCGTCATGCCGGAGGCGATGGCGTCGGCGTAGGCGTCCTCCATCATGGCGCGCAGTTCGACTTTGGCGTCGGTCAGTCGTGTCGAGGCTGGGTAGGGTGCGAACATGGCGTCGAGGAAATTGTCGATGGTGTCCATCATTCTCTTCCTTCCACGAAGCGGTCGACGAGGTTCTTGGTGTCGGCCCATTCCGCGATCTTGTCGTTGAGGTAGGCCTGGCCGGTAGGGCCCAGGCGGTAGTATGTGCGGGTCTTGCCCGATTCTGAGACACCCTGGTAGGACTCGGTGACCCCTTGCCCTTCCAGTCGTTTGAGCGCTGAGTAGAGGGTCGTCTGCTTGATGGCGTACTGCCCCTGAGACACCTGGCTGATGGTCTTGGCCAGCTCGTAGGCGTAGGACGGGCGTTCGCGCAGCAGCCCCAGCACGATGAGGTCAATGTATCCCCTGATCGCGTCGGCACTGATCATCGATTCCTCCTTCCGTTCACGAGGCCGTGGCTGGGCACTCCCAACCACACGACAAACATAGCACGTCTGTCGTAGTACGCCAAGGGAAGTAAAGGCGGAGTGCGCGGCTGCTGCGACCTAGCGGAACGCGGCCCTCCTACGGGGGATGGTGGGCATTCCGAGCATGACCGCTCCCAAGCCACCGGGCGGCTCCTCCGCGTCCACGAGGTGCAGGACGTCGCCATCGCGCGCGTCGGGGGATTGCAGGGCGGTGGCCAGCATCAGCTTGATGCGGTTGAGCTGGTTGACTTCCGAGGCTCCCGGGTCGTAGTCGACGGCCACGATGTTGGCCTCGGGGTAGCGGGTGCGCAGCGCGCGGAACATGCCCTTGCCGACGACGTGGTTGGGCAGGCACGCGAAGGGCTGGGCGCAGATGATGTTCGGGCAGCCGTGTTCGATCATGTCGACCATTTCGGCGGTCAGGTACCAGCCTTCGCCGGCCTGGTTGCCCAGGCGCGCGATGTCCTGGGAGCGCGCAATCATCTCTTCGATGGGCCGGTGCGCCTCAAACTTTCCGTTCGTCGCCGCAAACGCGCGGTGCACGGGCTTCTCGTACTTCTTGAGAGCCCACAGCACGATCGGCATGATGTAGCGCTGCTTGCCCTCGATACCCAGGTTCTCCTTGTCCCACGCGGCGGTGGCCACGGAGTTGTGGAAGAACTGCATGAGGCCGGGCAACTCCGCCTCGCAGCCCTCGGCCTCGATGACGTCGACGGCGTGGTTGTTGGCGTCGGGGTGGAACTTCACGAGGATCTCGCCGACCAGGCCGACGCGCGGCTTGCGCGGAATGTCGCGCAGGGGCAGAGCGTCGAAGGCGCGCACGCACTCGCGGATGATCTTTGAGTACGAGGTGCGCCCACCCAGGGCGGCGACGCGTCCGGAGGAGATCCACTCCTGGACGTAGCCGTCCCACGTGCGGTACAGGTCCATCGCGGAGCCGGGTTCGACCTCGTAGGGGCGTACGCGCAGGAGCATCGACTGGATGGCGTCGCCGATGACGAAGGCCTGGATGGCCTTGTGGATGTGGGTGACGCCCAGGCGGAAGCCGGGGTTGTCTTCGAAGCCCTGGACGGACAGGGCGATGACGGGGACCTGCGGGTATCCGGCGTCACGCAGGCCCTTACGCAGCAGGGCCGCGTAGTTGCTGGCGCGGCACATGCCGCCCGTCTGCGTGATGCCGACGGCCGTGCGGTCGGGGTCGGAGCGCCCGGAAACAAAC
Organism: Schaalia dentiphila ATCC 17982; assembly: GCF_000154225.1. Classification (NCBI taxonomy): domain Bacteria; kingdom Bacillati; phylum Actinomycetota; class Actinomycetes; order Actinomycetales; family Actinomycetaceae; genus Schaalia; species Schaalia dentiphila. The sequence goes on along the minus strand of NZ_DS264586.1, from coordinate 1,021,590 downwards.
TCGTCGAGGAGCTGACCGATGACAACGATCGCCGGGTAGCACGAGTCGTTGTTGACATATTTCAGGCCGACCTCCATGGAGGTGCGGCTCGTGTGCTCCAGCACGCGCACCTTCAGGCCCGCGCTCGCGAACAGCGGGGTGAGGAAGCGGAAGTGGATCGGGGACATCTGGGGCGCGAGGATCTCGTATCCGGCCTCGCGCATCTCCTCGGTGAAGACGGCGCGGGGCTGGATGTGCCCGGCCTCCTCCTCGCGGGCGGCGTCGCCGGAGGGATCGCGCAGGGTGGCGGTGTCGACGGAACCCGACACCAGGCCCACGGACGAGGCGGGGGCCAGTTCCGCTCGATCCGCTCCGTTTTCGCCGTCCCCGTCCCCGGCCTCGTCGATCGCGGAGCCGAGGGAGGCGCGCTCGGCGATGGCGGCGTCGAGGGAGCGCAGGCGGATCTTGGCGGCACCCAGGTTGGAGACCTCGTCGATCTTGAGGACGGTGTGTACGTCGCCGCGGCCCTCGAGGATCTCCTGGACCTGGTCGGCGGTGATCGCGTCGACGCCGCAGCCGAAGGAGTTGAGCTGGACCATCTCGAGGTCGGGTTCGTCTCCGACGCGAGCGGCGGCCTCGTAGAGGCGCGAGTGGTAGGACCACTGGTCGAGGACGCGCAGGGGGCGCTCGAGTCGCGCGTCCACGATGGAGTCCTCGGTGAGGACGGCCATACCCAGGCCCACGATGACCTCGGGGATGCCGTGGTTGATCTCGGGGTCGAGGTGGTAGGGGCGGCCCGCGAGCACGATACCGCGCACGCCGTGCTCCCGCATCCACTCGATGGTTTCGACGCCCTTCGCACGGATCTCGGCCTTGACGGCGGCGTCCTCCTCCCAAGCTTTGTCGAGGGCGGCCTTCATCTCCTCGACCGGAATGTCGTAGCCGTATTCCTTGAAGGTCTTAGACAGGTGGGCGGGCAGGTACTCGCGGTTGCCGAAGTTGACGAAGGGGCTGATGAACTGAGTGCCCGGATCCAAGAGGCGCTCCATGTTGTTGCGGATGACCTCGGGGTAGGTCGCCACGATGGGGCAGTTGAAGGAGTTTTCGGACTCGGTGAGCTTCTGCTCGAAGTCAACGCAGGGGTAGAAGATCGTCGTGATGCCCTTGTCCAGCAGGGACTCGATGTGCCCGTGGACGAGCTTGGCGGGGTAGCACACGTTCTCCGAGGGGATGGACTCCATGCCGGTTTCGAAGAGGTCGTGGTTGGAGCGGCCCGAGATCATGACGCGGAAACCCAGCTCGGTGAGCATCGTGAACCAGAAGGGGTAGTTCTCGTACATGCCGAGCACACGCGGGATGCCGATGTCGCCCCGGAACGCCTTTTTCTCGGTGAGGCGGCGGTATCCGAAGATCCGCTTGTACTTCCAGTCGTAGAGGTTGGGCAGGTCGGACCTCTTCGGCACGCGCTCCAGGGATGCACCGCGCTCGCAGCGGTTGCCCGACACGTGGCGCTCGCCGTTGGAGAAGGTCGAGATGGTCATCTGGCAGTGGTTTTGGCACAGGCGGCAGGTCTTGCGCGTGGTGTCGACGCCGAAGCCCTCAAGGGCCTCGATCGTCGCGAGCGTCGAGGTCCCCTCCCCCGTGTCGTGCATGCGCGCGGTCAGGGCGGCGCCGTACGCGCCCATGAGGCCGGCGATGTCGGGGCGCACCACCTCTCGCCCCGTGAGGAGCTCGAAGGCGCGCAGGACGGAGTCGTTGAGGAATGTGCCGCCCTGGACGACGACCTTCTCCCCCAGGTCGGAGGGATCCTTGAGCTTGATGACCTTGTAGAGGGCGTTGCGCACGACGGAGTAGGACAGGCCGGCGCTGATGTCGCGCACGTCCGCGCCTTCCTTCTGTGCCTGCTTGACGGAGGAGTTCATGAACACCGTGCAGCGGGTGCCCAGGTCCACGGGAGATTCGGACTCCATGGCCATGCGCGCAAAGGTTCGCACGTCGGTGCCCATCGTCTGCGCGAAGGTCTGCAGGAAGGAACCGCAGCCCGAGGAGCAGGCCTCGTTGACGGAAATGGAGTCCACAGCATGGTCGCGGATGCGCAGGTACTTCATGTCCTGGCCGCCGATGTCGATGACGGAGGTGACGCCGGGGCAGATGAACTCGGCGGCCCGGTAGTGGGCCATCGTCTCGATCTCGCCCTCGTCCAGGGTGAGGGCGGACTTCACCAGGCCCTCGCCGTATCCCGTGGAGCAGGAGCGCCCAATCTCGCAGCCCTGCGGCAGCGCGCCGCGCACCGCTCGCACGATGTCGACGGCGGCCGCGACAGGGTCGCCCTCGTTGGAGGCGTAGTGGGTGAAGACGATGCGGTCGCAAGAGTCAATGACGACGGCCTTGATCGTGGTCGAGCCCGCGTCGATGCCGAGCCAGCAGCGACCCTGGGCCTCGTCGAGGCTGGCCTTGGGGATGACGTCGAGGCTGTGGCGGGCCACGAACTCGTCGCGGTCTTCGGGGGAGGCGAAGAGCGGGTCCATGCGCGGGGATTCGACCTGGACGGGGGCGGCGGCGAGGCGTTCCATGAGGGTGGTGAGCTTGTCACCGCGGGAGTCGACGGAGGTGGCACCGGACTCCTCGGACTGGCGTTGCCTCTTGGCAGCCTCCTTGTCGGCCAGCAGGGCCGCACCAATCGCAACGTAGAGCTGGGCGTCGTCGGGGGTGACGAAGGCGTCGGCCTTGGGCAGGAGGGCCTTGTAGGCCTCGCGCAGGGCGGGCAGGAAGTGCAGGGGCCCGCCCAGGAACATGACGGTGCCTCGGATCGGTCGCCCGCAGGCCAGGCCCGCGATCGTCTGGGTGGCGACCGCGTTGAAGATGGATGCGGCCAGGTCTTCGTGCGCGGCTCCCTGGTTGATGAGCGGCTGGATGTCGGACTTGGCGAAGACGCCGCAGCGCGAGGCGATCGGGTAGAGCTGGGTGTGGCGGGTCGCCATCTCGCCCAGGCCCGCGGCGTCCGTGTGCAGGAGGGTTGCCATCTGGTCGATGAAGGCGCCGGTGCCGCCCGCGCAGGTGCCGTTCATGCGCTGCTCGGGGGTGGGGTGCAGGTAGGTGAGCTTGGCGTCCTCGCCGCCCAGCTCGATAACGACGTCGACTTCGGGGTGGAGGCGCTGGGTGGCCTCGGTGCCGGCGATGACCTCCTGCACGAAGGGGATACCCATGGCGCGCGCCGTGGTCAGGCCGCCGGAACCCGTGATGGCAGCGTGGACGCGGGCGCCGGGCAGGGCGCGATCGACATCGGCGAGAAGGGCTCCCAGGGATGCGCGCACGTCCGCGTTGTGTCGCCGGTAGTCGGAGAAGAGGCGGCGGTTTCCGTCCAGGACGACGGCCTTGACCGTCGTCGAGCCGACGTCGATGCCGAGCTGATAGGGGCGTATTGCCTCGTGATGACCCTGTGTTGTCATGAGGTACCTCCTGGGTTCTCACCACAACTTAGGAAACCCCTTTCGCAGAGTCAAAACTGTCCACCGCCGAGGACGGGACGGCAACTAAAACCGCAGAATAACCGAGAAAATGGGTCGCCTTGTGCGTTTTGGAGGACCAGATCCCACTCATGCGAAAACCAAAAATTACAACATATGAAGCGTGACAAAATTCGCGCCACCGTCAGGCAGTGAAACGATCAGGAGCCGGGCGCAATAGGGATCGCGCGGACCTGGGTGGCCTTCACGCTCGCCCAGAGGCGATCACCGACGCCGAGGCCCAGCTCGGACCACGCGGAGGCGGTGACTCGGGCACTCACCGACACACCCTCCGCGAGCGCGACGCGCACGCTCACGAGGGAGCCATCGACATCGATGCCCGCGACGACGCCGGGCAGGACGGAACGCGGCGAGGCGTGGGCCTCCTCGCGGGACAGGGCCACGGCCTCGGGCGGGAAGGTGAGGGCGACGCGCGCTGACTGCTCGCCAGGGGCAACGCTGTCGCAAGCCGCCCACAGCGCTCCCTCGCCGACGCGCACGCCAACCATGCCGGGTCCGCTAATCGCCTCGCCGGTGACGATGTTGAGGCCAGCCAGGCGTGCGGCGAACACCGAGGAGGGCGAGGCGAGGATGCGCGCGGGTTCCCCTTCCTCGACAACGCGGCCGTCCCCCATGATGATCATGCGCGAGGCCAGGGCCAGGACCTCGGCAATGTCGTGAGAGACGAGGAGGGTGGTGATGCCCGACTGGCTCAGGCGTTCGCGCAAGACGGCGGAGACCTGGGCGGTGGCCTCGACGTCGAGGGCGGCTGTGGGTTCGTCGAGGATGAGCACGTCGGGCCGGAAGGCAAGGGCTCGGGCGATGGCGACGCGGGCGGCCTGCCCGCCGGAGAGGTCGGAGGCGCACCTGTGGGCGAGGTCGGCGATGCCGACGGCGCGCAGCTGGTCGGTGGCGGTGGCCCGGGCCTGGGCGCGTCCGACGCCGCGCACCCGCAGCGGGAACGCGACGTTGGCGAGGACGCTCATGTGCGTGAAGATGCGGGGCGCCTGGGAGACCATGGCGACGCCGCGTCGGCGCGCGGGCACGAAAGTTGAGGCGTCCTCGACGGTGCGTCCCCCGATGGTGACTTCCCCGCGCTCGAGGCGCAGGGTTCCGGCGACGACCTGGGCGAGGGTGGACTTTCCGGCTCCGTTGTGGCCGACCACGGCGGTGACGAGGCCCGCCTCCAGGCTGGCCTGCACCTCCCAGCCGCGCTGGGCGATCGTTCCGGCGACGCGCACGGGCACGGGTTCACTCGGGGCGTTTTCGGCCGAGGCCCCTTCGCCGGTGACGGGGGCCTGTTCACTCGGTGCACGATCGGGGGCGAGGGCCTCCCGAGAGGGCGTCCGGTCGGCCGTCCCCTCGGCACCGGCGCCCTCTGCCCGCCTCGTGGCCCCGCGCAGGGGGGAAGCCCCGCGCAGCAGGGAGGCAACGCGTCCCCAGGGGGTTTCTGTGAGCGCGACGACGAGGAGCGCGACGGCGAGCAGGACGACGCCGAGCGCGAGGGCCAAGTCCGCGTCGGATTCTCGGGCGAGGTAGATCTGCAGGGGCATCGTACGGGTGACTCCCTGCATGGACCCCGCGAAGGTGAGGGTGGCTCCGAACTCTCCGAGGCATCGGGCCAGCGCCAGGGCAGTGCCGCGTCCGAGGCCGGGCAGGACGGTGGGGAGTGTGATCTGCCAGAAGACGCGCGTGGGGGATGCGCCCAGGGAGGAGGCCATCTCCTCGAGCCCCGGCTCGCGTGCGCGGAGGGCGGATTCGAGCGTGACGATGAGGAAGGGGAGGGACACGAAGACCTGGGCGATGACGACGGCGGTCGTCGTGAAGGCGATGTCGAGGCCGGCCCCGCCGAGCAGCACGCCGAGCGTGGAGCGCCTGCCGAAGGCGGCGAGCAGGGCGATGCCGGCGACGACGGGTGGGAGGGAGAGGGGCAGTGCGACGAGGATGCGGGCGGCGCGCACGCCCCGCCACGAGCGCGACAGGAGGAGGGCGGCGGGCACGCCGAGGATCAGGTCAACCCCGAGGGCGAGGAGGCAGGTGCGCAGGGACAGGGCGAGGGCGGAGGCCGCCTGGTCGGTGGCGAGGGTGGCGGCGAGGTCGGCCCAGTTGACGCGCCCGAGCATGAAGAGGAGGGGCAGAGCCAGGAAGAGGAGGGCGAGCGCGCCGAGGCCCCCCGCCCACAGGGGCAGGGGGCTCACGGCGGGGGCGCGGCGCGTGTTCACGCGTCGATGCTACTTCGCTGCGGGCGCGAAGCCGGCGCGTTCGAGGACGGCCTGTCCCTCGGCGGAGAGGACCAGGTCGATCCACTTCTGTCCGAGTTCCTTGTTGGCCGAGGCGGACACGAGCGCGATCGGGTACTTGTTGACGGCCTCGTCGGCGCCCTGGATCGGGACGGTGTCGACGGCGTCGCCTTCGGCCAGCGCGTCCGTCTTGTAGACGATTCCGGCGTCGGCCTGGCCGGAGGAGACCTTGCCGCGCACGTCGGTGACGGCCTGTTCCTCGGAGACGGGGTTCAGGGTGATGCCGAGCTTCTCGGTGAGGGTCTTGGTGAGCTTGCCGCAGGGGACCTCGGGGGCGCACACGACGAGCTTGACACCGTCGAGGGAGGAGTCCAGGCCGGTCACGCCCGCCGGGTTGCCGGGCGTGGTAATGAGGGTGAGGGTGTTGGTGACGAAGATGGTCTGGGTATCGACCTGGTTGGCGTCGGCGGCCTTCTTCATGGTCGACTCGTTGGCGGTGGCCAGGACGTCCACGTCGGCTCCCTCGCCGAGCTGGGTGACAAGGTCCTGGGAGCCTGCGAAGTTGAAGCGAACATCGACGCCGGGGTTGGCGGCTTCGAAGGTCTTCTCGAGCTCGCCGAAGGTTTCGGTCAGCGAGGCGGCGGCGTAGACGTTGAGGACGGTTTCCTTGGCGGGCGCTCGGGTGGCCTGGGACGAGGCGGTGGCGTCGGTCGCGGGGCTCGTCCCGCCAGTGCAGGCGGCGAGGGCCAGGGCGGCGGCGCCGAGGACGGGTAGGACACGCAGGGAATGCACGCGAGTCTCCTTTTGAGTGGGGATGGGACGCGTTTAATCTAACAAGGGGCATTATCGCCTCGCAACGGTTCGTCAGAGCGCACCCAAGTTGTCACTTTTGCTTTTAATTCCGAGGAAAGACAGAAAGTTATTTAACTTGCTTTCACCCATAATAAAACAGGGTATGTCGCCACACTCAGGCCACTCCAATCGCATATCAACACACTCAAGCATCCAGACACCCCTTTTCCCTCGGGCGACGCGCGCACAAAATCACCTCACACTCATGCCCGCCCTCAGCCCCGCCTCCACAGCAGGAAGGGACTAGGATCACATTTGTACGCATCATTATCGGAGGACACCATGCCCAAGCCCGTCGACTACGACCTCAGCCAGATCAGCGCCCATGTCATCACCTATTCGGACCGCATCCAGCGCGGCACGAAGGAGGACCGGGCGACCCCCGCCTGCACGGCAGCGCTCGCCGAGGCAGGCCTGGGCCCAGTGACGGTCGCGGCGATCCCCGAAAGCGCCGACATCCTCGAGACGGAGATTCGCGACGCGCTCGAGGCCGGCGCACGCTTCATCCTAGTCCTGGGTGGCTCGGGTTTCGGCGTGCGCAACTACGCGCCCGAGGTTGTCCGCTCAATCGTCGAGGTCGAGATCCCGGGCATCGCCGAGCAGATCCGCGCCCACGGCCTCGCCAACACTCCCCTGTCGGGTCTGTCCCGAGAGGTCGTCGGCGTGACCGCGCGCGACTCCTCGGGCGCACTCATCATCTCCTCTCCCGGCTCGCGAGGCGGCGCGCTCGACACCCTCGAGGTGGTCACACCGCTGCTCCCCGCGATCTTCCACCAGCTCGACGAACAGCGCTAATCCAACAAGCAGCATGGAACGAGGCCGCGGCGCGCGCCACGGCCTCGTCGTGGTCGGAAGGTCATCCCCGGCGACGCAGGAGTGCCACGCCTCCGGCAAGAACGACCAACAGCACGCCACCGCTGATCGCCCACCACCGGGTCGAAGACGGCGTCGACGAGCCGGACACAGAGGTCACCGTACCGTCGGCTTCCTTCTGCTCGATGAGGGCGCCGGTCGCGTCGAAGTGGTACGAGACGCCATCAATGTCGAGCCACTGGTCGGCCACGGCCGAGGCGGAATCGTTGAAGTAGTAGCGCCTGCCCGAGGGGCCGTCGTACCAGCCGGTGGTCGCTGTGGGGCGGCCCGCCTTGAACCACCAGGCGCACGGAGTCTCGGTCTCGTACTCATGTCCCCACTCGGAATTCTCAACGCCGCCGTAGGTGATGCCGTCGTCACTGAACTCGCAGATCAGCGCGGGCACCTCGACCGAGTCCCAGATGTCGCCCATCGGGAACCACTTGGTATCCCCGTGGATCACCAGGAAGGACAGGCGGTCGGGGCTATCGTCGGCCTGCCCGGTCTGGATGATCGCGCCGGGGTGCAGCTTGGCCATGAACGAGACGGAGTTTGAAGACTCTGCACCGTGGTGGCCGGCCTTGAGCATATCGACCTCGCCGACCTCATCGGCGATGCGGTCCTCGAAGCCGTTGGGGGTCTCCCAGTCGGACTCGGTACTCATGAGGTCGGCGGCCAGGAAGGCGGTATGCCCGTTGGCGCTGACCTTCACGCCCCAACCCATGAGGTTCGCGTCGCTCGTGCCGCGCGTCTTGTAGTATTCGTCGGCGTCGAAGGGGATCATCTGCAGGTCGGCGCCGCCCAGCGTGATGTGGGTGTTGTAGCCGTCCGTGCGCTGAATGAAGGTGGCACCGTAGCTGTCCACTGCCCAGTTCGCAGTGGTCACGAGGTGGTCGTACACGTACTGGTTGTCCCACAGGCCGTTCTCGTCGGTGATCCAGGCGTCGGAGTATTCGGGGCTGAGGATGATCTTCGGACGATACTTGTAGATGATCTCGTCGGCGTTGGCAATGTGGTCGGAGTGGGCGTGGGTGCCCAGGTAGAAGGCCACGTTCGTATCATTGACGCCCTGGTCGTCGAGGTACTGCAGGAGCCATTCGGTGCTGGTGTTCGTGGCTGCGGCCGTGCCGGAGCGTACGGGGTAGCGCGGGTCGGAGCCGTCGGGCAGGTCCGAGTCCTCGCCGCCGTCGATGATGCCGTACCAGCCGCCACTCTCGATGAGGATTGCGTCAGACGATCACGAGGACAGGACGAAGATCTTCGTCTGCTCGCTCGTACTGGACGCGAAGGTCAGGGTGGAGGCGCTCACGGACGAGGCCTCGACGGACTTCGAGTTCGCCAGTGCGAGGGTCGTACCGGGCACCCAGGACGAGCCGGACTGAGAGTCCGACTGGGCCCCGCTCTGGGCGTCGTCAGCGCGGGCGGTGCCGACGAGGGTGAGGGACGAGGCTGCGGCGGCCGCGACGGTCATCGTCAGGGCCGCTGCGAGGCGGGCACGAAGGAACGTCATGAGTGGCCTTTCGCTCAGGATGTGTCCCCTCACACTACAACCGGCAAGCGCCGCCCACCTGCGTCAATACGCGGCGGGCGGCGCTTAGTGAGGATAATCGCCGAGGCCTCAATCAGGAGGCGTAGCCGACCCAGCGTCCCGACAGGGAGAAGGTCGAGGAGCGACCGTCGATCTCCTGCGTACCGGTGGCCATGGCGCCCGTGTCACCCAGGTAGTACCAAGCGCCACCGTCCAGGATCCAGCCCGTGGCCATGGCACCGCTGCCGGTCAGGTAGTACCAGGTGCCACCGTCATTCATCCAGCCGGTGACCATCGCGCCCGACGAGTTTAGGAAGTACCACTGACCGCCGATCTGTTTCCATCCGGTGACCATCGCGCCGGTCGTTGCGTCCAGGTAGTACCAGGAGCCCGCGTCATAAAGCCAGCCCGTGGCCATGGCGCCGCTGCCACTCAGGTAGTACCAGTTGCTCCCACTATTCATCCAGCCCGTGGCCATCGCCCCCGAGGAACGCAGGAAGTACCACTGACCGTCAATCTGGGTCCATCCTACGGCCATCGCGCCCGTCGCGTCCATCCAGTACCACTGGCCGCCGTCATACACCCAGGTGCTGGCCTCGGCGGAGGGCTTGCCGGCGAAGTAGTACCAGGATCCGCTCGACCCCTTCCACCAGCCGGTCGTAGCCGCGGGTCGGCCGCCCTTGAACCACCAGGCGCGTGGATTTTCCAGGCCGTACTCATGCCCCCAGGACGCGGCGGACAGATCGTTGTATGAAATGCCGGAAGGGGCGAAAGTCGCGATGAGCGAGGGAATGTGCCCGCTCGACCAGAGGTCCATCATCGGCACCCACGACGAATCTCCATGAATGACGCTCTCAGTCAGATTGTCGGGGATGTACCACTCCGGCCCGGTCTGGGCGATCATGGAAGGACTCAGTGCCTTCATGAAGGCACTCGAATTCGAGCTCGGCAGGCCATGGTGACCGGCCTTGAGCATGTCGACGTGCCCAACAATCGGAGCAATACGGTCCTCGTAACCACCACGAGTCTCCAGGTCGGCGGCCAGGTAGGCGGAATGCCCGAAGGCACTCACCTTCGCGGTATATGCGATGAGGTCCGCATCGCGCACGCCGGTCTTCTTGTAGTTTTCAGCCGGATCCGTGGGGATGATCTGAACATCCATATCACCCAGCGCGATGTGGGTGTTGTAGTCCTTGATGTTCTGCACGATCGAGGCTCCGTACGCGCCCTGAGCCCATCGCGCGGCCGCCATCATGTTGTCGTAGACCCACTGGTTGTCCCACAGGCGGGACTTATCCGTAATCCACGCATCGGAATACTCGGGACTGAGAATGACCTTCGGACGGAACTTCTTGATGATCTCATCCGCGTTGTCGATGTGGTCGGAGTGCGCGTGCGTTCCCAGGTAGAACGCGAGGTTCGAGGAGGTGACGCCATGGTTGGACATGTAGCCAAGCACCCAGTCCGTATCACCGAGAGCAGCATTAACAACTCTCTCTCGCAGCGGGTAACGCGGATCCTTGCCATCCGGAGCCCCAACACCCTCCGCGCCGTCGATCATGGCGAAGACGCCGCGAGACTCGAGCAAGATGGCGTCCGCCGAACCCGTCGTCGTCAGGATATGAATGCGGGTGGGGCCATTCGTGCCGGGGAAGGTGTAGACCTGCGCGTCGATGCCGTCCACGCTTTCTTCCTCGGACGAGACCGTGGCCTCGTCTGCGGAATCCGCGGATTCGGCGGCATCGGACGCATCAGCACCGTCCGAGGCCGCACGGTCCTGCGCGGTGTCGGGGGCGGAAACGCCGGAGTCGGAGCTCGACGCATCGAGGTCGGTAGACTCCATGTCGCCATGCATGTTCTGGCCATCTGTCGGAGCGGCGGCAGTGGCGGGAGCGAGGGAGGCGACAAGAATTCCTGACAGCACTGCCAGTCCGAGTCGCTGCCACAGTTGTCCGTGACGAAGATTCATGAGCACGCCTTAAGTGGGATGGGTCACTAGATACTTACTAGCTAAACCTACACCCAAAAGCACGTTACTGACAAATCAATTGCTCAGAAATGTCTCCCACCAGGCCACATCCTCAGGGGTATCGATGTCCCTGCAGACGTCAGCGCCCACACTCACCCGCTCGACGTCGAGGGCGCGCAGCACCCGACGAACCCCCACGCCCCGAACCGAGCCGTAGGCGGCCACGGCCTCGTCGATGGCGCGGCGCAGGGGGGCGGCCCGGTAGACGCCCATCAGGTACTGGTCGAAAGGCTCGGGGTCCCCGCCCCGCACGATGCGCCCCTCGACCCCCTCCCTCAACGCGGGTTCGAGGAGAGCGGGCAGGAAAGCACCCACGCCTGGAGCATCGACGGAAACAACCACGACGAGGACGTCGTCGCCGACGCTCAGCGCGCGCAAGCCCGCGTCGATACCGGCCAGCGGGCCGCCGCCCGGCGGATCCTCGAGGGTGCGTGCGACGCCATCCGGGACGCGCACACTGGGCGGCACGACAGCCACGCAACCCGCAGCGCACGCCTCCGTCAAGACCCCGCAGACGCGGTCGATCAATCGCACGCCACCCAGCATCAGATCCGCCTTGGAGACGCCACCCAGGCGCTCTCCCCCACCGCCACCGACGACGATCGCAGCGACGTCAGCGCGCGGCGCGGCCACGGGGCTCAGCCCCACGGGGCGAAGGTCAGCACGTCGGCGCGCTGCGTCGCCGCATCCGTCATGAGGACGCGCCCGATCAGCGGCTCACCGAAGCCCACCAGCAGCTTGATCGCCTCCGTCGCCATCGCGGTGCCCGCCTGGCCGACCACGGGACCGAGCACGCCAACCTTCGGCGAGGCCGGGGTCGTCCCGGGGGCAGGCTTGACCGGGTGCAGGCTCCGCAGCGTCAGCGACGGCACGGGGGCCGGTGCCGCAGACCAGAACACGCTCACCTGGAAGGCCATCGACACGACCGTGCCCCACACCAGCGGAACACCGGAATCTGCGCAGTAGTCCGCCACCAGATACTTCGAGTCGAAGCTATCCGTGCACTCGACGATCAGGTCCCACTCGCGACCATGTTCATCCAGCCACTCGCGGGTCACGTGCCCGTAGCGCTCAAAGCGCACCGAGGAATTCAGCCCGTTCAGGTGACGCACCGCGGAATCCGGCTTCGGATCCCCCACGTCACCCTCACCATGCAGGAGCTGACGCTGAAGGTTCGACACCTCGACCACGTCGGAATCGCAGATGCCGATCGTCCCGATGCCCGCCGCCGTCAGGTACAGGAGGACGGGGGAGCCGAGGCCGCCCGCGCCCACCACGAGCACGCGTGCGGCCGCCAGGCGCGCCTGGCCGGCCTCGCCAATACCGGACACCAGCCAATTGCGACGGAAACGTTCCAGCGCAGGATCCCCAGCCTCGTACGGGACGGGCTGATTGATCAGCGGAAGCGCGACGGTGCGCCCCGAGACGGCCGCATCACGGGAATAAGGATCGCCGATCGTCATCTCACAGACCCGACCAGTTGTGCGAACCGTCAGTCAATTCCTGCTTCTTCCAGATCGGGAGCTTCGCCTTCACGTCCTCGACGATGGTCTCAACCGCACGGAACGCCTGCGCGCGATGCTCGGCCGCGACGGCAACGACCATCGCGTCCTCGCCGATCTCCAGATACCCCACGCGGTGCCACGCGACGATGCGGTGCACTCCCGGACGATCCTTGAACTCCATGACGATGTCCCGCAGAATCTGCTGCGACGAAGGGTGAGAGGAATACTCGATCGCGTCCACGCTCTCTCCGCCGTCATGGTTACGCACCACACCAATAAAGGACGCCACAGCACCACACGTATCCCGACGTGCGCTATCAATCAGCGCGCCAGTATCCAGCGGCTCATCGGTGATGCCGGTTGCAATCTCAGCTGACATGGGGTCCTCCAGGGACGGGGGTGTCTTCCCCTTCATCTTACGAGGGAGCGGTCAAAATTATTCTACAACCCTGACCGCCCCACACAAATGACTAAAAAATCTCACCCGCCAGCGAACGGAGGCAGCACGTCGACGCGCGCGCCGGGCGCAAGCTCGGCATCCAGACGAGCGGAGCGCTCGTTGACCAGGTAGCTCGACACGGCGAGGATTCGCTCCAGCTCAGGGCTCTCTGAGCTGAGCTGATCGATGAGTTCACCCAGGGTCGCGGGGGTCTCGTCGGAGGGCAGTTCACGCATATACCCACCGGCCGCCTCGGCTGCGCCACCGAAGAAGTGAAGGGTCGTCGACAGCGGCTTCGGGTTCGCCTCATCAAGCCGTCGAATATAGACGGTCAGACGCAGCGGATCGGACGGATCCGTCTCCAGTGACCAGGTGGCAAAACCCGTCGCCGTCCGTTCAAACACACGCTCGACAATACCCCGGCGCAGCTCAAGTGCCAGGTCGTCGGCAGTACCCGGCTCCGTAAACGGGCAGGCTGTCAGCACGACCGCCATCGGATCGGTCTCGTGCGGGATGGACGCAAATCCCATGGCGTTCATGAACAGGCGCACCTTGCCCAGATGGGCAGCAATATTGAAGGTGTCGCGCACGGGACGACGGTTCGGGTTATGGCTATGATCAGGCACCGCCATCGTCTCGAGAGCCGCATCCGCCCAACGCGAGCCAATCTCACGCACCGAGGCCGCCGGATCGTCCGCGTCAACGCGCAGCCACGCCAGCAGCGACGAAGTGAGCTGGTGCAGCATCTGCGCCGCAAACGAAGGATCCGCCGGGGTCATCGTCGAATACCCCAGAGCGGGACGGCCTCGCCTCGACGAGGGAAGCTGCTGCTTCTCGACCAAACCGAGGACAAAGAGGCCCTCGAGGGTTTCACGGACGCTCGACACGTGCAAGCCAGCTTCCTGAGCCAGCTCCGCCACGGTCACGGGCGTCACATGGTGCGAGATGCGCTCCAACAGCGCATGCTGCGCAGGGGTCAACGCCGCCATAGCGGCGAGCGTTTCAGCCAGCGGCCGAGCGCGGGAGGTATCACTCATGACATATCCTCTCTCCCTCATAATCAGCGGAAATACCCATGACGGACATCTCCAAACGGCAATAAAGCTGTTACCTTACTTACAAAGTGCGCTTTATTCTACCCATCACGGAGGGCCGCTTGCACGGCCAATGCCAGCAATCGGTCGCATTACGCAGGGCCTATTACTCGATTCATACCGATGAAAATGAGGAGACCCCGATAAAGACACGGGGGCGAGCATGCGCTCGCCCCCGGCCCTTGCGATCACCGCACCACGACCTCGCCCAGTGGGCGGGGAACCGCGGCGCTCACCGCCGTCAATCAGTCCGACATACCGCCGCGCGTCATCTCATGCGTGCGGTGCTCGTCGCGCGACCGGTAGATCACCGGGGGACGCGCCACGTAGCCGACCGGCGCGCTCACCGCGTGCACAAGGCGGGTGAACGGCCACACGCAGAAGAGCAGCAGGCCAGCGACGATGTGCAGCTTGAAGCTGACGGGCACGTCGACCATCAGATGCGCCTGCGGGTGCAGGTAGAAGATCGAACGGAACCAGACGGAGATCGTCTCGCGGTAGTCGTAGCCCTCGTGGCCACCGAGCACCTGGTTAAGCAGGGTCGCAGCCCCGCCCAGGAGCACCGGAATCGCCAGCATCACGTAGGTGACGATATCCATGCGGGTCGTCGCCACGCGCACCGACTTGACCACCAGGCGGCGGTAGATCAGCAGCGCGAGGCCGACGATCGTCATGATTCCGGCGATCGTACCGGGGATCGTCGCCGTCAGGTGGTACACGTGCTGGGGCACGCCGGCCGCCTCGGTCCAGGTCTTCGGGATCACGAGGCCGAGGACGTGGCCCATGAACACGAAGAGAACACCAAAGTGGAACAGCGGCGACGCCCAGCGCAGGATGGTCGGCTCATTCCACTGCGAGGAACGAGAGGTCCACCCGTACTGGTCGGTCTTGTAGCGCCACGCGAGGCCCACAATGAGGATCGCGAAGGACACGTACGGCAGGACCACCCACAGGGCAATGTCCAGGAAGGACAGCGACTGCGTCGCAGGTGCCGACGCGGCATGCAAAAGTGCGGATTCCATGAACGTTACCGTCCCATCGTTGAATCGGAAGTCGGGAAGGGCGTCGCGGACAGATCGCCCACGCCCACCAGTTCGGTGGGCGGCCCCTGGCTAATGAGCTTACGGAAGCCCTCAATGGTCTTTTCGTCCGGCTCGGGCAGCGTCGCGACCAGCGCGTCCAGCAGCGGCGCGTACGGGGAGTGGGCGGCGCGCAGCGCCGTGCGGATCACCTCGATACCCTCGCGGTTGGAGCGCAGAAGGCCCTCGGCCGTGCCAGTCTCGTCGAAGGCCGCGAACTCCAGGACCACCGGCAGGTGATCGGGCAGCTCCTCGCGTTCCATCTCGAAACCGGCACGGCGCAGGATCTCCTTGAAGGCCAAGATGGCCTGGCCGCGTCCGCGGGTGTCGCCGTGCGTGTAATACGTCAGGCCGAGCGCGCAGCGTCGGCGCTGATCGAACGTCTCCACGTAGGTGGTCTGCATGGCGCGCAGGCCAGCGGCGCGAGCGTAGCTCACGAACGAGGCCAGGGGCGCCGAGGCCGACTCCGGCAGGTCCGCCAGAGCCTCCTCGACCGCGTCCAGCTTTGTCTCGAAGTCATCCCCCGGATAGTCCAGGAGGACCGAGACCGCCATGCGCACGCCGCGCGCGTCCTGCGGATCCATCTCCGTTTCCGGAGCGGCCGTAGGAATACGCGGAATGCCGACGAAAGTACTCATCGAACGACCTCAAGGGGGAGCATCTGGCGTCCCTCCGGCGACGAGCCACCCATCGGGCGATTCGACGTGGCGGGGGCCAGGCCGTGGAAGGCCTCGACATCGTAGGACACCGGGCAGCCCTCGAGCTCCTTGATGCCGCGGGGCATCTCGGGGTGGGCGGTCGGGATGACGAAGCGGTCGTCGTACTTAGCGATCGACAGCAGTCGGTACATCTCCTTAACCTTCTCCGGGCTCATGCCCACGGAGGCCGGGATCTCCTCGTTCGTCGGGTTGTCGACGAAGACGTCGCGCATGTAGGAGCGCATCGCGGCGAGGCGACGCAGCGCCAACTCCACGGGTGCCGTGTCTCCGGCCGTGAACAGGCCGGCCAGGTACTCCATCGGGATGCGCATCTGCGAGATGGCGGACAGCAGGACCCTATGGTCCTCGCCGTCGGAACCGGTCGCGGTCACCTGGTCGACGACCGGGGACAGCGGCGGCACGTACCACACCATCGGCAGGGTGCGGAACTCGGGGTGCAGCGGCAGGGCGACCTCGTACTCGGTGATGAGCTTCCAGATCGGGGACTGCTGGGCGGCCGTGATCCACGAGTGGGGAACACCGTTGGCCTGAGCCTGGGCGACCACCTGCGGGTCGTTCGGGTCCAGCAGGATCTCGCGCTGGGCGCGGTACAGGTCGCGCTCATCCTCCTGGGAGGCGGCCCAGGTGACGCGGTCCGCGTCGTAGAGCAGCACGCCCATGTAACGCAGGCGACCCACGCACGTCTCCGAGCAGATGGTCGGCTGGCCGACCTCGAGGCGCGGGTAGCACAGCGTACACTTCTCGGCCTTGCCCGTGTTGTGGTTGAAGTAGACCTTCTTGTAGGGGCAGGCGGAGACGCACATGCGCCAGCCGCGGCACTGATCCTGGTCGACCAGGACGATGCCGTCCTCGGAGCGCTTGTACATCGCGCCCGAGGGGCACGCCGACACACAGGTCGGGTTCAGGCAGTGCTCGCAGATGCGAGGCAGGTAGAACATGTACGCGTCCTCGATGGTCTTAGCGACCTGGAGGTTCATCTGGTGCAGGACCGGGTCCTGATCCAGGGTCTCCATGGAGCCACCGAGGTCATCGTCCCAGTTCGGACCCCACTCGGGCTTGTCGATGTGCTCGCCCGTGATCTTGGACTTCGCGCGAGCCGTCGGGATCGCGCGGGAGTTCGCGGGCGCCTGGAGCAGCTTGTCGTACTCGTACGTCCACGGCTCGTAGTAGTCCTTCATGGTCGGCTGCGTCGGGTTCGCGAAGATCTTCGCGAGCGAGGCGACACGTCCGCCCTGACGGGGAACGAGGCGGCCCGTGGCGGTGCGCTTCCAGCCGCCCTTCCACTTCTTCTGGTCCTCCCAACCGCGGGGGTAGCCCACGCCGGGACGGGTTTCGACGTTGTTGAACCAGATGTACTCGGTGCCGTCGCGGTTCGTCCACACCTGCTTGCAGGTGACCGAACAGGTGTGGCAGCCGATGCACTTGTCGAGGTTCATCACCATCGCGATCTGAGCCATGACCTTCATCAGAACTGCACCTCCTGGGAGCGGCGGCGGATAACCGTGACCTCGTCGCGGTTATTGCCGGTGGGACCGTAGTAGTTGAACGCGTAGGCGAACTGCGCGTATCCGCCGGCCAGGTGGGTCGGCTTAATGAAGATTCGCGTCAGCGAGTTGTGCGTACCGCCGCGCTTGCCGGACCCCTCGTTCAGCGGGGTGTTGATCTGGCGATCCTGGGCGTGGTGCATGAACACCGTGCCCTCAGGGATGCGGTGAGAGACAACGGCGCGAGCCGACACGGTGCCGTTACGGTTCTTCGCCTCGATCCACTCGTTGTCGCGCACGCCGATCTTCTCGGCATCGGCCGGGCTCATCCACACCGTCTGGCCACCACGACCCAGCGTCAGCATGTACGGGTTGTCGTAGTACTGGGAGTGGATGGCCCACTTGTTGTGGATCGTCAGGTAGCGCACCGCGACCTCGGCCTGACCCGGCTGGCCGGGACGGTGGTCGCCGACGGGGCGCTCACCGTAGATGTGCGCCAGGTCGAGCGGCGGACGGAAGATCGGCAGGGACTCGCCCATGTCCATCATCCAGTCGTGGTCGACGTAGAACTGCGGGCGACCCGTGAGCGTGTGCCACGGCTTGCGGCACTCGACGTTCTGCACGAAGGCGCTGTAGCGGCGACCGCCGTGCTCGGAACCCGACCACTCGGGGCTGGTGATGACGCTGCGCGGCTGCAGGACGGTGTCCGCGTAGGTGATCTTCTTTTCTTCGTCGCCTTCGGCCAGGAACGCCATCTCGTTGCCGACGCGCTTTTCCAGCGTGCGGAAGCCCTGAACGGCCAGCGAGCCGTTCGTGGTGCCCGAGAAGCGCAGCGCCATGTTCGCCGCCTTGATGGCGGTGTCGCACAGGGGCGCACCCTCGCCGGCGTTGCCGTCCATGGGGGCACGGCCGTTGAGCTCGCCGAGCTGCTCGTACGCCTCCTGCACGTTGTACGCAACGCCCTTCGAGGCCAGGCCGGCCTTGAGCAGGAGCGGACCCATGCGGTCGAACTTGTAGCCAACCTGCGTGTAGTCACGCTCGATCGGGACCAGCTTCGGCATGGTCTTGCCGGGCGTCCACGTCTGCTCGGGAACGATGCCGTCCACCATGGTCATGGCGTCCGGGGAGTCGTGCCCCAGCGGGACCGCGACGACGTCCGTCTGGGTGTCCAGGTGGCCGGGGGCCATGCGGCCGACGAGGCGAGCCAGCGTCTGGAACACCTCGAAGTCGGTACGCGCCTCCCACGGCGGGTTCACGGCCTCGTCGAAGCAGTGCATGAAGGGGTGCATGTCCGTGGAGGACAGGTCGTGCTTCTCGTACCACGTGGCGGCGGGCAGCACCACGTCGGAGTGCAGCGTCGTCGAGGTGTTACGGAAGTCCGCGACCCACATGAGGTCGAGCTTGCCGGGGTGAGCCTCACGCCAGTTGACGGACGCGGGACGGTTGCCCTCTTCCAGCTCCTCGGCGTTGACCTCGTTGCCGGTACCCAGCATGTGACGCAGGAAGAACTCGGTGCCCTTCGCGGACGAGCCGAGCAGGTTCGTACGCCAGTTCGCGAGGATCTTCGGGACGTTGTGATGGGCGTCCGGGTCCTCGATCGCGAACTGGAGGCGACCCTCGCGCAGCTCCTGGGACACGTATTCCGCGGGGGCCATGCCGGCCTCGGCGGCCTCGCGGCCCAGCTGGGTCGAGCCCTTGGAGAACGTCGGGTAGCAGGGCATCCAGCCGCGCTGAACCGACTCGACGAGGGTGTCGACCAGCTGCTTGCCGTCCAGGTTCGAGGACTTGATCGGGTTTCCCATGGCCGAGGCCGCAGCACCGTCGTAGCGCCACTGGTCCGTGGTCATGTAGTACCAGCCGGTGGAGATCATCTGGCGCGGCGGGCGCGCCCAGTCCAGGGCGAAGGTGAAGGAGCCCCAACCCATGATCGGGCGGACCTTCTCCTGACCCACGTAGTGGGCCCAGCCGCCGCCGTTGCGGCCCTGGGTGCCACACATTTCCGTGAGCGCCAGGAACGTACGGTACATCTCGTCGGAGTGGTAGTAGTGGTTCGTGCCGGCGCCCATGAGGATCATGGAACGGCCCTGCGTCTCAACCGCGTTCTGCGCGAACTCGCGGCCGATCTTGATGGCTGCGGCGGCGGGAACCGACGTGAACTCCTCCTGCCACGCAGGGGTGCCCGGCGTGGAGGCGTCCATGTAGTCGGTGGGCCACTCACCCGGCAGGCCCTCACGCTCGACGGCGTACTGGGCGAGCAGGATGTCGAACACGGTCGTCACGAGGCGACCGTTGACGCGGCGCGCGGGCACGCCACGCTTCACGTAGCCGCCGCCGACCGAAGCCTGGCCGGGGGCCGCGGGCAGGTCGAAGCGCGGCAGGGCAATCTCGACGGCTTCCCACTCGTCCGTGTCCATGATGGACATGACGGGCTCGACGCCATCCAGGTTGAGGTTCCAGTGGCCGGCGCCCTCCTCACCGAAGCGATCGGCGAGCGTGCCGCCCGGGTCCTTGACCGTGCCGTCGGCCTCGATGACGAGGGGACGGAACTGGTTGTTCTCGGTGCGCTCGGTCGTGCCTGCGGGCATCTTGGCGGCCGTCAGGAACTTGCCGGGGACCAGGGTCGTCGGGGCGACGCCCTCGTGGGCACCCTCGCCGACCTCGTTAATCTCCACCAGGAACGGGGAGTCGGTGTAGCGCTTCATGTAATCGAGGAACATGGGCTCGCGCTTGCCGACGTGGAATTCCTTGAGGATGACGTGGCCCATCGCCTGCGCCAGGGCGCCGTCCGTGCCGGGCTGGACGCGCAACCAGTCGTCCGCGAACTTCGTGTTGTCCGCGAAGTCCGGGGACACGACGATGACCTTCTGGCCGTGGTAGCGGGCCTCGGCCATGAAGTGAGCGTCGGGGGTACGGGTCAGCGGCAGGTTCGTGCCCCACATGATGAGGTACTGCGAGTTGAACCAGTCGCCGGCCTCGGGCACGTCGGTCTGGTCGCCGAACACCTGAGGCGAGGCTGGAGGCAGGTCCGCGTACCAGTCGTAGAAGGACAGCATCGTGGCGCCGATGAGCTCGTGGAAGCGGGAGCCCGCACCGTAGGAGATCATCGACATGGCGGGGATGACCGAGAAGCCGGCGATGCGGTCGGGGCCGTACTGCTTGATCGTGTGCACGTAGGCGGCGGCGACGATCTCCATCGCCTCTTCCCACGACACGCGGACCATGCCGCCGCGGCCACGCTGCGACTTGTAGGCACGCGCCCTCTCCGGGTCCTCGACGACCGCGGCCCACGCGTCGACGGGATCCCCGAGGCGCTTCTTGGCCTCGCGGAACATGTCGAGCAGGACGCCGCGCACGTAGGGGTACTTAATACGGGTCGGCGAGTACTCGTACCACGAGAACGCAGCGCCACGCGGGCAGCCGCGGGGCTCGTACTCGGGCATGTCAGCGCCGGTTGACGGGTAGTCAGTCTGCTGGGTTTCCCAGGTGATGACGCCGTCCTTGACGAAGATCTTCCACGAGCACGAGCCCGTGCAGTTCACGCCATGGGTGGAGCGCACGATCTTGTCGTAGCTCCAGCGGTCGCGGTAGAAGGAGTCGCCGTCGCGGCCGCCCTCGAGGAAGAGCTGGCGCGCGTCGGCGGACGCCTTGCCGCGACGCAGCCACGAGCCGAGCGCGAACAGGGTCGCGCCGGTCGCAGGCTTGACCTCGCCGCCGTAGGTCGGGAAGGTCATATCGGATTCGAGATTCGTCATGGGGTGCTCCTAAGAGTCGATTGACGAGGCAGTGGCAGGTCCATCGGCACCACGCAGTGCCGGGCGGATCAGCCGGGGAACGGGGCGTTCTTGCGCGTGTACATGACCCAGCATAGGACCGAGCACAGGGCGCAGAAGATTGAGCAGCCCAGGAAGAGGGCCCATGCGCCACCGGTGCCGACCGCGGAGAGGGCGACGCCGACGAGGAAGGGGCCGAGGGATGCGATGGCGGAGGTGAAGCCGATGGCGCCGCCAGCCTGGCGGGCCGGCATGATCATCGGCATCTGCTTGAAAGTACCGGCGTTACCGAAGCCGGAGAACAGGAACATGGTGAGCATGAGCGCCATGAAGATGTAGAAGTCGGTCCAACCGGTGGGGTTGTACAGGACCCAGGCGATACCGGCCAGCGTGATGGCCATGCCGACGCCGGAGATGAAGGTCCAGATGGCGCCGCCCATGCGGTCGCAGAAGATGCCCCAGGACATGCGGATGATCGAGCCGATGAGGGGGCCGAGGAAGGCGAAGGTGGCACCCAGGACCGGCAGGGCGAGGGTGGACTCGCGGCCAAACTGGTTGTTGATGAGCAGGCCGAAGACGGCGGAGAAGCCGGAGAAGAGGCCGAAGGTCATGACGTAGAGAATCGTCATGTACCAGGTGTTGGGGTTGGAAAAGATATCCAGCTGCTGCTTGATGTTGGCCTTGACGGGCACGTCGCGCAGCCAGATGAAGGCGAGGATCGCGGCGACGAGGCACCACGGGATGAAGAAGGCTGCGGCGTTGTAGACCCAGATGTGCTCACCAGCGTGGTCACCGGTGGCCTGCGTCTGCGGAGCCAGCCAGGTCATGCCGAAGAGGCCGAAGCCCATGAGGATGGGGCCGACCAGCTGGATGACGGAGATGCCGAGGTTACCGATGCCGCCCTGCAGGCCGAGGGCCGTGCCGGAGAGACGCTTGGGGAAAAAGTAGCCGGTGGAGGGCATGTAGCCGGAGAATGCGCCGCCGCCGATGCCACACATGAAGGCCAGGGTCAGCAGGACCCAGTAGGGGGTCGTGTTGTCCTGAACAACGTAGAACCAGCCGAGCATCGGAATGACGCACAGCAGGGAGGTGATACCCACGAGCTTGCGGGTGCCGAGGAGCGGGGGCAGGAACATGTAGATGAGGCGCAGGATGCCTGCGGCCAGGCCAGGCAGAGCGGTGAGCCAGTAGAGCTGCGACTTGTCCAGAATGAAGCCGAGAAGCGTCAGCTTCGGCGCGATCGCGCTGGGCAGGAACCACACGCAGAAGGCCAGGATCAGCGAGTAGGTCGTGATCCACAGCGTGCGCCACGCAAGCTTCGAGTCCCACTTGGATTCGTCGTTGGGGTTCCAGTCAGTGAGCAGGTAGCGGCTCTTCTTGGCCGCGGGTTCGGTCGCGCTCATGGCTCTCCTCGGGTTGAAAGGGACGTCCGAGCGCGGGCATGCGCCGGACATTCTCTAACAAGGAGGCTACCAATTGAAATGACGTAACCCACAAGAACACATTGGGACGTGCATCACCCTTGCAAGAACTAGGAAAAGTCTTGCCGCTAGGGACGTTATACCCGACGACAAACAAGCAATTAACCGCTGTTAGAAAACATCGGTATCACGAAATTAGTGGGAGCTTACCCACCAATACGGCTCATGGTGCGCGACGCACGAGCAAAGGTGTCGATATTGAGCCCGTGCGCGGCCGGCTTCGCCCACATCGCGTCGGCCCATCGGGCGGCGATCTGCGCATCGTCCCCGCCGCCGCGCAGCAGGTCACGCAGCGAGGTCTCCTCGGTGGAGAACAGGCATGAACGCACCATGCCGTCCGAGGTCAGGCGGGTGCGGTCGCACGCGCTACAGAAGGGGTCGGACACGGAGGCGATGACGCCGAGGCGCTTCGTCGGGTCACCGTCCACGATCCAGCGTCCCGCAGGGGAATGCGGATCCTCGCGGGGCGCGGGGGTCAGCGTGTGGCGAGTGCTCATGATGTGCAGGATCTCGTCGGCCGTCATGATGTTCTGACGATCCCATGTGTCCGGCGGGCCGATCGGCATCTGCTCAATAACGCGCAGCTCGATGCCCCGGTCCAGGCAGTAGTCGACCAGGTCGGGCAGGTCGGCCTCGTTCATGCCGCGCAGCACGAGGGCGTTGACCTTGATCGGGCTCAGGCCCGCGCGGGCGGCGGCCTCGATGCCCTCCAGGACGTCGCCGAGGCGGTCGCGGCGGGTGATCGCCGCGAAGTGCTCGGGGTCCAGAGAATCAAGCGAAATGTTGACGCGGTTCAGGCCAGCGTCCTTCAGGCCCTGGGCGCGCTTGGCCAGGCCGAGCGCGTTCGTCGTGAGGGCCAGATCGAGGGGGTTTCCCTCGTCGGTGCGCAGGTGGGAGCATGCTTCGATGATCCCCTCGAGACCTCGGCGCAGGAGGGGTTCCCCGCCGGTGAAGCGGACCTGGCGGATCCCGAGCCGCTCGACGCCAACGCGCACGAGGCGGCAGACCTCGTCGTCCGTCAGCGTTTCCTCAGTGGGCAGCCAGTCCAAGCCTTCGGGGGGCATGCAGTAGGAACAGCGCAGGTTGCAGCGGTCGGTGAGCGACACGCGCAGGTCGCGGGCAACGCGCCCGAAGGTGTCGACGAGCCGCAGCGGCGCGTCACACGCCACCGCATCTGCCGCCTGAGAGGCGGAAACGAACTCGACAGACATGGCGCAACCCTACCCCGATTTGCCCGGTGTTCGCCCCTCGAAAAACCGAGCACGAACGGCAAGACGCCGCCCCTGCCTCGTCGCTGAGGGAAAGGAGACAGTGTCCAGCACTGCCGAGCAGCTGGACGTGAGGAGTACCGTTGCCCTACGACCAATGCGCCAATCATGAGGAGAATCATGCGCGCCGTCGTCATGCACGAACCCGGCAACGTCACCGTCGAAGAGATGCTGATGCCGATCATCCTGGAGCCCACGGACGCGATCATCAAGCTGGCTGCCACCTGCATCTGCGGCTCGGACCTGTGGTCCTACCGCGGATCGGAGCCGGTCCACGAGCAGCGCATGGGCCACGAGTACGTCGGAACCGTCGTCGAGGTGGGCGAGGCCGTCACGACCGTCGAGCCCGGTGACTTCGTCGTCGGCTCCTTCTGCATCTCCTGCGGCGAATGCGCGACCTGCCGCTCCGGCTACCCCTCGCGCTGCACGACCGCAGCCACCCAGGGCGACGCCTTCGTCGGCATGCGCGCCGGCGGCACCCAGGCCGAGTACGCCCGCATTGCCCTCGCAGACGGCACGCTGGTGAAGACCCCTGCACCCCCCACACCCGAGCAGCTCCCCTCGCTCCTGGCCGCCTCCGATGTCCTCGGCACCGGCTGGTTCGCCGCCGACGAGGCTGGGGCCGCCCCCGGGAAGACCGTCGTCGTCGTGGGTGACGGGGCCGTGGGCCTGGGCGCGATCATCGGCGCCAAGCAGCTGGGCGCGTCCCGCATCATCGCGATGTCGCGCCACGCGGACCGCCAGGCACTGGCCCGCCAGTTCGGTGCGACCGACATCGTCGAAGAGCGCGGCGAGGAGGGCATCGCCCGCATCAAGGAACTGACCGACGGCCTGGGCGCCGACGGCGTCGTTGAGGCGGTCGGCAATGAGGCATCCTTCGATCAGGCTCTCGGCTGCGTGCGTCCCGGTGGTCACCTGTCCTTCGTGGGCGTTCCTCACGGCGTCTCCTTGGACATGGGCCGCATGTTTGGCGCAGAGGTCCATATGTTCGGCGGCCCTGCGGCCGTGCGCAAGTATCTGCCCACCATGATCGATCTGATCTACCGTGGCGAGATCAATCCGGGGGCTGTCTTCGATCTGGTCCTGCCGCTTGAGCAGGCCGCCGAGGGCTACGCAGCGATGGACGAGCGTCGCGCCACGAAGGTGATGCTCACCGTCTGATTCTGTTGCGCGACAGCAGCCTCGTGGCTTTCAGCCGCGAACGCTGACGTAACATCCGAGCCCGTGCAGTCACATGCTGCACAGCTTCGTTGCCCGGGCAGCCCCGCCGCCGCGCGGGGCTGCCTGGGGTCGTTTACAGGCAACGTCGCCAATCGCCACTCCGCAATGGGGGATTTGCGCCATGCGGAGCCTTCCAACGGCGTGTCGCCGGCGTGTCGAACCCCTGGATGGCGCAAATCCCCCCGACATCCATATCCAGGCCGTTGAAACTTGCCGCAACCGCCCAACCCGGCGCACACCTCGTCACACCGGGCACGAACGCCGCACCTACGCCCCTGCCCGCGCCCCACCACAACGCACGAGGACGTCTCAGTAATCAAACAAAATCAGAAGATTCAAACTGCAACGAACTGACAGCTATTGCACTAGAATTCACTCATGAAACAAGAAGACAGGGGCAACGACGCTCCTTTCATCCTCAACGCCGTTGAACGGGCGATCATTCGCGTGCCGCGATCCAGCCACCACGGCCTCACGAAGATACCGGCGGCTGTGAACATCGCAGGCAAGACCTACCTCGACCTTGCGCGCCTAACGGATATAGACACACGTCAGCTACCGCAGGTCGTGCTCGCCGCACGCCTCTTCCACCTTACGCACACACACCGAGCCATGGTGATCACCGGCCAGTGCGCTCTGTGGGTGCACGGCTATGGAAGTGATCCCGTGCTTCCACCCATCACGGTTGCCACACGTTCATCGATTCGACCAATCAGCATCCCCTCCACAACAATCGGACCTCACTCGTTCCCGTCGGTAACGGTCAAGCCGACACACGTTCATCACCTCCCACGCGCAGACAATGCGCGAGGACTCCTCATTGAGAACCTCGAAGCCGCGCAGATTACCGTCGCACGGACCTCACCGAACCAGAGAGCCGCCTTCGCCCAGATCTGCGTGATCGGCAACGCCTTCACACACTTCGATAACTTCCGTCTCAGAGACTCACGTAGACACGAGAAGTATTGGAAGGAGTTATTGAGCGCAGAGCTCACGCGTCTTGGCAATGGTGCTCGGGGCCGCTCTCAAGCACAGTGGATCATCACCCACGCAGATGCCGGGTGTGCCTCACCCGGAGAAGCACGCGTACTGTACGAGCTGTGTGCAGCGGACCTGACAGGCATGCGCACACAGGTCGAGGTGCACACGAGGGGCCGTCGTTACTTCATCGACTGCGCATTTCCCGCCGAGAAAGTCGGCATTGAGTTCGACGGGCGCGCAAAATACGGTGACGACGCCCGCAGCATCCACTCCTCACTTTCCCGCGAGCGCGAGCGCCAACGCCACCTTGAGGCCGAGGGCTGGCACATCATCCGTGTCGGCTGGCATGATCTGGAGCATCCAGACGAGCTCATTGCGCAGGTCCGCGCGGCGCTTGCCGCACGCCTGGGCTGAGACGACGTGAGAGCTGTCGACCCAACGGGGGGATTTGCGCCATGCGAAGCCTTCCAACGGCATGTCGCCGGCGTGTCGAACCCTTGGATGGCGCAAATCCCCCCGACATCCATATCCAGGTCGCTGAAATGAGCCGCAACGATCCAACCCAGCCTATGCCTCGTGCAGCGGACGCGAGACGGACGGCCACGTTCAACCGCCCGACCATCATCTCCCCTCAGGACCGGGACCGACGCTCTGGCCTGACCTGCCCCCGCGCGCCTCCCCGACCCGACGGTCCTCTACACGTCACGGCTGAGCGGGCGCTCAGCGGCCCCCACACGCCTCGCCCACCCCACCTGGTCCTACACTGGACACATGCACGATCCCGCCCTGTCTACCGCTCAGCATCGCGAGCTGATCGAGGCCCTGGCACTCAGCCACGTCCTCCCCCACGAGACGCTCCCCGTCGAGGAATGTTTGGGTCGCCGCCTGGCGGTCGACGTTTCCTCTCTGATCCCCCTCCCTCCGTTCACGAACTCCGCAATGGACGGGTTCGCGGTGCGCCGCGAGGACCTTGAGGGTGAGGGCCCGTGGACTCTGCCGGTCGCCGGCGACATTCCGGCGGGAGACACCCGCGAGAATCACCTCGAGCGGGGGCAGGCGTGGCGCATCATGACGGGCGCGCCGATCCCCGAAGGCGCGGACACCGTCGTGAAAGTCGAGGACACGGACCACGCGGCGGGCATCGCTCAGGCACCCGACACCGTCGAGATCCGCGTCGCCCCGAAGCTGGGCGCGAATGTGCGTGTGGCGGGCGAGGCTCTCGCTGCAGGCTCCCCGGTCCTGGAGGCCGGCCGAATCCTAGACGGGACAGCCCTCTCGGCTGCTGCCTCAGTCGGCCACGGCACCCTCACAGTCCTGCCCCGCCCGCGCGTCATCGTCGTGTCGACGGGCACGGAGCTCAAGCGCGCCGGCGAGGCCCTCGAGCGCGGACAGATTCCCGATTCAAACGGCATCCTGCTGCGCGGCCTCGTCGAAGAGGCCGGCGGGCAGATCGTCGCGCACCTGCGCACGGGGGACACCCCAGCCGAGCTGCGGGCGGCCCTCGATGAGGCCCCGGAGGCTGACCTCGTCCTCACGGCCGGCGGCATTTCGGCGGGAGCCTTCGAGGTTGTGCGCCTGACGCTTGGCACGGACGCGGGCTTCCACCACGTTGCGCAGCAGCCGGGCGGCCCGCAGGGTGTCGGCTCGACGCAGGTGGGCACGGGTGGCCGCGAGACACCGGTCATCTGCCTGCCCGGCAACCCGGTCTCGGTCTTTACGACGTTCCACATGTACGTGGCGGGCGCGCTAGCGGTCATGTCCGGCCTCGTCGCCCCCGAGCACGGCGGAACGGTACCCAGCGGCGTGATCGCCCGCGCGCACGTAGGCTGGGACTGCCCGTCCGGAAAGACGCAGTTCATCCCGCTTCGTTTCGTCTCAGGGGAGGGAGACGAGGTCGGGGCCCGCTGGGTGGAGCCGGTGCACCCCCTGGGGTCGAAGTCGCACCTGGTGGCCTCGCTTGCGAACGCGGAGGCAATCGGCGTGGTCGCGCCGGACGTCGAGGTGGTCGAGCCCGGCCAGGAGCTGGCGGTCGTCCCGCTCGTGGGCTGACCCCACCATAGAGAGAGAATTAACGAGAGGAAAACCGTGAAGTTTACGCATCTGAACGAGGACGGCGCCGCCTACATGGTGGACGTGACCGCGAAGAATCCGACGGTGCGCCAGGCGAGCGCCGTGTGCCGCGTGGATTGCTCACCCGAGGTCATGCAGGCCCTGCGTGACGGCACCGTCCCGAAGGGCGACGTTCTGGCGGTGGCGCGCGTGGCCGGCATTTCGGCGGCGAAGCGCGTCCCCGAGCTGCTGCCCCTCGCGCACACGATCGGCGTGCACGGCTGCGCGGTGGACCTGAGCCTGGAGGACGATCACGTGGCGATTCGCGCGACCGTGCGCACGGCCGACCGCACGGGCGTGGAGATGGAGGCGCTGACCTCGGTGACGGTGGCGGCTCTCGCGATCGTGGACATGGTCAAGGGCGTGGACCGCTCCGCCCGCATCCGCGAGGCGAAAATCGTGGCGAAGTCGGGCGGCCGCAGCGGCGACTGGGTGCGCCCGGAGGATCCGCAGGACTGACGCCCCACTGTACGCGGAGGCCGCCCGCAGCGTATATGCAGGGCGGCCTTTTCGTTGCTATCTCAGGCTTCTAAGCGCGCGGATGGTCGCCGCCCGCGAGCTGGTCGACGATGTGAGCGACGAGGGGGCCGATAACGGCCACCGTATCGGAGACACCGCCGCGCGAGCCGGGCGCGTTGACGACGAGGGCTCCCTCGGGGGAACGCGCGGTCACGCCGACGAGGCCTCGCGACAGGGCAGCGGAGGCAATCTTTTCCTCGCCGCGGAGGCGGATCGCGTCGGCGAGGCCGTCGATGCGGGTGACGAGGAGCGGCTCGGTGGCTTCGGGGGTGACGTCGCGGGGAGAGATGCCGGTGCCGCCGGTCGTGAAGACGAAGCGGGCGCCATCCTCCACGGCAGCAGTGATAGCGGCGCGAATGGCGTCGACATCGTCGGGGACGATCACGACCGAGGCGTCAACGCCGTGATCGGCGAGGAGGCGCGCGGCGAGGGGCCCGGAGAGGTCCTCGGCGAGACCAGCGGAGCAGCGGTCCGAGACCGTGATGACGCGCGCGGGGATCACGTCAGTGACGAGCGTTGCCGCGGCGGCGGGTGGAGCGGCGCACGCGGATACCGGAGGTGATGGGGTCAACGTCGTTGAACTGGCGCGGGGACAGCTCGTAGTCGACACGGCGCGCGGGCTCGGGCTCGAAGGCCTGCGGGAGGGGGCGCTGCGGGCGCGCGCCCTGTCGCGAGGTGGCGCGCTGCGGGAACGCGGGCGGCGCGGGGATCGGCGCGGGCGACTCTTCGACGGGTGCGGGTGCGGCCTGCACGACGGGGGCCGGCGGCTCCGTGGACGCGGGCGCGGTGACGGGCTCCGCAGGACGAGGCCGGGGCGCGCTAGCGCGCAGCGGCT
Organism: Schaalia dentiphila ATCC 17982; assembly: GCF_000154225.1. Taxonomy (NCBI): domain Bacteria; kingdom Bacillati; phylum Actinomycetota; class Actinomycetes; order Actinomycetales; family Actinomycetaceae; genus Schaalia; species Schaalia dentiphila. The sequence goes on along the minus strand of NZ_DS264586.1, from coordinate 992,100 downwards.
GAGCCACGGGGCGGCCGGGCTGCGCGGGCGTGTAGAGGCCTTCGAGCACGGACGCGGTGGGGCGCACGTGGACGGGGCGAATCTGGGGGACGGAGCGCGTGATGGGACCGCGCGTCGTGCTCGGCGAGACCGCCGGCAGGACGGGGGCGGCGCTACGGTAGGGCGGCTGCGAGACGGGGGCAGTGGGGGCAGCGGGTTGGAGCGAGGAGCCTGCGGGGATGTCGGCGTTGCCGGACACACGCTCGGAGAAGGGGCGTCCTGCTCGACGAGGCAGGGGCGAGGCCTCGGTGCCACGGTGACTGACCCGACCGTGCTGGGGAGGCACGGGGAAGGCTTCAGAGCGAGGGTTTTCGTCGGAAGGAGCGGGAACGGCAGGAGCGGCCGGCGCCTCGGGGGTAACGAGCTGCGCGGGAACGCCCTCATCGTGGGTGGCTTTCTCGTGGACCTGCTCGGGGGCCTCGTCTTCCTCGTAGGGGACGACGATGGGCGCGACCAGGTCGCTGGGCTCGTGGACGGGAGCTTGGACGACGGGCATCTCGTTGGGCGTGCGACAGCTGAGGAAGAAGGAGCGCAGCTGCATGGCGGCCTCTTGGGCGAGGACACCGCCGATGACCTCGGTCGGGTGCGGCATGCGGGCGTCGCGCAGGACGTCGCGTAGGGATCCGGCGGCGCCAGCCTTGGGGTCCCAGGCGCCGAAGACGACGCGATCAATGCGAGAGGCGAGAATCGCGCCCGCACACATCGTGCAGGGCTCAAGGGTGACGATGAGCGTGCAGCCCGTCAGGCGCCAGGTACCCCTGGAGCGGCCGGCCTCACGCAGGGCGACAATTTCGGCGTGACCTGCGGGATCATGGTTAGCCTCGCGACAGTTCCACCCGCGTCCGATGATGCGGCCGTTTTCGTCGACGACGACGGCTCCGACGGGAACGTCCCCCGTTTCGCGGGCGCGGTTGGCCAGGAAGAGGGCCTTGCCCATTGCTTCGCGGTACTGCTCATTCACGGTCACCCTCCTAGCTTACCGGCCAAACGACTGTTGGGGTAGTTGGAGTCCACAGTGACTCATGGTGCTCGTGTGACGAATGAGTTTGACACGAGGCCCGACACGCTGCCGATCCTGGCCGCCGACCGGCGCAGCGGAAGCGACGAGGAGACCACGGCCTCGTCTTCGACACACTGGATGCGCGCCAGCGGACGAACAAGGTAGCCTATAACCATGCGCCTCCACGTAGCTAATCACCCCCTCATCACCCATAAGCTCACCGTCCTGCGCGATCGCGAAACGCCGTCGGCGACGTTCCGCCAGCTCGTGGACGAACTGGTCACCCTGCTCGCCTACGAGGCGACGCGCGAAGTGGCCGTCACCGAGACCCCCATCCAGACCCCGGTCGCCCCCACCGTCGGCCTCAAGCTCTCCGAGCCTCGCCCGATCGTGGTCCCCGTCCTGCGCGCAGGCCTGGGCATGCTCGAGGGCATGACCCGTATGCTGCCCACCGCCGAGGTCGGCTTCCTGGGCATGCGCCGCGACGACGACACCCTCGAGATCGAGACCTACGCGAACCGCCTGCCGGACGACCTGTCGGGCCGCCAGTGCTTCGTGCTGGACCCAATGCTGGCCACCGGCCACACCATGGTCGCCGCCACCAACTACCTCTTCGAGCGCGGCGCAAAGGACGTCACCTGCGTGTGCATCCTGGCCGCTCCGGAGGGCATCAACACCCTTGAGGACGCGATCGGCGATCGCGCCGACGTGAACGTCGTTGTCGCTGCCGTCGACGATCACCTCAACGAGAAGTCGTACATCGTCCCCGGCCTGGGCGACGCGGGCGACCGCCTGTACGGCATCGTCGACTGACGAGGCACGCGCCCCTCGCGCATCGCAGCGCTGGAGGATATGACGCAGCTAATGCCACACGAGGGGTGGGCGCGGGACGAAAGTCTCGTGCCCACCCCTCGCATTTACTCAACAATAAAGGCGCAAATTAACCATATTAGCTATTTTGGCCCATTTTCCCTGATCACACCCGTGTGTGACCTTGAGCGCTAAGCACCCCAAGGCCTCGAAAACACCCTGCGTACGTTCCATGCTTGTCACATGGCACTGATTCAGACCAATCCCAAGCGCCGCCGCTATGGCGTCGCAGCACTCGCGGGTGTTCTCGGCGGCATCGTCTCCGCGATCGTGAAGTTCGGCTGGGAGGTGCCGCTGCCTCCGCGTACGCCCGAGCGCAACGCCACCAACCCGCCCCAGGAACTGCTCCAACAGCTGGGCCTCCCGGAGAGCGTCACCCACCTGTCCTACACCTACAACGGTAACGAAGGACTCCCCTGGGTTTCCTTCATCGTCCACTTCGCGTTCTCGATCGGCTTCGCGGTTCTCTACTGTGTGCTGGCCGAGCGCTTCCCGCAGATCAAGCTCTGGCAGGGTGCTGCCTTCGGCATCTTCGTCTACGTGGCCTTCCACGTCGTCCTCATGCCGCTGATGGGCACCGTCCCGGCACCCTGGAACCAGCCTTTCGCGGAGCACTTCTCCGAGTTCCTCGGCCACATCATCTGGCTGTGGGCTATTGAAGTCTTCCGCCGCGACATGCGTAACCGCATCACGCACGAGCCGGACGCCGAGTTCCCACTCGAGTCTCGCACCAACTGATCGCCGCTTGCGCGGACAGACGGGTGGGCCCCGGAACCGTATGGTTCCGGGGCCCACCCGTTATCTATGCGAACCTTTCGGCCTCGTGGATCAGAACGCCGGGATGACCGAGCCGTCCGACCAGGTCTTCTCGATGTACTGCTTGACCTCATCGGAGTGCAGGAGCTTCTCGAGCTTCGCGATGGCGTCGACCTTCTTGGAGTCGCCCTTCCACACGAGGACGTTCACGGCCGGGTTGTCCACGGGGGACTCGACGACGAGCGCGTCACCGGAGATGGTCTTGCCACCCTCCTGGGCAAAGTTGCCGTTGATGACCGCATAGTCGAAGTCGTCGAGCGAGCGGACCAGCTGCGGGCCCTCGACCTCACGGAAGTCGAAGTTCTTCAGCTTGGTGACGGTGTTTATGTTGACGTCGCCGTCGCCCTCGGGGATCGAGACGAGGCCCTGGGTGGCCAGGAGCTCGAGCGCACGGGACTGGTTGGCCGTGTCGGAGATGATGCCGATCGTGCCGCCGTCGGGCAGCTCATCGAGGGACTTGTGCTTGTTGGAGAACACGCCGAGGGGCTCGAGGTGGATGCCCTCGCCGGCCTCGAAGTTGTAGCCGAACTGCTTCTCCGCGTTCTCCAGGTAGGGAACGGTCTGGTAGAAGTTGGCGTCCAGGTCGCCGTCGTTCAGTGCGGTGTTGGGCTGGACGTAGTCGGTGTACTCAACGATGTCGAGCTTGATGCCCGCGTCCGCGGCAAGGTTGTCGTTGATGTAGGTGAGGATCTTCGCGTGGGGCGAGGGGGTCGCGCCCACGGTCAGGGTGACGACGTCCGAGGAAGAGCCGGAAGCATCCGAGGAGGAGGAGCCGCCGCCGCAGGCCGCCAGGCCCAGGGTGGCAACGGCCGCCAGGCCGATAGCTGCGAGAGAGCGGTGACGCATGGTGTTTCTCTTTTCTTCTGCGTACTGAATGGGATGGATGGCCGAGGCCGGGGTGGCCTGACCGGGGTCTGTCAGCGCGCGCGGTGGTCGACCAGGCGCGAGAGGAGATCGCCGATCAGCTGGATGATCTGCACGATGATGATGATGGCGACGACGGTGGAGATCATGACGTCGTCCTGCCAGCGGTTGTAGCCGTAGTTGATGGCCATCTGGCCCAGGCCGCCGCCGCCGACGGCGCCCGCCATCGCGGAGTAGCCGATCAGGGTGATCGCCAGGGTGGTGATGGACTGGATGAGGGCCGGCATGGCCTCGCGAATGAGGACACCCCAGCGGATCTGACGGTTGGAGGCACCCATCATCTGGGCGGCCTCGATCTTGCCGGGATCGACGGCCAACAGGTTCGTCTCCACGAGGCGCGCAAAGAAGGGCGCGGAGAGGATGACGAGCGGCACGACGGTCGCGAGCGAGCCCGTGGACTTGCCAACAATCATCTTCGTGACCGGGATCAGCATGATGATGCCGATGATGAAGGGCAGGGAGCGCACGATGTTCACGACGAAGGACACGGCCTGGTACACGCCCTTGTTCGGGGTGAGGCCACCCTTGCCGGTCTGGACCAGGAGGAGGCCCAGGAGCGTGCCAATGATGACCGCGAAGAGCGTGGACAGGCCCGTCATCATGAGGGTCTCGAGGATTGCCGGACCGAACTTGTCAGTGAGGGCCGGGTTGTCAAACCACGTCGGATCGCCTTTGCCTGCGGGCAGGAGCGCCAGCGCATGAGCGGCAGTGTGTGCGGCGGTCATTGGTCCCTCACTTCCGCGTGGACGTTGTTCTTGCGCAGCTGCTCGATGATCTTGTCAGCGTGGTACGCGGGCACGGTCAGGGCCAGGCGGCCCACCTGCATGCTCCCGAGAGACTCGAAGGTTCCCGCGGTCACGTCCGCGCCCATCGACGAGGCCAGGCGCAGGACCGTGGCACCCGTGGGCACGCCCGGGTGCGAGGTGAAGACGACGTCGAGGAGGACGGTGCCCACCGCGTTCGGTTCGAAGCGGCCCTCGGCGGATTCCGTCGGAACCGAATCGACAACCGGCATGGGGACCAGTTCGCGGGCCAGCGGTGTCGAGGGGTCGGCCACGACCTCTTCGAGGGTACCGGTCTGCAGGACCTGGCCATGACCGAGGAGGGTCACGGAGTCGCAGATCTCGCGGACAACGGCCATCTCGTGGGTGATGATGACGACGGTAACGCCGGCGACGTCGCGCACGTGGCGCAGCAGCGACAGGATCTGAGCGGTCGACTCGGTGTCAAGCGCGCTGGTCGGCTCATCACACAGGAGAACGGCGGGGTTGTCGGCCAGGGCGCGGGCGATGCCGACGCGCTGACGCTGGCCGCCCGACAGCTGGGACGGGTAGGAATCGCCGCGGCCTTCGAGGCCCACGAGCGAGAGGAGCTCCTCAACGCGCTCACGGCGCTTCGCGGCGGGCACGCCCGCCAGCTTGAGCGGGTAGCCGATGTTGTCGGCAGCGGTGCGAGCGTCCAGGAGGTTCGCAGCTTGGAAGACCATGCCGATGCGACGACGGGCGGCGCGCAGCGCGGAACCCGTCAGGGTCGCCAGGTCGAGGCCGTCGACGACAATGTGGCCCTCGGTGGGCTTCTCCAGGGCCGTCAGACAGCGGATAAGCGTGGACTTACCGGCGCCCGAGCGGCCGACGATCCCGTGGATCGAACCGCGATCAACGTGCAGGTTCACCCCATCGAGCGCGACGACCGTGCCGCCGTTTTTCACGGGGTAGACCTTAGACACCCCGGTGAGGTCAATCATGTGCATCTCCGTTACTGGGCCGCACGGCCCGCAACATCAGCATATGAGGGCCAGCGTCGCGAGCGCTCGGAATGCTGTTACAAAACTCCGTATCGTGGCTAAACCCTCACCCATCAGCCCGCATGGTGGCCTCAGTTGCGCGACAAACGCCTATCCGGCACAGGCAATGCCCGCGAGCGCAGCGCCCCACGAGGCCGCCCACGTGCCGAGCGCCAGGGCGAGGCTGCGCCCCCGGAACCCGTCCGCCCACAGGGTCACCGCGTCCACGAGCGCCGTCGAAAACGTCGTGAAGCCGCCGAGGAACCCGGTCGACACGATCGGCATGAGGCCTGCGGGCACCAGCTGAGTGGCCGCGCCGGCCAGGAAACACCCGATCACGTTGACGACCAGGATGCCGAGCTTCGCCCCCGCCGGTTCACCCCACGACGACAGGGCTCGCTGAGTCCCTCGATCCAGCCAGAAGCGGGCGCACGCGCCTACCCCACCGGCCAGGGCCACGAACAGGAAGGTCGATCCGCTCATGCTCGCCCCTCCTCACCGCTGACAGGGCGCGCGCCCGATGGGGCGCACAGCCACTCCCCGACGCGCATCCCCGCCCAGGCACAGGCACCACCCAGGGCCAGGAGAACGAGGGACTGAGAGACGGCCTCGACAATTCCATTGAGCGAGGCGTACCCCACCGACGCGACAATGTACGTCCCGTACGTTGTAAACGCGCCCGCAAAACCCGTGCCGACCAGGAGCTTTAGGAGTTTCAGCGAGGCTGCATCCCCCGCTCCACGCGCCAGGCGACCCGCCACCCACGCGGCCAGCGCGCCCAGGAGGAACGCACCCACGGCGTTGACCATCAGCGTCGACCACGACAGGAAGAGGCCGCGCACAGGCGATGCCTTCGAGACCTCGTCCAAGCCGGCGCGCGCAGCCGTCCCCACGACCCCACCCACGAAGACCGCCAACCAGTCGGGCACCCGAAAACTCACCATGCACCCACTGTACGCCCGCCGCGCCACCACCCGGGGAGACGGATCCCGGGAGGCGGCCACCGCCTCGTACACTGGGCGCATGACGAACACCGGACGATTCGCGCCCTCCCCCACGGGCGACTTCCACCTGGGAAACCTGCGCACCGCGATCCTCGCGTGGGCCTGGGCGCGCACGACCGGGCGACGATTCGTCCTACGCATCGAGGACATCGACCGCGAACGCGCGGGGTCCGCCAAGCGCCAGATCGAGGACCTGGCGGCCATCGGTGTCGACTGGGACGGCGAGCCCCTCATCCAAACCGAGCGGGCCGACGCGCACGAGGCTGCCCTGGCGTCGCTGGCCGCGCGCGGACTCATCTTCGAGTGCTACTGCACCCGCCGCGACATCCGCGAGGCCGCCTCCGCGCCGCACGTCCCGCCCGGCCACTACCCGGGCACCTGCCTGACGCTGAGCGAGTCCGAGCGCGAGGCTAAACGCGAGGCTTTGGCCGCCGCTGGGCGCGCCCCCGCGCTGCGCCTGGCCGCCCCCTCGCCCGAGTGGACCGTGTTCGACGAGCTGCACGGCTCCTACACGGGGGCTGTCGACCACTTCGTCGTGCGCCGCGCGGACGGCGTGCCCGCCTACAACCTGGCGGCCGTCGTCGACGACGCGTTCCAGGGCGTCGACCAGGTCGTGCGTGGCTTCGACCTGCTCTCCCAGGCGCCCGCGCAGGCGCAGCTCACCCACTTGCTTGGGGCCCCCGAGCCGACGTATGCGCACGTGCCCCTCGCACTCGCGCCCTCAGGGGCCAGGTTGGCCAAGCGCGACGGCGCCGTCACCCTCTCTGACCTACGAGGCCTGGGCTGGTCCACCGAGGACGTCGTTTCGTTTATCGGGTCGTCCCTGGGAGTGCCCAGGGCGCGTTGCGCCTCCGACATTGCGGATGCCCTGGGGATTACAGGATTGCGTTCCCTGCCAACCGAGCCGTGGGTCGTAACACCTCCCAGTTCCTGAGGTTTCGCTTCGCATGCCTGCTGGGCCGGGCTGCTTATAGCCCCACGGTTGTTCCGGGCTGCTCTGTGTGCCCGTGGGCGGCGGCCCGCCCGCTCACCGTCCGTGCTCTCCGGCCCCTCCGGCGCCCTCCACACCAGTGGGGCCGGGTCGCTATTGTCTGGTTCGGTGTGTCGTCTCGAAGCCCGGCCAGACCCCGCCACCGCCCACGGGCACAGCAGCCACCTCAGGTGAATTCGGCGACACCCTACCGGCGAGCACTTCCACCAGATTGAAACCGACAGCACCTTTGCGCGGGTAAGCTCCGCTGCCGCTGAAACCCACATCACCTCTGCGCACCACTTTCGGCCGTTTCGAGCGCGTTTCTCGCTCGCAGAGGCGATGTCGGTTTCATTCAGTCGCCCACACCCCCTCGCAAAGGTGCCACCGGTTTCATAGCGATGGCCTCCGTTGCCCCAGAACGCAAAAAAACTCGCCCAGCACAGCACGGATGCACCCTAGAACGCGACAAAATTCGCGCAGCGCGCTCAAAACAGCCCAAAATGAGTGGTTTTTGTCGAGCAGGGCGAGTTTTTTTGCGAGAGTACCACTGAAGGGGCAGCATTGGGCGAACTATGTCGCGGGGCTCTCGGAAGGAAACATGTGGGGCGAGTTCTGTCGCGCCATCAGTCAGGCACACCCGCTGCGGAGAGAGCGTCATTTCGGATCAAACAGGAAACCGACTCGCGGGGACCGTGACAGTCGCGAAATGGGCATGAAAAAAGCACTCCCGAAGGGAGTGCTTGGTAGAAATGCAGAACCCCCACCGGTGGATCGCACCGAGGGGGGCCGCTGCGCGCCCGGAGGGACTCGAACCCCCAACCTTCTGAACCGTAATCAGATGCTCTATCCATTGAGCTACGGGCGCTTGCCGTTTGGCTGGGTATAAGCTTACACGCTCTTCACCAGGATGCAAAATCAAGAGCTATGGCCTGAACCACACCGAAGAAATACATCCTGCAGCCGACCAAGATCGAGCAGCATATACAAAGATCCTCCGCGCACCCGGCAGCGCACCCTTATCCTTGCTGCATTCCTGCCCTGGGGAGGTTCGGATGATACCGTCACGCGGAGGACCGGCCCCCAGCATACACGTTTTCGCCCCATGCGCGCAGCTGCGAAGACCGCAACTCACCAGCCTCACACAAACACCCCACACGCACCGCTCACACGGCGATCGTTACACACGCTTAAGGACTGACCAGGCGCCACCAACCCAAGGCGAACAGACCTACCCTGAGACCATGAGCGACATCAGCATTCCCCGCATCGGCTCACTGGAGCCGGCACCCGCACTTGACCATCTCGATCTGCTCGCCCCACCCGTCGCCGCTGCACTGACCGCGCTGGCCGAGCGTGGAGTGGCCACGGCCTCGTCCGCACTGGTTGTCGCGATCGACCCGGAGCTCGCGGACACGGAGGTCATGACGCGCGAGTTCGGCATGGACCTGGCACTGTCGTCGAACTGCATTCTGGTGGCCGGCAAGCGCGCCGGCGAGGAGCGGATCGCGGCGTGCGTCGTGCGCGCGACGACGAACGCGGACGTCAACCATGTCGTGAAGAAGCGCCTCGACGTGCGCAAGGCGAGTTTCTGGCCGCAGGAACGCGCGGTGGAGGCGTCGGGCATGGAGTACGGCGGCATCACGCCGGTGGGCATACCCGGCTCATGGCGGCTCCTCATCGACTCGGCGTGCGCGGTCGGATGGAGCTGCATCGGCTCGGGCCTGCGCCGCTCAAAGCTGTTCGTGACGGGCGAGGTCCTGGCCGCGCTCCCGGGCGCAGAGATCATCGAGGGCCTCGGAGTCTAAGGGGACGAGGCCTGGGCTCAGCAGCGCGGAACCGCCCGATTAGCGGCCGGTGCACACAGCACCACAAGCGCCGCCGGTGTGGAGGGCGCCGGAGGGCCTGGCCGCGGTGCCGGTGGGCGGCGGCAGGGCCTGGCCGGGCTTCGAGACGACGCGCCGAGCGAAGCTCGCGGCGCGGACGGCGAGCGGGCGGGCCGCCGCCCACCGGCACACACAGCGGCCGGGCCCGACGACGCCCGGAACACCAGCGGCACCACAAGCAACAACACGCGACGCCACAGGCAACAAAAACCCCGGAACCTGAAGCGGTCCCGGGGTCCGGTGGCGGAGGATGGGGGATTCGAACCCCCGAGGGCTTGCACCCAACACGCTTTCCAAGCGTGCGCCATAGGCCACTAGGCGAATCCTCCGTGCACATCGTGCCGGACAATCATAAGCGACAAAAGGCTCTCAGCGCCAATCCTAGCCAATGGAGCAGGTCACAGCGCGGCACGAACCCCTTAGAAGAGCCCAGAAAAGCCAATCAGATAGAAGATCACGGCGCCGCCGATCAGGATGCTGTCGAATGCGAGGGCTGCGATGGCTTCGCGCGCGCCGACGCGGCCGGGCAGGTTTTGCGCCTGCACGAGGGCAATGATCGCAAGGACGACCGAGACGACAATCGGAAGGAAGAAAATTCCGAAGACGCTGACCCACAGGGCAGCCTTCGCGAGGGGATTCCCAATCGGCTTGGGCGAGTTGTAGCCACCGTCGGCGAAGATCGCAGCAACATCTACGTACTGCGTCCCGGGGAACGTGGGCCCCGAGAGGTCGGCGCTGGGGACGCGAAGGCGGCCCGGCGCGTATCCGAAGCGGTCGCCCGGCGCATCCATCGACGAGGTCGCATCCGGGGTCGCCCAGGGCACGCTCGAGACGGCGGGGGCGATGTTCGAGGACGGCTGACTCATGTGCTCCACTATTCCATAACGGGAGGGGCATGCACCACACTTTGCCCGCTGAAGGGGTTTAGGCGTGGCAAAACCTGCGGGGACGGGGGCGGACGCGCTACCCTGGTATCCCGACCGGTACGGCCATCCCGCCCATCAACTGATCGGATTTTTACGCTCATGAGCGAAACGAAGACCTCGCTGTTCCGTTGGAAGCTTCACGGTGACGGCACGTCCATTAACCCCGGCGACGTCGTCCTTCCGAATGAACGACTCTCGTGGCCTCGCACTATTGGTATTGGTGCCCAGCACGTGGTCGCAATGTGCGGCGCCACGTTCCTCGTTCCGTTGTTGACAGGTTTCCCCCCGTCAACAACGCTTTTTTTCACCGCGATCGGCACCCTGCTGTTCTTCCTGATTACGGCAGGCCGTCTGCCCTCGTACCTGGGTTCCTCGTTCGCGCTGATCGCGCCGATCCAGGCAGTGACAGCATCTCTGGGCGCTCCTTACGCGCTCGGCGGCATCATTGCGGTGGGCGCGGCGCTCGCCCTCGTCGGCCTGATCGTCCACTTCGCGGGCGTGCGCTGGATTGACGCTGCCATGCCCCCCGTCGTGACGGGCGCGATCGTCGCACTCATCGGCCTCAACCTGGCGCCCGCTGCGTGGGACTGGGTCAAGGAAGGCCCGATCACCGCAGTCGTGACGATCGTGTCGATCTGCCTCGTGACGGTCCTCTTCAAGGGCATCCTCGGCCGCCTCTCGATCCTTATCGGCGTGCTGATCGGCTACGTGGCCGCGATCATCCAGGGTCAGGTCGACTTCTCCGGCGTCGGCAAGGCCGCTTGGTTCGGCTTCCCCGAGTTCCACACCCCCGCCTTCTCCTTCTCGACCCTGGGCCTGTTCCTGCCGGTCGTGTTCGTCCTGGTCGCCGAGAACGTCGGCCACGTGAAGTCCGTGTCCGCGATGACGGGCGAGAACCTGGACGACATCACGGGCCGCGCGCTCATGGCGGACGGCGTCTCCACGATGCTGGCGGGCAGCGGCGGCGGTTCGGGTACGACCACCTACGCGGAGAACATCGGCGTCATGGCGGCGACCCGCGTGTACTCGACAGCAGCCTACGTGGTCGCGGCGTGCGTCGCGCTCGCCCTGTCGATGCTGCCGAAGTTCGGCGCCCTCATCGAGGCGATCCCCCACGCCGTCCTCGGCGGCGCGGGCACGGTCCTGTACGGCATGATCGGCATGCTGGGTGTTCGCATCTGGGTGCAGAACCGCGTGGATTTCTCCAACCCGGTGAACCTGAACACCGCCGCGGTCTCCCTCATCGTCGCGATCGCGAACTTCACGTGGGTTGTCGGCGACATGACCTTCGGCGGCATCGCGCTGGGCACAGCCGCCGCTCTGCTGATCTACCACGGCATGCGCCTGATCTCGAAGCTGCGCGGCACGAACCTGGAGGCGGCAACGCCCGCGTCCGCGCCGTCGGGTTCGGAGCTGGAGGGCGAGGCGTACTCGAAGCGCCATCGCTCCCCCGCGCCGCAGGCTGACGCCTGATCTGACGCATTCATAGACGAGGCCGGGGCTCGACCACTCGCTCACCGCACGGTGAGGGGTGGGTCGAGCCCCGGCCTCGTTTATCTCTCTGAATTCCGCACGTCATTCCCCGGGCACCTGACACATCTCATCAACACAATGCCTGGAATTCCAAGGTTTATAGGCTCACCCACAAAGTGACCGGATGAGAACTACGTGCGAGTGTTCAGAGGAGGGCGCTGACTCCGAGAGCAGCGACAACGATGAGAGGCAGGAACCCCTGCTTGATCGCGGCGGAACGCTTGTTGGGGGAGGTAACGAAGAGCAGGAGGGCGGCGGCCAGGAGGGCCGCGATCATTCCGAGGATCAGCACAGGGGTATCTTTCGCAAACGGTCGACTGAATGCACTCCAAACTACTCTCGACAAGCGCAGATCAACACGGACACTGCGGCCCGATTGTAAAAGACCTCACGAGTTTTGCCTCACAGGCGCCGCAAGGACGCGGGGAAACCCCGCACAATCAGTCATCCTCATCGTCGTCGCGGCGCAGCTCGTCGAGCATGCCCGCCGTGATAATGCCCGAGGGCAGGGCGACGACGGCGACGCCCATGAGCGAGGAGATCATGGCGATAGCGCGCCCCACGTCGGAGGAGGGGTAGAGGTCGCCGTAGCCGACGGTCGTCAGGGAGACGACCGCCCAGTAGACGGCATCGAAGAAGGTGTTGAAGGTTTCCGGCTCGACGTTGAAGACGACGAGGGCGCTCACGAGGATGTAGGCGATGGCGAAACAGAGGACGGCGAGCAGGGCCTGCCGCTGTTTCTCGAACACAGCGGAGATGGCAGAGGCGCTCCTGGAGTAGCGAATGAGCTTGAATGCCCGCGCCGCCCGGAACAGGCGGAGCACTCGCAGGGTGCGCAGCGCGTCGTTGAGGGCGAGGAAGACGGGCAGTATCGACAGGAGGTCGATGATGGCCATGGGGGTGAAGGGGTAGATGACGAAGGACAGTGCCCCCTTGCCCAGCTTGAGGTCGGCCGTCACCCATCGGGCGAGGTAATCGAGGATGAACACGACGACGCACGCATACTCGATTGCCTCGAGCGCGGGATTGCTGTCCTTGAAGCACAGGGGAACGAGGCTGGCCACGATGAGCACGGTCATCACGCGACCGCACCACGTCGCCTCCCCCTCGTCGCCGTTCACCAGGGAGTAGAGCCGTTCCCGCATCCGCATCGTCCTTCCTCGAGACGCACGTGCCGCTCCGCAAGCGCGCCGCCTCACATCCGCCGAGGCTCGAAGCGAGAACACGATCACGCCTCTGCCTCCACAACGCACTGTAGCACTGGGCTTGAACTGCTTTGGCAGGACCGACGCACAGCCAGATTCCCGCTGACACTCACGACTCAGACTTACACATATGTCATCCGCCGACGCACAAACTTCCGCTAACAAGAACCATACGTGTTAACTATTTACGTGTAAGGTAGTGGACATGGCAACATGTGCACCCTCGCTATTCACAGCGCTGATTCACACGGAAATGGGCGCGTGGAACGCAGTCGAATCCGCACTTTCCGAGGCGGGCAACGCGCTGACACTCGGCCGCTTACTCGTCCTGCGCACAGTCCGCGACACCCCCGCGTGCCGCATTCAGGAGGTCGCAGCGAGCCAGGGCATCACCCTGGGAGCGGCCTCGCGCCTCGTGGATCGCCTCCACCGCGACGGGCTGCTGCACCGCACCCCGTGCGAGCACGACCGGCGCGCGACCATCCTGACGGTGACAGAGCAGGGCCTGGCACACCTCGAGGAGGCCTGCATGATCGTCGAGAAGGAGCAGGAGCGCCTCTTCGCCTCACTCTCCACAGCCCAGCGCGAGGAGCTGACGCGCGGCCTCGCACTCATCGCCCAGGCCGCCAAGGAGCGCGCATGATTCGCTTCGACCACGTCTCCAAGACCTACCCGGGCGGCACACGCGCCGTCGAAGACTTTTCCCTCACCGTCGAGCAGGGGTCGACGACCGTCTTCCTGGGCACCTCGGGCTGCGGCAAGACGACGCTCATGCGGATGGTGAACGCGATGGTCACCCCAACCTCGGGCAGGGTATTCGTACGAGACCAGGACGTCGCAGGCGAGGACCCCGTGGGCCTGCGCCGCTCGATCGGCTATGTCCTGCAGGAGGGCGGCCTCTTCCCCCACCGAAGCATTGCCGACAATATCGCGACCGTCCCGCGCCTGGAGGGCGCCACGAAGCAGGCCTCCCGCGAGCGCGCGCTCGAGCTCCTCGAGCTGGTGGGCCTGGATCGCGAGATGGCTGATCGCTACCCCGCCCAGCTGTCGGGCGGCCAGCGTCAGCGCGTGGGCGTGGCCCGGGCGCTCGCCAATCGCGCGGACATCCTGCTGATGGACGAGCCCTTTGGCGCGCTGGATCCGATCGTGCGCGCGGAGCTGCAGCGTGAGCTAAAGGAGATCCAGCGGGCCCTGGGCACGACGATCCTCTTCGTGACGCACGACGTGGACGAGGCGTTCACGCTGGGCGACCAGGTCGCCGTCCTCTCGACGGGTGGCCGCGTCGAGCAGGTGGGGACACCCACCGAGCTGCTCTCCTCTCCCGCCTCGCCCTTCGTCGCGGAGTTCGTGGGCGCCTCGCGTGCCGCGCGCCCGGTGCGCATCGCAGGGCCGGGCGGCCTGGTCGTCGACGACGCCGGCACCCCCGTGGGCACGCTGACGACCGACGAGGCCGGGGAGCGCCCGTGACCTGGCTGTCCTCGAACTGGGGGCTCATTGGCTCCCTGACTCTTGCTCACCTGTGGATCGCGCTGCCAGCGATCGCACTGTCGGTGCTGATTTCCGTGCCGATCGCGCGCTGGGCGGCGTTTTCACGCTGCGGCGGCTGGGTCCTGTCCATCCTGTCGGCGCTGTACGCGGTGCCGTCGCTTCCCCTTCTGATTGTCATTCCGGTGATCGTCGGGGTGGCGCTACGCTCTCCCATCAACATGATCATCGTCCTGACGCTGTACGGCGTGGCGGTGCTAGTGCGCCAGGCCGCGGAGGGTTTCCGCGCGATCCCGCGCGCGACCCTGCAAGCAGCGAACGCGTGCGGCTATCCCCTCTTTCGACGTTTCGTCGAGGTGGAGCTTCCCCTGGCGACACCCGTCATCGTCGCGGGCACGCGCGTAGTCGCCACGTCGACGGTATCGCTCGTGACAGTAGGCGCGTTCATCGGAGTGCGCTCGCTGGGCACGCTGTTCACTGACGGCTTTCAGCGCGGACTCATCGCCGAGGTCGTGGCCGGCTTGGTTGCGACGGTTCTCCTTGCGCTCGTCGTCGATGCGCTGATCCAGGGAATCGGCTGGGCCCTCACTCCGTGGATGAGAAGGGGGCGGGCATGAACATTCTCCTTGACGCCCTGAAATGGTTGGCTATCCCCGCCCACTGGCTGGGCGAGTCCGGGATCCTCGTGAGGGCCACCGAGCACTTGGGCCTCACACTCCTGATCGTGGCGCTCGCAGCCCTCATCGCGCTGCCGCTGGGCACCTGGATCGGACATACAGGCAGGGGCCGATGGCTCGTGAGCGCGACGGGCGCGGCTCGGGCGATCCCAACGCTCGGCGTGCTGACGCTGGCCGGCCTGTGGCTGGGTATCGGGCTTGCGGCACCCACGCTCGCGCTCCTCGTTCTGGCGATCCCGCCGCTCCTGTCGGCAACCTACTCGGGCATCGCCTCGACGCCGCGCGCGACTGTGGACGCTGCGCGAGCAATTGGGCTCACTGAAAAACAGGTCCTCGCGCAGGTGGAGGCCCCGCACGCGGCCGGCCTCGTCGCGGCAGGGGTCCGCTCGGCAACCCTCCAGGTGATCGCGACGACGACACTGGCGGCCTACACGGCGAACTACGGCCTCGGACGTTTCCTCTACGAGGGGCTCAAGACCCGCGACTACGCGGAGATGATCGGCGGTGCGATTGTCGTCGTCGCCCTCGCGCTGGTGACCGACGCACTCCTGGCGCTCATCGCCCGGCGCCTACGCGCCCGCACACATTCTTACTCAGACAACGAGAACAACTCACTCAAGGAGTCACTATGAAACGCACGATGATCACAATGGCTGCCGTCGCGGCTTCCGCCCTGGCCCTGGCCGCCTGCGGTTCGGCAGAGTCGGTCGGCGGCAACACGAGCACCGGGGGTTCGGAGAACGGCTCGACGACGCTCATCGTGGGGTCGCAGGACTACTACTCCAACGAGATCATCGCAGAGGCGTACGCCCAGGCCCTCGAAGGGGCGGGATTCACGGTCGACCGCCAGCTGCGGATCGGCCAGCGCGAGGTCTACATGCCCGAGATCGAGGCCGGCGCGATCGACGTGTTCCCCGAGTACACGGGCAACCTGCTGCAGTACCTGGATGCTGACGCGACCGCGCGATCCACGGACGAGGTCTACGCAGCTCTGCAGACCGCGCTCCCCTCGGGCCTGCGCGCCCTCGAGCAGGCACCTGCGACCGACCAGGATTCCTACGTGGTGACGGCAGATTTCGCAGCCGCGCATTCGCTGACCTCAATCGGCGACCTCGCGAGCGCGGGCACGCTCACCCTGGGTGGCAACTCGGAGTTGCAGACGCGGCCCTACGGTCCGACGGGACTGTCGCAGACCTACGGCGTGACCGTCGGGTTCACTCCGATTGAGGACTCGGGCGGCCCGCTCACCGTCAAGGCGCTGAAGGACGGCGACATCCAGCTGGCAAACATCTACTCCTCGGACCCGGCGCTGGCTGACGGGACGCTGAAAGTCTTGGATGACCCGAAGGGCCTGTTCCTGGCCTCGCACGTGGTACCCCTGGCCTCGTCACGCGTCGGCGATGAGGCCGCCGCGGTCATCAATCGGGTGAGCGCCGCGATGGACGCTCAGGACCTGGTGGAGATGAACCGGGCGTCGACGGTGGACCAGAAGTCCGCCTCGCAGATCGCCCGCGAGTGGCTTATTTCCGAGGGTTTGCTCTCCTAATTCCCACGTATCAACTCGACGAGGCCGGGGCCGGGTGTGTCCGCACGCTCAGCCCCGGCCTCGTCGCATGAATACTTCGTCACAACAGTCCCACTATTATGTGACCCACACCATGATTTGACCTACTTTTTACGTTTGTAACCAAAATGTAATGCGCACATGATGGACATCTTTCATGAATTCCACGCGGCACGGGTTAATCTCGGACCATACCTGAGGGCACCGCCTCAGTTCCACCCATCAACCAGGAGGAAGAATCCATGAACCTGAAGAAGGCATGGCTCGTCATCCCCGCGGCTGCCGCGCTCGCTCTGACCGCCTGCGCCGGCGGCGGCACCACGTCGTCCGGCTCCGGCGACAAGGTCATCACCGCCAACGGCTCCGAGCCGCAGAACCCGCTCCTGCCGGGTCTGACCAACGAGAACGGCGGCGGCAAGATCCTGACCGTCCTGTTTAGCCAGCTCGTCCGCTACGAGGCCGACGGCACCGCCGTCCTTGACGTTGCCGAGTCCATCGAGCCCAACGAAGACGCATCCGAGTGGACCATCAAGCTCCACAACGACCGCAAGTTCTCCGACGGCACCCCCGTCCAGGCCCACAACTTCATCAAGGCCTGGAACCTCATCACCTCCAAGAACCAGCAGCAGGCTGCCTTCTTCAACATCTTCGAAGGCACCGACGACGAGGGCAACGGTGAGATCACCGGCCTGACCGAGGTTGACGACTACACCTTCACCGCGAAGCTGAAGAACCCCACCTCGGACTTCATGTCGCGCCTGGGTTACGTCGCCTACGCGCCGCTTCCGGACTCGACCCTGGAGAACCCTGAAGCAGGCGGCCAGGCCCCCGTGGGCAACGGCCCCTACAAGATGGCCTCCGCCGACGCGTGGGAGCACAACGTCAAGTTCGCGACCGTCCCCAACGAGCACTACGTGGGCGACACCAAGGCCAAGAACGACGGCGTCACCTTCGTGTTCTACACGAGCCTAGACGCCGCCTACCAGGACCTGTCCTCCGACTCCCTGGACGTCCTTGAGAGTGTTCCGGCCTCCGTGTTCGCCACCTTCGAATCCGAGCTGCCCGGCCGCACCGTGAACCAGCCCTACGCTGGCGTCCAGTACTTCACGATCCCGCAGTACCTGCCCCACTTCTCCGGTGAGGAAGGCCGCCTGCGCCGCCAGGCCATCTCCCTGGCCGTCGATCGTGACACCATCACGAAGACCATCTTCAACGGCACCCGTACCCCCGCCAAGGACTTCACGGCCCCGACCCTCGAGGGCTACGACGCCAACATCGCCGGCAACGATGTCCTGACCTACAACCCCAACAAGGCCAAGGAACTGTGGGCACAGGCCGACGCCATCTCCCCGTGGGACGGCACCTTCACCATCGCCTACAACTCTGACGGTGGCCACAAGGAATGGGTCGACGCGACCGCCAACTCCATCAAGAACACCCTGGGCATCGACGCTGAAGGCAACCCCTTCGCCGACTTCAAGTCGCTGCTCGATGCCGAGGACAAGCGCGAGATGACCGGCGCGTTCCGTAACGGCTGGCAGGGCGACTACCCGGCGCTGTACAACTTCCTGCAGCCCCAGTTCGCCACCGGCGCCGACGCCAACAAGGGCGACTACTCCAACAGCGAGTTCGACTCCCTGATGATCCAGGCGTCCTCCGCCACCACCACCGCGGACGCCGTCAAGACCCTCCAGAAGGCCCAGACGATCCTGTTCCAGGACCTGCCGGCCGTCCCGCTGTGGTACCCCAACGTCAGCGGCGGTTGGTCGAAGAGCGTCGACAACGTCCAGTTCGACTGGAAGGGCCAGCCCGTGCTGTACAAGGTCACCAAGAAGTGATCGCACGAGGTTAACCTCTCCCGCGGGGCGGGCGGCACAAGCCGCCCGCCCCGCGGGCGTCTTCTCGACAGCCGCAAACACATCCACGCAGCTCAGCGACGCACCGCACACCCGCATTGACGCGGCACACACTTTCATCTCAAAACAGCATCACGGGATTGATACGGCATACAAATTGAGAGACTGATGCGCCATTTGCCCATTCTTTACCCTATGATGAGACCATAGTCGGCCTCGCCTGCGAGGCTCCGCCAGGGATCGGAACCTCCCCTCCCACGACACGAACACTAAAGGATTGTCCATGCTCCGCTACATCGGACGGCGACTCCTCCAGACCATCCCGGTCTTCTTCGGAGCCACCTTTCTGATCTTCGCGATGGTCTACCTGATGCCAGGTGACCCCGTCGCCGCACTCGGCGGCGACCGCGGCCTCTCCGAGGCCGCCGCCGCGCAGATCCGCGCCCAGTACAACCTGGACAAGCCCTTCTGGATGCAGTACCTGCTGTACCTTAAGGGAGTCTTCACCCTCGACTTCGGCACCGCGTTCAACGGCCAGAAGGTTACGTCCATCATGGCGACCGCCTTCCCGACGACCGCGAGGCTCGCCATCTACGCGCTCGCCATCGAAACCATCCTCGGCATCGGCCTGGGCGTCGTCGCGGGCATGCGCCGCGGCAAGTGGTTCGACTCCACGATCCTCGTGGTCTCCCTGCTGCTGATCTCCGTCCCCACCTTCGTTCTGGGCTTCGTCCTCCAGTACGTCCTGGGTGTTCAGCTCGCGATCCTTCCGACCACGGCCTCGGCCTCCGTCGACCTCAAGAGCCTCACCATGCCAGCCATGGTGCTCGGCGGCGTGTCCCTGGCCTACGTCATCCGACTGACCCGCCAGTCCGTCTCCGAGAACGTCTCCGCGGACTACGTGCGCACCGCGCGCGCCAAGGGCCTCTCCGGCGGCGTCGTCATGACGCGCCACATCCTGCGCAACTCCCTCATCCCCGTCGCCACCTTCATCGGCGGCGACCTCGGCGCCCTCATGGGCGGCGCGATCATCACCGAGGGCATCTTCAACATCCACGGCGTCGGCGGCACCCTGTGGAACGCCATTATCAAGGGCGAACCCCAGACCGTCGTGTCGGTGACAACAGTGCTCGTGCTGGTCTACATCATCGCGAACCTGATCGTCGACCTCCTGTACGCCGTGCTCGACCCGAGGATCCGCTATGAGTGACCAGATTCCTTCCGCCAACATCACCCGCACCCGCGCGGGCCAGGACCACTACGTCTCCGACATCGACGAGACCGGCCTCGGTGCCGTCGACGCGGTCGCCGACGAGGGCGCGCCCTCGTCCATGTGGGGCGAGGCCTGGAAGCGCCTGCGCCGCCGCCCGACCTTCTGGATCGCCGCGTTCATCATCGCGCTCGCCGCGCTCCTCGCGCTCTTCCCCTCGCTCTTTACCGCGACAGACCCGAAGTTCTGCGAACTCTCCTCGTCTCTCGCCGGCCCCTCCGCCGGACACCCCTTCGGCTTTGACAAACAGGGCTGCGACATCTACGCCCGCGTCGTCTACGGTGCCCGCGCATCCGTGTCCGTCGGCATCCTCACGACCCTTGCCGTCGTGCTGATCGGCGGCACCATCGGCGCCCTGGCCGGCTACTTCGGCGGCTGGTTCGACGCTCTGCTCTCACGCATCACCGACGTGTTCTTCGCGATCCCGCTGCTCCTCGCAGCGATCGTGTTCATGCAGATGTTCAAGGGCTCGCGCTCCATCGCCATGGTCGTCATCGTCCTGTCCATGTTCGGCTGGACCTCCATCGCGCGTATCACCCGCGGCTCGGTCCTCTCCGCCAAGAACGAAGAATTCGTGACGGCGGCCCGCGCGACCGGCGCATCCCGCGCACGCATCCTCCTGAGCCACATCATCCCCAACTCGATGGCCCCCATCATCGTGTACGCGACCGTCGCGCTGGGCACCTTCATCGTGTCCGAGGCCTCCCTGTCCTTCATGGGCATCGGCCTGCCGACGTCGGTCGTCTCCTGGGGCGCTGACATCTCGTCCGCTCAGACGTCCCTGCGCACCAACCCGATGGTCCTGTTCTACCCGGGCGCGGCCCTGGCCCTGACCGTCCTCAGCTTCATCATGATGGGCGACGCCGTGCGCGAAGCCCTCGACCCGAAGGCACGCAAGTGAGCGAAACGAACACCCCCCAGCTCTCCGACAAGGAGATGGAAGAGATCGTCGAACGAGCCGTCGCCGCCGGCACGGCCCCGGCCTCGTCCGACATTCACCCGGACGACGCGCAGCCCCTGCTCAAGATCACGGACCTGGAGGTCACTTTCACCTCCTCGACCGGCGTCGTCCCCGCCGTGCGCGGCGCGAATCTGACGATCTACCCCGGCCAGACCGTCGCCATCGTCGGCGAGTCCGGCTCCGGTAAGTCCACGACCGCCGCCGCCGTCATCGGCCTGCTGCCGGGCACCGGCAAGGTCGCGGGCGGAAAGATCGAGTTTGACGGGCGCGACATCACCCACCTGACCACCAGTGAGTGGGTGGAGCTGCGCGGATCCAGCATCGGCCTCGTCCCCCAGGACCCGATGAGCAACCTCAACCCCGTGCTCCGCGTGGGCAAGCAGGTCAAGGAAGCCCTCATCGCGAACGAGGTCGTACCCCGCTCCGAGGTCGGACAGCGCGTCACCGCCCTTCTCGAGGAAGCCGGCCTGCCCGACGCGGAACGCCGCGCCAAGCAGTTCCCCCACGAGTTCTCCGGCGGCATGCGCCAGCGCGCGCTTATCGCCATCGGCATGGCCGCGCACCCCAAGCTGCTGATCGCCGACGAGCCGACCTCCGCTCTGGACGTCACCGTCCAGCGCCGCATCCTCGACCACCTCGGCAAGCTCACCGCCGAGATGGGCACCGCCGTGCTGTTCATTACGCACGACCTCGGCCTGGCCGCCGAGCGCGCCGAGCAGCTCGTCGTCATGCACCGCGGCCGCATCGTCGAGTCCGGCCCCGCCCTCGAGATCCTCCAGCACCCCCAGCACCCCTACACGAAGCGCCTCGTGTCCGCCGCGCCCTCCCTGGCCTCGGCGCGGATCGAGTCCGCCCACAAGCGGGGAATCGCGGTCACCGACGACGAGCTCGTCGGTGCCGGCAAGGGTGCGACCTCCACGGACGCCATCATCCGCGTGGAGAACCTCACGAAGGAATTCGACATCCGCGGTGCCAAGAAGGGCAACGACACCTTCCTGGCCGTCGATGACGTTTCCTTCGAGCTGCGCCGAGGCACGACCCTTGCGGTCGTCGGCGAGTCCGGCTCCGGCAAATCCACCGCCGCGAACATGGTGCTCCAGCTCCTCAAGCCCACCAAGGGCAAAGTCTACTTCGACGGCGAGGACACCTCGCAGATGAGCGAAGCGGAACTCTTCCGCCTGCGCCGCCGCCTCCAGGCCGTCTTCCAGAACCCCTACGGCTCCCTGGATCCCATGTACTCGATCTACCGCCTGATCGAAGAGCCGCTGAAGATCCACGGATACGGCTCCCTGGAGTACGCGCGCGCCGAGATTAAGCGCGCCGAGGCCACGGGCCGCGAGCCCGAAGAGTGGATGCGCGTCCTCGTCGAGGCCGCCGACGCGAAGCGTTCGCTGACCGCCGCCGAGAAAGGCGAGTTCAACCCGAAGAAGCTGCGCATCGCGCGCGCTTCCGAGCTGCTCGACATGGTGGCCCTGCCGCGTAGCGCCATGCGCCGCTACCCGAACGAGCTCTCTGGCGGCCAGCGCCAGCGCGTGGCCGTGGCCCGCGCCCTCGCGCTCAACCCGGAGGTCATCGTCCTGGACGAGGCCGTGTCCGCCCTCGACGTGCTGGTGCAGAACCAGATCCTGTACCTGCTCAACGACCTGCAGGCACAGCTGGGCCTGTCCTACCTGTTCATCACGCACGACCTGGCCGTTGTCCGCCAGATCGCCGACGACGTGATCGTCATGGAGAAGGGCAAGCTCGTCGAGGCCAACTCGACGGACGAGCTGTTCAACAACCCGGTCCAGGACTACACGCGCGAGCTGATCGAGGCCGTCCCCGGCCGCAACATCCAGCTCAACCTGTGAGCAACTGACACACGCGAGTGTGGGGCCCGAGGCGCTGCGGCGCCTCGGGCCCCTCGCTGTGCGCGGGCCAGGTTGCTTGCGGCCCCACGGGTGTTCCGGGCGCCGCAACCAGTCCCACCGACGCCTCCGCTGCTCTCCACACCGGCAGCAAAGGGTTTTTTGCGCCATGCGAAGCCCTCTTACGGCGTGTCGCCGGCGTGTCGGAGCCTTGGATGGCGTAATTCCCCCGATTCGTGACGGCAAGTTCGCGACTTGACGGGGTTTGGCCGCCAAAGTGCAGACCCATTGGGCGAAAAACACTGAAACTGGCCTGTTTTGGCTGAATGGGTCTGCGCTGTCGTGGTTTCGGTCTTAGTCATCGTGTGTTGTTCGCACGTGGGCCCTTGAACCTGCGCGTCACCCCTTAGACGCGCACATAAACCCCTAGACATGCGCCTGGGCTGCGCCGCCCACGCGCATATCATCGGGTTAACGTGCGAGGTATCGGGCCCACGTGCGAGGTATCGGGCCCACGCTACACAAGCCGGGCCCACGTGCGTGGTGACGGGCGCGCCAACGACAACAGCCACCAACCGAAGCAATGTCGCACGCAATTTCCCTATAAACCTTTCACACATTGTAATAGCGCCGCTGCAATTCCAACGTTTCCGAGCATCTCAGAAAACACGCTTGGGGGAATTGCATGCGACTTTCAGGTCAGGACACCACTCCCGCACAACTCATTCACTGGCTGACGGCGGAGTGACATGCGACGGTGAGCGGGCCCCGGACAACAGACCACCCCACGCGCCACCCCTGACATTTGTCACGGCACCACCTGCATCAAAGAGCACTTCCGGGACCATTAATACGGGCGCAGACTGGGAGCCATGAACGCAGAAGCAACGCCCGCCCTCCAGGCGACAAACATTCACAAGTCTTTCGGCCACGTCGACGCGCTACGCGGCGTGAACCTGACCCTCATGCCCGGCGAGATCGTGGCACTCCTCGGCGTCAACGGCGCGGGCAAGAGCACTTTCCTGGACATCGTCCTCGGCCTGGCCACCCCCACGCAGGGCGACATCAGCGTCTACGGCATGAGCCCGCGCGAGGCCGTGCGCCGCTCCCTCGTGAGCGCGATGCTTCAGAACGGATCGATGCCGCGCAACGGGAAGGTCCGCAACACGATCGACCTGGTCGCCGCAATGCACGCCAACCCGATCCCCACCGACGAGCTCCTCGAACGCACGAACCTCACCAAGCTCGCCAAGCGCCCCCTCGACAAGCTTTCCGGAGGCGAGCGCCAGCGCGTGCGCCTCGCCCTCGCACTGGCCGGCAACCCGGAATTCCTGATCCTCGACGAGCCGACCGCCGGCATGGATGCGCTGGCCCGCCGCGCCTTCTGGGAGACGATGCGCGCCGAGGCCGCGGAGGGCCGCACGCTCCTCTTCGCCACGCACTACCTGACCGAGGCCCGCAAGGACGCCGACCGCATCGTGATCATTGACGCCGGGAAGGTCCTCCTGGACGCTCCCACCGAGCAGGTCGTCGCCGACAACGAGGACCTCGAAGACGTCTTCGAGCGCATCACCTCCCACACCGACGCCGAGTGAGCGCGACGAACGCCCACCCCGATGAGCCGTCCCCAGCCTCGTCCCGAGGCCAACGCCGAGGCCCACGCCCCACGAACGCAGACACGACACACGAAGAAGGCATCATGACCACCCAGGCACCCGCACGAGCCACCGACCGACCGATTCCCTCCCCCTTCACCGGAGCGGGCAAGCTGTGGCGCGCAACTTTCCTGTCCCACATCCTCAACCCGTGGAACATGGCGTTTGCCCTGCTGCTCCCCATGTTCATGTACGCGATGTTCGGCATGACCGATGTTGCGCGCACGACCCAGACCGGGCGCGGAAACCTGGCTGCCGCGATGATCGCGATGATGACCACCTACGGCGTCATCCTGGTCGGAGGCTCGCTCGGCGCGACGCTGTCCGTCGAGCGCACGACCGGCATCTCGCGCATGTACGCGCTGACCCCCATCCAGCCGTGGGTGATCCTCCTCGTGCGCCTCACGGCCCTCGTGGCGCTGAGCGCGTTTATCACACTCATCACCTTCAGCTTTGGCCTGGCCACGGGCGCACAGATGACCGCGGGCGCGTGGGCGGCCAGCGCCGCGGTCGTCGTCGCCCTGTCGGCCCTGGGTGCGCTCATCGGCCTGGCCTGCGGATACACGATCAAGGGTGAGAACGCCTACAGCGCCTCCGCGTTCGTCATGCTGATGGGCGCGTTCGTGTCCGGCATGTTCATCCCGCTAGACCAGCTGCCGCCTTTCGTCGCACAGATCGCGCCCTTCACACCTCTGTACGGCTCCGTCCAGGCGATCTACGCCGTCGCCGGAACCGTGACGATGCCGACCGCCGCGTGGCTCAACATCGCCGGGTGGGCGGTCATCACGGCCGGCATCGCCTGGTGGGGTGCGTCCCACGACACGGGTCGATAGGCTGTTGCCATGAAGGAGCGCTTGATCTCCCTGGCGTGGGCGGCCCCGTGGATGCTGTTCATGGGCTTCCCCCTGGCCTACGCCCTGGAGTTGACGGATACCGCCCAGCGCGCGGGCATCATCGGGCTGTGCGCCCTCCTCGCGGCCGCTAACTCGGCGGTGTGGCTGACCAATCCCCTTCCCGCACGCAACTCTTTCACGAGGCCATTCATCCTCTCACACGCGGCGCTGGCGGCGGCGACGGCCATCTACCTCGTCTACGCGACCGCTGTCGGTTTCCCGTACGCATTCATGCTGACGTCGTATCTGCTGGTCGCATGGATTTTCCAGGCGCCAATTCGCTTCGTCCCCTCGGGCGTCGTGCCGATCGTCGCCATTGCGGGCGTGGCCGCTTATGCCGAGGGAGAGCCACTGTGGATGATCTGGTACCTGGCCCTCCTCATCGGCTTCGTGGGGGTTGCCCGTTGGGGCATGGAACGCTCGGCCCGTGAGCGCCTGCGCCGCCAGGACGCGATTCAGCGCGCGAAGGCCGCCGAGCGTGCGCGCCTGAGCACGGACCTGCACGACATCCTCGGGCACTCGCTGACGGGGATCACGATGGTGTCCGAGCTGGCGGCTCGTCTCCTGGAGGCGGGTCGCGTGGAGGAGGCGCGCGAGCAGCTGCGCGCGGTCACGGCTCAGTCGAACGAGGCCTTGGCTGACGTCCGCCGCATCGTGGCGGCTACGCGGGCCCTGTCGCCCGTCGAGGAGCTTGAGGAGGCCCGTGCCCTCCTGGAGGTCGCGCGCATCGACGCCGACATCACGAACGAGGGAGAGCCGCCGTCGGGTCCTCGTTCGGCTGCGGCGGCTCACGTGATCCGTGAGGGCGTCACGAACGCGATCATGCACGCGCACCCCTCGTGGGTCCGCATCCGCCTCTCCCCCGGCGGCGTGACCGTCACCAACGACGGTTACTCAGCCGCCTACGCCGCGTCGAGCGCGGGATCAGGGTCGGGCCTGGCGGGCCTGTCCGAGCTGGTCGGCGACGAGGGCACGCTCACCTGGGGCGCGTCGGGCTCCACGTGGACGCTCGCGCTGTCCTTCGGCTCCGAACCCGACGCTCGCTCGTCCTGAGGGGCGGGCACACCCGAGAGATGATCCTCTGATCTGCGCTAGCCTGGTACCCCAAGCGCAGACAGGAGGGTGACGTGACGATTCGGGTACTCGTGGCCGACGATCAGGCGATGATTCGCGGTGCCCTGGCGGGGCTGCTGGACCTGGAGCGCGACATCAAGGTCGTCGCGCAGGCCGCCGATGGCGCGCAGGCCCTCGAGGAGCTGGCGCGCGTGGCATCAGCGGACGACCCGGCCCGCAGGGGCACCCCCGTCGACGTTGCCATCATCGACATCGAGATGCCCCGCATGGACGGCATCACGGCCACGCAGGCAATTCGCTCACGTTTCCCGGGGGTGCGCGTGCTCATCGTGACGACATTCGGGCGCCCGGGATACCTACAGCGCGCCCTCGATGCAGGCGCTACGGGCTTCATGGTCAAGGATGCGCCGGTCGAAGCCCTGGCCGACGGAGTGCGCACGGTGGCTGCGGGGGGCCGCGCGATCGACCAGAGCCTGGCCCTCGAGGCGCTGTCGGCGGGCTCCTCGCCCCTGACGGACCGCGAGGCCGACGTTTTGCGCGAGGTCGAGGGCGGCGGCACCATCGCGGACATCGCCCACTCGCTGGGGCTCAGCCAGGGGACGGTGCGCAACCACGTGTCGTCGTCGATGCTGAAGATGGACGCGCGCACCCGCGCCGAGGCCGCGTTCCTGGCCCGCGCCGCCGGCTGGCTGTAACCACCTACGCGCCCATGAAGCGCGAGTTGCGTGCCATGAAGGGCAGCAGGCGCACGCCCGCGTAGGTGCCCAGCGTGTTCATAATGACGTCATCGATGTCGACGACCCGGTAGGTGCAGGGCACGACGCCGAACAGGCCCGTGTACTGGGTCAGCTCGATGAGGCAGGAGACGGCACAGCCGATCACCACCCACGCCAGGACGCGGCGGTGCGGGATCGAGCGAGCCAGGCGAGATCCGTCGGCGGGCGCACCCTCGGGGGCACGCCGCACGCGGCGGATGCGCCACGTGGTCTCCACGAGGGACCCCAGGGGCACAAACAGCGCGATGTTCAGCAGGATCGACAGCGCGTACAGGGTGCCACGCAGACTCTCGCCGTCGCGGAACTGGTCGGCGACAGCCACGAACGATCCGAACGGCGTGTAGTTATCCCAGTGGATGATCGCGGCACACGCAGCCACCGGGTCGGAGGGCAGTGGCAGCAGCGTGAAAATCAGCAGGCCTGCCACGTACAGAATCCAGGCGAGAGGCAGGGCGCGCGGGAGCCTCCACTTCGACGAGGCGGGGACCGCGACCGCGGGAATCTCTGCCGTCGTCGGGGTGTCCGGGTTCTCCTCGCGAGGCAGGAGCGCACTCGTCTGTTTCGAGCGACGATAGATGAGCGGCAATGCTTGAACGACGGTCAGGCGCGCACGGCTCACCTGCCCGGCGCTCTGAACGGAGTCGGTCGAGGCCTCGGCACGCCCCGCAGTGACACTGGGTTCAGATCGGCGCCCGAACCACCACCACAGCGCGCACGTGATCGTGCAGACAGTGACGTAAAGGCCCAGATCAAGCGCCCAGTTAATTGCCGTGTACATGTCACCCCTCCCCTTGAGGGGAACATTACCGGCTTTATCGGGCAATGTTGCGGACGTGCGCTCAGTTCCACACGAGATGGACACATCGTGAGAAAACGCCTGGGAAACCACTGGAAATTGCTAGTCAGAATTGCGCGTCACAACGGCGCATGGCGCAGGGCTAGCACCCCGCCCATCACCCGGAACAGATAGACAGCTGCTCGGCGAGCGCGTCCTGTTCAGCCCGAGTCACGCTCAGCCCGTACGAGTTTTTGACGGCGATCTGGCGCTTCACATAGTCGCAGCGGAACGCGGCATTGGGCGGCAGCCACTGATCCGCGGACGAGGCCGATTTGTCCTCGTTAGCCTGGCCATCCACCGCGAGCAGGTTCTCCGGGTCGTTGGCGAATTCCTGGCGGCGCTGCGCGTCCCACTGCCAGGCCCCCGAGCGCCACGCGTCCGCGAGGGCGACGACGTGGTCGATCTGCACCAGGGACGAGGTCTTGTCCCCCCTCTGGAACTCGATCGTGGCACCCGTGTAGGGCTCGGCGAGCGTGCCCGACAGGACCACGCAATCGCGCGTGCCCGGCTTGAAGGTGGGGCGCGCCAGGTCGCGGGCAAGAATGTCATTGCGGGTGTCGCAGCCGTTGCGGTCGGTGTCCGCCCAGCGCTGCCCGAAGGCCTCGCGGTCATACGCCGGCGCGGCCGGATCGTCGACCGACTCTCGGACCGTGAGCTCACGCAGCTGGCGGGCAGCCTCGCTATCCGGCAGAGAGGACAGCGCCTGCCCGGTGCGCAGCGGCGGCCACCCCAGGCGCGAACGCAGGCCCAGCAGATCCCAGCCGACGCCGGGCGCGAACGCCCACACGAGCGCCGCGAGAATCACCAGCAGGAGGACCGTGTCCCCAACGCTCCTGCGTCGCTTGCGCGCCATCTCCCTCTTCTTCCTCTCACAACACTCACAAAATGAGGGCACCCCGACCGCTCGGGGTGCCCTCATGATGCACCCACCCACCGGCATCTGCGTCCCGGCGGCGAGTGCCTGTGGATAATTAGGCCCTCTTGCGCGACCCCACCAGCTGGCGCACGAAGTAAATCGCTACGATCACAAGCGTGAGCGCACCCATGGAGACCAGCTGAGCCCGGCCCTCGTCGCTCATGAGCATGAGGACACCGATCCCACCCAGACCCGCGAGGACCAGCCACGGCAGCCACGGCCACCCGGGCATACGAATCACGAGAGAGCCCGAGCGCTCCAGCGAGGGGTGCAAACGCATCAGCGAGATGATGATGAACGTCCACACGATCAGCAGAACCATACCGATCGCGTTAATGAGCATGGTCAGGATCGAACCGGGCAGGTACCAGTTACCCAGGACGGCCAGCAGCGCCAGCACGACGACGAGGCCGACCGCGCGCTTCGGGGTCCGTCCAGCCTCAATGTCACCCTGGAGCTCGGTAGCCAGGAGCGCCTCGTCGTCCTCGAGGGCCGCCTCAACGACGGAACGTGCGCGCGCCTTATTGGAGGCCGAGGCACCCAGCAGCCAGCGCGGTCCCATGTCGCGCGCAGACAGTGAGTAGGCCATGCGGGAGGAGGCGTAGATGTTCGCAGAGAACGCGGAAATCAGCGCCATGAAGATGATGACGTTCATGAGCGTACCGACCGCAGGGACGCCCGCCATTTCAAGGATCGCAGCGAAAGCGTTCGTATTCATCGCCTCGCTGTCCCAGGGCAGCAGCGCTATCAGCAGGATGACGGACCCGACGTAGAACACGAGGATACGGGTGACGACCGAGCGAATCGCGCTGCTCATGGCGGCGCGGGGATCCTCGGCCTCGGCGGCGGCGATTGTCACGATCTCCAGGCCACCGAAGGACGTGATGACCGCCAGGAGAGCGACCGCGATACCCGACAGGCCATTGGGTGCGAAACCGTTGTGCCCCAGCACGTTCTGCAGCACGCCCTCGTGACCCGGCAGGGGGCCGGCGATCGCCGTGCGCGCAACCAGGTACACGCCCACGCCCAGGAAGGCGATGATCGCGACGATCTTCACCATCGACAGCCAGGCCTCGATTTCACCGTACTGCCCGGCCGCCAGCAGGTTAATGCCGCCAATAACAACGACAATTACGAGGGCAACCACCCACTGCGGAACTGCGGGGAACCAGCCGACGAAGAACGTCGCCGCGCCCGTCACCTCCAGACCCGACACCATGATGAGCATGACCCAATACAGCCACCCGATCGTGAACCCGGCCCACCGACCGATCCCAGCCTCGGCGTAGGACGAGAAGGACCCCGTCGACGGCAGAGACGAGGCCAGTTCCGCGAGAGCCAGCATGACCGACACGACGATGATGGCCGCCAGGGCGTAGGACACGATGACAGCCGGACCGGCCTGATGGATCGCGGAACCCGTGCCCAGGAAGAAGCCAGCACCGATGGCGAGGCCGAGGGCCATCATCGACAGGTGCCATGTCTTGAACGGCTTACGCGCGGAGGCGGCCGACGCGGCGGGAGCTGAAGAAGCGGGTGTTGATTTGGGAGTCACACCGCCATACTAACGCTTGCCCCCACGCAGAGCTTTTAACTGCGAATATGTGAGAGTGATGGTCCACTCGCGGGTCTGGGGGAGCTTCCAGCGGCGCCAGTGCGCCATTCCTGTGAACACGAGGCCCACGATGATGGACGCGCCCATGCCCAGGACCGGCTGGCCCATGTGCCAGAAGATGACGGTGACTAGCGAGCACGCGAACGCGGGGGTCGCGTAGAGGTTGTTGCCACCAAAGACGCGCGGCACCAGGCCTGCGGAGATGTCACGGACCATGCCGCCGCCGATCGCCGTCATGATGCCCATGAGGATCGCCGGCATGATCGCGAACCCCGCATCGAGGGTCTTGATCGCACCGGTCGCACTCCAACAGCCCAGCACCATGCCGTCGGCGATCACGAGGAGCACCGACCACGCGCGCGAATCCATGCGGAAGGCCATCGCGATGAGAGCGCCGACGATCGCGAACCCCAGGTAGTAGGGGTCCGTGATGGCGACGGGCGCTCCGGTGCGCGTCGTCAGGAGCAGGTCACGGATCATGCCACCCGCGAGCGCCGTCATGATAGCGAGAATGCAGAAGCCGACGGCGTCGAAGTTGCGTTCTCGGGCAACTTTGCCGCCGAGGATACCGTTGAGGAGAACGCCCATGAGATCAATGGCTCGGAAGACCTCGGGCAGGGAGTTGTTCAGCGCGTCGAGCAGGTGCATGGCGATCCGGAGGAGTCGATGAGTGTCGTTGTTCATATGCTACAGGGTTTGTCGGCCTATCAGCGAGAGCCATGGCCATCCCGTCTCGCGCGGCCACCGGGTGCGACAATGTCCCCATGACTGCTCTCTTCGCCGGGCTCACGACCCTGGATGTCCTGCATCGACTCGACCACGTGCCGGACCCTTCCCTGAAGGTCACGTCGACGGACTTCACGATGGCCGCAGGCGGTCCCGCGACGAACGCGGCCGTCACGTACGCGGCGCTGTGCGCGGCCTCGCGTGTTCTTTCTGATCCTGAGGACGAGGCCGGGGCCGCCTCGGGCGCTCCCGCTGACTCTGAGGAAACGCCGATTCTGTTGACAGCGCTCGGCGAAGGCCCGGTGTCAGCCTTCCTTGCGGCCGACCTGGCGGCCGTGGGTGTGCGCGTCGTGGACGCGACGGCCCCGGCCTCGTCCCCCGCGTCGCGCGAGCCCGCAGTGTCCTCGATCATTGAGCACCCGAGCGGTCGCATGGTGGCCTCCACGAACGCGCGGCTCGACGCCGACGCGGAGCGCGTGGCGACCGATCTGCCCGAGCGGGTCGGCGCGGTCCTCATCGACGGGCACAACCCGGCGCTCGCGCACGCGGCCCTCACGCTGGGCGTACCCGAGGTCGACGGGGAGGACCCGTTCGCCCCACTCGAGGCTCACCCGCCGCACCCGCGCATCCTGGATGGCGGCTCATGGAAGGACTGGCTCACTCCCCTGCTGGGCTTCGTCGACATCGCGGTCGTGTCGGAGGATTTCGCGCCGCCGCTGATGGCGCGTCCGAACGGGGCGCAGGTCGCCGAGTTCCTGCGAGGCTTCGGCATCACGCGCACTGTGCGCACGCGCGGGGATCGGACCGTGCAGTACTGGTGGGATGGCACGAGCGGCGAGATTCCCGTCGAAGCCGTCCCAGACGCATCAACGCTGGGGGCGGGCGACGCTTTCCATGGGGCTTTCGTGTGGGCGATCGAGCGCGGCGGGGACGCTGACCCGGAGCGCCTCATCCGCTTTGCCTCGTCCGTCGCCGCAGTGTCTGTGTCTTCCTTCGGCACGAGGCAGTGGCTGACTTCCCGGGCTCTCGCTGAGCTGGTGCGCGGCTGGTAGGTGGCCGCTGGCGGGGCACGAGTTGCCCGGCGGGATCCCGCGGCTGCTGGCCCGCGACAAAGTTCGCCCAGCGCAGCCCCTACTACGGTGTTTTCGCAAAAAACTCGCCCAGCACGCCACAAAACACCGATTCTAGGCCTTCTCTCGTGCGCTGGGCGAACCTATTCACGCATTCTCCCACCATCAGACCAAGCAGGGCGAACTTTTATGCGCACAGGACACAGCCACGTGGCAACTTTGAAACCAATGACACCTCTGCAGCCACAGATGCAGGCCAGCATGAAACCCCCATCACCACTGCGCACCCCTGAACAGCAACCATTGAAACCACCGTCACCTCTGCGACCGAAAACCGCACCAAAATCGCCCGTTTCTCACCCGCAAAGGCGATGACGGTTTCAACCCCACGCACGTACGAGCGAGCAAAGGCGATGACGGTTTCAGACAACCGCGCCGCACGCAGCCACATGCCCACTCCTCAGAAAACCCGCACGTCATTCGATCGGACCAGCCCCTCAACAACACTCAGAAACATTGAAATACCAACGAATGCAATTCACATTCTGAAATAGTCTCAGCGGAATGACCTGCGACATTGCTAGGGGTAGCGGTGAGCATGCCAGCAACGCACAGCGACACAGCGCCGCCGGTGTGGAGGGCGCCGGAGGGATTGGTGGGCCTGGCCACGGTTCCGGTGGGCGGCGGCGGGGCCAGAGCAAGCACACGCGCCCCGAGCCCCGCCCGATTGGACGCCGCCACGGGGCCTGCGGGGCCTGGCCGGGCCCAACGGCGCCCGGAACACCAGCGGCGCAACAAGCAGCGCCGGAAATCGGGCGATCAGCGACTCACGGGCACCCAGCGGCTCGCCCACTTGGCGGCGACATCCGCCAGGGTAGGCAGGTGCGCCGAACCGGAGGCGGCGAGCGCGCGATCCACGGCCTCGTCGATGATGGGCACGCCGTCGACCGGCGTGTACTCGCCCGCGATGCCGTCGGGGGCAGCGGTCATTTCGACGAGGGAGCCGTCGGGCAGCAAGTGGAAGACCTCGCGCGTGCGGTCGAGCAGACCGGTCTCCTCATCGAAGGAGTCGTGCGTGATGAGCACCGGGACGCTGAGGCCGCGCAGCGCGTCCTCGCCGGAGACCATGGACATGTCGGCGAGGGTGCGCTTGGAGATCGTGAACTGCCGGCGCACGGACTCGGAGTCGTCGGGCACGGTCGTGGCCCCGTGGTGCTCAAGGTCGGAGAGCTGCACGTCGGAGAACACGAGGTTCCAGTCGTAGGAAAGGGGACCGAGGACCGGGGAGACCAGCACGTATGTCTGCACGGCGGGCGGGCGCGAGCGCAGCGCGACGGCGGCGCCGAACTCGTGGCCGACGCAGATTTGGCGCGCGAAGCCCTGGTCGGCGAGCCAGCCGGACGCGGAGCGGAAGTCTTCGATGAGGGGGTCGAAGGTGATGATTTCGTCGCCCGAGGCGCCGTGGCCGGAGTAGTCGAAGGTGAGGGTGGCATAGCCGGCGCGACGCAGTGCACGACCGAGTGAGTCGAACATGCCCGATGCGTGACGATCCGATAAAAAGGTGTGAGAAAAGATCACCGCGGCGTCGCGGCAGTCCACGGGACGCGTGAATGTACCGGAGAGGGACACTCCCCGGGGCGTCTCAATCGTTATCTGACTCACGCTATAAACATAGCGCGTGCGGACCACTCACCGAAAGAGGGGCCCACACTGTGCACGAATGTGACAAGGGGACATCTGAGACGAGAAGCATCCGTGAATAATCCCCACTCATGGTGAGGATCGTGCGGCGCGGCAGGCAGCGCCACTAAGATGGGACGCATACGCGCCGGTGAGAGCCGCGCCCACGGGGATTGCGAAACACCCGCCACAACGGGACGCCCCACGACTTGCAGCGAGAGAAGGACATTCATGGGAACCAAGACTGGAATCCTCATCGGAGTTGGCATCGGATACGTCCTGGGCACCCGAGCAGGCCGCGAGCGCTACGAGCAGATCCGCGCGAACGCCTCGAAGCTGCGCCGTCTCCCGATCGTCGCACGCCCCCTGGATGCGGCGGGCCAGAAGATGTCCGACCTCGTGCGTGCGGGCGGCGAACAGGTGACCGATAAGGTCGCCGACGCCGTGAAGGAACGCCTTTTCGGCGCCCCCGCCTCCGAGCCGACGACGGTTGACGCGCAGGCCACCTCCTCCACGACGCAGCGTTGAGCGCGGTGGGGAACGAGGCCGTGAGCGCAGACCCACAGCTCAACACTCAGGAGCCATCACGCGCGCAGATCAAGCGCTGGCGCAAGCACCTGGCTGAGGAGCGCATGGAGGCCCGCACCTACCGCGACCTTTCTGAGCGCCGGACGGGCGAGGAGCGCGCGGTCCTCTTGCAGCTCGAGGAGGCGGAGCGCCGCCACGAGGAGTATTGGCTGGCTCGCCTGGGCGACCACGCTTTGCCCGCTCCCAAACCGCCACTGCGCACGCGCGCCGCGTCCGTCCTCGCACACCTTTTTGGCACGATTTTCATTCTGGCGATGGCCCAGCGCGCGGAGCAGCGTTCCGCCCGCGACGTGGATGACGATGTGCCCGCGCACATGCAGGCGGACGAGCACATTCACGCCGAGGTCATTCGTTCCCTGGCGGCAAAGTCCCGCGAGACCCTGGCGGGCACGTTCCGCGCGGCAGTCTTCGGCGCGAACGACGGCCTCGTGTCGAACCTGGCACTCGTGCTGGGTGTGGCGGCGACGGGCGTGGAGCCCCATGTCGTTCTCCTGACGGGCATTTCGGGCCTGCTCGCGGGTGCCCTGTCAATGGGGGCCGGCGAGTGGGTGAGCGTGCGCAGTCAGCGCGAACTCCTCGACGCCTCAATCCCCGACCCGGACGCGCATCAGGCGGTGCCGGACCTGGATGTGGACGCGAACGAGCTGGCGCTCGTATTCCGTGCGCGTGGCGAGAGCGAGGAGGAGGCCGAGCGGCACGCGAGGCAGGTTTTCGCGCGCCTCGCCAAGCCTGCGACCGGCGAGTCCGGCGCGATCGCGGTGCGTGCCGCCCTGGGCGGCAGCCCCGAGTCGGACGGTGCGGGCGACCAGGTGGGCACGCCCATGAAGGCGGCGCTGTCCTCGTTCTGTTTCTTCGCGGCGGGCGCGTTCTTCCCTCTGATTCCCTACCTGCTGGGCATGACCGGCCTGGCGGCGATCGTGGTCGCGGCTGTGATCGTCGGCGTCGCCCTGCTGTTCACGGGCGGCGTGGTCGGCATCCTGTCCGGCCAGTCCCCCGCGCCCCGCGCGCTGCGCCAGCTCATTGTGGGCTACGGCGCCGCGGGTGTCACGTACCTGCTGGGCTCACTGTTCGGCACGTCGATCGCCTGAGTCTTCCACGCCGGGGACGAGGCCGGGGCTAACTCGCGCGCTCCGCTGACCTCGACTGCCTGCGGAGGGCAGGCGCTGCGGACGCCGGGACCCATCACGAGGCCCCTGTGCGACACTTGGGGCATGTCGGATTTTCTTTCTCGGGCGCGCGGCGCCCTCATGGGCCTGGCTGTCGGCGACGCGGTGGGCACCACGAACGAGTTCAAGTGGGCGGGCACTTTCGATCCGATCACGGACATGGTGGGCGGAGGGCCTTTCCTACTGAAGCCCGGGCAGTGGACGGATGACACGTCGATGGCTCTGTGCATCGCGGATTCCCTGCTGGCGCAGGGCCGCTACGACTCGTTCGACGTGATGGAGCGCTACCAGCGTTGGTTTTCGGAGGGTTACCGTTCGTCGACGGACAGGTGTTTCGACATCGGCGGCCAGGTGCGCGCCGCGCTATTCGATTTCGAGCACGATCCACGTGTGCCTGTGACCGCCGAGCGCACGAACAGCGCCGGTAACGGCGGAATTATGCGTCTGGCGCCCATGGTGATCGCTGGGTTCCGCTCGCGTTCCCCTCGCGAGGTCGTCGCGACCGCTCGCTTGAGCGCACGCGAGACGCATTATTCCGTCGAGGCCGAGGCCGCCACCGAGGTCTTCGCCGCCCTGCTGGTTGGCGCGCTGCTGGGCTGGTCCCCGGAGCAGCTCATGGACGTGTCCTGGGCGTCGACGGGTCAGCCGTTCGACGAGATGGCCGCGCGGGTGATCAGCCCGGATCCGCAGGTTCGCGCGTCGTGGGAGGCTGAGACCAGCGGCTACATCGTGAACGGTCTTCGCCTGGCGGTGCACGGCCTGCTGGATTTCCCTTCCTTCAAGGATGCGACCCTGGCGATCGCCAACATGGGCGGTGACTCGGATACGAACGCCGCGATTTACGGGCAGCTGGGTGGCGCGTTGTATGGGATCGAGGCCATCCCGGCCTCGTGGAGGGAGCGCGTGTACCAGGGCGAGGAGATCGACCAGCTGGCACGCGACCTCGTCGATCTGCGCCTGGAACCGCCGGTCACTCGCTTCGACGAGGACCTGCAGGACGAGGCGCCCTCCGTCTGACCGGCGGCCGCCTCTGGCCAGCGACTAGACTGGCGCTATCATGCCTGACTCTCGCCCCACGCCTCCGTCCGAGCCCAACGAGCGCGGCCCCCGTTCTCGCAACGCGGGTCGCCCCGCCAACGGGCGTGACAGCGTGCGGCGCCGCCGAGGCCAGGCAGGCCGCCAGGGCCGAGAGAAGCGCACCCGCGAGGGCCGCCCGCCCCGCGAACACGCGCGCCCCTTCAAGCCCTTCACGCCGGAGCAGCTAGCCGAGCGCGCCGCAGCTATCCCCGTCATCTCCTTCCCCGACCTGCCGGTGAGCTCCCGCCGCGACGAGATCGCCCGCGCCATCCGCGACCACCAGGTGGTCATCGTGTCGGGCGAGACCGGCTCGGGTAAGACGACGCAGCTGCCGAAGATCTGCATGCAGCTGGGCCGCGGAGTGGCCGGCATGATCGGGCACACCCAGCCGCGCAGGCTCGCGGCGCGTTCGGTCGCGGACCGCATCGCCGACGAGCTGGGCCAGACCGTGGGCCGCGAGCGCGGCCAGGTGGTCGGCTACCAGGTGCGTTTCACGGACGAGGTCGGCCCCACAACCCTCGTCAAGCTCATGACGGACGGCATCTTGCTGGCGGAGATTCAGTCGGATCCGATGCTGCGCCGCTATGACACGCTTATCATCGACGAGGCCCACGAACGCAGCCTGAACATCGACTTCATCCTGGGCTACGTGGCACGCCTGCTGCCCGCGCGCCCGGACCTGAAGGTCATCATCACGTCGGCGACGATCGATTCGGATCGTTTCGCGCGCCATTTCGGCACGTGGGAGGGCACGCCCGGCTCGGGTCGCCTGATCGAGCCGGCGCCGGTCATCGAGGTCTCGGGACGCACGTACCCGGTCGAGATCCGCTACCGTCCCCTCGGCCCGACGACACCCTCCTCGTACACGTCCGAGGCCTCAGCGCAGCATGCGGACGAGCCCGAGGAAAGCGCAGACGAGCAGAGCTCCGGCCCCATGCAGCTGGTCCTGGAGGACCCGGACGACGAGCTGGCGACGCTGGGCTACGGCATGGGCGAGGACATCGACGTGGAGACCGCGATCTGCCACGCGGTGGACGAGCTAAGCGCGGAGGGCGACGGCGACATCCTCGTCTTCTTGCCGGGCGAGCGCGACATCCGCGACACGGAGGTGGCCCTCCTCGATCACTTGAAGGGACGAGGCCGGCGCGCGGGAGATGACAAGGGCGCACACCCGGGAGACATCGAGATCCTGCCGCTGTACGCGCGGCTGACAGCGGCCGAGCAGCATCGCGTGTTCGAGCCGCACCGCCTGCGCCGCGTGGTCCTGGCGACGAACGTGGCGGAGACATCGCTGACGGTGCCGGGCATCCGCTACGTCATCGACCCGGGTTTGGCTCGTATTTCCCGCTATTCCAACAAGACGAAGGTGCAGCGCCTCCCGATCGAGCCGGTCAGTCAGGCCAGCGCGAACCAGCGCGCGGGCCGATGCGGCCGAGTCTCGGAGGGCGTGGCGATCCGCCTGTTCTCCCAAGCCGACTACCTGTCGCGCCCGCGCTTCACGGAGCCGGAAATCCTGCGTACGTCACTGGCCAGCGTCATCTTGCAGATGGCGTCCCTGGGCCTGGGCGCCGTCGAGGACTTCCCGTTCCTGGACGCCCCGGATCGGCGCGCGGTGCGCGACGGCGTGGCCCTCCTCGTGGAGATCGGCGCGCTCGCGCAGGATCGTGAGAGCGCGGACGCCGCCCCGGCCTCGTCCCAGTACAGACTCACCGGCATCGGACGGGACCTGGCGCGCCTGCCGATCGACCCGCGCCTGGGGCGCATGCTGCTGGAGGCCGAGCGCCGGGGATGCGCCTCGGAGGTGCTCGTCATCGTGGCGGCGCTGTCGATCCAGGACGTGCGCGAGCGCCCGGCCGAGCACCAGGGCACGGCGGACGCCTCGCACGCGCGCCTGGCCGACCCCCATTCGGACTTCATCACCTACCTGAACCTGTGGCGCTACCTGGCGGTGCAGGCCCGCGACCTGTCGGGCTCGGCGTTCCGGCGCATGTGCCGCGCGGAGTTCTTCCACTACCTGCGGTGGCGCGAATGGCGCGACGTCGTCGGCCAGCTGCGCCAGATGGCGCGGGCGCTGGGAATCGCCGCGGGGCCGATGGGCGAGCCGTCGACGGGCGACGTCGTGGAGGCCGCCCAGTTCGGCGGCGCGCAGGACGCGGCCGTTCGCGCGGTCTTGGCCTACGGGCAGGGCACGGCGAGCGTGGACGCGGACCAGGTGCACCGCTCGCTGTTGGTCGGCCTGCTGTCCTACCTGGGTTCGTGGGACGAGACGAAGCGCGACTACGAGGGCGCCCGCGGCACGCGCTTCACGATCTGGCCTGGCTCAGGCGTGAGCGGGCACCCCGCCTGGGTGATGACCGCGGAGCTCGTGGAGACCTCGCGCCTGTTTGCGCGCACGGTGGCCCGCATCCGCCCGGAGTGGGTGGAGCCGGCGGCGCGCGGCCTGCTCAAGCGCTCGTATTCGGAGCCGTTCTGGTCGGTCGCGAAGGGCGCGGCGATGGTCCGCGAGCGCGTGACGCTCTACGGGCTGACGCTGGCGGCGGACCGCGAGGTGCTGCTGGGTCGCTTGGGTGACCTCGTCATCGACGAGGCCGTGGCCGCCTCGCGCTCTCATGCTCCGCGCGCGGGGTCGTTGGAGGCGCTGGCGGCCGGGTTGGTGTCGGCGTCGAAGGATCCGCTGTCGTCGGGGTCGTTTGAGCCGCGTCATTTCGAGGAGCTGGCGGCCGCGCGCGAAGGGACGACGGCGCGTGAGCTGGCCCGCGAGATGTTCATTCGCAACGCTCTGGTGGATGGTCAGTGGAGGGAGAGGCACGCTTTCCAACGCCGAAACGAGGCACTGGTGGAGCAGGCCCGCGAGGTTGAGCGCCGTAGCCGCACCCACGGCCTCGTCGCGGATGAGCAGGCGCGCTTCCGTTTCTTCGACGACCTGATCCCCGAGCACGTGACCAGCGCGGCGGCATTCAACCGCTGGTGGAAGGACAAGCGCCGGGAGCATCCGGATTTGCTGATCTACCCGGCGTCCCTGCTGATGCCGCGCGAGGCGACCTCGGGCGAGGGTTTCCCGGATCATTGGCAGTGCGGCGATCTGTCGCTGCCTCTGAGTTACGAGTTTGCCCCGGGTAGCCCGCGCGACGGCGTGTCGATGCGCATCCCAATCGAGGTGCTCGAGCGCGTCAGCGATGCGGGCACGGACTGGCTGGTGCCCGGCATGCGCGAGGACCTGCTGACCGAGGCAATCCGCGCGCTACCCAAGGGCGTGCGCCGCCTGCTGGCCCCCGCGCCGGACGTGGCCGCGTCGGTGGCTCGCTGGATCGAGCAGGCGGGCGACGAGCCGGCCCTGGCGGCGCCAGTGGCGGACGAGTCCGCCGCAGGCCCGCAGAAGACCAAGGATTCCGACGAGCCAGACCCGCTGAGCCTGGACGCCGCGATGGGCCGCCTGGCCGCGTGGGGCGCGACCTCGGGCAAGCTGTCGACGCGCAATTCCCCCGCGAAGGCGCCGAAGAAGGCCGCGCACAAGGAGGCTCCTGCACCGGAATCCACCCAGCAGAACCCCGAAGCAACCACCGAGGCGCCCAAGCCCCGCCCCCTCACCGAGGGCCCCATCCTGGACGCCCTCGCCCACGCGGTGCGCGTGCTGCGCGGCGTGGACCTCAGCGAGGCAGACCTGGCGCACGCGCGCGCCCACCTGCCCGACCACCTGCGCATGACCTTCGTCGTCACCGACGCGTCGGGCAAGGAGCTGGGCGCGGGCAAGGACCTGGCCTACCTGCAGCGTTCCCTCGCCAGCGACGCGAACAAGGCGGTGCGCACGGCCGTGCGCGCGGCCCTCGAGGAGGCCGG
This sequence comes from Schaalia dentiphila ATCC 17982, assembly GCF_000154225.1. Classification (NCBI taxonomy): domain Bacteria; kingdom Bacillati; phylum Actinomycetota; class Actinomycetes; order Actinomycetales; family Actinomycetaceae; genus Schaalia; species Schaalia dentiphila. Next base: position 951,573 of record NZ_DS264586.1, on the reverse strand, counting down.
AGAGAAGCAGGCGCGCAGGAACAAGCGCGGGCGCGGGGCCTCGGAGAAGGCCACCGCGCGAGGTGGGGAAGATTCCTCCACCTCCGCATCCGCGTCCAACGTGGGCGCGCAGTCCGCAGCCGGGAAGGGCACACAGGCACCGAAGGATGCCCGGGCCTCGGCCCCCGCGCAGGACCCGGCGTTCCACGCGGACGGCGTCACGCAGATGCCGACGCTGCCGCGCTCGATCACCCAGACCTCGGGCACGATGACACTGCGGGCCTTCCCTGCACTGGTCCCCCAGGGTAGCGCCGCGGCCCCGGCTGCGGGCGTGCGCGTCGTGGCCAGCGCCGCCGAGGCCGACCGTGAGCACCGCGCCGGCCTCGCTCGTCTGCTGCTCTCCCGCGTCGCACTGGCGACGAACCGGGTGACCACGCGGTGGACGGGCCGCGAGGCCCTCATGCTGGCGGCCTCCCCCTACGCGGACACGGCAGCCCTGGTCGCGGACGCGCAGCTGGCCTCGGCCCTCGCCCTCGTGGACGAGCTGAGCACACCGGCCGATGTGCGCGACCCCGAGGCCTTCGAGACGCTCGTGGCGGCCGCGCGCGATGCCCACGAGGACCGCGTCTACCAGATCCTCTCCCACGTCGTGCGGGCCCTGGAGGCCAGCGCCGAGGCCGACGCCGCCGTGCGCTCGCACCCCCAGGCCTCGCTCGAAGAGACGACGCGCGACGTCGCGGCGCATGGGAAGACCCTGCTCGACGAGGGTTTCGTGTCGGCGACGCCCGCCTCCGCGCTGCCGCACCTGGCCCGCTACCTGCGCGCTGGTGCCGTGCGCATCGAGCGCGCCGCCTCGTCGCCGGGGGCGCTAGCCCGCGACCTGGAGGACATGGACCGCATCCACCAGGCGGAGGCCGAGATCGCCGCCACGCGCGATGCCCTGGAGCATCGGCCCTACGACGCCCGCCGAGACGCCGCGCTCACTCAGGCGCGGTGGATGGCCGAGGAGCTGCGCGTGTCGATGTTCGCCCAGACCCTGGGCACGCCCAACAAGGTTTCCATGAAGCGCCTGCTCGGCGTCCTCGCGGGGGCGCGGTGAAGCGCGAGGAGGCACGTGCCCTCGCGCGTTCCCTCATGGACGCGGCTGGACTGGCGGACTGGCGTTTCCGCTTTGACCACGCCAAGCGCCGGGCGGGGGCGTGCACGCACGCCTCGCGCACGATCAGCCTGTCCGGGCCACTCACCGACCTGTACGACGAAGGCACGATCCGGGGCGTCATCCTGCACGAGATCGCCCACGCCCTCGTCGGCCCCTCCCACGGGCACGACGCCGCGTGGAAGCGGGCCGCACGCGCCCTCGGCGCTCCGGATTCCGCGCGGCTGCCCTCGTCCCTGCCCTCCCCGGACGCACCCTGGGTGGGCACGTGCCCGCGCTGCGGGGCCACCCGCCGCCTGTACCGGGCGCCGAGGCGTGTCTCCTCGTGCGGGGTGTGCTCGCGCGCCTTCAACCCGGCGCTGATCCTCACGTGGGAGCACCGAGGAAAGGCCGCCTCGCCCGGGCGCGCATACGAGCGCGAACTCGCCTCGATCCGCCGCCGTCGTTAGCGTTACCGACGCCAACTGAGTGCGCACGAGGCGAGCGTCCACCCACGTCACAGTTTTATTCTCCGTACGGGCGCGCACACACCCACCCGACGGCGATACCCTTGATCCCAACACCCCCGAGAGAAGGAAGCCATGGGTACCACCGCCAGCCCCGACGCCACCACCGCTCCCGACCGCGAGGTCCTCACCTGGGAAGGCTTCGGCGACGCGTCCCGCGAGCTCACCCAGCAGATCGTCGACTCCGGCTGGATCCCAGATCTCATCGTCGCCATCGCGCGCGGCGGCCTCATCCCGGCCGGCGCCATCGCCTACGCGATGGACGTCAAGGCTATCGGCACCATGAACGTCGAGTTCTACTCCGGCATCGGCGAAACCCTCGAGGAGCCCCAGCTCCTTCCCCCGCTCATGGACGTCTCCGCGATGGACGGCAAGCGCGTCCTCGTCGTCGACGACGTCGCCGACTCCGGCAAGACCCTCAAGATGGTCATGGACCTCATCGACGAGCACGGCCTCTCTCTCGACGGCTCCGCCGCCGTGCGCGTCGAGGCGCGCAGCGTGGTCATCTACAAGAAGCCCGTGTCCATCATCGAGCCCGACTACGTGTGGGCGTACACCGACAAGTGGATCAACTTCCCCTGGTCGACGCTGCCCGTCATCAAGCCGTGACTTCCTCACGGGCGAGCTCAGGACGGCAGGCAACTGCCGCCTCCCCTGAGTGCGCCCAGGCCTCGTCGATCACCCGGCGCATCGTCGAGGCCGTGGCCGAGCGCGCACGCAGCGGTGACCCCGTGCGCGTGCTGGGCCTGACCGGCCCTCCCGGGACCGGCAAGACGACGATCACCGCCGAGCTGGCGCGCGCCCTGCCCGAGGCAGGCATCCCGGTCGCCGGCCTGGCGCCCATGGATGGCTTCCACATGTCCAACGCGGTGCTGGCCGCGCGCGGGATCGCCGACCACAAGGGCGCGCCCGACACCTTCGACGTGGGCGGATACGTCGCCCTCCTGGGGCGCGTTCGCCGCGCGGACGGCGTCGTCCTCGCCCCCGATTACCGGCGTGACCTGCACGAGCCCATCGCCGCCTCCCTACCCGTCGAGGTCGACGGCGTCGTCATCACGGAGGGCAACTACTTGGGCCTTGAGCTGCCCGGCTGGGCGGATGTGCGCGGCCTCATCGACCTGCTCGTCTTTATTGACACTCCATTCGAGGAGCTTGCGTCGCGTTTAATCGAGCGACACATGAGCTTTGGCCGCGACCGCGCGGACGCCGCGCACTGGGTGCGCACGGTGGACGCGGCGAACATGGCCCTCGTCGATCGCACGAAGGAGCGCGCGGACCTGGTCCTGTCGCTGTAGGCACACTGTCGGGCTCTGACATCCGTTTGTGCGCTTGCATCCAACAATTCGCGTGCATTTTCAACTACTACCAAGTAAGGTGAACCTATGTTCCTCTTGCTTGGCCTTCTTGGAGGCTTCATCACGGGCATCTCCCCGTGCATCCTTCCCGTCCTACCCGCACTGTTCCTCGGAGCCGCTGGCGGCCGCACCTCGAACGAGGCGCCCCAATCCTCCGAGGACGGAAAGATGGGCATCGACCCGTCACTGTTCCGCGTCGCTCCGGGCGTGAACCTGGGCGGCGAAGCACCGAAGAAGGCAGCCGTGAAGGCCGACGGTAGCGACTCGGTGACGCGTCGTCCCGTGCTCATCGTCCTGGGCCTCGTCACCTCGTTCATGATCATCACGGTCGCGGGTTCGGCGCTGCTGAGCCTGCTCAACCTGCCGCAGGCACTGATCCGCTGGACCGGCATCGTCCTGCTGATGGCCGTCGGCATCGGCATGATCATCCCGAAGATCATGGAAGTGCTCGAGCGTCCCTTCACGCGCCTGGCACCTCGCACGACGGGCGACAGCGCGGGCTTCGGCCTCGGCCTCGTCCTGGGCGCGGCGTTCGTGCCGTGCGCGGGTCCGGTGCTGACCTCGATCATCGTGGCCTCCAGCTCCGGGCAGATCACGTGGCACATCGTCGGCCTGGCCATCTCCTTCGCGATCGGCGTGTCGATCCCGCTGATGATCGTCGCGATCGCGGGTTCGGGTGTCGCCGCCCGCTTCCTGAAGACCCGCCAGCGCCCCCTGCGCATCGCCGCGGGCGTCGCGATGATCGCGCTCGCGCTGGGTATCGCGACGGACGCCCCGATGGCGCTGCAGCGCATGATCCCCGACTACACGGCCTCGCTCGAGGCCAGCACTGAAGGCGCCTGCGAGGACGGCGCGTGCGAGCCCGAACACGAGGTCCAGGCGAGCACCGACTTCGCGCAGTGCGCGCGCAGCGGGGCGAAGGATTGCGGCACCCTCCCCGCGATCGGTGCCACGGAGTGGCTCAACTCCCTGGGAGAACCTCACGGCACGGTGACCCTCGTCGACTTTTGGTCGAGTTCGTGCGTCAACTGCGCGCGCGAGATTCCCGAGGTCGAGCGCATCTACGAGAAGTACAAGGACGCTGGCCTCGTTGTGATCGGCGTACACTCCCCGCAGCAGGCCCACGAGCGCGAAGCGTCCGTCGTCAGTGGCGCCGCGTCGCGTCTGGGCATCACCTACCCGGTGGCGCTGGACCCGGAGCTGGAGGCCTTCAAGGCCTACGGCGCAAACGCGTGGCCGACCCACTACCTGGCCGGGCCTGACGGGCAGCTGCGCTCGATGGGCAGGGGCACCTCGGGCCTCGAGGAGCAGATTCGCACCCTCCTCACCGAGGCGGGAGCGTCCCTGCCCAACTGAGGCGCCACCCTTTAACGCAGCGAGCGGCTACCCCACGCAGGGTGGCCGCTCGTCTGCATAAAACGTCGGTTCGCCGCGCGCCTAGCGCACGAGGGCGAGGATCTGCGGGGTGACCCGCTCGATAACCTCAAGGGTGTCCAGGAAGTCCTGGTGGCCGCCGTACCACGGGTCGGGCACGTCACCGCTGCCCTCGGGGTCGAGGTCGCGGTACAGGCACACGCGCGGCCCCTGCCCCAGTTCGGCGGCGGACGCGGGCGCGCCCTCATGCTCAACCCCCACGCGCTCAGCAAGGCGCTCCAGGACGTTCAGGTGGCGCGAGGTCATGGCCAGGATGAGGTCCCACTCCCCCAGCTCGCCGGCGCGGATCTGGCGCGCACGATGGTCGGGCACGGTGTACCCGGCGTCGCGCAGCACGCGAGCGGCGCGGCGGTCGATCGGGTTGCCCTGCTCTTCGTCGGAGACGCCGGCGCTATCGACGATGACGTCCACACCGGCGCGCGCGGCGGCCTGTTCGAGGACCGCGTGGGCCATCGTAGAGCGGCAGATGTTGCCGGTACACACCATGAGGATTCGGGTGGGGCGATCGTTGGTGTTCATAGCATCCTCAGGTAGGCGGCAACCGCGTCGGCGCTGTGAGAGGCCGCGCGTTTGCCATCCATATGGAACGCCTGGTCGGCGCTGGGCTCACACAGGTCAGAGACGGCTCGCAGGGAGATCCAGTCGACGCCGGCGGACCAGCATACTTGGGCCATCGCGCAGGTCTCCATGTCGGTGGCAATGGCGTCGGGGAAGCGTCGACGCATGGGTTCGGCGTGTTCCTGCGTGCAGAAGGAGTCGGAGGAGAGAACCTGGCCGATTCGCACCCGGTGGGAGATCACGTCGGACAGGTCGTCCAGTCGCGCTGCCGCCGCCTCGGATGAGGTGTAGTCAACGGGCATCTGTGGGATCTGTCCCGGCGCGTATCCAAACGCAGTTGCATCCGCCTGCCCGTAGATGGCGGTCGTTCCAGCGGCGATGTCACCGACGTTGATGTCACGCGCGAGTCCACCGGTCGTACCCGCAGCGATCACCACGGGAGTATCGACGAGTGCGAGGGCGCGGGCGGTGGCGCAGGCGGCGTTCGCCAGCCCGATGCCCGAGGTGACCACCAGGACACTCTTCCCTTCGAGCTCCCCGAGGGCAAATCGCTGGGTCATGCGCGACCCGCCGAGCACCGCGTCGGGTGTCTCAGCGTCGCCGAGGGGGGCAAGCTCGTGTAGGAAGGGGGCGGCCTCCATGTCCATGGCGGCCTGGATGACGGCGTCGACGCGGACGCGTTCGGGCATGCGCAGATTCATGCCCTCAATGTTAGGCGACGGCAGCGCCCCGGGCGCGCTCGGCCCGCGCGCAGCGAGACCCCCGGACCGGTGGTTCGGGGGTCTCGCTAGCCTACCGGCCTTGTCAGGACTGGCTGACGCGCTGGCGCTTACGCGCCCACATGCACGCTCCAGCAAGGGCAATCATGCCGACTCCTGCCGCGACGTGGGGGTAGACGCCGTATCCGCCTGCGACGGGCAGCGTGCCCACCTGGGTGTCGACGATACGGATGCCGGGGACCCCCGCCTCACCGCTCACCCCGGGCTGCGCCGGCAGGACGCGCACGGAGGAAAAGCCCTCATCGGGACCGAACTCCGCCGTGAGGACGGTGGTCGCTTCCGCGTCGTTTCCGACGCTGATGCGGAATGGGACGGGCCTGGGGAGAAGCGCGTGTCCGGCTGGCGCGCGTGTCTCGACGAGCCAGTAGTTGGTGTCAGGGGCCAGGGGGGCGCTCAGGAAGGTGGGGCCACCGTCGACGACGCTGACGGGCGTCCCCTTGAGTTCAGCGTTGTCGTAGATCGCGAAGGCAGCGCCCTTCAGCGGGTAGGTTCCATCATCGTTGGGAGTGCCAACGGGTTGGGTCCCGGCCTTCTCGATGCGGATGTAGCGAGGACGCACGGGAGCGCAGGCCTCGTTGTTGGCGCTTCCGTCGTAATCGTAGGGGCCACTCACCGAGTTATAGAGGCCGCGTCTGGGCGTCAGGTGCCCATTGTCGGAGGCGCACTCCAGTGCGGGCTCACTGTAACCCGGGGTCCTCTTGTTGCGTGCCACATTCATACGGATGTACCAGGTGGCCTGGGCGCCCGGTTCGAGGTCCGTGCCCTCGGTGAGGGTGTAGGGGCCGTAGCGCGTTGGGGTGGCGCTGTCGAGGCCTTCCAGGGTCGTGGCGATCCTGACGGAGCGCTCCTTCAGTCCCGGAGCGAAGGAGGGGGAGTCGGACAGTCGTCCGGTGGTTCCTGTCAGGGTCCCGTCGTTGGTGGCGGTAATGCGATAGGTGACGGTGATGTTGGGGGTGAAAGCGTCCTTGACGCTTTCGATGCTCTTCTCGATGCGGATCTTGGGGGCCTGCTTCTGGTTGGTGAAGGTGCAGGTCACCGGCAGAGCCTTGGCCGAGGAGGCGGGGGGCACGGCGGAGAAGTCGATGCCGCCGGTGGCCGGGTCGCGCGTGACGTTCACTCGGTCGCCAACTCCGTTGACGCAGGTGACCTCCGACAGCTTCCACTGTGCGGCGTTGGGGTCATCGCTGACTGGCCAGGGGCCGTAGTAGCCGGGCTGGCCGGGCGCGATCGGGTTCCTGCCGGGAATCGTGGGTCCGGTCTCGGCGACGATGAACTGGGACTTTCCGGGGATGAAGGACTGGTATCCGCTCAGAACCGTCCCGCCGTTGCCGTAGGCGGTGGGCTTGAGGGAGAAGTCGGAGAAGGATCCGGGACTGATGTAGGTGTCGGCCTGTGCCTCGTTGGGCAGGGGCGCTCCCTCGGGGGCCTTCCAGTCGCCAGCGGGCAGGGTCGTGAAGTTGAAGGCGGGAATCTCCTCGCCGGGGGCTCCGGAGTCCTCGGTGACGTTCTTCGCGATGCGCAGGAATCGCTCCTGACGGAACTCTCCGTAGAGGCATCCAAAGGAGGTTTGATTCTCCTTCGTGGTGAAGGTGTTGACGGGAGCCGAACCCGCGGGCGGCTCGGCGGGGCAGTTGCCGTCGGCGCTGGGAACGAAGCCCCAGAGGAAGAGGCGGTAGGGGATGCCGTCAACGACGAGGGTGCGGTCCGAGGTGGTCTTATTCACGGTGAGCACGTCGTCAGATTCGGGCGTGTGCCCCGGAACATCCACGTAGTTGGGGTAGTAGTTCGGCTGGTCGGTGTAAATATCGTAGTTGCCGTAGCCGGGGCCCACGTGCTGGAAGCAGAACCAGGTGTTCTCCCCGTATCCGCGGATGAGGGCGTAGTAGGGTGCCTCCGCGGGGCACGAGCGGGCGGAGTACGCCTGCGAGTAGTACCTGTAGGCTCCACCTTGATTCGCCACGGCGGTCGTGTCGTTATCATTGGTGGTCTCGTGCTGGTCGAAGGGGAATGATTCTTCGAGGTCTCCGATGCGAATGTCGAAAGAGGCGTGCACGTAGTGGATCTCCGACCAGATCGGGAAGTTGTTGTGTCGAACGGTGCCGATCAGGAAGGTGCTGTTGAGCGCGGACTTGCCGGGGTTGTTGGGCTTGTAGCCCAGGGCGCTCGTGGTTGAGGCGGAGATGACGTTGTCCCTGTACTCCCCCTGGTATCCGTGGGGATTGATGTGGTAGTCCCACGCGACGCCTCGGGTGATGTAGGACCAGTAGTCCCCACGCTTGGCGACGTCGGCCTTCAGCCAGCGCTGGGCCACGCCCGGCTGGTGAGCCTGCGAGTACTGGTTGCGGTCCCTGGAGTCGTAGACGCTCATGCCGCGCACGACGCCGAAGAATGCGTGGTCGGCGACGGCCGTCGTGCGGTCGGTCGGAGAGTCGTTGAGAATGGCGGGACCGATGCGGCCCTCGGTGCGATCGAAGACAACCTCGTCTGATCCGGCGCTTTCGAGGGTCGGGCCGGCCTGGGTCGGGGAGGCCAGCAGGCCGGGCATCGCGACGAGCGCGGCGAGCGCGGCTGCGACGAGGATCCGCACGCCATACCGACGAGGCGTGATCGCGGCCCTCGCATCTCGCACAATGCGGGCGTTGGGGCGATACTGCATCAGTTCTCCAAGTATCTTTTACAGTTCCAAGGTAATTATATGTGCTCAGACAACAAGCGTGCTAGTGAGCTTACTCGCCAATTGACGCTTCGTCTTCATTGGGGGCTGCGGCGTCCTCCACCACAGCCAACGATTCCGGCGCGTGCGGTGCCTCCAGCGCTTCCCGGGTCCGCTTGCGCGAGCGCAGCCAGATCCAGCCGGCGACGCACAGGATCACTGCAACGGAGGCGAGGACGGCGATCATCCAGGGCTGCAGGACGCGGGAGTGAACCTGCTCGGCCTCGGCCTGCGCGTCCCCGTCATCCATGGGGACCCTTTCGCCCGTCACGAGGAGGCGGTGCGTGTTGACTCCGTAGGGAGTACACGTGATCAGGGTGGCCAGGTCCTTACCCTCCACCTTGTTCAGGGACTCTGTCTCGTTGGGCAACACCACGCGGATGTCGGTGACCTGATACTTCAGGTGGCGGCCGGCGGTCTCAATGTAGAAGAACTCGCCCATCTGCACACTCGTGAGTTCATCAAAGATCGTGGCCGTCCCCAGGCCCGTGTGGCCTGTGAGGACGGTGTGGGTAGACTCCCCACCCACGGGGAGAGCTGTGCCGAACAGATGGCCGACCCCCTTGTCGAGGGTCGCGGTGTCGGTTCCGTGGTAGATCGGAAGATTGACGTCGATGGATGGGATCTTGACGGTCGCCATGACGTCGTTCAAGTCGAGCTGAGAGAGGTATTCCTGGTACTGGACGGTGTCGGGGCGCTGCGCATCCAACCAGGGGTCAAGGATGGGTGCCTCCGCGGCCGCGCGGTTGTATTCATCGGCGCGGCTCAGGCTCTCTGCAACCGCGTCAGGACCAACCTCCTCGGCGACCGCACTGAACTGCTCGGCGATCTGGGACTGGCGATGATTGTTGTACTGGGTGGCCAGGACCGGGTAGAGCAGGACGAGGATACCGGCCAGGAGGAGAACGGGGGGCGCGATCGTCAGAAGACGGACCTTGAGAGGGATCTTCGACTGATCGGGCGCTTGCTTACTCACGCGTTCTCCATTCGTGCTGGCACTCCAGCTGAGTCATTGGGATGTCGCCTCACCAGAGGCGAATGTTCGTTGCATGCACGGGGGTGCGGCCGCAGGCCGCACCCCCGTGTGCTACCGCGGATCAGGCGTCAGCCTGCTCCTTACGGCGCTTGTTGGCCAGCACGATCGCGCCGGAGCCAGCCACGAGGAGCGCACCCGTACCGATGAGCACGCCGACACCGGCAGCACCGGTCAGCGGCAGGTTGAATCCGCCGTTCTTCGGCACGTCCTTGACGGTGGTCTCGAGGGTGTACTTGTTGTCCTTGGTGGAGTTGGACTCCAGGATCTGGAAGGCGATCGGGCGGGACTGCAGCTCGAAGCCGTCGGGAGCCTTGGTCTCAACCAGGCAGTAGTAGCCGGGGTCAGCCACTGCCTCGTTGTCTTCCCAGTCGTTGTTGCGCAGGCCGTCGATCGTGACCTTGCCCTGGTCGTCGGTGACGAAGGTGTCCTTACCGTCCACGGTCAGCTTGGTGTCGAGGGAGGCATCCACCGACTCGAAGTTGTTGGCGGGCTTGGTGGTGGGCTTGCACTTGTAGACCTGGAACTCGGCGCCCTGGAGCTTCTTGGTGTCGTCAACGGAGGAGGTCTTGGTGATCGTCACCTTGCCGAACTTGGAGACGACCTTGGCGTTCGGGTAGTCCGGCGGGGGAACCTCGCCGCTGCCGGGCGTCCAGTTGTTGGCGGGAGCGCCGGGCAGGAGGATGGCCTTGTTCTCGACCAGGCCCTCGTCGCCGATCTTCTCCTTGAGGGTGCCCTCCAGCGACATGACGATCTTGGTGTCGTTGCTCTTGCGCTGGGCGATCATCTTCTTGCGGCCGGCCTCGGTGAACTCGGCGGTCCAGAAGTTGGTCTTGCCGTCTGTGCCCACGGCCGGGGTCAGGGTGTAGTCGTCGCCCTTGACCAGGGGAACATCGCCGTCCTTGGCTTCGACCATCTGCAGCATGATCTGATTCTCGGGCAGGTTCACGCGCTTGTCGTACTGGTCGACGACGTTGTAGTAGTCCACGACCGGGGCGTCGGGCACGTCGGCGGTGATGGTGTAGGAGATCGGGGAGCCGACGGCGGGCGTCTGGGCGTCGTCGACCTCCTTCTCGACGTTGACCTTGGCGTTCTTCGGGTAGGCGTGAACGTCGTAGACCCACTTGTTCAGCTCGGTGGGGTGCGTCATCGGCACCGTGATGATGAAGGGGCGCGAGCCGGTGTATCCGGCGGGGGTCTGGGTCTCGGTGACGATGTAGGCGCCGAGCGCGAGGTTGTTGAAGGTGGCGAGGCCGTCAGCACCCGTGGTCTGGGAGACGGGCGTGCCAGTGCCGTCGGCGCGGGCTGCCTCGATGGCGGCGGCGTTCGCCGAGATCTTCTCGTCGCCCTTGCCCTTACGGTAGTTGGCGAGCTTCTCCCAGCCCTCCTGCTTGGTCAGGTCGACGGAGGTCAGCTTCTCGACGGTGAAGGTCGCGCCGGCCAGCGGCTTGCCGGTCGCGCTCGGGTCGAGGAGGCCGTTGCCTTCCTTGGTGCCGTTGTCGTCCTGCTTGACCAGCTTATGGATGGTGATCGAGCCGGTCTTGGCGGGGTCGAGGTCGACCAGGGAGGGCGCACGCTCGGTCGTGGCAGCCAGGCCGAAGGTGGGGGTTGCCTGCGACGCGGCGGCGGGCAGGGCCAGCGCGCCGGCGGCGACGGCAAAGGCCGCGAGCAGGCTCACGCTGCGGCGGGTCTTCGTGGTGCTCATTGTTTTCCTTATTCTCCTGTGTGTGATGTGTGAGACGTAAGTCTTCAAGGGGAGGCTGACGCCCCCGAGCACGAGCGCGAGTGTCATCCAGCAAGCGCGTCGGCGCCGCAAGCTCTTGACAGCTCGCAGGCCAGGCCGTCGCCACCGGTCAACACGACCGCAACGAGGGTTAACCCGCAACGATCGGGCGCTCGCCGATGAGACGCGATCACTCAAACGAATCGCGATCTCATCGCCACCCGATCGCCATCGAGAATTTCCCTTCGATTGGCTCATATGTCGCGATTGCGAGCCTCACTGGGAGACCTAGGCAATCGCTCGATATCTTTGACATAGAGAACCATACGCCACGGTTACCGAAAAATGCAACTTTGCATCATCTGTTTCACATCGTTGTCTAGATTGCGCTTCCAGCTACCCCCACGAGCGTGGATAATGATCGCTACGTCCTTTAATTACCATGCGTTTTAATAGATGACACTGATGGATAACATTTACCTAGACAACTGACAGTTAACGACTATGGAACATCGGTAACTAACATGAGAGTTAACTTTACATCCTGCCACAACATCTCAGCCATACCCATCCTTCGGCATGCGCTACCCCAAACTCCCTCAGTCGAGACGGGAGCCGCCCCTGCTGCACAATAGAGACCATGGACCTACGCCCCGTCGCTCTGGATACGCCCGTCACCACCTACGATCCCTCGCGCCCAACCCCGGCCGCCATCGTGTCCGGCCACATCGCCGCCCATGACGCACCCCATCCCCTGTCGGTCTTCGACATGTTCCGTATCGGGATCGGTCCCTCCTCATCCCACACCGTTGGTCCCATGCGCGCGGGACTCGCATTCACAACGGAGCTGGCGACCCTACCCCCTCCCTCCCACATCACAATCGATCTCTTCGGCTCCCTTGGAGCCACCGGAAGGGGCCACTCCACGGACCGCGCGGTCCTCCTCGGTCTGGCGGGCTACGATCCGGAAACCGTCGACATCTCCACCGTCGAATCGATCCTGCCGACCCTGGCGAGCACCGGGACGCTGACGCTGCCCAGCGGAGCCCAGGTCACTCTTGATGTTGCACGCGATATCCGCTTCGTCGCGCGCACGGTCCTGCCCTACCACGTCAACGCTCTCACCATCACCGCCACCGACGCAGACACACACATCATCCTGCGACGAACCTACTACTCGGTGGGAGGCGGCTTCGTGATGACCCAGACCAACGACGACACCAACAACCCCGAGGTTTCGTCGCTAGCCTCCGGACAAACCAGCGTCGGCATTGACGTCCCCGCTCCCTATCCCTTCACTTCGGGTAGCGAGCTGCTGGCCCAGTGCGACGCGGAGGGCAAGAGCATCGCAGAGCTGGTGCGCGCCAACGAGGAGGCGGTGCGCCCCCGCGAGACCCTGGACGCCTACCTTGACCGCATCGCCGACACGATGTTCGACTGCGTGGACGCGGGGACGTCCGCGACGGGCATCCTCCCCGGAGGGCTCGATGTTCCCCGCCGCGCCCGAGCACTCGCCGGAAAGCTTGCCCGCCGACTCCTCGGGCCATCGACCCCCACGACCGCTGAGACGGGGCAGGGAGTGCCCGACGACGCGCGGGCGTGGGTCTCCACCACGGCCGATCCGATGCGCGCGATGGACTGGGTCAACCTTTTCGCCCTCGCCGTCAACGAGGAGAACGCCGCGGGACACAGGGTCGTGACCGCTCCGACGAACGGCGCGGCAGGCGTTATTCCGGCCGTCCTGGGCTATCTCGTCACCCACTGCCCCGAGACGGGATCGACCCCAGGAATCGCGGCGGGCCCGGATACTCGCGACGGCTCAGTCGCCCCGCTCTCTCACATACGCTTGACCGGGCGCCCCGTAGACTCCACGCCCGAAGGCTCCGAACTCGCCGACGGGGCAGCAGCTCACGAGCATCGCCGCACCCTCGTGCATGATTTCCTACTCGCGGCCACCGCGATCGGCGCACTCATCAAGACGAACGCCTCCATCGCGGGGGCGGAGGTCGGCTGCCAGGGGGAGGTCGGCTCCGCCTCGGCGATGGCTGCTGCCGGCCTGGCCCAGGCGCTGGGAGGAAGCCCCCAGCAGGTCGAGAACGCCGCGGAAATCGCAATGGAGCACTCCCTGGGACTCACCTGCGACCCCGTGGCGGGCCTCGTGCAGGTGCCGTGCATCGAACGTAACGCCATCGCGGCTGTTAAGGCGATCAACGCGGCGCGCATGGCCCTGTGGGGGGACGGACGCCACACCGTGAGCCTGGACGTCGTCATCGAAACGATGCGCCAGACGGGCAACGACATGCTCTCCAAGTACAAGGAAACATCCGAGGGAGGGCTGGCGGTCAACGTCGTCGAGTGCTGAGGCGCGCCGAGCTACTCTGAGTAACCAGGCCACGCCAGCGTGTGCGACGCTGGCGGGCCGGGCTGCAACGCACGCACACGCGTCTGCCTGCCCGTTAACCCAATTGGTGGACACCTGGGCCTAGCAGATAGGCACCCGGGCCCAATAACCCACGCGTTAACCCGATGATCTGCACGCGGGCAGCGCAGCACAACATGACAACGGGTGGGGCACCTTCCGGTACCCCACCCGTCGTCAACACCCATCAACACCCGTTGATCAACCAGGAATCAATCCATCGCCAGCGCCTCCGAGGGGCTGACCTTGGCGGCCCGGCGGCCCGGCAGCCACGAGGCGATCAGCGCGGACACGATGGCCACGACGCACACGCCGACCAGCTGCAGCCACGGCACGCTCAGCACGGCGGTGGCCCCCTCAATGGGCAGGCTCATGACGCCTACCCACCCGAAGGCGACACCCATGCCGACGCCGATCAGCACGCCGGTCAAGGACAGGAACAGCGCCTCGAGGGCGAGGAGGCTCTTCATCTGGCGTCGCGTCAGGCCCAGCGCCCTCAGCAGGCCGTTCTCGCGGGTACGTTCGGCGACCGACAGGGACAGCGTGTTGGCCACGCCCACCAGCGACACGAGGACGGAGACGCCGAGCAGCCCGACGAGAACAAGCATCAGCTGGTCGATGATCTTCGTGTACATCTGACGCTCCAACGCGGAGCCGTTGACGCTCAGGTGCGAGTCCTTGAGCAGCGCACTCTGGACCGTTTCGGCGTCGGCGCCGTCGGCCATCTTGATGATGACCGCCTGACGCTCGAGCGAGCTCGCGATGGATCGCAGGGTTTTCTCGGAGACCTGGGCCTCCCCGACGCTGCCGTTCTTGTCGTAGGTGGCGCTCAGGTCCACGCACGTGTCGGCGCACAGGCGCAGCGTCTGCCCGGCCAGGGCCTCGTCGCCGACGCGCACCTGGTTATCGCCCAGCTGGGTGACGGTCGAGTGGGTGACGCCCGTGTAGTCGGGTTCTCCGGTGATCATGACCGACGAGGCCTGGGCCTCGTCCTCCGAGCCCGCTCCCTCGGGCCCGGCGTAGGCGGGCGCGCCCGAGGTGGTCGTCAGGGTGCCGGGAGCGGCGTACTGGGCGACGGTGGCGGCGACGCCGTCGGTGGCCGCGATGGCGGCCTGCTGGTCATCGGTGACCGCCCCAGTCGTGGACACGGCCATGAGGTCGAAGGGGCGGGCGTCGTTCACGGCGTTGGTGAGGGTGGTGCGCACGGAGGCGGCACCGACCATGATGGTGACGACGAGGGTCACGCCGATGATGATCGCGGTGCCGGTCGCGGAGGTGCGGCCGGGGTTGCGCGTCGTGTTCTCGCGGGCCATGGCGGACAGGGTGCCCGGGAAGGCCGCGCCGAACGCGCGGGTGAGGGCTGGCAGCAGAACCGAGGCGACGAGCAGCGCACCGAGGAGCGCCAGGAGCGACCCGCCAAAAGCCCCGAGGAACTTCGTGCCGCCGCTATCCGAGCGCCACGCAGCCGCCACGGCGGCGCAACCGGCCACAGCGATGAGCGCGCCGATGATGAAGCGGACGGTGTGCTTCTTGCGGGCGGCGGCCCCGGCCTCGTTCACGGGGGCGAGGGCGGCGACGGGAGCGACGCGGGAGGCCGCGCGGGCCGGGAAGACGCCGACCAGGGTCGTGAACAGGGTGGCACCCAGCCACGTGAACGCAAGCTGCCAAACGGAGGCACTCGCCAGCGCCGCGCCGACGCTAGAGGCCAGACCGGTGCCCGCCTCCGCGAGCGCGCCGATCAGCCAGCCGAGCGCGACGCCAATCGCGGACGAGATCGCTCCGATCGCGAGGGCCTCGCGAGTCACGAGCGAGCGGACCTGTCGCCTGGTAGCTCCCAGCGTGCGCAGCAGCGCCAGTTCGCGGGTGCGCTGCGTGAGCACCACTCGGAAGGTCGACGAGACGACGATAGAGGCCACAAGCGCCGCGATCGCCGGGAAGATCAGCATGATGCCCATCGTCATGGACGCTCCCAAGCGCGCCTGGTCGAGGTCGTCCTGAATTGCCTTGTGCACGCTGGTCACGGTCACTCCCGAGACGGTGCTGAGCGCGGAGTTCGCTGTCGCCACCCATTCGTCCTGGGTGGCGCTGGGAGGGTTTGCGTTGCTGTCCGTATCCGCTCCAGAAGTCGCGACGATGAACTGTCCGGACGCGGTGCGCTCGAAGAGCGCGGAGAAACCGCCGTCAGTCACATAGCTGGCGGGCACGCCCATGCTGATCGTGTTCGAGCGTGTGGTGCCGACGATGGTAAGGGTCTGGTAGTCGCCCTCGGTGAACCCTGCGCGCACGCGGACGGTGTCGCCGACCTTCAGTGAGAGGGTCGAGGCCGTGTGCTCCGGGATAGTGATCTGGTCGTCGGCGGTCGGGGCGTCTCCGGCGCTCAGGTCGAGGCCGGCGAAGGGCTTGGGAGCCAGCGGCGAGACGTAGAGTCGGCCACGCGTCGCGTCGGTCTGGGCATCGGCAGGCCACTGGGCCATGTGCTTGATGGCGGTGACGCCGCTGGTGGAACGCAGGATTTCTTCGGCGCGCTGAATCGACTCGCCGGTCGCGTCAGCGTTTTGGGAGACGACGATCGTGCCGCCGCGGTACTGGCTGTAGACGCCGGAGGTCAGGCCCGCGGTCATCGCCGTCATAACGATGAGGGTGATGACGATGAAGGCCGTGGAGATGGCGACGGCCAGGCCGGTGGAGATGTAGCGGCGGCCATGGGAGCGCAGGTTGGCGCTCAGGAGGGAGTTTGTTGCAGACATGAGATGAGCCTTGGGGAGTGGACGCGCGCTCAGCGCAGCGCCGCGGTGAGGGAGTCGGCGGTAACGTCGCGCAGGTCGGAGACAATGCGTCCGTCGCGACACACGAGGACGCGGTCCGCGTAGGCAGCGGTGGAGGTGTCGTGGGTGACCATGATGACGCTCTGGCCGAGCTCATCGACGGCGCGGCGCAGCAGGTCCATGACCTCGCAGGTCGAGTGTGAGTCGAGGTTGCCGGTGGGCTCGTCCGCGACAATGACGGCGGGGCGGCTCATGAGGGCGCGGGCGACGGCGACGCGCTGCTGCTGGCCGCCGGACATCTCGGAGGGGCGATGACTCAGGCGGTCCTCGATACCCAGGGAGTTGACGATGAGGTCGAACCATCCCTTCTCGGGGGTGGCGTCGGCCAGGCGCATGGGCAGGAGGATATTGGCGCGGGCGTCCAGGGTGGGCACCAAGTTGAAGGACTGGAACACGAAACCGATGCGGTCGCGGCGCAGCTTGGTCAGTGCGGTGTCTTTCAGGGCGGTGATGTCGGTGTCTTCGACGAAGACGTGCCCGGAGGTGGGGGCGTCGAGGCCGGCGAGGATGTGCATCATCGTGGATTTGCCGGAGCCGGAGGGGCCCATGATGGCGGTGAATTCGCCGGCGCCGAAGCCGACGCTCACGTCGTCGAGGGCGCGCACCTGAGCGTCGCCGCTTCCGTAGATCTTGGAGACGCCCTGGAGTCGGACGATGGACGAGGCCGGGGCCTCTTGGTCGGCCACGGGGGCCTGCGCGATTGTCGTGTTCGTGTTCATGCATCCATCGTGCGCCTGCGGTGCGCGTCACCGCTACGGAGGTTTCCCCTGATTGATCCCCGAGACTACCCGGGGCACGCTAGGGGGCTATTCGGTGCGCCCACCCCATCCGATCCGTGGTGGGCGGGCCGCCGCACACGTGCACACACAGCAGCCCAGCCCAGCGGGGCAGGCAACACTTACGACGTGGAAACCTCGCCACTGGCCTCACGCAGGGACAGGCCGCGGTAGCGGTTGATGGCGGCACCAACATCGATGAGGCGCGGGCGCGCCAGGAACGCCGGGTAGGAGCGGGCGCCAAACTTGCAGACGGCGTCCAGGCCCTCGGAGGCGAGGCGCCGTCCGAGCTTGGCCATGAGGTCGGGCATCGACTGTTTGCCTGCCATCTCCTCGAGGACACCGCGCACGCACCAGGCGATGGCCTCGGCCTGCCCGGGGTCGACGACTGCGGCAACGTCGGAAATGTCGACGGTTGAACGGTCGATGGTTAGCACGGACGTGCCCGAGGCCTTGGTGCGCGGGCGGTCCACGCGGGCCTTCGCGGCGGGCACGCGGGGAGCGGCCTCCCAGATGGTGGGGGCGTCGGTGCGGGGGCGCGGCAGGTCGGCCACGACCTCGCGTGCGCGGGCGGTGACGTCGAGGCAACGGTAGTTGTCCATCATGAGGACCCGGTCGGCGGCGTCCAGGAAGGCGCCGGAGCCGCCGACGACCATGATGAGGGAGACGCCGGCCTCGGTGAGGGAGGTGACGCGGTCGACGAGGGGCGTGATGGGTTCCTTCTCGGCGGCGACGAGGTCGCGCATGCGCGTGTCGCGGATGAGGAGGTTGGTCGCGGAGGTGTCCTCGTCGATGAGGAGGGTGCGTGCGCCCAGCTCGAGGGATTCGATGATGGAGGCGGCCTGCGAGGTGGAGCCGGACGCGTTTTCGGTGGAGAAGGACGTGGTGTCGGCACCGCCGGGCAGGTGGGTGATAAACGGCGAGATATCAACGCCTGTGACGGCTCGCCCGTCGGCGGCGCGCACCTTCGTGGCAGTGGGGTCGGTGGCGACGAGCTCGCGGCCGTCGCCGGGGATGTGCGCGTACACGCCCTGGGCGATGGCCTCGAGGAGCGTGGACTTGCCGTGGTAGCCGCCGCCCACGATGAGGGTCAGGCCCGGGGGGATCGCCATGCCGGACACCTCGCCGGCGTGCGGCAGGGTGACGGTGGCGCGCAGGGACTCGGGGGCATTGAAAGCGACGACGCCGTCACCCGTCAGGGGCGTTTCGGACACGCCGGAGCGGCGCGCCAACAGGGCTTCGTCGGCGACGAAGGATACCCAGCTGCGTTCCTCGAGGATTCCCTGGAGGGCACGGTAGTCCTCGTAGGCGGCGACGTGGCCGAGGAGGCGGGAGCGCTTGCGGGTGGTGGCCGGGTCCTCGGAGACGAAGTCGAAGCAGTCCATGACGATGTTGGGCACGTCCACGTCGAAGAGGCGGGCGGCGCTCTTGCCGAGGATTGTGCGTCCGCGCGCGGGGAGCTTGACTTGGAAGCGGACCTCGACGCGGTCGGGCAGGACGGTCGCGTAGGAGCGCTGGAGGATGAGGGCACCGGCGCGGGCGATCGACACGTCGCGGGTGTCGCGGGCGCGGATAGCCTCGTCGAAGGAGCGGGCAATAAAGTCCGCGGCAGCCAGGCGCGCGTCGGACGAGGCCAGGGCGGCCTCGGGCAGTCCCATGGCCTCGGGCGTCGACCAGGCGCGCAGGGACGAGGGCGGGGCGTAGGGATCGGCCTGCACGTGATCGATCGCGAGGGTGAAGTCCCCGTAATCCCAGGCACCTAGGGCGTTCTTGTAGAAGCCGTAGGGGCGTCCGTCCGCGTATCGCAGCTGGTCGAGGAGGTCTGCGTCGGTGCCGGCGATGGCGCGCGAGGGTGCTTCGTATCGGGGAGTCATACCCTCAAGAATACAGGCGGAGCCTGCGGAAACAGCATCACCGTTCCTACAGGCTCCGGGGTGTGAGGAGTCAGCGCTGTCGCGCGACTCTCACGGGTGGCGGGGTGGTATCAACACATGACTTATCGATCACTGAGGAAAAAGGCGAGGAGAAGGGCAAGAGGCACGAGCAGCTGGAGTGATGCGCATATGGACGTGACGACCACCGCGGTATTCGTCAGCGACATGATGTCCTGCGGGGCATCCAGGCGCTTCGCCTTCCTGCGCTGCATGAACGACAACACCATCGCGGGGATCGAGAGGAGCAGAAAGGCAGTCAGGAAACTCACGCCAGCCAAGATCATGGCGAGATGCGCCTGGGAACGCAGGTCCGCGTAGGCAACGAGGTGTGAACTCGCATAGTACGGCTGCGCATAGGCCGGCGTGGGCTGACTGTACGCCATCCCATTGGGCATGCCGTAGGCAGGCTGCTGGCGGTACGCTGCCTCGGGCTGGCCGTAGGGCGCGGATGCGGCCGGGCCATACGGCGTCTGCTGCGAGTAGGGATCCTGCGCACTCGCAGGATTGGCCCCATAGGGGTAAGCCGGATCGCTCATGGTGCACTCCAGATAGTTCCGTGCGGATGACGATGGGCGCTATCGTAGCAGCGGCCCTCAACCACTATGCGTTGGGGCCCGAGGAAACTCGCCGTTTCCTCGGGCCCCACACGTAACGATGCGTCAGCTGTTGGCGGCCGCAGTCGCGCCGATGATCACCATCAAGATGAGGAACAAGAAAACCGCAGCGGCGAGCGCGATCTGGATGATCGAGCAAATCTTCGCAGCCGAGCGAGCGCTCTCCACATCCGCCATCACGTCCATCGGGGCGCCCAGGATCTTGGCTTCCTCAACCAGCTTGTTAGTCCAGAACCACATGCCACCGGCAAGCAGTAGGTGGCCGAACAGGAAACTCACGAAGGAGAGCATGCGGGCCGTCGACGCGTTCGAACGGATCCTCTCAATCTCGGGGTTGAGGGCGTAGACGGGCTGACCGTAGGCCGGCTGCGCATAACCGTAAGCCTGCTGCTGGCCGTAAGCCTGCTGCTGGCCGTAAGCCTGCTGCTGACCGTAAGCCTGCTGCTGACCGTAGGCCTGCTGCTGACCGTAGGCCTGCTGGGGCTGTTCCTGGCCGGCGGCGAGGTAGGCGTTCACGGGATCGCTCATGAGTTGCTCCAAATGGGTTGTGTCGATCGGATACGGCTGTCATCGTAGCCGTCGCGAGAGTACAAAAATAAACAAAACGGCCTTTAGTTACCGCGAACACAGTGGCATCCGCTGGATCGCTAACGCATGTTCTCCAAGACAATCAGCAAGATGATCAGGCTCACCTGCAGGAGGAGCATGCCGAACGCAATGCCGCGCGCAATGTTCACCTTCCGTGTCACGTCGGACGGAGCGTCGATCTCCTGGGCGTGGGTACACAGGCGCTGCGCCCGAACCGCGTTGGCGAGCAGCAGGATGACCGGCGTCGTGAAGAACCACACGAAGGACATCACGATGGCGACGGTCGCGTTGGACTTGAGGCGGGAGAAGGCCAGCTGCCGGAGCTGATCCGTGGACGGCTGCGCGGGCTGGCTCGCGTACGCGGCCTGCGGATTCACGCCGTACTGCGGGGCGGCGGCCTGCTGCATCGGCTGAGCGACGGGTGCAGGCTGCGCCTGGTAGGCACTCGGCTGGCCGTAGGACGGCATCGGCTGGGCGGGTACGCCCTGCGGGGGATACGCAGCAGGGGTGCCATACGCCGGTGCCGCGCTGGCGGCCGTGACCCCGCTGTGTCCGGGAGCGTAGGCCGACTGCTGCGCGGCGGGCGCGGCGGACGCGACATGTACGGGTGCGCCCACCGGGGGCGCAAACTGCGCAGGGGCGGGTGCCTGCGGTGCGGCGGGAGCGCTCGACCACATCGAGGCGGGAGCACCCGCCTGGGGTGCGACCGGTCCGTCGCTCTGCTGAGGCCAGTCCCAGCCGGCCGGAATTGCCCGCGAGGGCATCTGTTCGTCACTCATTTCAACAACCAATCACTTCGTAGATTCCACGAGCCAGACAAGGAGGAAGGGAGCGGCGATCAGAAGACCAAACAGCACGATCCCGACAATTCCGCAGATGAGAGCCGTCGTTCGCGCACCGCGCACGTCCCTCAGCACGTCCTCGGGGGCACCCAGCCTCTCGGCCTCACTAAGGAGGTTCATGCTCCAGAACCACGCACCGAACGACAGGAGCGGCCCCACCGTCACAAAGCTAACGAAAGACATGATGCGCACCATGGATGCGTTCGAACGCACGCGTTCGACGGCGGGGTTCAGCGCATACACGACCTGGCCGTACATCGGCTGCCCGTAGGAAGCACCCGCGCCGTACGAGGTCTGGGCGCCGTATGCGGGTTGGGTACCGTATGCGGGCTGCTGCACTACGGGGGCCTGCCCATAGGCAGGCTGGGCGCCGTAGGGGGTCGTGCCACCCGACCCGTAGGGATTGGAGGGGTCGCTCATGAATAGCTCCGGTCAGAATGTGGGATCTTATCCTCCCACATCATACGAGCAACCTCTGCAACACGGAAGTTCCGCCTCATTATCCCTTCTCACCACTCACCACAACCCGACGCAGCCCACCCCAACCTCACGCCGACGCTCCCGGCTCGCCCCGGCCTCGTCCCACATAAAAAAGTGCGGGGGTCGGTTTCCCGACCCCCGCACCACCCGACAAACGGGCGTCACGTCACAGCATGCAGGACACGCAGCCCTCGACCTCCGTGCCCTCCAGGGCCATCTGGCGCAGGCGCATGTAGTACAGGGTCTTAATGCCCTTCTTCCACGCGTAGATGTAGGACTTGTTCAGGTCACGCGTCGTCACCGTATCCGGGTAGAACAGCGTGAGCGACAGGCCCTGATCCACGTGCTGGGTGGCCACAGCGTAGGTGTCGATGATCTTCTCCGGGCCGATCTCATACGCGTCCTGGTAGTACTCCAGGTTCTCGTTCGACATGTAGGGCGCCGGGTAGTAGACGCGGCCAATCTTGCCTTCCTTACGGATCTCCACGCGGGACACGATCGGGTGAATCGACGACGTCGAGTTGTTGATGTACGAGATGGAACCCGTCGGAGGCACAGCCTGCAGGTTCTGGTTGTACATGCCGTACTTGGCGACGTCAGCCGCCAGGGCCTCCCAGTCCGCCTGGGTCGGGACCTTGATCGACGAGGCGGCGAGCAGCTCGCGGCACTTGTCCGTGGTGGGGGCCCACTCCTCGTCAATGTACTTGCGGAAGAACTCGCCCGATGCGTACTTCGACTCCTCGAAGCCCTCGAAGGTCTCGCCGCGCTCACGCGCGATCTTGCACGAGGCCTTGATGGCCTCGAACAGGACCGTCATGAAGTACATGTTCGTGAAGTCAAGGGCCTCCTCGGACCCGTAGTGCACGTGCTCGCGCGCCAGGTAACCGTGCAGGTTCATCTGGCCCAGGCCGATCGCGTGGCTCATCGCGTTGCCGCGGGCGATCGACGGCACCGAGCCGATGTCCGACAGGTCCGAGACAGCCGTCAGGCCGCGGATCGCCATCTCGATCGTCTTCGAGAAGTCCGAGGAATCCATGGTCTTCGCAATGTTGAGCGAGCCCAGGTTGCAGGAGATGTCCTTGCCGACGTGGTCGTAGGACAGGTCATCGTTGTAGGTCGAGGCCTCGGATACCTGCAGGATCTCCGAGCACAGGTTCGACATGGTGATGCGACCCTTGATCGGGTTGGCCTTGTTCACCGTGTCCTCGAAGACGATGTAGGGGTAGCCGGACTCGAACTGGATCTCCGCGATCGTCTGGAAGAAACGACGAGCGTTGATCTTGCGCTTGTGGATACGGCCGTCGTCCACCATCTCGTGGTACTTCTCCGTCACCGAAATCTCGGAGAAGGGCACGCCGTACACGCGCTCCACGTCGTAGGGACTGAACAGGTACATGTCCTCGTTCTTGCGGGCCAGCTCGAACGTGATGTCCGGGATGACGACACCCAGGGACAGCGTCTTGATGCGAATCTTCTCGTCCGCGTTCTCACGCTTAGTGTCCAGGAACTGCATGATGTCCGGGTGGTGCGCGTGCAGGTACACAGCGCCCGCACCCTGACGCGCGCCCAGCTGGTTCGCGTAGGAGAAGGAGTCCTCGAGCAGCTTCATGACGGGCACGACGCCGCTGGACTGGTTCTGAATCTTCTTAATGGGGGCGCCCGACTCACGCAGGTTCGTCAGCTGCAGGGCGACGCCGCCGCCGCGCTTGGACAGCTGCAGGGCCGAGTTGATGCCGCGCGCGATCGACTCCATGTTGTCCTCGATGCGCAGCAGGAAGCAGGAGACCAGCTCGCCGCGCGCCGCCTTACCGGCGTTGAGGAAGGTTGGGGTGGCCGGCTGGAAGCGGCCCGTCATGATCTCATCCACGAAGCTGCGAGCAAGCTCGATGTCGCCGCGCGCCAGGTACAGCGACACCATGGCGACACGATCCTCGAAGCGCTCCAGGTAGCGCTTACCGTCGAAGGTCTTGAGCGTGTACGACGTGTAGTACTTGAACGCGCCCAGGAACGTCGGGAAGCGGAACTTGTGCGCGTAAGCCTGCTTGTACAGCTCCTTGATGTCCGCGAAGTCGTACTGGTCCAGGACGTGCTTCTCGTAGTAGCCCTCGTCCACCAGGTACTTCAGCTTCTCTTCCAGGTCGTGGAAGAACACCGTGTTCTGGTTGACGTGCTGAAGGAAGTACTGGCGAGCCGCCGCACGGTCCGCGTCGAACTGAATGTGTCCGTTCGCGTCGTACAGGTTAAGCTGCGCGTTCAGCGCGTGGTAGTCCAGCTCCGGGGAGGGAGCTTCCTCTACGCCTGTGTCGGTGTAGTTTTCTGCCAAAACTGTTCCAGTCCTTCGCGAACTCTGGAGACGTCCTCGGGCGTACCGAGGAGCTCGAACTTATACATGTGGGGGACCCCCAGCTTGGCCGCGATAATGTCGCCCGCGATGCAGTAGGCCTTGCCGAAGTTAGTGTTTCCCGACGAGATGACGCCCCGACACAGGGCCCGATTGTCGGGGTCATTGAGGAACTTGATGACCTGTTTGGGCACCGCTCCCTTGAGATTGCCGCCGCCGTAGGTGGGCACGATGAGCACGTACTCGTCGGTCACGCGCAGGGGTTCATCCTTGGGAAGCAACGGGATTCGCGCCGCCGGGAGGCCGAGTTTTTCGACAAAACGGCGGGTATTGCCCGTCGCCGACGAGAAGTAGACGACGCTGCCCATGATGATCCTTCCTGCTTGGCGGGATACTGAACCTCTAGTGTCTCACCCCCGAGGCCCGGGCGGGGTTGCCTCGCACGCGTGTCCCATGTGGGATGATCGACGCGCCCGACTCAGCGGGCGCACATGGTGGTTGGCGGTGTGTATGCGGTCGTGGGCGGCGGACCCTCACGGCCAGTTGGCCGCTCATTTCCCCATGTCCACCGAGGGGTGTGCCCCGGCCTCGTTCCCGCCCAGATACGCGAAAGTCCCGGCCTCGCGGCCGGGACTTGTCGGCGCGATTCAGGCCTGCAGCGCCAGGGGGGCAGCTGCGGCAGCGACGGCCTTGATGCGGTCGGGGCGGAAGCCGGACCAGTGGTCCTCGCCGGCCACGACGACGGGGGCCTGCTGGTAGCCGAGGCCCTTAATGAAGGCGAGGGATTCCGCGTCCTGGGTGACGTCGATCTTCTCGTAGGAGACGCCCTGCTTGTCGAGGGCGCGGTAGGTCGCGTCGCACTGGGGGCAGCGGGGCTTGGAGTAGACGGTGATCGACATGTTCGTGTCTCCTTGCGGCTCGAGGCCGGACGTTGGCATCCTGCGTTGTCTTTCTGGCGGCTCGTTCGCCGCGAACACGACAACACTACACCTCGTGGCCGCCCACGCAAGCGACCCCTAGATGTTGTGTGCGCCGCCCCAACTGTGGACGCGGCAGGAGCAGTCTGTGGATGGAGCGAGCGGTCAGGATCTCGGAGGGACCTTTGCGGTTTGTCGCCACCTCCGCACGGGTGCGCGAAGATGCGCGCAAACATTGGGGTTTGCAACTAACCCACGGGCACATCTAGGGGCCACCAACACCCTCACACACACCTGTGCACCCTGTGGACGAGCGCATCACCACCCTGTGCATAACCACCTGCCAACCATCTGAAAGATGTCGAGCGTCACACTCTTTAGTGGCACTCTTGGGCGTGTCGCACCCGCACATCTAGGGGTCGTTGGCGACTAAGCGCCCCTAGATATAGGGGTGAGTGGCATTTTCGGCGAAATGGCTGGAATCTCGCGGAAATGCGATCACAGGGGGCCTGAGTGATGTGCCGACGCGCGCCTCCAACGGGAGGTGCCCCTAGATCGAGGGGATCGTAAGAGCCCTACATCTAGGGGGGACGCGACCTAGACCAAGGGGCTAACGCTCGACCGACATCTAGGGCCTGGATACTCCCTGTATCTAGGCAGCACCTCCCAGGCACTGCACACCAGTAGGCTCTGCCACTCGACAAAACACGCCCGGCACCGCCCCGCGACGACTTCCCCGCGACAATGTTCGCCCGGCACGGGCCATCACGGGCTCACCCGCGATAAACTTCGCCCGGCACGCCATAAAACGCCATCTCTGGGGCATTTTTCGTGCGCTGGGCGAACTTCTTCGCGCTCGCGTCCACCATCAGACCGAGCAGGGCGAACTTTTTCGCGCGCAAGACGCGGCGACGCGGCGATATTGAAACCAACAACACCACTGCGACCGCTGATGCAGGTCAGTATGAAACCCCCATCACCACTGCGCGCCCCTGAACAGCAACCGTTGAAACCACCGTCACCACTGCGACCAACAAACGCACCAAAACCGCCCGATTCTCACCCGCAAAGGTGATGGCGGTTTCAACCCCACACAGGCACGAGCGAGCAAAGGTGACAGCAGTTTCACGCGAAGGATCTGCAACACCCACACGTAGCTACGAGACCACTCCTCAGAAAACTCGCACGTCATTCGATCGGACCAGCCTCTCAACAACACTCAGAAACGTTGAAATACCAACAATGACAATTCAAATTCTGAAACAGTTGCAGGGGAATGACGTGCGACATTGATGCGGACCAGGCGGCGCCGGTGTGGAGGGTACCGGAGGGACCGGAGGGCCTGGCCGCGGTGCCGGTGGGCGTCGGCGGGGCCTGGCCGGGATTCGAGACGACGCGCCGAGCCGAAGGCTCGCGGCGCGGATGGCTCGCGGGCGGGCCGCCGCCCACAGGCACACACAGCGGCCCGGCCCCACAAAGCACACGCGGCGGCTGGAAATCACGCGGGCGGCCGGGCCATCCGGCGCCTGGAACACCAGCGGCGCAACAAGCACCGCCACAGGAAAAGGAAAGCCTACAGCCCCAGGAATGCCTTGATCGCGGGCATCTCGCGCACGGCCTGCACGAGGCCAGCACGATACGTTGCCTCCAGGCGTTCACGCCGCGACTCGGTGTTGTTGATCCACAGGTTGTCGGGAGCGAACACGTAGGCCTGGCCTCGTTCTTCGAGCTCGAAGAGGAGGCGACGTCCCGCGTTGTAGCGGTCGGGACGACGAGCCACGCCCTCGAACACGGAGGGGTACTGACGGTAGGCGGTGCGCAAGAGGGCACCAACGCTGGCGGGCATGGGGCCCTTGACGTAGTCGCGGGGCCGAGTGAGGACAACAAGGAGCTTGCGGTAGCCCTCGCGCAGGGGCTGATCGAAGGGCAGGCCGCCGTTGGGGCCGAGCGCGCCATCGACGTAGGTGTCGCCGTCGATGTCGACGGGCGGCATGAGGATGGGCAGCGTGGAGGAGGCGCGGATGATGGGGCCGAGCGTGTCCAGTGTGCTCATGTCTTCCTTGGAGAACCAGCGCACCTCGCCGCGCGACGCGTTGAAGGCGGCGACGCGAGTGCGCGCCGGGTTGGCAAGAAACGCGTCCATGTTGAAGGGCAGGATCCCGTCGGGGTAACAGATCCGCTCGTAGATGTACTCAGCGTTGAAGTAGCCGTGGCCCTTGCGGAAATGCTTGAGCCCGCCAAACTCGGGGTCTTCGACGAGGTCGACGAAAGTGTCGTGCGAGCGGGCGGCGTCGCGGGAGGTGAAGTTGCACAGATGGCTGGAGCCCGCGGAGACGCCGGAGATGTGGGGGAAGTTGATGCCTTCGGCGATGAGTCGGCTCACGAGTGCGGCCGTGTAGGCGTTGCGCATGCCGCCGCCTTCGAACACGAGGGCGGTGTCGTCGATGGTGACCATCGTGGCGATGGACTCTTCGGGGGTCGGGTAGTGCTCTGGCGTTTCCTTCACGTTTCGACCCTACCGCCGCGCCTCGAACCTACGCGCGCGTATGCCCGGTGAAGACCACGTAGTGGTAGAAGAAGAAGCGGAACGCGGTGCCCAGGGCGAAGCCAACGACGTAGACGGCGATGTTGTCGGCCAGCGCCGAGGCGAACCCGAGGATGTGGTGGGTGAACAGGAGGCAGAACTGGGAGATACCGATGCCGCAGGCGTTCGCGAAGAAGAAGAGGATGGCCTCGCGCGTGGCGTTCTCCCGCGTGCGGCCGCGGTAGGTCCACAGGCGGTTGGCGATCCACGAGTACAGGGTCGCGGTCGCGGCGGCGACGAATTGCGCGGTGTTGGGGTGCCCAGCGAGGAAGCCGAGGGGCCCGTGCTGGAGCAGGTTGAACAGGCCCGCGTCGACGATGTAGGCGGTGGCTCCGACCATGCCGAATTGGATGAACTCACGCACCCAGGCGAGGAGTCGCTGCGTGAGGCTCAGGGACGAGGCCGGGGCCGCTCCCCCCTCAGCCTGCCCTCGGGTGCCGGGCTGGGTGGGTGAGGGGTCGCGGGGGCGCGCGGCCACGGGGTCGAGCGCGGCAGTGGACCCGCACAGGCAGTGTTCGTCTCTCACTCCCCTAGTGTCGCACGGCCTCGCCGCTGTTTCGTGGATCCCCAACAGTTGGCCCCGCCCCTAAGATGGTGCCCATGACTGACACGACCACGCGTAACACACGGCCTTCGTCGACTCCCCCGGTCGCCCCCAAGCGGTACGGGTACCGGGTGCGCGACCATTTCGGGCAGCATTTCGATGACCCGTGGGACTGGCTGCGTGACGGCGAGGAACCCGAGGTCAGGGCTCATTTGGAGGCGGAGAACGCGTGGGCGGACACGGTGACGGCGCCGACGCGCGAGGCGGCCGCGCGCCTCGTGGAGGAGGTCAAGGCCTCCACGGCGCTCACCGACGTGACGGTTCCGATCCGCGAGGGCGAGTTCTGGTATTTTCGACGTTTCGCGGAGGGCCAGTCCTACGCGACGCATCACCGCGCGCCGGTGGAGCGCGACGAGGCCGGGGCACCGGTCCCGCTCGTCCCCCAACCGGGCGTGCCAGCGCGGGGCGAGGAGCTCCTCGTCGATGAGAACGAGTGGGCGCGCGGGCAGGAGTTTTTCCGCCTGGCGGACATGTACCCGTCCCCGGATGGGCGTCTGATCGCGTGGGCGCGGGACACGAGCGGGGATGAGCGCTACACGTGGGTCGTGCAGGAGGCGTCGGGCCGCGTCATCGACGAGGCCGTGGTGGACGCCGGGTATGGCTTCGCATGGGCGGATGATTCCGCTTCCTTTATCTACATGGGCGTGGACGACGCGTGGCGCGCGTGCGACGCGTGGCTGCACCGCGTGGGCACGCCGCGTGAGGCCGACGAGCTGCTGCTGGTGGAGCCGGACGAGGGCTTCGAGATGGGGTTCGCTCCCTCGGGTTTCCCGGGGCACGTCGTCATTCACGCCTCGTCGTCGACGGCGGGCCGCGCGTGGCTGTGGCTGCCCGCCCACCCGTCCGTGCGCCCGCTTCCGCTCATGCCGGTGCGCCCGCGCACGCTGGTGTCGGCGGATTCGGCGGGGGATCGCCTGTTCATCGTGCACACGGGGCTGACGCAGGAGGGCTCGCTCGCGCAGGCGATGCTGCCCGCCGGGGGGTCGCCCGAGGCCTTGGCACAGTTGGGCGTAACTTCTTCCTCCGCGTATAGTCGCCAAGCGCTGGCGGATCGCACGCCGGGCACTCCCCTGCCGGAGGACGAGCCCACGCCCCTCGCCCCGTTTGAGTCCTGGGAGCCGCTGCGCAGCCCCGGCCCCGGCGAGCGCATCACCGACGTCGAGGCCCACGCGGACTACGTGGCGCTCTCGCTTCGTTCGGGCTCTCTCACGCAGGTCGACGTGTGGGATCGCCGCGAGCCCACGCCCACGTGGCGACGCGTAGAGGTGGACGCCCCGGTGCGTACAATCGCGACCGTGCCGACCCCGTGGAAGGATCCGCTTCGGGTTGAGTTCCAGTCACAGACCGTGCCCCCGACGGTCGCCGAGGTGTTGCTGCCGAACACGGCCCCGGCCTCGTCCTCCGAGACCTCGGCGCTGAGCGTGCGGACCCTGCACACCCGCGAGGCGCCCGGATGGGACCCCGCCGAGTACGTCGAGGAGCGCGTGTGGGTGCTTGCGCGCGACGGCGCGACGCGCATCCCCGTCACCCTCATCCACCATCGCGACGCGCGACCGGACGGCACGCACGCGGGCTGGCAGATCGGGTACGGCTCGTACGAGGTCAGCTACGACCCCGAGTTCGAGACCCTGCGTCTGCCGATCCTGCGCCGCGTCGTCTACGCGATCGCGCACGTGCGCGGCGGCGGCGAGATGGGCCGCTCCTGGTACGAGGACGGCAAGGAGCTGGTCAAGGAGCACACCTTCACGGACTTCATCGACGTGGCCGACTGGCTGGTCAACTCCGGGTGGGTGGCACCCGGTCGCCTGGTCGCGGAGGGCCGCAGCGCCGGAGGCCTGCTCATGGGCGCGGTCACCAACGCAGCCCCCGACCGCTTCCGCGCGATCCTCGCGGGCGTGCCCTTCGTGGACGCGCTCTCGACGATCCTGGACCCAACCCTGCCGCTCACCGTCGGCGAATGGGAGGAGTGGGGCAATCCGCTGACCTCGCGCGCCGTGTTCGACGCGATGAGCCGCTACACGCCGTACGAGAACGTGCCCGACGGCGCGCTACTGCCCGCGGTCATGGCGACGACGTCGGTCAACGACACGCGCGTCGAGTTCGTCGAGCCCACCAAGTGGGTGCAGCGCCTGCGCGAGGCCACCGGCCAGGTTCCCTCCACGGACGAGGCCGGGGCTGGGTCCGTTCCCGCGCGCGACCCACTCGAGCGCCCGATCATCCTGCGCACCGAGATGGTCGCCGGGCACGCCGGCCCCTCAGGGCGCGAGGGCCGGTGGGCGGCGCGCTGCGAGGAGTTCGCCTTCGCGCTGGGCCAGGTGGGCGTCACGCAGTGACGGCTGGGGCTGCCGACGAGCGGTCAGTGCCCGTTGACGGCAAACGCAGGTGGGGGCGGTCTTCGTTGGAAGACCGCCCCCACTATCGTGCCGCGCACGATGCGGCGTGGCTGCGCTGCGCTACTGCGCGCCGCCGTCCCAGTCCGGGCGCACCGCGAAGGACTGAATCTTCAATTCACCCGAGAACCACCCCTCCTTGAGATACCCCGCGAGCTTGTCCGTGGTGAAGATTTCACGCCACTCTTTGCCGTCCCACGGTATGAAGAACAGTGAGACGACATGGCCTTCATAGCTTTCTCCGAGCGCGTAGACACCATCCTTGTCCACCTGGTACGTCATCCAATAGCGGTCAGACACAGTCATCCGCGGATGCGTGTAGAACAGACGCCGCACCTGGCCGCTCATCAGGTCGGCACCGAAAGCAGCACCATCCCGCGTCACCATCCTGTATTCGTTACCCACTTGAACACCATGGTGGCCTTGGAGGAACCACTTGGAAGTAGATTCGAAGGGCTCGCCGTCGTCATCGGTCAACGGGATATTCGCACGTTCTCCCGTGGATAGGTCCCACTGGTGAAGGACCCATCGGTATCGTTCATGCGCCGTCATGTTGTCTGGAGTGCCAGGCTTTACTTCCAGGCGGCTCAACAGCGTGATGACGTCCCCCTCACAGGCGAACATATGCTGTCCCGATTCCAAGTTGTCACTGGCCGGCGTGACGGCGAGAACTCGAGGCGCGTCACCATCAGGAGCATTGAGCTGCACGACAGCCGTCAGGGCCTCTGGAACTGGTTCTTCGTTGTTCGCCTGGGCGGCATAGGCCTCGAATGCCGCATCCGCGATACTCGGGGATTCCTTCGTGTCCGTAATCGCCAGGATCCGTGACCCGCACTGCCCAAAATCACCGGTAATGCCAGCGGTTTCAACAGTCGTGATGCTGTCGTCACTTTCAACATTGCCGTCGTTATAATCCCAATGCTTCGGCACCAGAGTGACGAGCTGACCATCGGAAAGCTCGTATCGTTGAATCTCCTCTCGGGTCCCGTTGTCGCTCTTACTCACCTGCGTTCCACTATCCGTCGTCACGTAGTTGCGGCTCCGCGAACCGTAGAAGACACCGCGATCACTCCACAACACGTCCCCGCCAGCCACCGAATCGACGGACGCCACCGTGCCCTGTCCCTGGGCGTTGAGGAGCACAATCCAACTGCCAGTGTTCGTAGCCTCCTGCAGCGACGAGGCATATGCGGGTCCCAGCCTCAGAGCGATCACCGCGTCATTCGACCGCAAAGAACTGACCGGTCTGCGGACCACGTCCTGATGAAAACTAGTACTCACCGCGAGCGCAGCAAACGAAAAAGCAACGATAACGAGGGCCCACTTCCACACGGGCTTCAACTTTGCTAGGCCACCAAATCCCAGCTCATCATCCCCCGGCGCCATCCAGTCGTCGGCCTGCGTCGTCTCTCTTGTCGTTCCTCTCGTCGCGGCAGCGGGCGCGGCCACGCCCGCACCCGAGTCTAGGGCACTCCGCCCGGGCGGCCCCGGCCTCGTCCCCACCTACTACGCAATGCAGCGACACCGCGCCCCGGCCTCGTCCCCCTCCGATCAGGCAAGCGGGATGCCGATAGGATGAAGGCATGACAATTACGGCGGCGGCAGACGGTTCTTCCCTCGGCAATCCCGGGCCCGCGGGGTGGGCCTGGTACGTGGACGAGGACACATGGGACGCGGGTGGCTGGCCGCAGGGAACGAACAACCTGGGTGAGCTGACCGCTATTCTGCGTCTGCTCGAGGCCACGGCCGAGACCGGCGAAGAGCTGCACATCCTCGCCGACTCGCAGTACGCGATCAACGTCGTGTCCAAGTGGCGGCTCGGCTGGAAGAAGCGCGGCTGGACGAAGGCAGACAAGAAGCCCATCAAAAACCTGGAGCTCATCCAGGAGATCGATCGGGCCATGGAAGGGCGCCGCGTCACCTTCGAGTGGGTCAAGGGCCACGCTGGGCACCGCATGAACGAGCGCGCCGACGACCTGGCACGCTCCTGCGCCGAGGCCTACCAGGCGGGGCGCACACCCGAGCCGGGCCCAGGGTTCGGGGGCGGCGCGTCGCGCGGCGCTGCGTCGGCGGATCAGGCGTCCTCAGATCAGGCATCCGGGGATCAGCCGGATGAGGGCGCGACCACTGTGGCTGCGTCCGTCGAGCCGCACAACGTGCCCGCTACTACTGATGCCCTGGGGAGCGCTCCCGCTTCACACGACGCCTCCACCAACAAGGCCGCCACGTCGACATTCCGTTCTCATCCCAGCGTTTTCTCCACGCCCACCGAAGCGAACGAACCCGCGGAGGCAGCCCCGGCCTCGTCCGTGAGTGAGCCCGCGATGACCACCGAAGACGCGATCGCCCGCGAGCGCGAGTTCATCCTGGCGTGGACCGGCGGCGACGAGGAGGCGCTGGCGGCCATGACCGACGAGCGCACGACGCGCATCTGGCCGGGTGGCGGCGCGACCACGACGCTGGCGGGGCCCTCGCCCGCTTCCCCATCCATCGGCCGCATCGACGCGCACGATCTGGGCGGGTCGTTCCTGACGCGCTACCGGGTGCGCTGGGAGGGCGGCGCCTCGCTGGAATCCAGCGTGTGGGCGCCGGCGACTTCTGGCGGGGGACGCCTGATCATGGTGCACCACCAGTCGACGCTGATCGGCTAAAACGGGAAGTTCTGTCGCGGGTGGACTCTGCGTGCTCGTTCTCGTTCTCAACTCGCGCGTGCTCAATGCACCGGATCACCACGCAAGGCACCGGGCCGCTACGCGAATAAGCACCTCGACGGCCAGCGCACGCGTCCCAGTCCAACGCAGCCCTTTACGCGGATAGGTTGCTCGCACGCGGATAGGTTATGCGCACGCGGATAGGTTATGCGCACGCGGATAGGTCATTAAGGTATCCGCATCGTCATGACCTATCCGCATAGCCGTTTCCAATCCGCCCGCCCCAACGGCACCTACGCGATACACCCAATCAGTGGCACTACACCCAATCAGTCGCGGTACACCCAATCAGTCGCGGTACACCCGATCAGTCGCGGTACACCCGATCAGAAGAGGTGCAATGCCTACGGATCGGGTGCAGCACCCAAATCAACAGGAAGAACGCGGAACCTGCACACGCACCGACGACACTACAAGCCCGTCGGCCAAGGCCCCACCAGGAAGCACTTTCGCCTGGAAACCCCTACAGCTTGGCGCCTTCGAAGCTGAAGATGTCGAGGAACTTGCGCGCTCGGTCAGACGCCGGGTCGGCGAAGAACTTGCGCGGCGGGTCGACCTCGACGATCCGGCCCTCATCCATGAAGACGATGCGGTCGGCGATCGCGCGGGCGAAGCCCATCTCGTGGGTGACGATGAGCATCGTCATGCCGGTACGAGCCAGTTCCAGGACGACGTCGAGGACCTCGCGCACCATCTCCGGGTCAAGGGAGGCCGTGACCTCGTCAAGGAGGAGGATCTCGGGGTCCATCATGAGGGCGCGCACGATGGCGACGCGCTGGCGCTGGCCGCCGGAGAGCTGGCGCGGGTAGTCGTCGGCGCGGTCCGCCAGACCGACGCGCTCGAGCAGTTTCAACGCCCGCTCGCTCGCGTCGGCGCGCGATTCTCCCGCGACGAGGCCGGGGGCGAGCGTCAGGTTCCCCATGACGGTCAGGTGGGGGAAGAGCTCGTAGGACTGGAAGACCATGCCGATGCGGCGGCGAACCTCGGGCCAGGAGACGCCGGGGGCCGCCAGGTCATTCCCGTCGAAGAGGATCTGCCCGGAGTTGATGGGCTCGAGGCCGTTGATCGTGCGCAGGAGCGTGGACTTGCCGCAGCCGGAGGGACCGATGATGACGACAACTTCGCCGTCGGCGACGTCGAGGGAGACGCCGCGCAGGGCGTGGTGGCCGCCGGGGTAGGTCTTGTCGAGGTCGACGAGGCGCAGCTGCGGGTCGGAGGTCAGTTCTGCCATGTTTTCTCCATGTGGCGTGAGAGGAGCGAGATGGGCCAGCAGATGAGGAAGTACGCCGCGAAGATCAGGCCGTAGATCCACAGCGAGGCGGTCGGGTAGTTGAAGCGGTTGGCGTCGATGATCTGCTGTCCAACCTTGAGGACTTCGACGACGCCGATGAGCACGACGAGGGACGTCGTCTTCACCATACGGGTGATGAGGTTGACGGCCGGGGGCGCGAGCCTGCGCAGGGTTTGAGGCAGGATGACGCGACGCATGGTCTGCCTCGGGGTGAGTCCCAGCGCGTATGCGGACTCGTACTGATGGCGCGGGATCGCGATGAGCGCGCCTCGCACGAGGTCACCCATTTCGGCGCCGCCCCACAGGGTGAAGACGAGGACGGACGCGGTAATGCCGTCCAGGTTGATCCCCGCGACACGCGTGAGCCCGAAGTAGGCGACGAACAGGAGGACGAGCTGGGGCATGATGCGCACGAACTCGAGGTAGAGCTGCATGAGCCAGCGCAGGGGGCGCCAGCGCGAGCGCATGCCGAGGCCGACGAACACGCCGAGCACCAGCGACAACACGACGGACAGCGCGGAGATGCCGACGGTGACGCCCAGTCCTTCGAGGATGCGCACGAGGTTGCGGCCTTCGAAGATGACGTTAATTCCCAAATCCGCCACGGCGCACCTTCTTTTCGATGAGTCGGGCCGCGATGGACACGGGCAGAAGGATCACCAGGTAGGCGATGACCAGGAGGATCAGCGCTTCAGAGGTGTTGTAGGACATGCCGATGAGGTCTTTCGCGACGTACACGAGGTCGGGCAGCGCGACGACGGAGACGACGGATGTTTCCTTGATGAGGAAGATGACGTTGGCGGCGAGAGGCGGCACGGAGGTCGCGATGGCCTGCGGGAGGGCGACGTGGCGCAGCGTCTGGGTGCGGGTGAGGCCGAGCGCCGCAGACGACTCCCACTGGATGGTGGCGATCGAGTCGAGACCCGAGCGCAGGGCCTCGGCCATGTAGGCGCCGCCCAGGAAGATGAGGCCGACGATCGCACAGGTCTCGCCGCTCCACTTGATGCCCACGCGCGGCAGGCCGAAGTAGATGAAGAAGAGCTGCACGAGCAGGGGCGTGTTGCGCGACAGTTCGACGTAGGCGACGGCGATCTGGGTGGCGACGGGGATCCGGTATTGCCGGATCGCGGCCACGAGCAGGCCGACCGCGAGCGAGCCGACGATGCCGATAGCCGCGATCCTCAAGGTGAGGATGGCGGCGTCGACGTACAGGGGCGCGTATCGCGCCAGAATGTCGAGATTCATAGGAAAAATCTGGGACGAGACCGTGGCCGGCCGGGGCGTTTACCCGCGGTGGGCGCTGTCCCCGGCGGGGGCCACGGCCTCGTTCCTGTCAGTTGGTGGAGGTGGTGTCCACGCCGCCTTCGACGACGAGGTCGTCGGGGGTCGCGGCGTCACCGTAGACGGGGGCGAGGGTCTGCTCGTAGTCCTTGTGGAAGAAGTTCTCCTGGCCGAGCTCAACGAGCTGGTTGTTCAGCCAGTCGAGTAGGGCGGTGTTGCCCTTCTTGACGGCGGCCGCGATGTAGCTGGTCTCGCCCAGGCTCTTGATGCCGACGCTGAAGCCGGGGTGCTGGATCGCCCATGCGATGACCTCGGTGTTGTCGGTGGAGAAGGCGTCACCTCGGCCGTCCTCGAGGGCCTGGTAGGCGTCGGAGTACTGGTCGTACTTCTGGAGCTTAACCTCGGGGTGGTTGGCCTCGAAGTAGGCTTCGGCGGTCGTGCCCTTGGTGACGATGAGGGTCTTGCCGGCCAGCTGGCTCACGTCGGTGATTTCAGCCGAGGTGGGCGAGACGACGCCGAGGGAGACCTTGAAGTAGGGGTTCGCGAAGTCAACCTTCTCGGCGCGCTCGGGTGTGACGGTGAAGTTCGCGAGGGTGATGTCGACCTTGTTGGAGGCGAGGACCTCGGTGCGGGCGGCGGCGTCGACGGGGACATACTTGGCGGTGACGCCCAGGTCGGCGGCGATGCGGTCGCCGTAGACGACGTCGTATCCGGCGGGCTTGCCGTCGGCGTCGATGTAGCCGAAGGGGGCCTTGTCGGAGAAGATGCCGATGACGATCTCGCCAGCTTCCTTGATCTGCTCGGGGCTGCGGTCGCCGACCTGCGCACTCGACGAGGAGGACGAGGAAGTGGACGCGCCACCGGAGCATGCGGCCATGCCGAGGGCTGCGACCATGGCGACGGCGGCCGTGGCGAGTCGAAGGAATGGCTTCTTGCGTGCGTGAGTGGCGCTCATGAGGGCTCCTGATCTGCGTTGTCAATGGATGCGCCGAGGGGATGTTCCTCGGCGACAGGAACGATATTTCCACCGGACGGTCTATTGCGCGAGGGCTGTTTCCCGTTTTGAAACTATGTGACAGGCGAGGGCTATCCCCCCCCCCCCCCCCCGCAGGTTTCCACACCGGGACCTTCGACCCACTAAAACGTGCAAGTCGTCACGCATGGCCCCGCCAGCGCGCGCGAGGCCGTAGCGGCGCGTAAAAATTGCTCCCATGCCCAAGCTACCGCGCACCGTGAATGTCCCCGTGCCGGCTAGCCCTACCCGCCTCGAGATCCTCGACGGTCTACGCATCACGGCACCCGTCGCCGCGGGTTACATCCCACTGGGCCTGGCCTACGGCCTGCTGGTCGTCCAGCTGGGGCTGCCGTGGTGGATGGCGCCAGCGCTCTCCCTGGCCGCCTACTCGGGCTCGGCCGAGCTCCTCGTCGTCACCCTGGCCTCGCAGAATACGCCTTTAGCCGTCATCGCGGTGACGATGCTGCTGGTGAATTTCCGCCTCCTGTTTTTCGCGTTCTCGTTCCCACTGCACGTCATCGAGGGGCGTTTCGCCCGCCTCTTCTCGATGTACGCCCTGGTGGACGAGGCCTACGCGCTCACCGCCGCCCGCCCCAACGGGTGGACGAAGCCTCGACTCCTGGCGATGCAGGTACTCTTCCACCTGACGTGGTTAGTGTCGGGCGTGGTCGGCGTCCTCGCCGGATCGCTCATTCCCACGCAGATCGAGGGCCTAGACTTCGCGCTGACGGCTCTGTTCATCACGTTGACGCTGGACGCGGCGCGCACCAGGCACGAGGCGCCGTCGGTCCTCCTGGCCGGCGCATCCTTCGCGGTGGCGATGGTGGTGGCACCCGGGCAGCACCTCATGGCGGCACTCCTGCTGTTCGTCGCGAGCCTGACAGTCCGCCACTTTCTTCATCGCCGGGGCATCTGGCACTCCGCAGACGAGGTGGCCGAAGGAGGCGCGCGGTGACACCGACGCTGGGCTACCTGCTGGCGATCCTTGCGATCACCTTCATCATCGACTTGACGCTGCGCGCTCTACCTTTCAAGATTCTGGAGCCCCTGCGCGATTCGCGTTACGTGTCGGACATGGCGGTGTGGATGCCGCCGGGCATCATGATGATCCTCGTGCTCTCGACACTCGCCCAGGGGGCGCAGGCTACGGGCAACTGGTGGGCGGCCCTGGTGGCGACGGGCGTCACCGTCGCTGTGCACCTGCTCTTTGGTCGCAAGCTCCTGTGGAGCGTCGGCATCGGAACGGTGTGCTACGTCGCGCTGTTGAACTGGTAGCGAGGCTCCCAGGCGACGAGGGGGATACCCCACCCGCACGGGAGACGTCGTCGGAATGTCGACTCCGCCGGGCCCGTGGACAACCACCCGGCGGGTCGCATACCCTGGCTGAGAGCGCCCGATCTTGTCGGCGCCCATGATCGGAGCCGGACACCGAGGAGAAGATCCGTGACGACGAGCACCGGGGCCCCTCCCCCGCCCGCCCCCGCGGGGGCCTCCGTCCTGCTGGTCGACGACGAGGCGGCCATCATCGACGGGCTCGCGCCCTTCCTACGCCGCTCGGGTTTCACGGTCCACACGGCCAGGGACGGGGCGGAGGGGCTGGCAGCCCACGGCAGGCTCAACCCAGACATTGTCGTCTCCGACATCATGATGCCCCACATGGACGGGCGCGAGATGGTGCGCCGCATACGTGCGGGTGGCACGTGGACCCCCGTCATTTTGCTGACCCAGATCGACACCTCCTTCGAGCGTTCAGCCGCGCTGGATGAGGGAGCCGACGACTACCTGTCGAAGCCCTTCGACCCCCAGGAGCTGGTCTCCCGTATACGCGCGGTGCTGCGCCGTTCGATGCGCTCCACGCGCCCCCTGTCGGCGTCCGAGCGCGTCACGAGTGGCGAGTTGGTGCTTGACCGCCTCGCTCGGCGCGCTTTCCTGGCCGACAGGGAACTTGAGCTGACACCCAAGGCGATGGGGCTCCTCGACTATCTGATGACCCACCCCGGGGAGCTCCACACCCGCGAGCGACTCCTGTCGGTGCTGTGGGGAATCGACTTTGCTTCCTCCACGCGAGCGGTCGACCATCGCATCCGTGAGATCCGCGCGGCCCTCGGGGAGGATCCCTCGGACCCGGTGTTCATCGAAACCGTTCCCTCCGTGGGGTACCGCTTCATTGGGAGGGTGGGGCAATGAGGCGCCGAATGATGCTGTGCCTGGCTCCCGCGGTCATCTCCTGCGTGTGCGCCCTCGTGTGGTGGTTCTTCGGCTCGAGGCTCGGGGTGCGCGCCTTCGTTTCCTTGCCCGCTGCCGTGGCCGCACTCGGCATTCTCGTATCCGCCGTTGCGGTGGCGTTCCTGCTCATCTCGTTAGCCGTGTCGAAGGCGCGCCTCGCGGGTGCGGCGCAGGCTCAGGCGCGCCGCGATCTCGAGCACCGGCAGTTTCTGGCCCGCCTCGACCACGAGCTGAAGAATCCCCTGACGGCGATCCTCGCGGCCACGGCTCCGGGCGAGGACGAGGCCTCGGCCCTCGTGGCGGCCCAGGCCAGGCGTATGGGCGTGCTCGTGACGGATCTGCGCAAACTGGCCGATCTGTCGTCGGCACCCATGGAGCGCGAGCTCGTGGATCTGGAGGAGGCGGCACGCGACGCCGTGGAGGCTGCACGCTCCAGCGTGGGCGAAGCGCGCAGCTTCACCCTGGTGTTCCCAACCGCCCCGTGGCCGCTGCCGCGCGTCGTCGGGGACGCCGATCTACTGTATTCCGCGATTCAGAACGTCGTGTTTAACGCCGTGAAGTACTCGGGTGAAGGCGACAGCATCGAGGTACGCGGCAGCCAGTCGGAGACCGGCGTGAGCATTGAGGTCGCTGACACGGGAATCGGGATTCCCGAGGCGGAACGCGAGATCGTGTGGTCGGAGCTGGCGCGCGGGTCGAACGCGGCTGGGCGCTCAGGATCGGGGCTGGGCCTGCCGCTCGTCCGCCTCGTCATTGAGCGACACGGCGGCCACGTGCGCCTCACCTCGCGCGAGGGAGTGGGTACCAGCGTCGTCCTCACCCTCCCACTGCCCGACGAGATCTCTCCTACGGCGCAGAAGATTCCCCAGCCCCCGAGGTGAACGCCTCGGCCCCCGCCAGCGGCGTGCTGGTGGGGGCCGGGTGCAAGCTGTCAGAGTTGGGGCCGAGCCTCGCAGCGCGGTGGATGCACGAGACACCGGTCACCGAGCGTGGGTGTCACTTCTGCGCGCGGATCTCGACGCGCCGGTTCTGGGCGCGCCCCTCGTCCGTCTCGTTGTCGCCGATGGGCTCGGCTTCCCCCTTCCCATCGGTCGTAATCGACAGGCCGGGGACCTTTCCTTTGAGGTAGTCGCCCACGGCCTTTGCCCGACGCTTGGACAGATCGAGGTTGTGGGCGTCATCGGCTACTGAGTCGGTGTGGCCCATGACGGAGACCGTCGAGGGCTTAGCCTTGGTCCACTCAGATGCCAGGGAGTCGAGGACCTCCTTGGCACGCGCCGTGAGCTGATCAGAGTCGACCTCGAAGTTGACATCCCCCGACAGCGTAGTGACCGTGGCATCGGGCTGTTCCGCCGTGGCGACCGCACCGTCGATCGTGGAGACGGAGAAGATGATCTTGACGGGTTCGGGGAACTCGATCGTCGCCACTGGCCACTCCACCTTGTCCGCCGCCAGGGCGGGGCTCGCGCCCACGGCGGCCACGAGCGCGAGGGCAGCGGCTGCTACCGCGCGCCTCCTCATCGTGATCATGGCGCTCACTCCCTGGTCACCGGGATGCCCTCGAAGGGGGCGACGTTCGGTATCGTCACGGTGACAGCACCCACCCCGTCGGGCAGCTCCTTGAACGTCGTGAAGACGGTCCGAGACTCGCCGGGTTCGAGCGAGGAGGCATCGAGTTCGCTGCACATGCAGGACTTGTCTGCCGCCTTTCCGGGCGAGTAGACGAGGCTGTTTTGCGGGTCAGCGAGCTTCACATCGTCGGACAGCAGGTTGTTGCCCCCGAATGAGACGTACCACATCAGGATCCCCGTGGAACCGGTGTTCGTGACGGTGAAGGTCAGCGTCGTGACACCGTTCTTGACGACCACGGAATTCACGTCCACGCGGAAGTTCTTATCGTTGATCGCTCCCTCCCAGGTGCCTTGGACCCCGGACGCGGCGGGCTTGGCGCTGCCCGTCACCTGGGGCGAAGAAGTCGTCTGAGATCCCCCGGCGCCATTCGATTGGGACGCGGCCGGGGCCGGACTGGATCCGCCGCCTTCGTCCTGCTTGCTGATGCCGAGTTGGCAGCCGCTCATGGCGATCGCCAGGGGGAGCGCGGTCAGGGCCGCGAGCGCCCTACGTGTCATGCCACTCCTCTGTGCCTTCATGTCGATCATCCTCCGGTGTTGTTCAGTCGTAGGTATCCCGGCGCTCGGTGCGCCGATGTATGAACTCTAACTGCGCTGTTTAGCCATATGATCGCAGCCGTGTCGCAGTCTTGCGACACCGTTTCACACACCGGAAAGAGCGCGGAGTTTCATGTCGGAAACCCCGCAGCCAGACGGGGCGCCCTCCTCGGCGACGCGAACACGATAGGATTGTGCACATGCACACAGAGTCGTACCTGCACCACGGTCACACCGTTTACGAACACCGCCTGGACGTTCCCCTTGATCACCTGCGCCCCACTGGCGAGGACAACCCGACGATTCAGGTTTTCGCGCGCGAGGTCGTGCGCAAGGGCCGCGAGGACGCGCCCTACGCGGTGTTCCTCCAGGGGGGACCGGGCTACCCGAGTCCGCGTTTCGGCACGTTTACCGGCGGGTGGATGAATCGTCTCCTGCAGGATTACCGCGTGGTGCTCCTCGATCAGCGAGGCACGGGCCAGTCGACCCGCATGGACGCCCAGGCGCTCTCCCGCTTGGACACGGAAGAGGAGAAGGCTGCGTACCTGCGCCACTTCCGCCAGGATCAGATCGTGTACGACGCGGAGACGTTGCGTCGCGAGCTGTGCGGGGATGA
This sequence comes from Schaalia dentiphila ATCC 17982, assembly GCF_000154225.1. NCBI lineage: Bacteria > Bacillati > Actinomycetota > Actinomycetes > Actinomycetales > Actinomycetaceae > Schaalia > Schaalia dentiphila. The sequence continues at coordinate 909,715 of NZ_DS264586.1, read as the reverse complement.
CCCGTGGACAACGCTCGGCCAGTCGTTCGGCGGCTTCATCACGACCTCGTACCTGTCGCTGGCTCCCCAGGGCCTGAAGGCCAGCCTGATCACGGGAGGTCTGCCCGGCCTCGTCCATGTGGACGACATCTACCGCCTGACGTATGAGCGCACGGCGGCCCGCAACCGCGCGTACTTCCAGCGCCACCCGGGCGATGAGCGGACGGTGCGCGAGCTGTGCGCGCACCTGGCGGACACAGAAGAGACGCTGCCGACGGGCGAGCGCCTCTCCCCTGCGCGTCTGCGCATGATCGGCATGATGTTGGGCGGGCAAGGCAACACGGATCAGCTGCACTACCTGCTCGAGGGCCCCTGGACGTCGGTTCGTGGCCAGCGCAGGCTCTCGTCGCAGTTCCTGGCGGCAATCGGCTCGCAGGTGGACGTGGCCCCGATTTACGCCGTGTTCCAGGAGTACATCTACGCGTGCGCAACGCCGGACCTGGTGGGCACGGCGACGGGCTGGGCGGCGGATCGCCTGGCCGAGGAGATACCGGGCTTCGCGAAGGACGCGAACCCCCTGGATGAGAGCGAGCCCTTCTACCTGACGGGCGAGCACTTCATGCGCCGCGTGTTCGATGAGGATCCGGGCTTGGCGCCGTTGAAAGGCGTCGCGGAGATCCTCGCGTCGACGACGGAGGCGGCGCCCGTGTACCTGCCGGATGTGCTGGCCGAGAACACGGTACCGGTGGCTGCGGCCGTGTATTACGACGACATGTTCGTGCCGCGCGAGCTGTCCGTGGAGACGGGTGAGCTGATCGGCGCTCGCCACTACATCACGAATGAGTACCAACACGACGGATCCGCCTATTCGGGCGGAAAGGTCGTCTCTCACCTGCTTGACCTGCTCGCGGATTGATCCGCGCGCTCCCGATTGAAAGGACTGGCCATGGCCACCTCATCTAGCTGTTCTTGTCCGTGCGCTGGCTCGGTAGACCCGACTCGGGTCGCGGGGTTCGCGGCGGGCGTGGGTGCGACCGTCGCGTGGTACGCCCTGCCCGATTACGTGCGCTCACGCCCGTTGCGCGGCCTCGTGAAGGCGGGTCTGCTGGGGGTACTCGGCTGGTCGATGGTGGCGCAGCTGCCGGAGCCCTCGGAACTTCCGCCCTACGATGACGAGGACGTGGATTGCTCGAAGTCGTCCCCCGTCGCGGGTGAGGATCCGCTCGAGGGCATCACTGAGGCGGATCCGGCGGAGCTGGCGGTTCTCGCGGGCGCGGCGCTGGGGTCGGCGATGATCACGGTCGGCGTGGAGCGTTGGCTGTTCCGCCGCGGTGAGGGTCGCCGTGCGCAGGGCGCTCGTTTTGCCCACACGAGGCAGGGGCTGGCCCTGGGCGCTCTGGAAGCGGGCCTGACCGCGCTGACGTTCGGCGCGGGAGCCGTGCGAGAAAAGCTTTCGAAGGGCTGACGTTTCGTCTATCGTCCCGCGCCGACGAGGCCGGGGCGCAGTGATCGGGTCCGTGCGCGTGGGCGTGCGGGCCCGACGCGTGTCAGAGGGTGCGTCCGGTGATGCGGCGCAGGGCTTGGCAGGATCGCCAGGAGTTGAGGAGCCCCATGGCGAGGGGCAGGGAGGCGAGGGCGGCGAGGAGCGCGGATTCGGTGGCGACGGCGATGGAGCCGACGGCGAGGAATCCGATGAACCAGGCGAGCTGCATGCGCGCGCAGGCGGTCATGATGGCGCCGTCTTGCCGGGCGGCGTGCAGGGCTGCGTGGGACTCGGAGAAGATGACGAGGTCTTCGTTGCCGTCCCATTCGCGGTGCCAGCGACGGGCCGCGATGATGAGTGCGGCGAGGAGCGCAAGGAGGATGAGTCCTCCTCCGAGAATGAGGCTCAGGGCGAGGCCGGCGAGCTTTTCGAGGATCGTGTCGGGCATGGAGGAAAGTTCGACGATGGCGCCGATGGCGCTGACGGAGACGATCAGGAGGATGGTGACGACGTCGATGGCAATGTTGACGCGGCCCTGCGTTCGCTGGCCGGCGCGCACGCGGTTGTAGCGGCGCAGCTGGTCATTCCCCAGGCGGTAGGGCCGGGGCGCGGCATCGAATTGCAACGGCTGATAGGTCACACCCTCACAATAGCGTTGTCCGTTAACTTTTCGCGCCTTACAAAGCAACTACAAGCTGCCCAGTTGGACACTTTTTGACTGGTCAGGATATGAGCATTTTTCGCCATAAGCACTGAAACTGCGCGGCGACAGGGATCAGCGGGTGAGCGCCATCAGCCCGAAGAGGATGAGCCCCGCCAGCACGATCATGCGTATGAAGTCCATGACGGAGCTCCCCGGTCCGGGAAGCACTTGCGCAGGATCCTGAAGGTCAGGCGCACGCCTCGCGGGAGGACGCGATTGAAGAGCGCGATCTGCGCGAACGTCATGAGGTAGCCGCTAAGCGACATGACGGCGTACAGGAGGAAGAAGAGGAGCTCGAGCTCATCCATCATGATTCGCAAGGTCGCGACGTAGCCGATTCCGCAGCCGAAGCCCGCGAAAATGGCGAAAATCCAGGCTTTGTCGAGGGCGAAGGTCACGCGCTTGAGCATCCGCCCGTAGGCCTCGGTGACGGCCGGCTCCATCTCGACGGCGTCCCAGGTCGCCGAGGCACAGGGGCAGCTCGCGGGCAATCTCGCGGGATTGGGGGTGCAGGCGCATGCCGGCCGAGGCGGTCAGCGCAGGCCACGGCCTGGACGTCACGACGGTAACAGGCATCTTCACCCACAACCTCAAGGGAATCGAGGATGGACAGGGCCGCGCGGTAGTCGTGGAGGGCGAGGGCCTCGTCAACGTCGGCGAAGGTGGGCGCCGTCACGGCGAACACGATACCGCCCCCGCCTTCACCGAGGTGACCTCGTCCACGAAACACGGGTCACCAGCCTCGTCGCGGGCCTCGCACCCACTATCCTGGACCCTATACGCGAGGCCGCCCCGGCCTCGTCCGTCCGACACCGCACATAGAGGAGCCCCCATGGCGACCGAGCCCGTGTTCGAGGCCATCAACTGGAACAAGATCCAAGACGACAAGGACCTTGAGGTCTGGGATCGCCTGACGGGCAACTTCTGGCTGCCTGAGAAGATTCCGCTCTCCAACGACCTGCCGAGCTGGAAGACCCTCACTAAGGATGAGCAGCTCATGACGAACCGCGTGTTCACGGGCCTGACCCTGCTGGACACGCTCCAGGGCACGGTCGGCGCGGTGTCGCTAATCCCGGACGCGCGCACCCCGCACGAGGAGGCCGTCTACACGAACATCGCGTTCATGGAGTCGGTGCACGCCAAGTCCTACTCGTCAATCTTCTCCACCCTGCTGTCCACGGAGGAAATCAACGAGTCCTTCCGCTGGTCGAACGAGAACGAGGCCCTGCAGAAGAAGGCCGAGATCGTCAAGTCCTACTACGACGGCAACGATCCGGAGAAGCGCAAGGTCGCCTCGACGATGCTCGAGTCCTTCCTGTTCTACTCGGGCTTCTACGCGCCCATGTACTGGAGCTCGCACGCCAAGCTCACCAACACGGCCGACCTGATCCGCCTCATCATCCGCGACGAGGCCGTCCACGGCTACTACATCGGCTACAAGTACCAGTTGGCCGTGAATGAGTCGAGCCAGGAGCGCCAGGACGACCTGCGCGACTACACGTACTCGCTACTGTACGAGCTCTACGAGAACGAGGAGCAGTACACGGAGGACCTGTACGATCCGCTCGGCCTGACCGAGGACGTCAAGAAGTTCCTGCGTTACAACGCGAACAAGGCGCTCATGAACCTGGGTTACGAGGCCCTGTTCCCGGCCGACGCGACCGACGTGAACCCCGCGATCCTGGCGGCCCTGAGCCCCAACGCGGACGAGAACCACGACTTCTTCTCGGGTTCCGGCTCGTCCTACGTGATGGGCGAGGTCGTGGACACCGAGGACGAGGACTGGGACTTCTGAGTTTCACGAGGCCGGGGCCGGGGCGCGCAAACCACGCCGCCTGACCACCTCCCTCAGCTCAAGACGTACGTGGGTGCGCCCGCCAGATGGCGGGCACACCCACATCGTTTTCAACGGCTCCTACGCCGTCACCAGCAACAGAAATGCGACACGCCCTGTCCACACTCTGTTTGCTCGGACACGACTATCGTCACACGTGTAACATGTGCACCAAATGTCACAGGCGCATCATGGCAAGGTATTCCCTGCCATGACGGACCTTCGATGCGAGCACGCAGGCCTTTGCTCATCGGGAACATCCCGGCAGATGGGGCCACACCGCTTCGCGCGGCGGCTAGACTGTGACTGGGAGCGGCCTCGCTTCCACCCACACCGTACGTCGCGCGCACAGCGCGGGGGAATGAGGAGAGCACGACTATGAGTATCTTCGACCGCTTCGAGAGCGCCGTCGAGAGAGGCGTCAACGGCGCCTTCTCGCGCGTGTTCCGGTCGGGGATCAAGCCCGTGGACATCACCACGGCGATCCGCCGCGCCATGGACGAATCCGTCCAGGAAGTCTCCGCCTCGCGCATCATTGCCGCAAACCACTTCTCGGTCTACGCCTCGCGCACCGACCTCACCTCCCTCGAGGCGTCCCTCGACGTCCTCGCCGACGAGTTCGCCCAGCAGGCCACCGAACACGCCGCAGCGAACAGCTACTCCCTCCTCGGCCCCGTCACGATCGAGTTCATCGCCGACGCCTCCGAGCCCAGCGGCACCCTGAAGGTCGACGCTGAAAACCGCCGGGGACCCGCAGCCCCCGCCACGGCCTCGTCCGCGTCCCCCGAGCACCCGATCATCGACGTCGACGGCGAAAAGTGGCTCCTCACCGAGCCCGTCACCGTCATCGGACGCGGCTCCGAAGCCGACATTGTTGTCAACGACTCGGGCGTCTCACGCCGCCACCTCGAACTGCGCATCACTCCCACCGGCGTGATCGCGACTGATCTGGGCTCCACCAACGGCTCCTTCGTTGAGGGCCACCGCATCGACGCAGCGACCCTGCTTGACGGCAACCAGATCGTCATCGGACGCACCAAGATCCTCTTCTGGACGCACCCAGACCAGAGCGGAGTTTAATGAAGTGACCACAGACCTCGCATTTACCGTTTTCCGCATCGGGTTCCTGGTGCTGCTCTGGCTCCTCGTGCTCGCGGCCGTCAACATGCTGCGACGCGACATCTTCGGCACCGTCGTGACCCCGCGCGGCAAGGGACGCGACAAGGCCACCTCACGCCGCAAAGCCTCCCGTGAGAAGCGCAAGGACAACAGGAAGCGCACCTCCACGAACCCCCTGGCTCCCAAGGATCTCCTGGTGACCGGCGGTCCACTCGTCGGCACCATGCTGCCCCTCGGCGAGGCCCCCATCGTCATCGGCCGCTCCCCCGCGTGCACCCTCGTGCTCGAAGACGAGTACGCGTCCAGCCGCCACGCGGCACTCACCCCCCAGTCCGACGGCTGGTGGATCGAAGACCTCTCCAGCCGTAACGGCACCTTCATCGACGACGAGCGCCTCAACACCCCGCGCCAGCTCAAGATCGGTGACGTCATCCGCATCGGCCAGACGACTCTCGAATTGGTGGGTTGATATGTCAGGAAACGCGGTTCAATTCCACTACGCTGCCCGCTCCGACGTGGGCCTCGTACGTTCCAACAATCAGGACTCCGGCTACGCCGGCGCGAACCTGCTGGTCCTCGCCGACGGCATGGGCGGTCCCGCAGGCGGGGACATCGCCTCCTCGGTGGCACTCGCGCACCTCGTCCCCCTCGACACGGACTCGCACCCGGCAGACTCGATGCTCCCCCTCCTGCGCGAGGCCCTCCTCGACGCGCACGAGGAGCTCACCGACCGCTCGAGCCGCGACCGCGACCTCGAGGGCCTGGGCACCACCTGCATCGCAATCATGCGCTCCGGCAACCGCCTCGCGATGGTCCACATCGGCGACTCTCGCGCCTACGTGCTGCGCGGCGACACGCTCACGCAGGTCACGACCGACCACTCCTTCGTGCAGTACCTGGTCGACACCGGCCAGATCACTCCCGAGGAAGCCGAGCACCACCCCAACCGCAACGTCGTCCTGAAGATCCTCGGCGACGCGCAGGCCGACGTGGCCCCCGACGAGACGATCCGCGAGGCCGTCGTCGGCGACCGCTGGATGCTGTGCTCCGACGGCCTGTCCGGCGTCGTCTCCCCCGAGACAATCGGCCAGGTTATGGCCGATTTCAAGGATCCGGGCGAGTGTGCCGAAGAGCTCATCCGCCTAGCCCTCCTGGGCGGCGGCCCCGACAACATCACGTGCGTGATCGCGGACATTGTCCCCGCCGGCACGTTCCCGCCCGCTCCCCCGCAGATCGTGGGTGCCGCGGCCATCGACCGCAACGCCAAGTCGCGCGGCGGAGACGGAGCGGCCGCGCGCGCTGCTGCCCTGGGCTCCTCGGCTTCGGGCACCCCCAGCGACGAGGCCGAGGCCCCCGCCGAGCTCAAGCCCCGCTCCTCGTGGTGGACCCCCGTGTTCGTCTCACTCGTGACGGTCCTCGTGGTCGCCGCGTCGTGGATGTCGTGGAAGTGGACGCAGACCCAGTACTACGCGATCGGCCAGGACGGCTACGTCGTCATCTACCAGGGCATCCCCCAGTCGATCGGCCCGTGGCAGCTCTCCCACGCCGTGGAGGTCTCCAACGTCGCGCTGTCCGACCTCGCGCCCGTGGACCGCCAGCGCCTCGACACCCCGGTGCTACGCTCCTCGCGCGCCGATATCGACTCCTACATCGAGGGCCTGCGCCGCTCGGTCGTCCATCCCGACACCCCCTCGTCGACGACGCCCCAGTCGGGCGCGCCGCAGTCCGGTGAGGCCCAGTCCGGGGCACAGAGCGGGGGCGCCTCCTAATGGCTACCGTATCGATCGCGCCCGCCCGGCCTCGCCGATTCCTGGAGCTGACCCTCATGGTCCTGGCTCTGGCCGTCGGCATCACCGGCTACGTGCTGACCTCGCTGAACTACACGGGGGAGATCCCCGCGAACCTTCTCACGCAGGTCGGCGTGCTCGTCGCGATCGCCATCATTGCCGAGGTCGGTGTGCACTTCCTGGCCCCCTACGCTGACCCGGTGATTCTGCCGGTCGCCGTCGCGCTGACGGGCCTGGGACTGGCGATGATCTACCGCCTCGACCTGTCGTACGCACGCAGGGACGAGGCCGTGGTGGGCTTCCGCCAAGCGCTCTTCGTGGGCATCGCGATCGTTATCGCGGCCATCATCTTGATCATGCTGCGCGACCACCGCATGCTGCGCCGCTACACCTACACCTTCGGCGCGCTGTCGCTGTTCCTCCTGCTCCTGCCGATGATTCCCGGCCTGGGCCAGGAGACCTTCGGTGCGCGCGTCTGGATCCACCTGGGTCCCATCTCCGTCCAGCCCGGTGAGCTCGTGAAGATCACGCTGGCGATCTTCTTCGCCGGATACCTCGTGACGAACCGCGACAACCTGGCGATCGGCGGCCGCAAGTTCCTGGGCATGCGCCTGCCGCGCGCCCGCGACCTCGGCCCGATCATGGTCGTGTGGCTGATCGGCATCGCGATCCTCGTCCTGCAGCGCGACCTGGGTACCTCGCTCCTCTTCTTCGGCCTGTTCGTCGCGATGCTGTACGTGGCAACGAACCGCGTGTCGTGGCTGGTCATCGGTTTCACGCTCTTCGTGCCGGCAGTCGCGATCGCGGTGAAGTCTTTCAGCCACGTGCAGACGCGCTTCAACATCTGGCTCAACGCCCTGGATCCCGAGGTGTACGAACGAGGTTCGTACCAGCTCGTTCAGGGTTTGTTCGGCCAGGCCTCGGGCGGCCTCATGGGCACCGGTTGGGGTCGCGGCTACCCGCAGCTCGTGCCGCTGGCGAACTCCGACTTCATCCTGTCCTCCTTCGCGGAGGAACTGGGTCTGACCGGCATGGCCGCCATCCTGGTCCTGTACCTGATCCTCATCCAGCGAGGCCTGCGCGCGGCGCTGACTGTGCGCGACGGCTTCGGCAAGCTCCTGGCGACCGGCCTGAGCTTCTCGCTGGCCATTCAGCTGTTCGTGGTGCTCGGCGGCATCACGCGCATCATTCCACTGACCGGCCTGACGGCCCCGTTCCTGGCCGCGGGCGGCTCGTCGATGGTGTCCTCCTGGATCACCGTCGCGCTGCTGATCCGCGTGTCGGACGCTGCTCGCCGCCCGGCCTCGACCCCCGCGCCGTGGAACTCCGGTATCCAGCCTGCCGTGGGAGTGGGTGAGTGAGCCGTGAATAACCAGATCCGCAAGATCTTCATCATCGTTCTCCTGATGTTCGCCCTGCTGGGCGTGGGCGTCACGAACACGCAGTTCATTTCCGCGTCCTCACTCAACGCCGACGCTCGCAACCAGCGCACGATCCTGCACGCGGCCGAAACCGACCGCGGCCCAATCATCGTCGACAAGACGGCGGTCGCTTCCTCGCAGCGCGAGGAAGACTCGAAGCGCTACGTGCGCACCTACTCCGAGGGGCCGCTATACGCGCCGGTCACGGGCTACTTCTCGTCGGTGGGCAACGCGTCGACGGGCATTGAGGCCGCCGAGGAGGACGTCCTGGACGGCCAGTCCCAGACCCTCCTCGGACAGCGCCTACGCAACCTCCTGACGGGCCAGAATCGTCAGGGCGGCGGCGTCTCCCTCACCCTGAACTCTCAGATGCAGAAGGCTGCGGCCGAGGCCCTCGGTAACCGAAAGGGTGCCGTCGTGGCCCTCGATGCGCGTACCGGCGCGGTCCTGGCGATGTACTCGTCGCCGACCTTCGACCCGAACCAGCTGGCTTCCTCCGACGCCAACGCGGTGTCCGACGCGTTCTCCGCACTCTCCTCGGACCCAAACAATCCCCTGCTCAACCGCGCGATCTCCGAGCGCTACGCCCCCGGCTCGACGTTCAAGATCCTCACGACGATCGCCCTCATCGAAAACGGCCTCGCCGACCCGGATATGCACATGCCCTCGCCCGTGTCGACGACCCTGCCGGGCACGGCGACCGAGGTCTCCAACATCGAGTCCTCCACCTGCGGCGACGGCCAACCGACGCTGACCGAGGCCTTCGCGCGCTCATGCAACACGACCTTCGTGCTGGCTTCCGAGCAGCTGACGAACCAGCAGCTCCTCGACGTGACGAACCGCTTCGGCTTTGGCCGTGAGTCTCAGATTCCGCTGACGGTAACGCCCTCCGTGTTCCCCGCCGACGCGGACGCCGCGCAGCTCGCGATGAGCTCGATCGGCCAGTACACGGTTCAGACGACGCCTCTGCAGATGGCGCAGGTCGTCCAGGCCATCGCGAACGACGGCCAGATGATGACCCCCTACCTCATCGACTCGATCGTGGACGCCGACAACCAGGTCGTGCGCACGAACAGCCCGACCGACGCCGGTAAACCAATCTCGTCGGAGACGGCCTCGAAGCTGCGCGCAATGATGGAATCCGTGGTCTCCCAGCCCTACGGCACCGGCACGACGATGGCGCTGCCGAACATTGCGGTGGCCGCGAAGACCGGCACTGCCGAGACCGGCAACGGCGACCGCGCGAACGCCTGGGCCGTCGGTTTTGCCCCGGCGGACAGCCCACGCATCGCTTTCGCCGTCCTTGTCGAGGGCGATGACAACGATCCCACGCCCCACGGCGGAGACGTGGCCGGCCCGATCGCCCGCGCCCTCCTGGAAGCGGGGCTGCAGTGAGTACGCCACGCATGACTTCCGGTGCCGGGCGAGTGCTCGGAGGGCGCTACACGCTCCTCACCCCGATCGCCCAGGGCGGCATGGGCGAGGTGTGGAAAGCCCGCGACCGCGTCAGCGGCCACATCGTCGCCGCGAAGGTCCTGCGCCCCGAGCTGACGGGCGAGGAGCTCTCGCTCTCGCGCCTGCGCCTCGAGGCCCGTAACTCGATGTCGATCTCGCACCCGAATATCGCCAACACTCAGGATTCGGGCGAGGAAGACGGCATCGGCTGGATCATCATGGAGCTCGTCGACGGCCATCCGCTGACGGATTACCTGCGCGGCGGCTCCCGCATTGAGCCCGAGTACCTCTTGCCGATCCTCGTGCAGGTCGCGATGGCGCTGGGCGCTGCCGCGCGCGCGGGCGTCGTACACCGCGACATCAAGCCCGCGAACATCATTGTTCGCCCTGATGGCATGGTGAAGCTGACAGACTTCGGCATCTCTCGTGCGAACGGCCAGGTCAACCTGACCGCCGCGGGCATGGTCATGGGCACCGCCCAGTACCTGCCGCCCGAGCAGGCCATGGGCGAGGTCGCCACCCCCATCGGTGACCTCTACGCCCTGGGTGTCATCGCCTACGAGGCCGCAGCCGGTCGACGCCCGTTCACCGGCGAGACCCAGGTGGACATCGCCTTCGCGCACGTCAACGATCCCGTTCCGCCGCTGCCGGACTTCGTGCCCGAGCCCCTGGCCGACGTCATCTTGCACCTGCTGGAGAAGGACCCCGCGAAGCGCCCCGAGTCCGGGTCCGCAGCCGTGCGCGAAATCGCGAGCGCCGCCAAAGCGATGGGCGTGTCCGTAACCCCTCGCCCACTGCCCCTGCCGAAGGCCGCGCAGCGCCCCGAAGAGGTGCGCACGCCCGTCCAGCCGTCGGTGCCGATCGTCGCGCCCGTGCGTCACCTGACACGCCGCACGCTGCCCGACGAGATGCTGCAGCCCCCCTCGGGACTCACTCCGAAGGTGCGTGCGACGACGGGCCGCCACGCCAAGCTGCCCATCCTCGACGAAGCGACGACGATCGCCCCCTCCTCGGCCCCGATCCCGATCACGGGTCACCACGCCGCCGTCCCGCGTATCCTCGACGAGGCCGAGGTTCCCCCGGTCTCTCGCCCCGCGTCCGCTCCTACCCGGGTTCGTCGCCTGCACCCCGAGACAACCGGCGAGCAGCCGCCCGCGGTGTCAGGTGCCGTCCGGTCGCTGACCTCGACCGGTCGCCACGCAGCCGTCCCGGCCCCCGCTGCTCCTGTGCCCGCGCAGGCCGCCACCGCCCGCACGACCACGGGTTCCATCCCAAGACATGCAGCTCCCGCCCGCTCCGAGCAGGTCCCGCAGCCCAGCAGCGGGACCGCCCAGCGCCCCCAGGCCTCGGCGTCCGCGCAGCGTTCCGCGCCTATCCCGGCCCCTCCGGCCGGCGCAGCACCCGCGCACACCGCCGCACCGAAGACCCCACTGCCGTCCGAGCCGCAGGATCGACGCGCCGCCCTCGCCGAGCGACTGCGCCAACGCGAGGCGGCCCGCCAGGCCGAAGACGCAGCCGAGGACCAGCGCCGCGCAGCCGTCGCCCGCGAGGAAGAACGGCGCCAGCGCGAGCTTCAAGAAGCCCGCGAACGCCGTGAAGCCCGCGAACGCCGCGAGGCCGAAGAAGCCAAGCGCCAGGCAACCCCGCGCATTCCTCAGCCCGCCCGCTCCGAGTCGCCTCGCCGCGACAAGGCGGCCACGGCCTCGTCGCCGCGCGTGTACGGGACCGTTCCCCAGCCTCGCGCAGCCGCGCCCTCAAAGCACCAGCGACGCTCGGTCTACGAGCAGCAGCCCGAGAAGGCGAAGCGCGGGCCGCGCTGGCACGAGCTCGACGCTCGCAGCGCGCAACGTATCCGTCCGGCGGCCAAGACCGCGTACTCGCGCAGCGTCGTCGCACCACCCGTCCCAGCATCCAGGCAGATTATTCGCGCGGTCATCGTCACAATCATCGTGATTGCGCTCATCGCGCTTGCAGCTATTACGATCAAACACATGCTTGGCTCCCTGATACAACCAAGTGCGGGAGCACACATTATCGAGGAGGTTAGGACATGGCAGAGCCCATGGCCCACCGTCTAGCTGGCCGATACGAGGTCCGCTCGCTCATCGGGCGAGGCGGAATGGCCGAAGTCCACCTGGGCTTCGACACTCGCCTGTCGCGCGTCGTAGCAATCAAGATGCTGCGCCGCGATCTGGCGCAGGACTCGATTTTCCAGGCGCGCTTCCGCCGCGAAGCGCAGTCGGCGGCGTCGCTGAATCACCCGAACATCGTCGCCGTGTACGACACGGGCGAGGAGATCATCGAGGATGCGACCGGCCGCTCGATCGCGGTGCCCTACATCGTCATGGAGTACGTCGAGGGGCACACGGTCAAGGACCTGATCTCCGACGGCACGGCCGTTCCGATCAACGAGGCAATCGAGATCGTGTCGGGCGTCCTGTCTGCCCTCCAGTACTCGCACGCGAACCACCTGGTGCACCGCGACATCAAGCCCGGCAACATCATGCTGACGTCGGACGGCAAGGTCAAGGTCATGGACTTTGGCATCGCGCGCGCCCTGACGGACTCGCAGGCCACGATGACACAGACGAACGCCGTCGTCGGCACCGCCCAGTACCTTTCCCCCGAGCAGGCTCGCGGCGAGACCGTTGATGCTCGCTCTGACCTGTACTCGACCGGCGTCGTCCTCTTCGAGCTGCTGACGGGCCGCCCACCCTTCAAGGGTGACTCGGCCGTCGCCGTCGCCTACCAGCACGTCGAGCAGATCCCGCCCACGCCCTCGTCGATACTGTCCGACATCCCGGACTCGCTCGACCGCGTGGTGCTGAAGTCCCTGGCGAAGAACCGCGAGGACCGCTACCCGAGCGCCGCAGCAATGCTCGCGGACCTGCAGCGCGTGGCCCGAGGCCTCGACGTGGGCGCGCCGCCCACTGACTCGTGGGCGACCGAGGTCCTGCCCGCCGCCGGCATGGCGTCCGCACGCACCGCCGCGACCACGCCGATGGCCGCGGTCCCCAGCCACGCGCCCGCCGCGGCGATGGCCGCGACCTCCACGTCGCTGCCCGCTGTTGCCACCGATGACACTGCGAACGCGGCAGCCAAGGCCCGCAAGCGCCGCACGGCGATCATCGCGACCGTGTTGCTCATCGCCCTGCTGCTGATTGGCGGCTCGGTGTGGGCCCTCACACACGGCGCCGCCGAGCCCAAGTCGATCGCGGTTCCCAACGTCGTCGGCCTGACCCAGGCCGAAGCGAAGACCCAGATCGAGCAGGCTGGCTTCACGTGGGAGCTCAACCCCGACAAGGTCGCCTCCGACACCGTCGCTGAGGGCTCCGTGGCCTCCACCGACCCCGCTGCGGGCACGCAGGCCGAGAAGGGCGCGACCGTTCGCGTCACCATCTCCTCCGGCCCCGATTCGGTGACTCTGCCGGACAACCTGGTTGGCATGAGCCCCGACGACGCCCGTAAGGCGATCGAGGCCCTTGGCCTGAAGTGGGAGCTCGACTCCAGCAAGGTCGCCTCCGACACAGTTCCCGAGGGCAAGGTCGCGCAGACCAACCCCTCCCCCGGCTCCAAGGTGAAGGCCGGCCAGACGATCCGCGCCTACCTGTCCTCCGGCTCGGATCAGGTGGACGTGCCCGACCTGTCGGGCATGACCCAGGATCAGGCGCGCAGCACGCTCAAGGGCGTCGGCCTGGAGTTGGGCAACGTGACGAGCGTTGACTCCGAGAAGGAGAAGGACCGCATCGTCGAGCAGGATCCCGCGACCGGCACGAAGGTCAAGAAGGGCACCGCCATTGGCGTGTCCATCTCGAGCGGCAAGGCCGCGCAGGTGGAGATTCCCACCGTCGTGGGCATGGGCCGTGAGGACGCCGAGGCGCAGCTCAAGGCCCTGGGCCTGACCGTCACCATCGAAGAGGTCGCAGGCAACCAGCCCGCCGGCCAGGTCCTCTCCGTCGAGCCCGGCGAGGGTTCGAAGGTGGAGAAGAATTCGACCGTGAAGCTGAAGGTATCGAAGGGCAGCCAGAAAGGAAACAACGGCGGCAATAACAACGGCAACACCAACACGCCAAAGTGAGCACCTGACCCGCGTACCGATTGTATCGCGTCGGGGTGACGCCGTGTCACGACCGTCCCGTTGATCAGTGAGGCCCGCGCCTGCGAGGAGAAATCCTCCGGCGCGGGCCTCAGCGTATGCGCGGGGGCGCGGGCGTTCGCGCGGGAGTGCGCGGGCGGCCTCGACAACGCACGGATACCAGGGACCGGTGCGCCCGCCTCTTCACGGTGGAACCGTTTCCTCCACAACGCACGGCCGCCAGATAACCAGCTCTGTTGGCAGGTGCTGTGCTGCGACGCGGGCTCACAATCAAACGCGCCAGAAAGCCGGTCCTCTACGCGGATAGGTTATGACGATGTGGATAGGTTATCGGCATGCGGATAGGTTAATAAGCTATCCGCATGCGCATAACCTATCCGGATGCTCGCAACCTATCCGCACGCATGCGCCCACAAGCACACCTGCGGCACCATAGCTGACACACCCGTTTGCATTCACAACGCACTACACCTGTGAGGGAGCATTACACCACTATCTAACAAGGACTCTCGCGGCCACGCTATAAGAAACTCGCATCAAACGGGGGGAATGACGCCATATGGCGCTCCGACACGCCGGCGACGCGCACTCCCAGGGCTCGAGATGGCGCAAAACCCCCACTGCCGCCCACTTGAAGAAGCGAATATCAGGAGACTGGGCTACGGCGCCCTGAGAACTGGATAGGAAACGACAATCTGGATAGGTTACGGCGTTCTGGATAGGAAAGTAACCTATCCAGAAGAGCCATTCCTATCCAGAACACGACTTCCTATCCAGAACGTGCATCACCGTCGGCGTAAACCACGAGAAACTGCTGGGTAAACACAGTTTCAGTACTCACACCCAGCATCAGGGATAGCGCGCCCCCAAGATCAACCACCTGTAGCCGCAGGCTCGCGACGCATGCGTCAAACAAACCCACGGGGAGCAACAGTCCTCGTGCTAGCATGATGGTTACTTCATCACCATATGACTGCGACCCATAGGCAAGGCTCCCAGTCAGACCTGGAGCACAGATATGAGTGACACGACGCAGGACCTTGAGCAATGGGATCCCAATGAGGATGAGACCATCATCGTCCCCCTCGAAGACGATTACGCCCTGGTCGTTGGCCCCAACACCAAAGGCCTTGAAAAGATCGACGGCTCGCTGGTAGGGACCGTGCGCTCAACGATCTCATCGCGTCAATTGGTGAGGGAGCCTCACTGAGCGGAGGCGCCGCCTCGGCGGCCAACGCCATCCAGCATATGTCCGGCCTCTACAAGCTGGATGCCGTCACCAAGGCACAACTAGCCGCAGGCAACGTACTCACGAAGACCGCTGATGGTCGATTGATCGGTGCCGTCAGAAATACTGGTGGGCAAATCACTCGCCAAGCACGCCTCATTCCCGTGTCAGCTCCCCAGATCGCGGGAGCCATCGCAGCCATCGGCCCCGCGGTCGCGATGGTGGCTGTGCAGATGCAACTCAACAACATTTCCAAACAGGTGTCCGCGGTTCAGCAAACCGTCTTACAGACTCAGCGCATGCTTGAAGATTGGAACAATGCTGACTTCCACGGCACTCAACGGGTAGTTCGTCGCATTTTCCGCAAGAGTACCGAGGAAGGAACCGTTTCCAATACGAACTGGGAACAGCTCAGCGGACTCAGCAATGACATCGAAAGACACCGGGACTACTACAAAGAAAGAATTCACAGGCACGCTCAAGAACTACAGAGTTGCCAGAATAATGTGTCTGAAAGACGTAACTACATCACAGAACACCGAGGGAGCATTCTTTTCGACTCATTTGCTGCCCTCAACTGCATCCAGACATGGTGCTATTACTTCGAGCTCGCGCATGAACGTGCCCGGATAAACGGTGAGCGCCCCACCCTCACTCACAACGAGATACGCGCAGAAGTCGAGGATGATGTGCAGATCCAACGCACCCTCCTACGCGAGCTAATGCGTGAGTTCCATATCATCTCTGAGCTTCCCGGGGAATGGACACTCCCCTACTTTCAGAAACGGCAAGACCAGACAGCTTCCCGCGACACGGCGACGAAACTACTTGAGCAGCTCAACGAGCTTGCGCAGCAACTGGGCATCAAAGAAAACCCTGTACCCAACCCGGATGTCACGTGCGCGCCCGCCAACTACGATGTGTCTCCCTACACCCAAATCCTGCGCTGGTATCTGGACGAGGGCGAAAAACTCGAAGCGCTCATTTTCCCCGTTGATAGACTTTCGCATCGCCTTCTAGCCATGGGAGCCGACCAGTTTACGAATACAGTCAATACGTCGGCCTGGTCGATGCTCCCACAGGCCAAAGACTCAACCAACTGGAGCCTGGGCCGGGTCAGACGCGCTACCAGAAGAGCAGTAAAGGTCTCGCCCGAGATGGTTGCCGTTACCGACCGCCGCATCGTCACTGCTGACCCACAGAAGTTCATTCAGAAGGGCATTGTCAAAGAAGAGTTCTCCATCAACGACGTGACTCCAACGTTCACGGACACAGATGATGCGCTCCCGGAGCTACACCTCACGCAAGGGGAGAAAAAATGTCGCGAGTGGTGTTTCCCGAGCACCGCACGCGTCGAGGCGCGCAGCGTCGCAGAAATGCTCGTCGATGATCCTATGCAGCTCCTACCGCCCACGAAGCCTGAGCTTACCGATACTCAGGACGACATAGAGGCTGCGGACCCAGGCGATTCGGAACCCACACAGGATCCGGAATCCGCACCAAACGGCACATCAGCGCAGTCCGAAACGGAAGAAATCCCCGCGGAACCTACAGCTTGAAACGCTCCGCGACGACGGGCTTCAGGGACACGGCCCGCTCGCGCGCGTCGGCGTCGCCGCAGGCGGCCAGCCAGTTGGCGAACATGAGGTGCCCGGACTGGGTCATGACAGACTCGGGGTGGAACTGGACGCCCTCGAGGGGCAGGGAGCGGTGACGCACGCCCATGATGATGCCGGACTCGGTGGTCGCGGAGACCTCGAGCTCGTCGGGCATGGTCGCGGGGTCGATCGTCAGCGAGTGGTAGCGGGTGACGGTCAGCGGCGAGGGCACGCCCTCGAAGACGCCGCGCCCGTCATGCGTGATGACGGAGGTTTTGCCGTGCATGAGCTCGGGCGCGTGCCCGACGGTCGCGCCGAAAAGCTCGCCGAGGGACTGGTGCCCCAGGCACACGCCCAGCATCGGGATGCCATGCTCGGCGCAGTCGGCGATGGTCTGCAGGGACGCGCCGGCACTCTTGGGGTCGCCGGGTCCGGGGGAGATGAGGACGCCGTCGTAGCCGGCCTCGAACCACGCGGGATCCACGACGTCGTTACGCACGACGTCGACGGTCGCACCCAGGTGGCGCAGGTAGCCCACGATCGTGAAGACGAACGAGTCGTAGTTGTCGACGCAGAGGATTCGTGCCATCGCGGGTCCTTTCATGTACGAGGCTGTGGCCTCTTCTCCGGCATCCATCGTAGGGCGCTCCCCCAGTGGGCGCGCGGGCGCTGTCCGCTCTCCGGGCGCGCAGTCGCGTACGGCGGCACCCAACCGACGTCCGTGGATACGACACGAGGCCGGGGTGCCCCGACCTCGTCCCATCCTCAAGCGAGCGACTCAGGCGCCGCCGACGGAGGACTGTCCCAGTTCCAGGTAGGACTGGACCCAGGGGTAGACCCAGGTGAACAGGGCGGCGACGGCCGCGCCGATGAGGGCCAGGGATTCAATGACTTTGAACCAGGTGGGGCCGGGCAGGTGGCGGAAGATCCATGCATACATGTGGGGTCCTTCAGTTCGTGGGTTCGTCGACGAGTTCGGCGGGGACGCCCGTGTCCTTGGGGGTCCAGGATTCGAACTTGAGGTGGACGATGTAGCGCTGCCAGTTGCCGTATTCGGGGTGGCAGGTGGTCATAGTCATCCAACGCTCGGTGGGGGTTTCGGACCAGGAGACGTCGTCGATGACGGGGGCTACGACGCGCATCTGCGTGGGGTCGGTCGCGTCGATGATCTCGGAGGAGACCATGGAGTAGACGAGGTAGTGGTCGTCGACTTCCACGACGACCTTGTCGCCCTGAGTGAGGCGGTCGATCCAGCGGAAGTTGTTGCCGTAGGTGCGGCGGTGACCGGCGATGGAGAAGTTGCCGACTCCGCCGGGCTGGGTGGTCATGTCGTAGTGGCCGGCCCATCCCTGGTCGAGGACGTAGGAGGTGGTGCCTTCGGCGAGGGGGATCTTCATCCAGTCCCAGGTGGGCACGTGGACGAGGCCGTAGACCTCGCCGTCACCGACTTCGCGGTCGAAGGCGGGCGGATCATCGGTGCGCACTTCGCCGAGGGCGCGCTTGGAGGGCTGATGCTCTTCTTCGTACGAGGCGATGGTCTGGGAGACCTGTCCGGCGACCTCGTAGGTCGTCCAGTAGAGCTGCCAGACGGAGAAGAGGCCGACGATGATGGCGAAGGTGATGAGCAGTTCACCGACGACACCGACGATGTTCCAGAAGATGTTGGAGCGCTTTTTCTTAGCCGGCGTGGTCGGGGCGACGTGTTCACCCATTCGATTCCTCCACGGTTGCGTAGTTGACGGTCAGCGGGGTAGTTGCGGGCGCGAAGCTCAGGGAGTCTTTGGTCTGCATGTCCCACCCGAGGCCGTACTTTGTCACGTAGGCCTGATAATTCACCATACGTGGGTTTGCAGTAACCGTCGCGCGCAGGGTGGCAGGATCACCGATTGCTTGGATCACATAGGGCGGGGAGAAGCTGGTTCCGTCCACGAGGATGACGTTGCCGATGCAGCGGATGACGGTGCGCGAGGTGATGCGCACGCCCTGGACGGTCATGGCTTCGGTGCCTCCGCTCCACAGCGCGTTCATCGTGTCTTCGATGTCTTGCTGGTGGATGACGAGGTCGTTGGGGGTTGCGCCTTCGGGAATCTCTCCGGGGGGCGCGTCGCTGAGGGTGATTTGGACGCCGGGGCCGGTGACGGTTTGGGTGGAGCGAGCGGTGAAGACGTCCTCGTCGCCGGATTGGGGGGCGACGGAGGTGTAGCTCTGGATCTGCATATCGAGTGAGGAGACTTCGTTTTCGAGAGCTTTGACCTGTTCCTGGCGGTTGCGCACGAGGGTGGACAGGTCGGAGGTTCCCGCGGGGTTTTTGCGTTCGTTGAGCGCGGAGACGGAGAAGAGGAGGCCGGAGGCGACGGTCACGGCGAGCACGCCGGCGATGTGGCGGACGCTGCGTGCGTGCATCTTTCCCCCTTATGTGGCGCTGCGCTTTGGCACTTTCCACGTCCGAGACTACGCTAGTGTTGCGACTAATTCATCACCGCCGGGCGGTTTTCTTCCCGCGCGGGCCAGCAGAGAGGACCCGACGTGGCCGAATCCAAGAAGCGTAAGAAGAATGGGCACGAGGTTGAGGACGATACCGACATCCAGAACTGGACTGACGGCATTCCGCTTAGCCCCGCCTGGTGGGCGCCCACGTTTGTGGCCCTGATGATTCTGGGCCTGCTGTGGGTTGTTGTCTACTACATTTCGTCGGGCACCTACCCGGTTCCGAAGCTGGGCGCGTGGAACATCGCGGTGGGTCTGGGCACGATGATGGTCGGCTTCCTGATGACGCTGCGTTGGCGTTGACGGGGGGCGCGGCGGGCGCGAGCCTGCCGTCTCCAGTGAGTGTGAGTGTGGGGCGTTCCGGCTGTGGCCGGGACGCCCCACTATTTCTATCGATGAGGCCGTGGCTGACTTCCGGGTCACGGCCTCGTCCTCGGGTCACGGCCTGCTGAGCTCAACCCTCATGCCGGCGTCGTACATGCCAAGGAGGGAGCGTCCGGCGAGGCCGTCTTCAAGGCGCGCGGGGTGCGCGCTGGCGAAGGACATGACGGTGGTGGCGCCGGCGTGCAGGATCGCGGGGGACGCGGGTGTCGAGGGTCCGAGGACGACGGTGTGAGCGTCGGAAGCGAGCGCGAGGAGGCGCGGCATCGTCTTGTTGACGAATGCGGATCCGGAGATGAAGACGTAGTCCATCTCGGGGAGCAGGTATTCGCAAGCGGAGTCGGGGTAGTCGCCTTCGAGGACGTTGCGTTCGAGGATGTTGAGCTCGGCGGCATCGGGCATGGCGGCGGACGCGAAGGGGAAGTGGCCGATGATGGCAACGCGCTTGCCGGCGACGAGGGGCGCGTAGGGGTGGAAGGTGCGCGCCCAGTTGTTTTCCTTGCAGGGGCGGAATCCGTGGGCGAGGGCACGTACGGGGTGAGAGTGATAGGAGTTGACAGCTGCCATGCCGATGCCGGCGTCCTCGAAGTTCCAGGACTTGGCGAGGGCGGCGATGTCACGCAGGGGGCGGCCGACGAGGTCGGAGGGGTCCTCGGTGGCGCGCGGGCGCGACTGGACGTTCATGCCGAAGGCCATGCCGACGCCGTCTTCGCTGGAGGCGACGCGGCGCCATTTGCCGTCGGTGAGGATCTGGGTGACGGTGATGTCGGCGGGGATCTCGTCGATGAGCTGGTCGTACAGGTCCCAGGGGCTGGTCATGGTCTCTCCTATGGGCGCATGAGGAAGGGTCCGGCACTATTTGCCGGACCCTTCCTATATTAGGTCATCCTTAGATGTCATGTGCCTGTCGGCCGTTGACCCGTCACGCGCCGTAGACCTCGTACAGGACGCGGAACGCGAGGGCGTTGAGCACGAGCATGCCGGCGATCATGCCGAGTGCGACGACCGCTTCGCGCCGGTTCTGGTGCACCTGCGTGACGCCCGGACGTGGGCGGGCCATGTGCACCAGGACCCACGTGGCGCACACGCCGGCGATCGCCCCGCCGATGTGGCCCTGCCAGGAGATGCCGCTGACCATAAAGCCGTAGACGAGGTTGATGCCGAGCAGCGTCAGGATTGCGGTCGTGTCTGAGCCGCCCAGGCGCTGGAGAACGAACACAGCGCCGAACAGGCCGAAGACTGCGCCCGACGCGCCCACGGTGCTCACGAAGATCTCCGAGGGCTGGATGAGGCACCAGACGAGAATGAAGGCCGAGCCGCCCAGCGCGCTCACCAGGTAGAGGGTGAGGAAGCGCCACCGGCCCAGGACCGGTTCGATCGCGCGCCCCACCCAGTACAGGGAGAGCATGTTGAACAGGATGTGCATGATACCCCCGTGCAGGAACGCGCCGGTGAGGACCGTCCACGGGTGCGCCATCAGCCGCGCAGGCACGAGCGCCAGGCTGAGCTTCGTGGTGGGCACCAGCAGGGTCACGACGTACATGAGGACGCAGATCGCCATCATCGCGTAGGTGACGACCGGCGTGCCGGTCGCGGCCGCACGCGAGGCGGAGCCCATCCACCGCTTCTTCGAGGACGTGCAGTCCACGCAGATCGAGCGGACCTCGGTGGGGATCGCGCAGTCCACGCACATGGGCCGGTTGCAGCGCTTGCAGTAGTCGACGCTGCGCACACCCGGGTGGCGCGGGCAGTCGGGGGCGGCGTGCGGGTCAGAGCGCTGGCCGTAGCTCGGCATGCTCATAGCTTCCCTTTCAGCAGGCGGGTAAGGGACGAGGCCGGGGCGTACCATCCCGGTCACTGCACGCAGCAGCGGGGGCGGCCCCGGCCTCGTCGATGATGAGGGGAGAGGGTCAGTCGACGATCTCGATGGAGTTGATGACCTGCTCCGTCACGGGGCGGTCCTGGGCGCCCGTGGGGGTGGTGGCGATGGCGTCGACGACGCGCTTGGACTCCTCGTCGGCGACCTTACCGAAGATGGTGTGGTTGCCGAGCAGCCACGGGGTGGGGGCCACGGTGATGAAGAACTGGGAGCCGTTGGTGCCCTTGCCCATGCGCTTGCCGGCGTTGGCCATGGCGAGCAGGTAGGGGTCGTTGAAGTTCAGCTCGGGGTGGATCTCGTCGTTGAACTGGTAGCCGGGGCCGCCGGTGCCGGTGCCGAGGGGGTCGCCGCCCTGGATCATGAAGCCGGGGATGACGCGGTGGAAGATGGTGCCGTCATAGAGGGGACGGGAGGTCTTCTGGCCGGTCGTGGGGTCGACCCATTCGCGCTCGCCCTTGGCCAGGGTCACGAAGTTGTTGACCGTGTTGGGGGCGTGGTTGGGGAACAGTTCGACGGTGATGTCGCCGGCGGAGGTGTGAAGAATAGCTTTCATGACTGTAATGGTCGCATCTTTTCCTGGGTGTTTCCTGTCCGTCACGCACCTCACGCGAGCCGGTGGGCTGCAGATCACAGCCCGTTGTTGCACAATAGGAGTGAGTGGCGCGTCCGCGCCCCTGTTTATTGTGGACAGAATCGGAGACATCATGGTTACTTCGCCGACTTTCGATGCAGAGAAGCTGCGCGCATCGTCTCAGCAGCTTCGCGACGCCGCTGCCATTTACGCCGGCAAGGTTGCCGTGCGGGCTGCCGATCTGGCTGGCCAGGGCGTTGACTGGGCCGCGCCTCGCGCCCAGGCCGCGCTGAATTCCGCGATCGAGCACGCGACCCCCGCGATCGAGAACGCCGCCGCTCGTGCGCAGGCTGCCGCTGCGCAGGCCGGTCCGGCGATCGAGAACGCTCGCGAGCACCTCGTGGACGACTACCTGCCGCGCGCTTCCCTCGCCGTCAACCAGGCGGGCGCCGCGCTGTCAGCTCGCGGTTCGCTGTCGGAGCGCGCTCGCCGCGCTTCCGAAGCTTCGGCTGTCGCCCTCACCACCCCCACGCGTAAGCGCCGTAAGTGCCGCGCGCTGCGCGCCTTCGGCCTGACGGCCCTGGTGGGTGCCGTCGCCGGCGCGGGCTACATCCTGTGGAAGCGTTCGCAGCCGATCGAGGATCCGTGGGCCGAGGAGTACTGGGCGGACCTGGACACGGATTCTTTCGTGCCGAACACCGAGGCTGAGAAGGCCACCTTCGAGGCGGGCGAGTGAATTTAACCTTCTGAGAGGTTTTTGCTTCGGGGGCCGCGGCGCGCTGCGCTGCGGCCCCCGCCCATTCGCGCGGGCACCCTCACGCTTCTCTTATTGATAGGGTTACTTTCTTCCGGAACGCAGCTCGCAGTTACCGAGCATTTTTGCGAGCCTTGCCGGTTGGTCATATGATGAGCATCATCTCATTGATGTCTGCGGGCCGCGCCTGCGCTTGTTTCGCCTGGAGGTTTTCGTGAGCGACGTCAGCTTCGACTCAAATAAGCACGATCAGACGCGTCAGGACGCGGAGAGAGGCGGGGAGTCTCTCATGACTGCCGCCGACAGCATCGGCACCTTGGCCGACGCCCAGGTTGAATCCGTGTGGGGCGAGGAGGCCGGCGTCGACGCTGCACGCCGCGCACTGCAGGACTCATACTCCACACTCCGCGATGGCTTCAAGGGCGAGCAAGAACACTTCCTCGACTTCGGCACGAAGGTTGACCAGTCCGAGGAAGCCTTCCGACAGATGGAAGAGCAGAACGCAGGTTATTTCTCGCAGACGAACGCGGCCATGGCCCAGGACCCTGCCGTCGCCGCCGCTGCCGCCGGATCGGGAGCGGGCGCCGGGGCAGGTTCACCCGCTTCGGCGGAGGCTTCGAATACATGGTCAGACAGCTTGCAGGGCGAGGATGAGCCCTCTGCCGTCTCCGAGCAGCCCGAAATCTGATTCCAGGAAGCGACATACCAATGGTTCACAGCCCCATGTACCACCGCCTCATGTGTTTCGTGGAGGACGCGAAGGCGAACGAATCCCTGTCCGACTACGACAGCAAGCACAGCTCCACCCTGGAGGCCATTCGCGAGGCGGAGGAGCGCATCCAGCATTTCCGGGAGTATCAGGGATTCCAGGGCCAAACCGGCGACGCCATCAACAAGTGGCTTGAGAACGCGGAACGACGCGTCAGGCTCTGGAAGGCTTCGTATCTCGCCACGTCGCAGGTCGAGGTCGAGATGCGCCGCGTCATGCAGCACGCGCGCGAGGAGGCGGAGATGCTCTCTCCCGTCCTCGTTGACGCCAGGTTGGACAAACTGCGCGACGTGGCTGAGGTGACGATCCCGGTCATGGAGCAGTACGGCCTCGTTGGCATGGCATATAACGCGGTTGCATCGACCGGCGCGGCCGTCTACGACGCGATCGCGGCCCAGGCGAACAACCAGCGCGAGGCCAGCTCGACGGATATCCTCCAGCGGCTCAACGACTCGATGCAGGGACTCGCGAACAACGCGGCGCGCATCAAGGAGATGCAGGAAGAGTTGAAGGCTTATAGTGGAATCTACTGGGATCCGAATGATCTTCCGCACCCCTCCGACACATCCGTCGCGCAGCAGCTTGAGGACGGCTACAAGGGAGTATCCCCGCATGATCCCGGCGTGTATCCAGGCAACAGGGACACCGACTACGGTCGCTCGGACCTGCGCGGCCCCAATTCCGGACTCTACCCGAATGGCTTCGATGACCCGACCGCACAGGAAACGGACGCCGAGAAGCTGCGCAGGCTCCAGTCCCAGCGCATCCCCGACAAGTTCATCAAGGACGGCGAGCTGGGGAGCCGCAGCAACCCCATCACCGACCCCGAGGACCTGAAGGACATCGACCTGCTGCATTCACGCATCGGTGGCGAGCGCTACGCTAACGGCCTCACTCGCGGCGGCTACACCCCCGCGCCTCCAAACGATCGCCACCATCCCCTGTGGAACATTAACGGAGGGCCCTCCACTCGCTTCGACGCCTCCGGCCGTCCGAGCCTGGCGGGTGCGGGTGCCCTCGGTGCGGGTGCCCTCGGTGCGGGCGCCCTCGGCGCCGCTGCCCTGGGAGCACGCGGCGCGTCGGGCCTGGGTGCCGCTTCACTCAGCGGGCTGGGTCGCGGCGGCGCGGGTGGCCTGGGCGCGGGCGGCCTCGGCGGGCTGCGCGGGGGCTCAGCTGCCGGCGGCGGTTTTGGCTCCGGCGGTCTGCCCGGTAGCGCGAGCGCGTCGGGCGGGACAACCGGCCTGACGGGTACGAACGGCGCCGGAGCGGCTGGAGCCGCTGGAAAGACGGGCGCCGGCAGCGCCTCTGGCGGTTCGGGCGCGGCCGGGCGGCCCGGCATGGGCGGCTTCATGGGCGCCGGTGCCGGTGCGGGCGCCGGTGGCGGCAAGGACGACAAGAAGGGGCGCCGGCGCAAGTACGAGGCTTTCAAGTTCGAGGACGACGAGGACGATGCGCTGCCCCCGGGCTACGTCAATCCGATGTCACAGACCTACGGCTCGGACAAGGACCTGAAGCCCGCCTCCCAGAAGGACGACGGATGGGATCCCCGCCAATGGTGACCACAAGCCACACTTCTGGTCACCGTCGGCGGCTGCGCTTTGCGGGTGTATGCGCGATGACCCTGGCCCTGGCGGCTGGGGCTATCGTCCTGCCCGCCGCTCCCGCGCACGCCGCCGACCCCATCACGGCGGCCGACCAGCCTCACTTCGCCTACTACCACCTCGATCAGGCGCGGGCCAAGGGCTACACCGGAAAGGGCGTCACCATCGCACTCCTTGACGGCGAGGTCGACACCAGCGTCCCCGAGCTGGCCGGCGCCACCGTCATCGACAAAACACCGTGCACCATCACCTCCGGCACACAATCCAAGAGCCACGGCACGGCCATGGCATCGCTCCTGGTCTCCAAAGAGTATGGCGTCGCCCCCGATGCAGCACTCCTGTCCTATCGTACGAACTACATCAAGCAAGGAGATAAGGCGGAGTCCGATTGCCGCGGTCACCACGGCAACAACCTCGACGAGCCCGAATGGCTGATCAACCAGGCGATCACCGACGGCGCACAAATCATCAGCATCTCCGCGACAAATGGACAGGTAAGCGACTCGGTGAAGTGGGCGATCGCCCGCGCCAACGCCCTGGGCGTCATTGTGGTGAGCGGCGCCGGAAACGACAACGAGGAAAATACTATTGATAGCTATGGCAAGTGGTCCGGGGTGGTCAGCGTCAGC
Source organism: Schaalia dentiphila ATCC 17982 (assembly GCF_000154225.1). Lineage (NCBI taxonomy): Bacteria > Bacillati > Actinomycetota > Actinomycetes > Actinomycetales > Actinomycetaceae > Schaalia > Schaalia dentiphila. The sequence continues at coordinate 883,941 of NZ_DS264586.1, read as the reverse complement.
GCCATCGACACCTCCGGCAAGCGCGCCGAATACTCCTCATGGGGCAAAGGCGTGACCGTTGCGGCCGTGGGAGGCCCCATGGTCGCTCACGACTTCGAAACCGGCACCAACATCAGCACCAACGGCACCTCCAACGCCACACCCCTAGTCGCCGGATTCCTGGCCCTGGCCAAGCAGAAGTGGCCCAACGCCACCAGCAACCAACTCCTCCAACTCCTCACCAAGACTGCGCTGAACAACGAGGGACAGTGGAACAAATACACAGGGTATGGAGTCGCCGCCATCGGCCCGATGCTTAACTCCGATCCATCCCAGTACCCCGACGAGAACCCGCTCATGGACAAGGGCTACAGCGACCTGGGCCCCACAAATGAAGAGTCCCAGCAGTACCTCGCCGGCCTCGTCGACCCCCGACGCATCGCCGGAGACCCCACCTACACCTACCGTGGCATCGACGAAAGCATTCTGAAAGACACAGACATCACCGTGCCAATCCACCTGGGCACCAGCCCCCGCTACCACGCCAAGTAGGACAGAAAAGACCCCGCGTCGCCGCCGTTTGGTGGTGCGACGCGGGGTCTGTCGTCTCTCGGGATCAGCTCTTTGAGGATGAGTTCATCAGAGCAACCACGATTGCCACGATTCCAGAGACCAGGATAAGGATGATGCCGAGCGGCGTGAGGTAGAACAACATGATGACTGCGAGCCATAACAAGCCGTCTCCACCATCGCCATGATTGCCGGGAATGAGCCCAATGAGCCCCTCGGCAAGGAAGGGCGAAACCGCAAGTAACAAGCCAACTGCGAGCAAAATGACCGCTAGCTTGTATGACGTGCGACGGCGAGCAGGCACCGTAGGTCCGTAGACCCCAGGCCCCGGCTGCGGGAAGCCTGCTTGCATCTCGGCCGCCACGGGCATCTGCCCCCAACTCTGCTGCATGTCGGGTTGCATGGCTTCCACCGGCGCATACTCCACCTGAGGGGGAGCCGGAACCTGCTGGGGGTTGTACCGCGCCACAGCGTTTGGGTCGGGGACCTGGGGATTCGGTGTTGTCACAGGAGTTCCTTGGGGGTCGATGGTGTAGGAGCAGAGGTCGTCGGATTAGACGATATTAGAACAGCGAGATGAGGTAGAAGAACCCGTAGATCAAGAGGATCAGAAGAACGACGAGGCCGACAACCGTGAGCGGTGCAGCGTTCATGAGCAGGCCGCGGGCGACGTAGCCGCGTTCGGTGGGATTCTTCGTCTTTTGGAGCGCAATGATGCCGAGGACCAGACCGATAATGTTCACCACGACGACGGGGATAGAGAAGAATCCGGCCATGAAGATGAAGGCAATCGGAGCCAGGTCCAGCCCGTGCTCACCCCTGGGAATCAACACGTACACCAGCGTCCCGAAGATAACCAATGCGAAGACAACAAGTCCGGTGATCCCGAATCCGCGGCACGCCGCACCGAGGGCCTTTCCTCGGCTGCGTCCCGGCACGGCGAGCTGCTGGGGATCCTGCCCCGGAAACACATGTGGGCCAGGACCATTCGAATATGGGGCTGTCACAGTAAATTTCTCCAATCGTTGGCGGCTATCAAACAGCGGCATTCCGGATGGATTAGTACGCCATCGCAAAGAGGATGGTGAGCACAACAGCAGCCAGGAACAGGATCATCGGGAGGACATTCATCCAAATCCCGACCTTGTAGACCTTCCAGCCACGCGGATCCTGCACCCGCTTGCGCCCAGTCGCGCCAAGGATGAGACCAACGATGTTCATGATCGCGCCCGGGATGTAGATTATTACGGCGCCAAATATGAAGGCGAGCGGAGCCATAGCCCTCTCAAAGGAGTCATCCGCGTCGAACGAGATATAGGCTCCAAAGAACAGCCCGCCAACGCAGAGGACGATCCCAACAACACCAAGGCATATGGAGGTTATGCCGAGGGCTTTGCAGGGCGGAGCAGCAAATTCCGGCGCCGGCTGCATGTCGGCGTAGGGGTTTCCTGGCACGGTACCGGGGTAGGCAGGCACCGTGCCCAGATTACCCGGCACGCTGCCGGAGTAGTCGGGCATCCCCGAACCGACAGGATTGGGCATCGTCATCGTTGATCCTTCATAGGTTGACCGTCGCGCCCATTCGGGCGACCACGACAATCCTAAACGAGAGGGAGTCGGAACCTCCCATGGCGGTAACAGGCCCTCGATGACGAGGCCGACGAGGCTCGAGGCCTCCTCACGTCACGAGACTACCAACCACGCCCAGGCACCGATGACGTTGATGACGAAGACCAGGAGAAGCATGAGGACGATGGCATAGCCGAAACCGTATTCTCGCAGCACAGCGTCATGTTCGTTCGCGGCCGTGAGGCTGTTGTAAACGCCCAAGACGATCGTACCAGCGATTAAAAGCCAGCCGCCGACGCCGCACGCCATGGAGAGGGTCCACGTGCTTCGCGTGCGCACGGGCCGCGAGGCAACGGACGCGCTGCCGGCGGACGCTGCCGCGCGCGTACCGTCATCGGCAACGGTGGGCACCGAAGGGGTGCTCGGCGCGGGAATGTCGTTGGAGTCGCTCATTCATCTGTCCTTTCAAGCATGCATATGTGCATCTTCACCTGCGACCTGATAACTACCCTTTGATCCAGTCGATGACCCCCGCGTCCACCAGGTAGATGAAGAGGGCGATGGCGGCGAGCAGGCTCAGACACAGGAGGACTCCCCAGAAGCTGGCATACCTCTGTTTTTTGGAAGCCCCGCGTTGGGTGACCCCTGACAGGCCGACGACGACACCAGAAAAACCGATGCATGTCGCGACGAAGCCGCCGATCACCGCAATCACAAAGTACTAGATGAGATCCCAGGAGTGATCGACGTTCATAAACGACAGGATGCCTGTCATAGATGAGGTAGAGGGCGAAAAAGGTGATCGCAACGATCACCCATGTGGAGATGCCGCACATCAGGGACAAACGATTGACACCCGGCGGCTCGTGGGCGGGCGCACCGTTCTCACGCGTGCTGTCGGGAGCTTCCATGAACCCCCTCACTCCGAAACGTATTTCAAGAATTGAAATTAATGGAGAAAGGGTGTTAACGCGAGGAGGAATGAGCTGGGATGAGCGCTCTACGAGATTGAGGTAAAAACCACCAGGGGAAGGAACAGAACGCAACAGCACAGGGGCACATTCAGGACTATTCCCCACGTAGCGAGCACCCGCTCGGCCGCGCTATCGGCGTTCCGACGCGCCCCTATTCCCTTGATCAAGCCCGTCAGCTGGGCGATGCCCACCGGGACGCCCGCGTAGAGGCAAACAATGATGACAGTGAGGCCAGGCAAGAACGGATCCTCCGATGTCGTAGCGAAATCCTTAAGGACCGCAAACAGACCGATGAGCAACGCTTGACCCATTGTCAGCAAGCCTGCGACCCCCAGCCCCACCGATGTCGCACCCGCACTGCTGAAGAAGCGCTCAAACAGGGAAACACACATGGACAGGACCGCAGCACCACACAGAACGAGGAGGGGAACAAGATCACCCGGATTACTCACGATACCCGCGGCAGGGATGATACCGGCGCAGCCAAGGAAGAATGCATTCACACCCACTCCAAGCGCACAGTGCCCGAGCTCCGCGCGATCCTCGGCGTGCTTTCGCCCCACGAACCCGGCGATGACACCCGCCAGGTGAATGATCCCCGCCGCACTGGCTACGGGCAGGACAGAACGGATAAACGCGTCGTCTCTCATCACCCCAGAGTCGCCGGGAACGACGAGGTTAGCGCCGGCGCTCATCTCATCAAAAACCGAGGTCAACAGGACGATGAAACCCCCGATGATCACGGCAAGTCCCACGAGTGCGCAGGCCAAGGACAACCTGCACATCGTTCGCAACACTCGCTTGTTGGGCACAGGTGCGGGACCGGTGTGGTCATTCATCACTATCTCCATCCGACGCTTCAGTGACCTACATGAACAACATCAGAATGATCATGAAGGCGGTGAAGACGACGTATGGGCTCGCGTTCAGGAGGATTCCCAGCCAGTTGAGCTTCTGCGTCTTCGGCTTCCCCACTGCCCCAACAATCCCGATAACACCACCGGCGAGGTTCACCGGGCCAATAAACATCAGCGCAAAGAGCGACAAGAATCCGATCGCTTCCTTGCCACTCGGGTCGGGATCGGATGCGCTGGCTCGGATAGAAAGCCACATGGCCAGTACCGTCAGGCCGATGAGGGCCCACCCGACAACACCCAAGATGATCGACACTCAATTCAACTCCTGAGTCACGGGTCCCTGAGTCACGGGAACAGGACCCGGAGCGAATCCCTGCGGAGCCACCAGGTAGCCCTCGGACGCGGAGTGCGCAGGCGCGTATGGTCCCGAAGACTGTTGCTCAGGCTGCTGAGGGTGAGGCGTACTCATCTCACTACTCCTGTGTGTCACGCGACGCGCTCACCCGAGGAGAGTGCGCAGCACCTGTACAACCCCGGCCTCGTTGTTGGAGGGAGCAATGAAGCGCGCGGCCTCGACGACGTCTTGCGAGGCGTTGGCCATCGCGAAGGACAGGTCCCCCTCGCTGATCATGGACAGGTCGTTCCCGGCGTCGCCGAAGACGGCGGTCTGGGAACGATCAACGCCGAGGAAACGCTGCAGGTCGCGCACGGCACTGCCCTTATCGACGCCTCGAACCTGCAGGTCCGCCCAGTTCGCGCCGGAAATCGCGTACTGGTGAGTATCGGCAAAGTTGGCCAGGGTGGCCTCCGCGAGCGCCTCAACCGGGCCGAGGACGAAGACAGCGAGCTTGACGATCGCGTCGTCGATCTCGCCGGCCTCGATGGCGTCGATGATGGCGATCTGATCATCCACACGCTTGGTGCGGTGGTAGTAGGGCAGAACACCGTCGACGAAGCGGTCGGCGGTGCGCTCGACGTAGGCGAATTGCTTGCCGCACATGACCAGGCCGCCGTCGATCCCATCCGGCCCCGAGGTGGCCTCACGGACGAGGCGGATGACCTCGCGCACCGTGGGGGTGTCCACCGGGTGGGAGGAGACCTCGACACCGTCGCGCATGACGATCCCACCGTTCTCCCCGATGACGGTCATGCCGGGGCGCCCGGGGAACATGTCGATGAGTGTCCACACCTGTCGCCCGGACGCGGGCGCGAAGGTGACGCCGCGCGCGTCCATCTGGTCGAGCAGCTCGTCCATGCCGGGCGGGAAGTTCTTATCGTCGTCCAGGAGGGTGCCATCCATGTCGACGGCGGCCAGGCGCAGGTCGGCGCCCGCGTAACGCGCAGGGTCAGTGGGGGTCATCATGGGTCCATTGTGCCCGACGGGAGGCACGGGTGCTCGCACCGGGGACGAGGATGGGGCGACCTCACGCTGCCAGGCTCAGCCAGGCGACGAACCTTAGTTGTCGCTGCTCGGTATGTTGGATATCTTCTCCGCGAACGCCATGAACAGGGCGATAACGAGAACAATGACGCCGGCCGGAGTGAAGCGATAGAAAGCCCACACGAAGGCCCAACCCGCCGAAACATCATCGGGACCACCCCGACCGACGGTTGCATCGACATACGCCGAATAGAAGAACGGGCTGATCATCAGCAAAAGCCCAATAGCACCAAGAATGAGCGGAATCTTGTAGTTTCCACTCTTCTTCGTCGAAGGGGACGCTCCGCTCTTACTCTCATTCATGCCTGATCCTTTCACTGCCCGACGCTGGGGTGATGACTACCATCACCATAGGGTAACGACCGCGGCAAGCAGCACGGCAGCCACGAAGGCCCCAAGCCTCGTAGAGCGCCGCGCGCCCATGGACAGTGAGCATCAGGTCGAGGCGGATAGGGAGAAGATCTCCTCGTCGAGGTCGGCTCGCGCACGCACGCTCGGGCGCACGGCAGGCGGATACGAGGGCGGCGCGGGGCGCCGGCGACGCGCGGCTGGCCTGGTGACCTGCGCTCCTCGCGCGGCCCCACCGACCCCCTCTGCCTGCGAGTACTGGGAAGGCGAGCGGTACACGATGTCTCCATCGACTATTGCGGTGTGAATGGCGCAATCCTAGCACCCATGAGGCGTGCATCACATACATTTGATTTTTTAGTTCCAAACAATTTGATCGGAGCCGCGAACCAGCAAACGACTTGCACCCCCTTGCAAAATGAGCCGCCCGTCACACTATGTGTTAGGCTGGCCATGTTCGCTCAAAACATCGAACGACCCTACGTTGAGGAGAGAATCATGAGCCTGGAAGATCTGGCCAAGAAGGCTGAAGAAGGCTTCGAGAAGGTCGTTGACGCGGCCAAGGAGAAGGCTGAAGAAGCCAAGGACAAGCTCGCCGAGCTCGCTGGCGACGCCAAGGACAAGGCAGAAGACGCCAAGGACAAGGTCGAAGAGGCCGCCGAGGACGCCAAGGACAAGGCAGAGGAGATCGCCGAGGACGCCAAGGACAAGGCAGAGGACATCAAGGACAAGCTCGAGAAGTGAGCTACCAGAAGGGGGGGCGAACCAAGAGGTTCGCCCCCCCTTCTCCATGCACTCGCGCGCCCGACGGTTTTACATTCCCCCGTAGCTCGGACCACACGACTGGCGACGAGCGCTCTACTCCCGTCCCTCGCGCACGCTCGACAGGATGCGGCGGCGCAGCGGAACGGTCGCCTCGGAGGCAACGACGATGAGCATGACGCCCACAATCGCCGAGGCGAACGCAATGAGGACACCCTTTCCGGCGCCCGCCGCGAGCATCGGCGACATGAACACCATGCCGAGCAGCATCGAGCCAACGATCATGACGAACGCGGGGATCGCGACCTCGAGGCGACGGCTGCGGTCCATGAAGCCGCGCGGCGACCCCATGTAGGACAGGGCACGCACCTGGTCGGCGGAGTCGAGGACGCGGATTGACTGGTTGACCGCGGTCGACACAGCGCCCAGCGCGAGGGTGATAGCGAAGGTGAGCAACATGCCTCTGTTGATGTCGCCGACGACGATGAGCGCGATCTCGTCGGTTCTATCCCCGCTCATCGAGATCGCATCACTCGCGGGATACATGATGCCCACAAGGAACCCGACGAGGGCCACCGCCCCGAAGGAGCGCCACACGGCGCGCGGGTCGTCGGCCATACGACGCCCGGCCACCATCATCTGAGGACTGCGCGAGGCCCGAGCCATGATGCGCCCCATGAGGCTGATCGACCAGACGCCCACCAGGTTGACGATGAGGAAGATCGCACCCATGAAGCCCAAGAACACGGCCATGCCGATAGCAGTTCCCAGGTTCATCGCGAGGGTGCCGACGCTCAGCCACACCACGAGGAGAACCAGGCCAAGGACGGGGCCGACCACGCTCACGCGGACCGCCTGCGTACGGCGCGCGACACCCAGGGGCGTAATCGCGACCTTGCGCATGGCCAGCCACGAGGACAGGGCGGCCAGGACGATCATGGCAAGTCCCTCAACGAGGAGGGCCACAACCCCCACCCACATCTCGCCGGCCCCCATCGGGCGGCCCTGGAAGGACAGCGCACCCCACACGGGCAGCGTCACGGCGTACAGGATCGAGCCGACGACGACACCAACAACCGCAAACACACAGGTTTCGAGGATGCAGGCGAGCTTCGTCTTGCCCGGTGCGAGGCCGACGAGGCGCAGGACAGCGAGGTCGCGCTCGCGCCGACTCATGCCCAGGCGCGCGGCCGCTGCCCCCATCGAAATGATGGGGACGATAAGCAGGGTGGCCGCGAAGTACGCAAGCATCACGTAGAACGAGGCCATCCCATCGAGGCTCGAGGGGTCGTCGGCCGTGGCGGACGCAGCAGCGACCGCAGCCCTCGCCCCAAAGGCCATGACACCACCCGTGACCGCAAGCAGGAACGCGTGCGGCAGGGCAAAAGCCGCGACCGTGAGGACGGACGTCGCCCGGTCACGCGACCGCAGGAGCGCCCCCGCGGCGGCGCGTACCGCGCTCATCGGGCCACCCCCTGGTTGGGGGTTCCACTGCCTCGTGCCTCGAGGGAGATGCGGCCATCGCGCACGTGGATCGTGTGCGGCAGGCGCGCGGCAACAGCGGGATCGTGGGTGACGAGGACAAGGGATGCCCCGGTGGAGGCACAGGCACTCGTCAGCAGGGACATGACCTCGCCGCCGGTGGCCTGGTCGAGGGCCCCCGTGGGCTCATCCGCGAAGATCACCGAGGGATCGGTGGCGAGCGCACGGCCGATCGCGACGCGCTGGGCCTGTCCTCCCGACAGCTGGCCGGGGCGGTAGGGGCCGGCGCCGTCGAGCCCGAGGTTCGCCAGGATCTCGCGCGCCCGGGAAATAGCCTGCGATTTGGGCGTGCCCGCCAGCATGAGGGGCATCGCGATGTTCTCTTCCGTGGGCAGCTCGGGCAGGAGCTGGCCATCCTGGAATACGAAGCCGAAGCGGCGCAGACGCAGGTTGGAGAGAATCCGCTCCGACATGGTCGTCATCTCTTCACCGTCCAGGGTGATCGACCCGGAGCTGGGGCGCAGCACGCCCGCCAGGCAGTGCAGGAGCGTCGTCTTACCGGAGCCCGAGGGGCCCATGATCGCCACCTGCGTGCCCTGCGGGAGGGTAAGGTCGACGCCCGCCAGGGCGTGGACGGGCGTGTGCCCGCGCATGTATGTCTTCGTCAGTGCTCGGGTCACCAGACCCGCCGTGTCGTGTGTCATGTTTGAACGATAGGCCCACAGCCCCGCGCGATTCTATGAGGGTCTGCCCTGGTCTCCCCCTGGCTCATCCCCGACATTGACGCCGCAGTTGCTACGTTTGACGCATGAACCGCGCCCTGGATCCCCTCGCCGCCCAGCTGCTGCTACGCGCCTATGCGCGGGCCACGAACATGCTCATCGCAGGGCGTTCCTTCGCGACGGACGACCCGACGCTGGCCGCCCTGCTGCGCTCGTTCGGCGCCCACGTGCACCCGATTGCCGAGCCCGAGGGAACCCCAGCCTCGCCCCCGGTCGTGTTCGCGCTCGAGGAGGACGCGGCCCCCACGCCCGGAGCGATCACGGTCCTGGCGCCCGGAGGCACGTTCCGCGCCGTCATTGCCCCCGACGGGCGCACCATCACGGGCCCCGGCGACGAGGGACGCATCGAGTGGGCGCGCGCCCACATGCCCGTCACCGAGGCGGCGACACACGCCCTGGCTCCCCTGGTGGCGGGCCGAAGCGTGGGGCTCTCCCTCGTCCTGGAGCCGAAAACGGCGGCCCTGGCTCTCATGCTCTCCGAGGCCGGGGCGCGCGTGAGCGTCTTCGGCTGGGCATCCGAGACTCGCGAGGACGTCGCTGCCCGCCTGCGCGACGCCGGCATCCCCGTCTTCGCGGACTCGCGCGCCTCCCGCGAGCGCGAGTGGGAGCTCGCACGCGAGTTTTTGGCCCAGCGCAGCGAATTCCTGCTGGATGACGGCTCCCACCTGATCCGCCTGGCGCACGATACCCAGCGCTGCCCGGGTGTCCTGGACGCGCTGGTCGGTGCTGCGGAGGAGACCACCTCGGGGCTGCGCCCCCTGCGTTCTTTCGATCTGCGCATTCCGGTCCTAGCCTCGAACGATGCGCGTTCGAAGACCCTGTTCGACAACGCCTACGGGACGGGCCAGTCGTGCTGGACGACGATCCTCGACCTGATCGACCCGCGCGGCGTCGGTGCGCCCGTGGCGGGGATGAGCGTCGTCGTCATCGGCTACGGCGACGTGGGGCGCGGCTGCGCGCGCTTCGGCGCGGCGCTCGGGGCGCGCGTGACCGTCGTGGAGCTGGACCCCGTGCGTGCCCTGCAGGCGTCGATGGACGGGTTCGCCGTGGCCTCGCTGCAGGAGGCCGCTGCGAGCGCCGGCATGCTGATCTCCGCGACGGGCGAGCGGGCGACGATCCCGCTAAGCGCACTGGAGGCGGCGCCCGAGGGCGCGATCGTCACGGTCGCCGGCGGCGTCGACGGGGAAGTATCCATCGACGAGGCCGTAGCCGCCTCCTGGGTCATGGCCGAGTCGGGCGATCCCCACGTGCAGACCCTGACCAGCCCCTCCGGCAAGACGCTACGCATCCTCGAGCGCGGGGAGGGCATCAACTACACGGCGGGCGAAGGAAACCCCATCGAAATTATGGACATGAGCTTCGGCGTGCAGCTGGCGTCCCTGCGCGAGCTCCTCACCCACGAAGGCGAGCTGGCCCCCGGTCTGCATGACCTGCCGCGCGAGGCCGACGACGCGGTGGCCGCAGCAGCGCTCGGCGCCCTGTCCCTGTCATAGTCGCAGCTCACGTCCACCGGCGGGCCGGTGCGCCCGCCCCGCTTCTACACTGTTAGTCAGCGTCCCCCACTGAAAGGTCCCCCATGAGCGACGTGGTCGTCTGGTCCGCCGGCATGGTCATCCCGATCACCGCCCCCTCGATCCTCGACGGCGCTGTTGCCGTGCGCGACGGGCGCATCGAGCACGTGGGCGCGCGCGACTGGGTCGTCGAAACGCTCACGCAGCGCGGCCTTTCTTTCACCGAACGCCACTTTGACGGCGTGCTGCTCCCCGGCCTCGTCAATGCGCACACGCACCTGCAGTACACGGGCATGGCGTCCGTGGGCGCGGGGCAGTACCGCGGTTTCGACGATTGGGCGCGTGCCTTCGACGAGGTCTACGACGCGGGCGGCCTGGACTGGGGAGGCGACGCGGCCGCCGGCGCCCGGCTGCTCCTGGAAAGCGGCACAACCGCCGCCGCCGACGTGGTGACGGACGCGGCCGCGGCCTCGGCCCTGCACGACGCCGGACTGCACGGCGTCACCTACTGGGAGGTCATGAGCTGGTCGAACGAGGAGTGGCGAGCCCGAGGAGAACGCGAGGTCTCCGCATCCCTCGACGCCATGCCGACCCCTCCGGCCGTGGGCATCTCCCCGCACGCCCCCTACTCCCTTGACGCCGAGCCGCTGCTGGATCTGCCGGACATGGCCAGGCGTCGCGGCATGCGCATCCACATCCACCTGGGCGAGTCCCACTCCGAGGCCGAATGGTCCGAAACGCGCACGACCGCCCTGGCGGACCTGTGGAAGAGCGAGCACTCCTCGTCATTCACGGCGATGCGCTCGCGCGGGGGTGGCTTCTCGTCGACGCAGTTCGTCGACCAGCTGGGCGTCCTCGGACCCGACTGCCACGTCGCCCACGGCGTGTACATGCGGGCCGACGACCGCCGGCGACTGCGCGCCCGCCAGACGGCCGTGGCGCTGTGCCCGCGCTCGAACCGGGTGATCGGCTTGGACGCGCCGCCCGTCGGCGCCTACCTCACCGAGGGCAACATGATCGCGGTGGGCACGGACTCCCTGTCCTCCTCCCCGTCCCTCGACCTGCTCGAGGACGTCGCCCTCCTCTTCGACCTGGCGCAAGCGCAGGGCTACGAGGATCAGGACCTGGCGCGCCGCCTCCTGCAGGCCGCAACCCTGGGCGGTGCCACCGCGATGGGCCTGGCGACCGGACCTGATCGCCTCGGTCAGCTCCAGTCGGGCGCGGTCGCCGACATGTGCGTCATCGACGTGCCCGTCACCTCGATCGTGGAGACCATCGATACCGTTGCCCGCCACGGTGCCGGTCGCGTCGTCGAGACCGTCGTGTCCGGGCGCGTGCGCTACTCGGCCTCGCGCTAACCCTGTCGTTTCCCTTTCGCTCGCCTCCCTTTCCCTTCGTTTGGAGCTTCGCATGACCGACGTGTCCCCGCTGATTGATGCCATGGGCCTCGCGCCCCACCCCGAGGGCGGCCACTACCGCCGCACGTGGACCGCGCCCGCGCAGGTGGACACGCCGCGCGGGAGCCGTCACAGCGCCTCCGCAATCATCTTCCTCCTCGACCGCGACGAGGAGGCCCGCTGGCACCTCGTTCACTCCGACGAACTGTGGATCTGGTCGGGGCCCGGCGCCCTCGAGGTGCACCTGGGAGGCAGCAGGGACGCCCCCGAGGCCGACCCGCGCATCGTGACGTTGGGTTCTCCGGCCGGAACGCAGGCCTCCGATGCGAGCAACCCCGTGCAGATCCTCGTGCCCGCCGGCACCTGGCAGCGCACCTTCGCCCGCAGCGACTACGCGCTGGCCACCTGCGTCGTCTCCCCCGAGTTCACCTTCGACGACTGGAAGCTCGCCGAGGGGGCCTAAGCCCGACGGCACACTGTCCCACGCCTTGAACGCACAGGGAACGAACGCGCCGCGGAACGCCTTGAACGCGCGAGCACCACGGTTCGAGCATAGGGTGAGACCATCCGCTCGACCAATACGAGCGGCTCGTTCCAAGGAGGAAACATGGGTCTGGAAGATCTGAAGAAGCAGGCTGAAGAGGGTCTCGAGAAGGCCAAGGAAACCTTCGGCGAAGAAAACGTCGAGAAGGCCGTCGAGGCTGCCAAGGACAAGGCGACCGAGGTCGTCTCCGATCTGAAGGACAAGCTCCAGAAGTGATCTGACGGGAGGGCCGGGCCGGCGTGGCCCGGCCCTTTCGCATGCCCACACACCACTGTGTCCCATCCCCCAACCCCACGAAACCCCAACGATTCCAACATTTCCCCAGCCCATGCCTCGTTCCATTGTTTCGTGCAGCGAAACGACGCCAGCGCATTGTGCGGCGCGCCTATACGCTCATCGAGTCAGACCCGCCCACAAGGCGGAATCCCCCACGTCACCGGGAGGCCCCATGCGCCGCTCTGTCCGTTCCCTCACTGCCGTCGCCGCCATCGCGGCCCTCGGCCTGGCCGCCTGCACGGGCGGCACGAGCTCCTCTTCTTCCGCCGACGCCGAGCAGACCTACGGCCCCGGCGCGCTGCCGACCGTGACGGAAGGTAAGCTCACCGTCGCCACCTCCGATCCCGCCTACTCGCCGTGGATCCTGGACAACGACCCAGCCTCGGGCGAAGGCTACGAGTCCGCCGTCATCTACGCCCTGGCCGAGGAACTCGGCTACACCGCCGACAACGTCCAGTGGGTGCGCGCCACCTTCGACGCGTCGATCACCCCCGGCGCCAAGGACTGGGACCTGAACATCCAGCAGTTCTCCATCACCGACGAGCGTAAGAACGCCGTCGACTTCACATCCCCGTACTACACGACCACATCGGCGATCATCACCAAGGCCGGCACCCCGGCCGCCGACGCGAAGTCCATCGCTGACCTCAAGGACGTCCTGATCGGCGTCCAGGCCGGCACGACATCGCAGCAGTTCGCCTCCGATCACCTGGAGTCCGGCCTCAGCCAGAAGCTGCAGATGTTCAACTCCTCCGACGACACGGTCCTGGCCCTGCAGACGGGCCGCGTGGACGCGATCGTCGTCGACCTGCCAACCGCGTTCTACATGGTCTCCGCGCAGATCGATGACGGCGTCATCATCGGCCAGTTCGACGACACGACGGGCGGCGAGGAATACGGCATCGTCCTGCCCAAGGGCTCCAAGCTCACCCCCACGGTCTCCGCCGCGGTCGACCGCCTGGCCGAGTCCGGCAAGCTTGCCGAACTGCAGGAAAAGTGGCTGAACGAGGCACAGAACGTGCCCACCCTCAAGTGAGGCCCCACACTCATGAGTGACTACTCAAGTAACGCGGCGGCCACGCTCACCGTTTCGGCGGTGGAGCGTGGCCGCCGCGCTTATCGGCGCAAGCAGACGGTCCGGTCGATTCTCATCTCCCTGGCTTCCACGATCGTGGTCGCGGGAGTCCTCATCGCCGTGGTCGTCCACTCCGACGGGTGGGAGGCCACCCGCAACACCTTCTTCAACGGCAAGTACTTCATCGAAGCCTTCCCCCAGGTCCTGGCCGGCCTGTGGCTCAACATCCGGATCCTGCTGATCTCGGTGCTGGGCGTCGCCGTCTTCGCAACCCTGCTGGCGGCCGCGCGCACGCTGGCCGGTCCCGTGTTCTTCCCGATCCGCTTCCTGGCGGCCGCGTACACGGACATTTTCCGAGGCGTCCCCTTCCTGGTCGTCCTCTACCTGATCGGCTTCGGTATCCCGGCGCTCAACCCGACGACGCGTATCCCGACCGCGTTCCTGGGCACGGTCGCGCTGATCCTCACGTACTCCTCGTACGTCGCCGAGGTGCTGCGCGCGGGCCTGGACTCCGTGCACCCCTCCCAGCGTTACGCAGCGCGCTCGCTGGGCCTGTCTCACGGGCAGACGCTGCGCATGATCATCGTTCCGCAGGCGATCCGCAAGGTGACCCCCGCCCTGATGAACGACTTCATTTCCATGCAGAAGGACGTCGGCCTGATCTCGGTCCTGGGTGCGGTCGACGCGATCCGTTCGGCACAGATGGTCCAGGCTAAGACCTACAACATGACGTCCTACGTCGTCGCCGGCCTGCTGTTCATCATCTTGTCGTTCCCCTTCATTCGCCTGTCGGACTGGTACACGGCCCGACTGCGTAAGCGCGAGCAGATGGGAGGCACCGTCTGATGTCGGTCCCCACGAATTACGAGGCCTCCCCCACCTCGGACAACACCACCCCGGTCCTGCGCGCCGTCGGCGTCGTCAAGTGCTTCGGAGACAACATCGTCCTGCGCGGCCTGGACCTGGACGTCGCAGCGCACGAGGTCGTGGTCCTCCTGGGCGCGTCTGGCTCGGGTAAGTCGACGCTGCTGCGCTGCGCGAACCTGCTCGAGCGGGTGGACGACGGCCAGATCTTCTTGGCCGGCGAGGACATCACGGACCCGCGCGCGAACGCGGATCAGATCCGCGCGCGCATTGGCGTCGTGTTCCAGCACTACAACCTGTTCCCGCACATGTCTGTGCTGGACAACGTGACCCTGGCCGCCCGCAAGGTACACGGCTGGGAGAAGGAACGCGCACACGAGCGCGGCATGGAGCTGTTGGACCGCATCGGCTTGAAGGACAAGGCGAAGGAGTATCCGGATCGCCTGTCGGGTGGCCAGCAGCAGCGCGTCGCCATCGCACGCGCCCTCGCCACAAACCCGGAGCTGCTCCTGCTGGATGAGATCACGGCTGCGCTGGACCCGGTGCTCGTCGGCGAGGTCCTGGACCTCGTGCGCGAGATCAAGGAGCAGGGATCGACCATCCTCATGGCGACGCACGAGATCAGCTTCGCCCGCCAGGCGGCAGACCGCGTCGTGTTCCTGCGAAACGGACAGATCGTCGAGCAGGGCCCGCCCGAGCAGGTCATCGATAACCCGCGCGAGCAGGCCACCAGGGACTTCCTGGCGCGCATTCTGCACTAACGACCGGGCAGGGCGACTGCGAGCTGGCCTCATCTCTGCGCGACCAAAGTACTAGCTAGCGCGCTAACGTGCAACGCCTTGACACCATATAACCCTCTCACATGTATGGGACAGAACACTTTGAAGGGCGCTAACAGAAGTGGTTCTTTGCATAGATCTATGCTACGTTAGGCGGACGTACGGATAAACGCCGTACAGAAGAAAGAGAGACTCCAATGAGTACCACAAAGACAGAGCGCCTGGACCTGCGCCTCACCAAAGAACAGGATGCGCTCATTCGTCGAGCGGCCGAACAGGACGCCCGTAGCATCAGTGATTTCGTTCTCTCCACTGCAACACTGGAAGCGCAGCGACGTCTCGCCGACCAGCGCATCTTCTTCATGAACGACGAACAATACGCCCGCTTCGAAGAGATCCTGCAGACCCCGCCGACGGACGACCCCAAGCTGCGCAAGCTTTTCGAGCGCCCCTCGCCCTTCGGTACGCACATCAATCTGACTGCTCCGCGCACTTCTGATCAGTGATGTACGTATCAGCCCTGCAAGAGCCTCGTCTCCTTAAACACGAGGATGAACGAGGACGATTCCAGTCGGGCAACGCCGAGATCGACGACTGGTTCCACCGATTTGCGTGGCAGAACCACCGAGCCCGAAACGCGCGCGTCTTCGTCACAACGCAGGAACCAGAGACACTGGGCTTCTATGCCCTGGCCATGGGGGCTGTATCACGGAGCGACCTCCCAGAGGCTCTCAAACCGGGACGACGCCCGGACCCATGCCCTGTTCTCATCCTTGCGCGCCTCGCCGTCGATCAGCGCGCGCAGGGACGAGGCATCGGCGCAGCCCTGCTCAAAGACGCACTCTTGCGAGCCCACAAGCTCAGCAATGAGGTGGGATTCGCTGCCCTCCTGGTCCACTGCGCCAACGACCAGGCGCGCGAGTTCTACCTCAGCCAGTCCTCGAACTTTGTTCCCTGCCCGGGAGCGGAGAACCACCTGGTGTTGCCACTGCGCGGCCTGCGGGAGTTTATCGATACTCTGTAGCATCCAGCACCGAACGGCCGCAACACAACGCACAGGGCCCAGGATCCGCAGATCCTGGGCCCGAAGCGTTGTGAGTTTGGAATCAGTTGGCGCCCTCGGTGATGGTCACCTTGAAGTCGGTGGTGATGCCGTCCGGATCGGTCAGGCTCACGGTCACCGGGTCGTCGTCCTCGCCCAGCGCACGCAGCGGGTGCAGGGTGACGACGTTCTTCTCGGACTTGCCGACCTCGAGGGCCGTGGGGTCAGAGACCTCGATCTTCCACTTGGCGGCCTTGTCGGAGTCGGCCAGCTTGATCTTCAGGTCGCGCTTCTCGGGGACCTTGATGCCGCTGTCGTCGATCTGAGCGATGGGACGCTCGACCGTCTTGACGTCCTTCGGGGTCACGTAGGAGTGAGCGGAATCGGAATCGGTGGCGCAGCCGGTCAGGGCGGTCACGCCCAGGCCGAGGGCCAGCACTGCAGTGAGGATGGAACGCTTGTTCATAAACACAATACTAAGCATCCATCCGCACAGATACGCATCACAAGGCCCGTTTTGGGACGATGTCACAGCATCTCGCGTCACATGGACCAGACCAGCGCCCCCGATTCCACGTCCGTCCAGTACGCGCTGGCAAACTCCGCCCACTGCTGCGGGAACTGCAGCTGCGGGCTATGCGTGCCCCCTCGGATGATGCTCTCGCGAGCCCCCAGGTCTGCGGCCTCCTCGGCGTACCACGAGGGCGGCCAGATCTCGTCCTGGTCCCCGTACAGCACGTGCACGGGCACGCCCGTGGCCGCGAGCGCCGGGGTGTCGGGGCGCAGCTGGGAGAGGATGCGGGCGATGCCCACCAGGTTTTCCGAGGCCGTGTCCAGCGCTCGGATACGTTGAAACTCCGCCCATCCGACGCCGAGTTCGTCGAACTTCATGTCCGGGAAGTAGGTGCGCAGCACCTGCTGGCGCGCGCCGGGGCCCGTGGGCAGGGGGTCAAGGATCGGCAGGGTGTTCATCCAGTCGTACACGGCCCGACCCGAACAGAACAGGGTCACGGAGGCAAAGAGGTCGGGGCGCTTGACGACGGCCGCGCGCGCGACGATGCCACCGAAGGAGTGGCCCACGAGGTGCACGCGACCCGTAGTCCCGGCCCAGGCCTCGGCGACGGCGATAAGGTCACCGACAAAGTCGCTCATCCCGTACGCGCCCAGGCCCGAAGGCGCGGCGGACCCGCCCTGGCCTCGCTGCGAGTAGGCCAGGACATCCCAGCCAGCCTCCCCGAGGAACGGCAGGACGGTCGAGTAGTCCTCTTTGGATCCCGTGTAGCCGGGGACGAGGAGCGCGCGGCTCTCCCCCGTGCCACCCGGGGCCGAGACGGCAGAGATCGCAGGTGTGCCGTCGACGAGGACCGGGGCGCTCGGGCCGGTCAGCAGGCCACTGAGCTCACCTGCCGGGGAGGGAACAGCGACGGGGGTGACGTTTGGTGCCAACGCAAAAGGTCCAAAGGGCTCAATTCGTTTCACACTCCCAATCGTAGAATGAACGCATGACAAACGAAACGATTGCGAGCCAGCTCGCCCACCGCACGATCCGCGCCTACAAGGACCAGCCCCTCACCGAGGAAGACGTCACCACGCTGATGGACGTGGCGCGCCATACCGCAACCTCTTCCTTCCTCCAGGCGTGCACGATCCTGCACATCACTGACCCACAGGTGCGCGAGACGATCAGCACCGCCTCCGGCCAGCCCTACGTGGGCGGCACGAAGGGCGACCTGTTCATCTTCGTCGCCGATCTGTACCGCAACAGCCGCATCCGCGCCGAACAGGGTGTTTCCTCGGAGGCTCTGGGCTCGATCAACCTGTTCCTCACCGCCGTCGAGGACGCGCTCCTGGCCGCGCAGAACGTGGTCGTGGCCGCCGAGTCGATAGGCCTAGGCACCGTCTACCTCGGCTCAATCCTCGCCGATCCGCGCGCGACCGTGAAGGCGCTGGAACTGCCGGAGCTGACCTTCCCGATTGTCGGCCTGCTAGTCGGCCACCCGGACCAGGATCCGGGCCAGAAGCCGCGCATGCCCCTGTCGGTCGTCACCGCGAAGAACACGTACCCGCGCGTCGAGTCCTACTCCGAGACGCTCACCGACTACGACCGCGAGGTCACCGAGTACTACGACCTGCGCTCGGGTTCGCGCCTCGAGTCCTTCACCCACCTGGTTGCCACCAACATCGGCGTGGGCGGCGCGCACGTCTCCCCCATCATGGAGATCCTCAACGAACAGGGCCTGTGCCTGCGCTGATTCTCCGTCATTGACGAGGCCGTGGCCTCCCCAAGCGTTCAACCGCCCGGGGTTCCACGGCCTCGTCGCATGCCGTGCTTGTCGCGCGCTTACAATGAGCGCATGGCTGAGCTTGGTTTTTCCACCTATGTGTTTATTGAGCGCATCGCCGCGAACGCGGCCGCGCTGCACCCCTTCCCGGAGCACAACGTTGCGCTCGTGCGGGACGCGCTGGCTGACGCGGGCTTCGATATCACGCTCCTCGGCCCTGACGCGCCGGAGGTCGGCGAGGGCGTGTACTTCCAGTCCGAACCCTTCGGGGACGAGGTCATGGGCCTCCTCGCGGACGCCCTCACCTTGCGCGGTATCGGCGCCTACGCATACGCCCTCGTGGATTCGTCGCTGGGCGGGGACTTGGCGGACATCGCGCTGTTCACCCGCGTGGGCGACGTGTTCCCCCGTCACGGACGCCACATCCTCATGACGCGCATGTACATTCAGCGTACCCTCACGGGCGCAGGCAACAAGGCCGTGACCTGGGCGTTCGGTTCCCCCACCGACCTGGAGGAGGCGAACCGCTTGCTGTCGGAGAAGTTCGACACCGAGCCGGTGACGGATCCGCGCGGGATGGCCGCCATCGAGATCCGTCACCCCGAGTTCGCCGCGGGAACGGCCGAGCCGATGGTCCTCCTCGACGAGATTTTCCAGGTGCTGGGCGCCGCCGGATTCGAGGGCATCACGATGTGCAACGACCCGGGCCAGCAGGCGTAAAACTGACACGAATCACGTGGCCGGCCAAGACCGCCCTTTCCTCGCCGAAGGGTCCAGGGACTGTCTTCTTGTCACCGGCAACCCGAAGCAAGTGAGTCAACGACAGCATGTAAGGCCGTGCCATGATGCACCACACGTGCATCTAGTTGACATGTTGACAGGACAGAGATATACTTGCGTCATCAACACCGGTTCCGCCGCAAGGTCCAGGGCCGGTTTTCTTCTATGCAAGGGCGCATAACAATGGAAAAGCCATTTTTGAGTATTGATCAACAGATCGACCTACTTCGATCACGGGGCATGACTATTGACGATAGTAAAACAGCGAAGCAAACACTCGAGACGATCAGCTACTACAGGCTTTCTGGTTACTATTATCCCTTTCGTCAATACGATGACATAACACAGACGCGCTCTGATATTTTTTCTCCCAACACGAAGCTAGAACAGGTCTTAGCGCTCTACAAATTCGATGAGCGACTCCGTGCGACAACTTTTCAAGAACTCTCACGGATCGAAGTGGGATTACGAGCACTCATCGGCTACACGCTCGGAGAGGAGCATCCCCATCTCCACCTTGCGTCTTCGCGGCTAGGCCCATCAGGTTTCGATAAGGAAAACAAGCACGAAACCAAGAAATATAGGAAATGGATATATTCCTACGAGAAAAGCCGCAAACGATCGCAAGAAGATTTCATTCGCCACTACCGAGACGAATACAATGGAAAACTACCCGTATGGGTAGCAGTGCACATCCTCGAGTGGGGAAAGCTCGCTCTGCTATTCAAGATGGCACCTTTTCATTGCCAAGACACTATCGCAACTTCACTCCACTTGACTCGATCACAGGTCAATTCCTGGCTCGAAAACCTTAGAATTCTGCGAAACATTTGCGCACACCAGGGGCGCTTATTCAATCGAACACTCCACCAGGTAAAGCTACCGAAAGACGCCGAAACCCTGGGCATCACACAATTGTCTCCGAAGAGAAACAAGTGCTTCGACCAGCTCACTCTCATCCAGTACCTCATCCGCACGATGGGCCTAGGAGACGGGACCGCCCTCCCCGCGGTTCTCGCTACCTTTCCCGCTACCGACATCGTCCCCCTGCGAGCGACGGGCACGCCCGATAACTGGCAGTCGCTCCCTTTGTGGTCGTGCGAGCCGACAACTTGAGGCCCCCACTGCTGACACGAAGGGCCGCCGCGCAACCGTTGTTGGTTGTGCGGCGGCCCTTCACTGTGGGGTTTAGCGGATTGCCTCCATGACGCGCACGCCGTCGAGCACGCTCACGTAGGGCAGGGGGTTCACGCCGGACTCAAGCACGTACTCCGTGAGCTGGTCGCGCACGACCGTTTGCAGCTCCTCGGGATTCCACGGCTTGCCGATGTAGTAATCCAGGCCCGCCTGGTTCACGGCGCGGATCGTGTCGGACTGGTCCGCCTGGCCGGTGACCAGCACCGTGCGGGTCGCGGCGAAACGCTCATCCTTCATGAGCTCCACGAGGAAGTCAACGCCCGACTTTCCGGGCAGGCGATGGTCGGACAGGACCAGCGCCAACTCGTCCCCGTCGTCGACGATCTCGTCAATGACGGTCCAGGCGTCGTCAACGTCCTCGGCGACTTCGAGCCGGATCTTGTCCCAGAACTGTTCAAGATCACGCTCGAGCGCGTCGCGCACGTCCGCTTCGTCCTCAAGGGACAGGATTGTCAGGGTCATGATTCCTCCTCGTGTGATTGGGCGGGCAACGAGATCCGCATGATCGTGGATCCCGGGTGAGAGTCGATCGTGAGGGTGCCCCCATGATCGGCGATAATGGATCGGACGATGGACATGCCCATGCCCAGCCCGAATCGGACGCGCCCCGCCTTGGTGGTGAAGTGCGGCTCCATGATCTTGTCGACGATTCCCGGGTCGATGCCCGGACCGTTGTCCTGGATGTTGATGCTCACGCCTTCGGGCGTGGGACGCACGGTGATGCGGATGAGGGCCTCGGCCTCGCCGCGGGCAGGCAGCTCGGGCACGCCGCCCGATGCCTCGGCGGCCGCAACCAGATCGGCTGTCTCATCTTCGATGGCCTCGGCGGCGTTGACGATGAGGTTCGTCCACACCTGCTGCAGCTTCGCGGGGTGCGCGCGCACGGCCGGCACATCCTCATAGTCACAGTCGATGCGGATGCCTCGGACCCTGTGAGCGGTGAGCCGCAGAACATCGTCGATGCCTTCACGCACGTCCACGGGCTTGAGGTCCTCAGCGTCCGGGCGCGCATATCCCTTGAGGGACTGAGTCAGCTCGATGACGCGGTCACCCGCGGCGAGCACCG
Source organism: Schaalia dentiphila ATCC 17982 (assembly GCF_000154225.1). Lineage (NCBI taxonomy): Bacteria > Bacillati > Actinomycetota > Actinomycetes > Actinomycetales > Actinomycetaceae > Schaalia > Schaalia dentiphila. The sequence continues at coordinate 862,364 of NZ_DS264586.1, read as the reverse complement.
AGCGCAGGGACCCGCCCAGGCGCGCCCCGGCCTCGTACGCGTCGATGCCTCCCGGAATCTGCGCGAGCGCACGAGCGCCGTCCGCCCCCTGAATCCCCGCGCGCACGAGGCGCCGGGCGAGCGTGCGGTCACCGACGACGGGCAGCAGCTCCTTCATGAGGGCGCGCTCAACCGACGTAGAGCGCGGGGGTGCGGTCAGCGCCCGGGCCATCGCTTCCCTCGACGAGGCCGGGGCCGGGGCCGCGAGCGCCGCGTCGACGTCCTCGTGCAGGTGCTTGGCGGCGCGCACGAGGGCGGTCACCGGGTTGTTAAGCTCATGGGCGATGCCGGCGCTCAGCTCGCCGAGCATTGCGAAGCGCGCGCGTTCAACCAGCTCGGCGCGGGTAGCGCGCAGGTCCTCGAGCGTGGCAGCGAGGGCCTCCTTCTGGGCCTCAAGGTCCTCGGCAAGCATCGCATTCTCCAGGTGGAGGTCCTCGGCGCGCATGAGGCGACGCGTCAGCGAGCGGATCGCGAGCGCGGTCAGCGTCGCGCCGATCGACGGGTCCTCGGAAATGACGATCTGGAGCTGCTCGGTCGTCAAGCGCACGAGCGTCACCTCGGTCGCCGTCTCGCCCGTGAAGAACGCGTCCTCGGCGCGGGCCAGCGACACGAGGCCGATGAGAGGTCCCGACGAGGCCAGGTGCGCCAGGACCTCGCCCTGCGGCGAATCCCTGTGCAGGGACACTTGGCCATCAAGGACCAGGTAGACGGCACCCACCGGCTCACCCTGGGTCACCAGCTGCGTCCCCTCGGGGACAATCAGCCGAGGCCTCTGGCCGAGCACTCGCTCGACGCCTGCAAGGAGCTCCATCACGACCTCGTGCTCGTCGCGGTCCAGACCCTCCAAGAGCGGGCCCTGCACGGCAAAAGGCGGCGGATCAGCGATGAGCGAGCGGATCTGCCTATCCGAATAGCCGCACCCCTGCAGGTAGCGCACCATCGTCGAATACGCCTGACCCGCCAGCAGCGGCACCGTCCACGGAGACTTCAAGACCGAGGCGAGCGCGCAGGACTGCATGCACCGAGCCAGGTCGCGATGCTCGGACTTATCCGTCACCACCACCCACTGCATGCACTGCAGCGCCGGGAAGGTCCTCGCACGGTCAATGAGCGCGTCAATGTCGTCAACCTCGGAGGTCACCAGGCCCATGAGCACGTGGTCGCCGACATTCAGGCTGGCCTCGTAGCCGGCCAGGTCCTCAATCCCGTCGATACGGTCCAGGCACAGGCCCGGGAAGGCGTACGCCAGATCCCTCGTGACGGGCGCGGCGATCGAGCGCGAGTCGTTGCCCACGACCAGCATGTGAATCGGGTAGCCGGCTCGGTGCCCGCCGCTGCGCACGTCCGTGCGGGCCAGCACCGAGGCGTCCTCCGCTGCGGGCCCCTGCGTCCACCCGTGGGCCAGCCCCGGCCGGGGGCGCGCCGCCCCCGACCCGACCGTGGCCTCGTCCCCGAACACGTCACATCACCCCGATGAATCCCCAGGTCAGCGGCGCGATGAACGCCAGGAGGATGATGCCCACGACACCCACCACGATGCCAACGATCGCCATCTCGCGGGTCGGGGTCGTACCTGTCGAGTACGCGATCGCGTTCGGCGGGGTCGAGATCGGCAGGCACATGCCAAGCGAGCAGCCCAGGGCGATGACGATGGCGATTTCGGCGGCGCTCGCGGAGACCGTCGCCGCCAGGCCCATACCCATGGGGATCAGAAGGTTCGCGGACGCGGAGTGCGAAATAACGTTCGAGGTCACCCAGCCCACGAGGGCCAGCACGAAGATCAGAAGAATACCGGGGATCGAGGCCCACTGGATCGAGCCAAGCATCCACTTGTCGAGGCCGGTGGCGGCCACACCCGAACCCAGCGCGATACCGCCGGCGACCAGCCACAGGACCGGCCAGTCCAGGGCGCGCAGGTCATCCCCACTCATCACCTTCGTCATCAGGAGAACCACGACCGGCAGGAAGCCAACGACGTTGGCGGAAATATGGTGCAGGGACTCCGTCATCCACAGGAGGATCGTCAGACCCGCCACCGAGTAGAAGATGATCGCGCTGCGCGACTTCTCGAAGCGTGCCGACGTGTCGATGTCGAACGTGGCGTCGGTGGGGATGTAACGCCACGCGATGAAAGCCCACGACAGGGCCAGGAGCACCAGCATGAGCGGGACGGCCGCAAGCATCCACTGCAGGAAGGTCACCTTCACGCCCGCGTTTTCCAGCGCGCCCAGAGCGATCGCGTTCGGGGGCGTGCCGACCGGCGTGCCCATGCCGCCAACGTTCGCGGCGACCGGGATCGACAGGGCGATGCCGGTGCGCGCCTTGCCCTCGGGCAGGGCCATGATGACGGGCATCATGACGGCGAACATCGTCGCCGTGGTCGCCGTGTTCGACATGAACATACTCATGATCGCGGTGATCAGCATGACGCCCATGACGGTCAGGCGCGGCTTGCCCATGAAGGGCTTGAGGAGGACCGCCGACAGGGCGCGGTCAAGCTTGTACTTGGCAGCGCCGTCGGCCACCATGAAGCCGCCCAGGAACAGGATGATAACCGGGTTAGCCAGCGCACCAAAGAACTTCGTGTATGCCGGGGCGCCCTCGCCCACGCTCAGCAGAGCGTGGTCCGAAATGAACAGGACCTCCAGGAAAATGACAAGGACCGCCGTGCCCGCGAGCGGCACCGCCTCCGTCACCCACAGCAGAATCGCCGCCAGGAAGATGCCGAACATGCGCGTACCGGCCACATCCAGGCCGGGTAGCTGCACGAACAGGCAGGTCACGATACACGCCAGCGCCGCCACGGCGCCGAATACCTTGACCGGGCTGATCCTCTGCTTTTTCTTCGCGATTGCAGCCGGTCGCGTGGACATGTTCTGAGCGGAGCGCGGATTGATTGACACCGCGCCCCTGGAGCGTCGAGCCATTATGTGAAGACCTCATCGTCTTGCGTGGATAGTGTCCGACCAGTGTATGCCAGCGCATACAAAAAGGAAAACTGGGGTGGGGCTTTCCAATACCCCACCCCAGCTTGACGCCGGCTCCGTCAGTCGGTCCTCACGGGACCCCCTACTCGGCCACGGCCTCGTCGATGTCGTAGCCCGTCGGGAGGACGCCCGGACGCGCCGGCTTCCACCCGAGCGCGGGGGCCACATACTCCGCGAAGTTGCGGATAATCGACCAATTTTCCTCGAATCCGAGCTGATTGGGGATCGTCAGGAGGAGGGTGTCGGCCTCCGCGAGGGCGCGATCCTGGCTCAGCTGCTTGATGAGCGTCGAGGGGTCGGCCGCGTACGTGCGCCCGAAGGTCGCAATGCTCGAGTCGAGGTGTCCGACCTGGTCTCCCGAGGCGCTCAGGCCATATAGGCCGCGGTCGCGCTCGGACAGGAGCGGGAAGATCGAGCGCGACACGGACACGCGCGGCGTCCAGCCATGGCCAGCCTGCGCCCACGCCTGACGGTAGGCGCGCAGCTGCTCGGCCTGGATGTCTCCGAAGGGCTTATCCCCATGCTCGAAGACCAGGGTCGAGCTCATGAGGTTGACGCCGTCGCGGGCCGCCTGAATCGCCGAGACGTTGGATCCCGCGCCGTACCAGATGCGCGAGCGCAGGCCGGGCGAGTGCGGGAGGACCGGCAGGGGCGTGCCCGGGTTCATCTGCGTCGGGTACTGCTCGTGCAGGGGTGCTGCCTCGGCCATCGGCTTTCCGTCGATGGCGTCGAGGAAGCGCTCGTAGTGGGCGCGGGCGAGGTCGGCACCATTTCGCTCTTCGGAGCGGTAGCCGAAGGATTCCCATCCCTTGTTGGCGATTTCGGGGGCGCCACGGGAGACGCCGAGGGCGGTGCGGCCGTCTGCGATCAGGTCCAGGGCGGCAGCCTCCTCGGCGAGGTAGAGGGGGTTCTCGTAGCGCATGTCGATGACACCCGTGCCCACCTCGATGGCCTTCGTGCGCGAGGCGATGGCGGAGAGGAGCGGCATGGGCGCGGCCGCCTGCGCGGCGAAGTGGTGGACGCGGAAGAAGGCGCCGTTGACGCCAAGCTCATCTGCGGCGACGGACAGGTCGATCGCCTGATGAAGGGACTCGGCGGCAGTGATGCCGTGGCGGCCACCGTTCGAGTAGTGGCCGAAGCTCAGGAATCCGAAGTATTTCATGACGTCACCCTACGCCATATCGGTTGAATGTTCAACTATATCGAGTGTGGGGTGCGAGATAGGAGCGGGGCACCTGGGCGCCGCCCCCTCGCTTTACGCGCGTCAAACGGCACACAGGCCCGTGATTACCCTTGTTCACACGGGCACTACACCCGATCAGTATGCATAACACCCCTTCTGATCGGGTGCAGCGCCCCCTAAAGGGTGCAGCGCCCACCTCCAAAACACTAGCCGTGCCAGCCAAGGCACCCCACCACTACCCCTTCGGGGAGCACGTCGCCTGCCCGAGCGCGCCACCACCACACACGGCGAAAAACAAAAATCGCAGACCCCGAAGGATCTGTGATCTCATCGTGCGCGAGGGGGGAGTTGAACCCCCACTCCATCACTGGAACACGGACCTGAACAGCGCCGGTCACTTCACCGCACGTGGGTCGGAGTTCTCCGTCGATGCTGTGCGCTACCTGCTCGCGAACCCGCTTTACTGTGGCTACATCAAGCACTACGCGTCGGGCGAGCTGTACCCGGTTCAGGGCGAGGCGTTCCCGCCCATCGTCGGCGAGCAGACGTGGCGGGCCGCGGTGGCGAAGCTGGAGGACAACGTGCGGAGGTCGGCGAGGCAGGGGAACCAGCCGAAGTATCTCCTGTCCACGATCGGGCTGTGCGGGAAGTGCGGCGCAACGCTCGTCTCGGGGACGAACAGCCGCAAGCAGCCGACGTACCGCTGCGGCGAGCAGTTCCATCTCACCCACCAGCGCGAGCCCGTCGATGCGATGGTCACCGAGGCGGTGCTCACGCGTCTGTCCTCGGTGGACGTGCACGACCTCGTGATGCCACAGGAGGACGATGGGCCGGATCGCGAGGAGCTGCTGACGGAGCGGAACGCCCTGGTCGATCGGGTGAAGGAGCTGAGCCCGCTGCTGCGCGACATCCATCAGCCGGTCCTGGAGATAACGGCAGCGATCAACGACGTGAAGGCCCGCATCGACGAGATCGACGCGGAGCTGCTCGACCGTTCGGTGTCGGCGGCGGCGAAGCTGCTCGCGGACGTCGAGGAGCCGGTCGGCACCGCGGAGCGCCGCGAGGTGGTCGAGGCGAAGTGGAAGGTGTTGGACGTGGACCGCCGCCGGATGCTCGTGGACGAGCTGGTGACGGTGACCATCGAGCCCATCACGCCCGGTCACGTGAAATTCGACCCCGACCTGATTCGGATAGAGCCGCGTCGCGACTGACTCATGAGCCGACTCGTCATTGCAATGGTGAGACGACTCGTGGGAGAATGGTTGCAGACAAGAAGATCCCACCGGGGCCGCGACTTAGAAGCGCGGGGTTCTGCTCCCGGATGAGTAGCCGGTCAAGCAGCCCAAGTACCGTGGCGGGGAACCGGAAGATACTCATGTCTGAGGACTTCGGATGTCTGTCGTTATCGACGTTCCCCGCGCATCCGCGCTCGACAGGCTGAAGCAGCAGAACGAGCCCGAGCAGTCGCAGCAGCAGCTCGGCAGTCCGGAGACGATGGAGCTGTTGACCTCGATCCTCGCCGCCGTCGAGGCGCAGAACACGAGGATCGCTACGCTGACCGAACAGCAGAAGAAGCTCGCGGGGTTCGTGAAGGTCATGGACGAGGAGACGACGAGGCGGCTGGAGCGGATCACGGCCCCGGCGTCGACCTCCTCGCCCTCCAGCGACGTGTCCGCGAGGATCGCGAGTATCGAGAGCAGGCAGAACGAGATCGCGAGCACGCTCGGCGAGTTCGCGCAGAGTCTTAACAGCGAGAGCTTGAACGCTGCGTCGCAGAGCTTGGTCGCGGAGGCGCAGAAGAATCGCACGGCTACAGCCTCGGCGATTGAGGGTCTGAAGGCGCAGGTCACAGCGAACCAGTAGCTCGTGAGCCAGGTCGGCGGCGCGGTCCAGCGGATCGAGAAGCGCACCGAGGAACGGGTCCAGAAGGCTGTCGAGCAGGTCGCCGGGGAGGCTTCGGCCACGATGATCGCGAGCCTCGACGCCTCGAACGCGCGGGCGGAGCGGATCATCGCCGCGACGGCGAAGCTGGAGGCGCGACAGCTCTGGTCCGCCGCCGCCGCGATGTGCCTCGTTCTCCTGCCGGTGGCCGTGGTCGTCGCCGGTCTCTGGATGGGCATCGCCGGGCTCATCACGGGTGTTCAGTGAGCGCTGGACGTGGACGGGAGCGTGTGGCTCGGCATCGGCCGGTGGCTCGTGGTCGGCGCTGGCCTCGCCGGGGCCGGCTACGGGCTCTTCGCGTCCGTCCGCTGGGTTGCGGGTCTCGTGGAGACCTGGAAGGGCCGCGGGATGCCGAAGTGGCCCCGCTGGCGCAAGAGGTGATCACGCCTCACGAGGGCAAGCGCGCGCAGCGCGTGCGGCAGCCGCGACAACTGGACATTAGGTCAGCGGCTGCTGTATAGTTCAGTGCATGCTGACCATTGCTTCGCGTCTTGACGTCATGAACCGGCTCGGCCGGGCCATGGCCGACCCGACGCGCTCCCGCATCCTGATGTCCCTGCTCGACAGCCCGAGCCACCCCGCGGTGCTCTCGCGCGAGCTGGGGCTGACCCGCTCGAACGTGTCCAACCACCTGACCTGCCTGCGCGACTGCGGGATCGTGGTCGCCGAGCCCGAGGGCCGCCAGACTCGCTACGAGATCGCCGACCCGCACCTGGCCGCGGCGCTGACGGCACTGGTCGATGTGACCCTCGCCGTGGACGAGAGCGCGCCGTGCATCGACCCGGCCTGCTCGGTTCCGAGCTGCTGCGCCGCGAGCAGTTCGGGGGACGCCTCGTGAGCGCCGCCTGCGGCTGCGACGAGCCGACGACCAGCCCCGCGGACGAGGCAGAGGAGGCAGAGCGCCCGTGGTGGCGTGATCCCGGCCTGGTCGTGCCGATCCTCTCCGGCGTCGCGTTCGGCACCGGCCTGGCGCTGGAGTGGTCGGGGCTGCACATCGCGGCGCTGGTCGCGTTCTGGGCGGGCCTGCTGCTGGGCGCGTACACGTTCGTGCCCGGTGCGATCCGGAATCTCGTTGTGAAGCGCAAGCTCGGTATCGCGCTGCTGATGACGATCAGCGCCGTAGGCGCGGTGATCCTCGGCTACGTCGAGGAGGCGGCCGCGCTGGCGTTCCTCTACTCGATCGCCGAGGCCCTGGAGGACAAGGCGATGGACCGCGCCCGCGGCGGGCTGCGCGCGCTGCTGAAGCTCGTGCCGGAGACCGCGACCGTGCTGCGCGACGGGACCTCCACCTCGGTCCCGGCCAGGGAGATCGCCGTCGGCGACGTGCTGCTGGTCCGCCCTGGCGAGCGGGTCGCGACCGATGGGCTGGTCCGCTCGGGCCGGTCAAGCCTGGACACTTCGGCGATCACCGGTGAATCAATCCCGGTCGAGGTCGCGCCCGGAGAAGCGGTGTCGGCGGGCGCGATCAACAGCGCCGGCGTGCTGGAGGTCGAGGCGACCGCCGCGGGCACCGACAACTCGCTGACCACGATCGTGGAACTGGTAGAGCAGGCCCAGGCCGAGAAGGGCGACCGAGCCCGGATCGCTGACCGGATCGCCCGCCCGCTGGTGCCCGGCGTGATGGTCCTCGCCGTCCTCGTCGGCGTGCTCGGGTCCCTGCTCGGCGACCCGGAGACCTGGATCACCCGCGCCCTGGTCGTCCTCGTCGCGGCCAGCCCCTGCGCGCTGGCGATCGCGGTGCCCGTCACCGTGGTCTCCGCGATCGGCGCGGCGACCAAGTTCGGCGTCGTCATCAAGAGCGGGGCCGCCTTCGAGCGCCTCGGCGGCATCCGGCACCTGGCCGTGGACAAGACCGGCACTCTGACCCGCAACCGGCCCGAGGTAACCGCCATCGTCGCCGCCCATGGGTTCGACGATGCGCAGGTGCTTGCTTGGGCTGCCGCCGTGGAGCAGCACTCGACGCACCCACTCGCCGCCGCCATCGCCGCCGCGGGCCGGGGAACCCCCGCCGCGCAGGACGTGGCCGAGGAGGCCGGGCACGGCATCGGTGGCCTGGTCGACGGCCGCAGGGTGGCGGTGGGCAGTCCGCGCTGGATCGACGCCGGTCCGCTCAAGGCCCGGGTCGAGGACCTGGAGGCCGAGGGGCAGACCTGCGTGCTCGTCACCGTCGACGGCTTCCTGGCCGGGGCGATCGGCGTCCGCGACGAGCTGCGCCCCGAGGTCCCCGAGGTCGTGCGGACCCTACGCGACCAGGGTGTCGAGGTGAGCATGCTCACCGGCGACAACTCCCGCACCGCTGCTGCGCTGGCGAAGCTGGCCGGGATCGGCGACGTGCACGCCGAGCTGCGTCCCGAGGATAAGGCTCGCATCGTCGCCAGGTTCTCGGAGACGTCGCCGACCGCGATGATCGGCGACGGCATCAACGACGCGCCCGCCCTGGCCGGGGCGACCGTGGGCATCGCGATGGGCGCGACCGGCTCCGACGCCGCGATCGAGTCCGCCGACGTCGCCTTCACCGGCCACGACCTCGGCCTCATCCCTCAGGCTCTGCGCCACGCCCGCCGCGGCGGCAGGATCATCAACCAGAACATCGTGCTGTCCTTGGCGATCATCACTGTGCTGCTGCCGCTGGCGATCACCGGCGTGCTCGGCCTGGCAGCGGTCGTCCTCGTGCACGAGGTCGCCGAAGTCGTCGTCATCGCCAACGGACTGCGGGCTGCGCGTGCCCGCAAGCAATAGGTATTCCGTCCAACGCCATAACTCAGACATGCGCTAGCGCATGTCGATGACACCCGTGCCCACCTCGATGGCCTTCGCGCGCGAGGCGATGGCGGAGAGGAGCGGCATGGGCGCGGCCGCCTGCGCGGCGAAGTGGTGGACGCGGAAGAAGGCGCCGTTGACGCCAAGCTCATCTGCGGCGACGGACAGGTCGATCGCCTGATGAAGGGACTGGGCCGCGGTGATGCCGTGGCGGCCACCGTTCGAGTAGTGGCCGAAGCTTAGGAATCCGAAGTATTTCATGGGTTCAGCCTATGGGGCTGCGATTGAATCTTCAACTATATGGGGTGTGGGATGCGAGATATGCGGGCTGCCAGTGTCCGGCAGCGGGCACCGAGCTGACATGAAGGACCTTTCACGCGCACGCGGACCCGATACGCGCACATGGGCCCTCCAATCCGCACGTTAACCCGATGGGTGGCGGCCTAAACCCGGCATGTGGCCACCTGGGCCCGTTCACGCGCACGTTAACCCACCTGGTGGTGGATCGGCCGGGCCGCCACCAAACGGGGGAAATGGCGTCATTAGAGGTACGACACGCCGGCGACACGCCGCCAACCAGCTTCTAATGCTGCAAAACCCCCACCGCAGCCAGCCTCGTGCGCCACGTCGCCTACAAGACCTGGGCGCAGGGCCGATTGGCGCGAAAAAACTCGCCCAGCACGGCCCCTTCAGCAGCATTTCCGCGAAAAAGTTCGCCCAGCAAGCGTAGAAACGCCAATTTTGGGGTGTTTTGAGCGTGCAGGGCGAACTTTTTTCGCGCTCACGCCCACCACCAGACCAAGCAGGGCGAACTTCTTCGCGCACGAGGCACGACAAGATGGCGACGTTGAAACCGACAACACCACTGCGCGCCCCTGAACAGCAACCATTGAAACCACCATCACCTCTGCACCCGAAAACTGCACCAAGAACACCCATTTCTCACCCGCAAAGGCGACGACGGTTTCAGTCGAGGCTCGGCCGGCACCCGCAAAGGCAATGACGGTTTCAGACAACCGGCCCACCTGGTCAACAGGGCCAGGCGGCGCCACCCATGGGTGGCGGTGGGATCCGATCGGCACATATTCGTATGCAATTCCCCCACGTACACTTCATGCTTTGAAACGTAATCGTTGAAATTCCGGGCTTTTCACTAAGTGACGAACTGCAGGTGTCAGGGAATTGCATGCGAAACTGAGGATAGGGAACGCTTCGAGGCGCGGGACCCGGCCGGGGGACCAGTGGGCGGCCAATGTTGCAAACGTCGTCAAACCAACGCGATTCCAATCACCCCGCGAGAACCCCTGTTACAAACATCGTCAATCTAAGCCCAAAACCGCCATTTTCAGCGAAAAAGCCCTCGGATTGACGACGTTCGTAACAACGGGGCAGAAAGCCACACGAAAAACACCTTGGATTGACGACGTTTGTAACAACACGCACCCGAGCACCCCAAAAACTCAACACGCGAGACCCCCATGACGCCCCCAGGAAGCGGCGGGCCAGGCTGCGGTGCCCGTGGGCGGTGGCGGGGCCTGGCCGGGCTTCGAGGCGACGCGCCGAGCCGAAGGCTCGCAGCGCGGACGGCGAGCGGGCAGGTCGCCGCCCACGGGCACACAAAGCAGCCCGGCCCCACGCGGTGCCCGGAACACCCGTGGGACCACAAGCAAGGCTTATAGGTCAAAACGTGTTGGTTTCGGTTTAGTAGGTTTCGTGCCAGGTTCTGCTGTGGTGGAAGTCGGTCCAGTTAACTGCGGTTCCCCACCTGTCGATCTTGGCTTGTGCTTGGGCGCGGTGGCTGGCCTTGTCGAATTGGTCAATGATCTGTTGGTCGGTGATCGCGGTTTTAAGGATGTGTGCTGGGGTGGCAGGGAACTCGGTGTGCAGGTAGCACCACCACAACATGGTCTTGACCTGGTGATTAAGACTCATGCCACGGTGGGCTCGTAGCACGCAGCGTAGTTGGGTATTAATCCCGCCCTCGATCAGGTTCGACGTCCTGGCAATGGGGTCACCTTTAAGGTCAAGGGCGGGATCGAGGTAGGTAAACAGCGTGCCTTGTTTGACCAGCGTGTTGAGGGAGTTCTTGTCCTGGATCAGCCGGGCATGGGTGGCAACCCAACGTCCGTCTGGTAGCCGGGTGCGCTGGGCTAGGAATTCCTTGTAGGTGGTGTTCCAGGTGGCGAGTTTGCTCATCCATGCCACTGCCTGGTCAAAGGTAGTGACCTCGAGCAAGGCCTGAGCAAGACTGTAGAGATCAACACCTGCCTGAGTGCGTGGCCGGGTGGTGGTCTTACGCTTGACCGCGCTATAGGCGTGAAAGACACAGCGTTGGATCCGGGTGGTAGGCCAGGTGGTCTTCACCGCGCTGGCGATGCCTTGCCCACCATCGCACACGACAACATCTGGGGTCGCGATCCTAGACATCAGTGCTTGCCAGGCGCGGGTGGTCTCACCCTTGGCCACGTACCAGCCAAGCACATGGGTCTTGGTGCAGGCAATAAGAACCACCAGCTTGTGGGACAGGTAGATTCCGTCAACAAAGATCACATGGTTAACCTCGTCAACCAATGGAGAAACTGGCCATAGATGCCAAAATGGTTCGTTACGCCGTCGTATGGTGCGTCCCTTGGGCCCGTAATCGGCCAGGGTGTATTTGCCGGTGACGAAGTCTAAAAACGCACTGAAATGCCGGGCACGGCTATCGTTACGCCGAGACTGGCTTGCCCTACACGCAAGACAGCGGAACCTTGGCCTACCTGCTCGAGTTGAGCCCCATTTTTGCGTCGTGCCACCACAGATTTTGCATCGAGGATTTCCCATCCCCCCAAATCCAAGCCGATTCAAACCCCGACCTTACCGCGGAATATCAATCAAAAACCGGGATAAAACCAACACGACCTGGCCAACCAAGAACTCAAGTCACAACGAGTCCAACCCCCACCTTTCGGCTTTGTAGCAACGAAAGACAGCCCAAAAACCAACACGTTTTGTCCTATAACCCAAACAAAAACCGCAGATCCTCAAAGGATCTGCGGTTTCATCGTGCGCGAGGGGGGAGTTGAACCCCCACTCCATCACTGGAACACGGACCTGAACCGTGCGCGTCTGCCTATTCCGCCACTCGCGCGTACCCAGAAAGAATAGGGGCACCACACCCCCCGCGTCAAATCAGCGCCGTATGACCCAGGGCACAAGCCCCTGTACAACCTAGATTAAACCGCGCTATTTCGCCGAAAGATGCGACCTGCATACTACGGCATCAACCTGCACGCAACGATGCCAGCGATACCCAACAGGCTCGCAGCGATCACAGCAGCATCCACCCATCCGAGTCGAACGCGCGCCCCACGAGTCGCACCATCCTGAGCCTCAATGGACCCACGCATAGACATCGCGCGCCCGGTTTCGGCCGCGCCGCGGGAGGTGGCCGACAGGATCGCAGTAATGACGTCGACGCTCAAGCGAGCGGAACCGCGCAGCGACAGCGCCGCCATGTCCTGTCCGAGGCGCAGCTTGGCGGTATCGAGCACCGCCTGCGCCTGATCTCGCAGCATCGGCAGGCCTCGCAGGGCGGAGGCCATGACGAGCGACCACTGATCGACCGGCGCCCCCAGCAGCCGCAAGGGCCGCAGGAAGAAACGCAGAGCGTCCGCGAGCGAGGCGGTCGGCGTCACCCAAGCGATGAGCCCAGATCCCCACAGGACGACGAGCGCCAGGGTGGAGACACGCAGGAAGAGCTCGAGGCCATCCCCCAGCCAAGCACCGAGACAGCCGCCGATAAAACCGGAGACGAACCACATGGGCGGACGCGGGGCGACGCTGAGGGGGAGACGGACGACTAGCGAGGCAACGAGGAGGAGGCCTCCCACGATCGCGAGCGTCGACCAGCGCGGCGACAGGATCACGCACGTGGTGAGCACGGTCCAGCAGGCGATAAGGGTGCCGGGCCAGGCGCGCGACAGTGGCGTCGGCCAGGGCAGTGGCCGAGGCAGGGGGAAGCCCGCGCTTCGCCGGGGCTTCGGGCGCGGGGGTACTTCGCCGAGGCCGGGAGGGGTCCTCGAGAATCGACCCTCGCTGGCGCCGCCGCCGGGGCCGGTCGCCCCGCAGGCGGAGTGGGGTTCCATCATGAGAGCACCCCCTCGGCAAGGCGTCCGTGGGTGTCGCACAGGGAGTCCATGCCTTCGAGGTCGTGGGAGATGACGAGGATGGACAGGCCGGCGCGCCGGCGCTCGTCCAGGACGGAGATGAGCAGGTCGCGCGAGGCCGCGTCGAGACCGGCCATGGGCTCGTCGAGGATGAGGACGCTCGGGTGGGAAGCAAGCAGCCCGGCGAGGGCGACGCGGCGCATCTGCCCGCCGGAGAGGTCGTCGATGCCGCGCGTCGCCAGGGCCGGGTCAAGGCCGACCAGTTCCATGGCCTCAGCGACGATGCGGTCGCCTTCCTCGCGGCTGATGGCACCCTTGCGATGCACAGATCCGGTGCCGATGCGCGGCCCATGACCGGCGGCGGCGAGGATGTCGGAGCGCACGGAGGGGCGCTGAAGCTGGAGGCGCGCGAACTGCATGGAGAGCGCAACATCGCCGACGCAGCGCTCCATGGGACGCCCGCCGAGGGTAACGCGACCCCAGGTGGGGACGAGCAGGCCGGTGAGGACGCGTGAGAGCGTCGTCTTACCCGAACCATTGTCCCCGGTGATGAGCATGGCCTGGCCGGGGTCGAGGATGAGGCTGACGTCGCGCAGGACCGGCTTCTCCCAGGGGGTGCCGAGGTCGTAGGTGTGGGCGACACGGTCGGCCCACAGGTGGGCGGCCTTAATGAGGGTGGGCGCGCCCGCCACAGAAGACACAGTCGGCGCATCGGGGGCGGGGGAAACTGGAGGATCCCCGGCCCCGTCGATGCGAAGCCCGTCCGCGGCGGCGCTCCCCTCCCCCGCGCGGCGGTCGGAGAGGATGCGCCCACCGTCGATCGTGACGACGCGGTCGGCGCGCGCGCTTTCGGCGGGGTCGTGGGTGATGTGGACGACGGCGATGCCGCGCGCGGGCAGGGAGGCGAGGAGGTCAAGCATCTCGGCGCGGCCCGCGCGGTCGATCATGGCGGTGGATTCATCGGAGATGAGCAGGCGCGGGGAGCGCGCGAGGGCACCCGCGAGCGCGAGGCGCTGAAGCTGCCCGCCGGACAGAGAGCGCGGGTCCGCATCGGCGAGGCCCGCGAGGCCGACGCGCTCGAGCAGCTCATCGAGGTCGAGGCCGGCGATATGCTCGGCGTTCATGCCCCAGGTGACATCTTCGGAGACACTCTGTCCGAGAACAAGGAGTTCAGAGCGCTGTCCCACGAGTGCGGTCCCACCGACAGCCCCAAGGACGCCGCCACCCTCGCGCGTCCCAGAACCGGGTTCAGCACCCGCGAGGAGGAGGGCCAGGGTGGACTTGCCCGAGCCGTTATGCCCGACGATGACCGTGAATTCAGGCCGCTCGAGGCTCAGCGTGACGCCGCGCAGGGCGGGGTGGTCGGCGCCCGGGTAGGTGAAGTCGACGTCGGTGAGGGTGAGGGGCAGGGGGGACGAGGCCTCGGCCCCTTCACGCGGGTCCGCCGAGCTGGCGGCTGCGTCCAGGAGCGGGTCCCAGCCCGCATCGAGGGAGATGCGGCTGAGGATAGCGCCGAGGAGCCACCGGGCCGCGAGGACCAGGAAGCCCACACCGATGAAGCGGGTGATGGGGATCCAGATCCACCACCAGTCGACGAACCACTGGCCGAGCAGATGGCCGGCATCGACAACGGCACCCGAATAGGGGATACGGCCAACGAGTATGAGGAAGCCATTGAGTGTTTTCTGGATGCTTTCAAGGCCGAGGGTGCGCAGGTCGGACAGGATCCAAAAGGCGATGCCGGTACCGATGCCCCACACGACGCCGAGGCCGGCGGCGACCCCGGAGACGGGGAGCCAGGAGGCGCGCTTCTTGTGGAGGAATCCGATGATGAGGCCGACGAGGGCTGCCTGGAAGGAGCGGCCTGCCGTGGCGACGCCACCGACGGCGATGGCCAGGAGGATCGTCGAGGCGAAGGCCGCGAACGCGGCTCGGGGCCGCAGTTTAAGGGAGACCATGGCGAGAGGGACGGCCGTCGCGACCTGAAAGAACAGCTGAAAGACGGGGGTGACCGCGGCGATGAGGCCGAAGGTGACGGCCAGGCCCGAGAGCGCGCCAGCGGTCGCCACCTCAACGGGGGTGAGGCGGCGGGCATCGCGCGCGGATGAGCTCATGTGTCTAGTCTCCCAGGCCCCGCCCACATCTGCGACCGCCGGGCCGGACACCCCTCGCGTTGCTTGACTAGTCTGAACATACCGCGTGCGCTTCGACCTCTCACGCCCCATTCAGCTCCCCGAAGGGGATGTGGACACTCGGGGTAACGCGAGCCGCCCCATCCACGTTGCGGCGCTGGTCATCGAAGAAAATGTGCGGCTGTAGCACCTCGAGAATCGGGCCCTTGTCGATGCCTCCCAGGAAGAACGCATCATTGACGCTCAAGCCCCACCCTCGGATCGAGTTGATCGCCCGCTCGTGGGCGGGGGCGCTGCGGGCAGTGACGACCGCGACGCGCACCCGACGCTTGTAGCCCTCCGGATCATCGGCTCTTCTGACGTCCTCTAGCCCTTGAATCCGGTTGATCTTCTGCAGGAAATCTGCCATTGGGCCGCGCGAGAGCGGCACCTTGGCCAGGGCACTCTCGCTTTCCTGATACCTTGCCAGACCGCCGCTTTGATACACGCGCTCGGCCGAATCGTCGGCCAGCACTCCGTCGAAGTCGAAGGCGATGCGCAGGTCGGTGCCCCCATCGTCGGCCACCGCGCGCCCCACAACGCGTCCGGCAGCGAACCCCAAGGAGATAGCCTCACGTACGTCGTTTTCGTTGGCCGAGAGGAACAGGGACATGTGCAGCGGCCCCATAAACTGGTACGGTGCTCGCCCCTGCATGAAGATAGCGCGCGTGATGTCCAGCCCGTGATGCTTGACCGATCGCATGACCCGCAGCCCCGTCTCGGGGTCGTTGCGCGACAGGATGACCACCTCGACCAGGCGCTCGTCCTCGGAGAGGTCGTTGAGGTCTAGGAGGCGCCGGATGAAGGGGAAGGCAACCCCCGGTTCTAGGATCTCATCGAGGTTCTCGCGCTGATACGCGCGGTACTTCTCCTCGCCCTCGTTGCGGAATACGGCGTCCGACTCCGACAGGTCGAAGAGGGCGCTGGAGGCAACACCAATAACGAGGGCGCGCTCCAGATCAAGACTGCCGGGCATCGCATCTCTCCTTCCGCTCACAGATACTCCTTCCCTTGAGAGACAGGGTATAGCTGGCCGTGCACACCTGCGGCTCTGGGGAAAGGGGCGCGCGCGGGGTCTACGCGTCCTCGTCGTCGAGAGGAAGAGCGGCGGGCACGGGGGTGTCGAGGTCGCGGATGCGGGGGATGGCATACATAGCGGCACCGAGTACGCAGAAGAAGACGCCGGAGGCGGTGAAGAGCACGGGGCCTCCCATCTTCTCGGCGAAGGCACCGCCCAGGACCATACCGACGGGCATCGCGAGCCCGAGCATCAGCTGGAAGAACCCGAGCGCGCGACCAACCTTATCCTCCCCGACATGCCTCTGGATGAGGGTCATCAGGGGGGCGTGGAACCACGCCAGGAAGATACAGCCGAATCCCATGAGGGCGACGAAGGCCCAGAAGCCGCCGCGCGGGAGCAGGCCGACGGCGGCGAAGGGGAGGCCGACGACGACGGTCGTGGCGCTGATGAGCAGCGCGAGGCGTTTGCCCCCGCCCCACGCCATCATGAAGACCGCGCCGACCAGCATGCACGTCCCGGTGATCGCCTCGGCGACGGACACCATTGCCCCGTCGGCTCCGAAGTATTGCTGCGCCATGAGCGGGTAGACCACCGCGAGCGCTTCAAACACCATCATGCCGGCCGTGAGGGCGACGATGAGGTAGACGAGACCAACGTTGACACTGAGCGCGCGCCAGCCCTCGCGAATCTGCCCCATGATGGTTGGGGGCATCTCAGCCTCGACGGAGGGAATCGTCGCAAGCGCCAGGCCGGCGACCGCCAGGAGCGCTCCGACGAACTCCAGACCCAGGGTGTAGGGAAGCCCGAAGGCGGTGTACAGGGCGATGCCTATGGCGGGGGAACCGATGTTGGCGATGGACCCCACGGCCTGGTCGAAGGTGTTGACTCGCATGAGGTGCTTCTCGGGGACCAGCATCGGCATGGCCGCACTCATCGCGGGGAAGTGGAAGGCCTGGAAGCAGCTGCGCAGAGCAGCAAAGAGGCATATGAGTGCGAAGCTCCCGTGTCCCAGCCAGGCCAGCGCCCCCAGCGCGAGCGACATTCCACCCGCACCCAGGTCCGAGATAATCATGACGGTGCGGCGGTTATAGCGGTCAGCGGCGACCCCGCCCAGCGGTGCCAGAAGGCCGAGGGGCAGCTGAGAGAGGGCCATGACGATGGCGAGCTTGAGGGCAGATCCTTCGGTTGTGGTGACGTGCCAGACGATCGCCCATCCCGACGCGCCGCTGGTGATGATGGAAAACGCCTGACCGCTCCAGATCATCGCGACCACTCGCCACCAGTTCGACGTGAGGGTGCGTCCGGAGGCGCTAACCAGCGCGGATGAGGAGGTGTCTCGAGTCATTTCCACGAGGGTAGCCGGGCATTTGTAGCCAGTCAACAGACGACGTGAGCCGACCGTCGTGCCGACGGGATATAACACCGTGTCATAATGCCACACTCACCCTTGTGAGGAACACCTAATTTTGTGTAGCATATCCCTCGCAATCCCTAAACACGAGAGGACGCAATGAAAACACGCCTCGCCACCCTGACCGCTATCCTGGCCACCGCCACCCTTGCCCTCACCGCCTGCGCAGGCGGCTCCGGCTCCGCCACCAGCCAATCGGGGGCGACCACCCAGGAGGCCCCGGCCGCCTCGACACGCACCATCACCGACCACGCGGGCAACGAAGTCACCCTGCCCGAGAAGGTCACTCGCGTCGCCATCGACCAGATCCCGATCGAATCCACCTACCTGGCCTACTTCGACGGCAAGGCCCCCTACCTGGTGGGCATGAGCGCCGCCCGCGTCAAGGCCATGAGCCAGACGATCGCCGCCGAGATGGCGCCCGAAATGATGCAGGTGGACACCAGCTACTACGACAAGGGTGAACTCAACGCCGAGGCCCTCCTGAACCTGAACGTCGACGTCGTCTTCTACAACGCCTTCAACAAGGAACACGGCGAAATGTTCCGCAAGGCCGGCATCCCGGCCGTCGGCTTCACGACGCTGGGCAACCCCTCGGAGACCTACGCGGAGTGGATGGAGCTCCTCGAGGACGTCTTCAACGAGGACGGCCACATGGCCGACAAGATCGCGCTCGGCAAGGACCTGGTCGCCGACGCCCGAGCCCGCACCGCGAAGGTTCCTGCCGACCAGAAGGTCTCGACGATGGTGCTCATGGGCGCTGCCGACGGCCAGCTCGCGGTCGCGGGCGGCAAGGACGGCTGGTTCACCAACGAGTGGGCCGACTCGCTGAACTACACGAACGTCACGCGCGACACCGACACCTCGCACACGCCCGTCACCTTTGAGCAGGTCCTCACGTGGGATCCCCAGGTCCTCCTCGTCACCGGCAAGGGCATGTCGAACATGACGGCGAACACTGTCCTGACGAACTCGGTCGAGGGCGTGGACCTGTCTACCCTTAGCTCCGTGAAGTCCGGCCGCGTCTACTCCACCGGCCTGGGCATGTGGAACTGGTTCACCCCCAACCCGGATTCCCCGATCGTGGCGAACTGGATCGGCGCCTCCCTGTACCCGGAGCAGTTCTCCGACGTTGACCTCGTGTCGATGACGAAGGACTACTACCAGAAGATGTACAACTTCACGCTCACGGACGAGCAGGCTCAGCGCATCATCAACCCGGACTCCGCGTCCTGATACCCGGCCCCGGCCTCGTCTCCCCTATCGACGAGGCCGGGGTCCCTTATGCGCTTTACTCCCGGCGCGCGTCGGGGAGAGGACATCATGAAGTCTGTGCTGACCAGGAACGGGCGGCTGCGTGTGTGGGTGGTCCCCACGCTGATCGCCCTCATCGTCGTGTGCGCGGCGGCAGCCATGCTCATCGGCCGTTTTTCCGTGTCCCTGGAGGACGTGGTCGCGGCGGTGCGCGCGCGGTTCTGGGGTGGCCCGGCGGTGCCCCCGCGCGTCAACTCGGTCGTGTTTGACCTGCGAGCGCCGCGCATCATCGTGGCGATCCTGATCGGCGGGGGCCTGTCGGTTGCCGGCGCCTCGTTCCAGTCGCTCTTCTCCAACCCCCTGGCCACACCGGACACCCTGGGCGTCGCGGCGGGCACGTGCGTCGGCGCGGTCATCGCCCTGTTGCTGGACTGGAACCTGATCGGAGTGCAGGCCGCGGCGCTCGTCGCGGGACTGGCGACGATGGCATTCACGACGGCGATTTCACGCACTCGCACGGGCGCCTTCAACGTCATCACGCTCGTGCTCGGCGGCGTCATCGTCTCCGCCCTGGCGAACGCTGTCCTCTCGCTCCTCAAGCTGACGGCCGACCCGACGAGCCAGCTTCCCGAGATCACCTACTGGCTGATGGGCTCGCTCGCCGCGGTCACCTACCACCAGATCGCGCTGGGCGCCCCCTTCATCATCGCGGGCGTCATCGTCATCGTGGCGCTGCGCTGGCAGCTCAACATCCTCTCCCTCTCAGAGGACGAGGCCCGCTCCGCCGGCGTCAACGTCTCCCTCATGCGCGCGATCCTCATCGTCGCGTCGACAGTCATCACGGCCTCGGTCATTTCGATGTGCGGCCAGGTCGGCTGGGTCGGCCTGCTCGTACCGCACTGCGCGCGCATGCTGTGCGGACAGAACAACCGCGCGGTGATCCCCGTGTCGCTGCTACTCGGGTCGGCGCTCATGATCGTCATCGACACGCTCGCGCGTTCCCTGTCGGCCTCGGAGATCCCCATTTCGATCCTGACGGCCATCATCGGTGCCCCCTTCTTTATCGTGCTGCTGCGCCGAACGGGAGGAGCGCGATGATCAGCATCGAAAACGCGACCTTCACCTATCCGGGCGCACCCTCCCCAATCCTGACGAACGTGTCCTTCGAGGTGCCCGAGCGCTCGCTCCTGGCCATCCTGGGTCCGAACGGCGCCGGCAAGACGACGCTGCTGCGCACCATGATCGGCCTGCAGAAGTGGGACAGCGGGCGCACACTCATCGACGGCACCCCCATTTCGTCGATGTCGACCCGCGCGCTGGGCCGCGTCCTGTCCTACGTGCCGCAGGCCCGCAACGCATCGAACGTGGCGCTCACCGGCCTCGAGATGGTGACGGTCGGGCGCGCCCCGCACATGCGCACCCTCACACAGCCCGGAGCGCGCGAGGAACGCATGGCCCGCGACGTCCTCGACGAGGTGGGTGCCTCCCACCTGGCCGAGATGCCCTGCGCGACCATGTCGGGCGGCCAGTTTCAGATGATCCTCATCGCCCGCGCCCTCGTCGCCGACCCGCGCGTCCTCGTACTTGACGAGCCGGAGACCGGCCTCGATTTCCGCAACCAGCTGATCGTCCTGGGGCTCCTCGAGCGCCTTGTGAGGGACCGAGGCCTCGCCGTCATCATGAACACGCACTACCCGGCACACGCCCTGCGCGTCGCGGACCAGGTCGCGCTCTTCTCCTCCACTCACGAGGCCGTGGTCGGCCCGGCATCCTCCGTCATGAATGCGGACACCCTCGCGCGCGTCTTTGGCGTGGACGTGGCGATCGGGAGCGTCGCCTTCGAGGGAGAGGACGTGCAGGCGATCGTCCCAGTTCGACTGAGTGGAGATAAGTAGCGCCGTCACGCGGAAAACTACTTCGTCACGATTGTGCAGGTCAGCCACATTTTCGCCGCGAGTGCGGTACCGTATGACTGTGATTCCGCACGCCCAGTCCGGGGGCATCGATGCCGGGCAGGGGCAACGGGACCATGTCGACTCCGCAGACGGGGCCGAACGGTGCCCCAGCGTTGGGGCGAACACGAAGGAGGGCCCATGGCTACCGGGACCATCAAGTGGTTCAACGACGCCAAAGGCTTCGGATTCATCACTCCTGATGACGAATCCGGCGACGTCTTCGTGCACTATTCAAACATCATCGGCCAATCTGGGCGCCGTACTCTTCTAGAGGGCGAGAAGGTCGAATATGAGGCGATTGAAGGACCAAAGGGCCTCCAAGCTATGAATGTGGCACGAGCCGAGTGACACTGTGTGCCCGGGTGGAGTCCCCACTCGGGCACACTTGCACGAAGTAACATGTTCTCCACTGATCTTCATGCATGTCTTTTTCGTTGATAAAACAATGCTTTAATAGCTTTTTGCAATGGCTGTGCCATGCCTTACAAGGGCTTGTGCGGTATAGACCGAGCGGTGGAATCCGCGTAGAATTGGTGCTGCACCAATGGGGGCGACCACGAGTCAGCCCCCTTTTTTGATGCCGTCGCCCACCCGGGCGGCACGGACCAACAGGTTCACAAACACGCTGGCGTGCGGGGCGCGCTTCGTGCTTCCGCGCGGAGACACTCATAAGGAGAACCCCATGAACCAGATCGTCAAGGCTGAAACCGCCCCCACCATGTCCCAGGCCACCGCCTCGGCTTCCGTTCTCATCGCCCTGATCGTTGTCCTCGCGGGCCTCGGCGTGTTCGCTGCCCTTCAGGTTGCTTCCGTCGCGTCGGTCGTCTTCGCGATCGTCATCGCTCTGACCGCCCTGATCGTTTCCCCCGCTCTTCTCTCGATCGCTCACACTCGCGCCTGAGCCTATGCGGGGCGCGTGAACGACACGCGCCCCACCCCCGCCAGCGTGACACCGCAGAGGTGTCACGCTTTTTCGTTGCTTTCTTAGCTTCTTTGCGTCTTGGCTTCTTTGTTTCTCTTATCCCTGTAGCGCCGTTTCCCGTGCTCCCATCCTTGCGGCACCACCCCCTGCTCTCGGCTTCAGCAGCTCACATCCCCCGGGATTGGCCAAAACACAGACAGGTCCCTCGACGGGGGGAATTGCGCCATGCAAGGGTGCGACACGCCGGCGACACGCCGACACAGCGCTTCTAATGGCGCAAAACCCCCACACCACCCCCGGCGTCGGTCACCACGGCGTTTAACAGTGAGGCTCTGACACCTAGGGCTACGGAAGGACCGAAGGTAACGTCCTGAGCACAGCGCGCACGCTGAACGGATCAACAGGAGGCGCCACGGTCTGATGTCCAGCTGGGCAGCGCAGCAACACCCATCGTCCCTTTACCCGAGATTTGCATTTTGTGCTCTCCCCCACTAAAGTCCATCTGTTAAGCACGACATCAAGGAGGATGCCATGAGCGATTTTCAAATGGACACGGAAAGAGTGCGCTCCGCAGCGGACACGGTACACCAGCTCTCAGCCAACATGTCCGAGTTCAAACTCAAGAAGGCAAGCCCTTTCGCCGTCGACACTGGCGACGCTGCCGTCGGCACCGCACTTATCTATTTCACCGGCATGTACAACGCACACATAGATGCGGCGCAACGTTGGCTGGACAAGACCTCGGGAGCGCTGCACGACACGGCGCAGGCGACCGAGGACATGGACGACGAAATCGCCGAGACCTTCAAGTCCATTTTCTCCAAGCTCTAGAAACGAGTCTGCCATGCATTCACCATTCGCTGTACTCTTCCCTCAGCCTCCTGGCGATCTCGGATCTATCTGGTCGTGCCAGAACGAACTACGCAACCAATCACGCGATGTCCGATCGCTCCGGAACGACATCTCCCAATTAGCCTCCACCCTGACAGCTTGGAAGGGGGAAGCAAAGAGGGCTTTCATACGGAGCAAGAACGATGAGCTGACCGAACTCGCCAACTGGGAGGACGGAACCCTCCAAGCGGCAGATGCGTTGAAGAGTTACTACTTCAAGCTCGAAGAAGCGAAGCAGAAGGTCGATTCCATCCGTGGGCAGGCAGACGACCTGTGGGATGAATTTTGGGCACTCCCCTTCCTCGATCGCATCGCTCACCGGGAAGATTACGAGGCGAAATTAAGGGAGCTGAAGGCTAGTTACGACGACGCTACAGCTACTCTCTCAGACGAAGCCCTCAATACCGCTGCCTCTTTAAGAGAAGCCCTCTACTTCACTCCCAAGGATCGCAACCACATCGACATTGATGGCGATGGAAAACTGGACGATGTTGACCTTGGGGACACGCGCATGATGTCGCAGCAGGAGCTCGAGGACATCCACAAGCGCCTGCAGGATCCGTCGAAGCCACTGTTTAACATTGAGCAGGGACACATCGGCGACTGCCACCTACTGTCCACCCTGAACGCCTATAACCAGACCGAGGAGGGCCGCAAATACCTGGCGAGCCTGGTTACTCCGCACTACAACGCGCAAGGAAAGATCGACGGATACTTCGTGGATTTCCCGGGATACGAGCGAAACGAAAAGCGCGTGTTCGTCCAGGATGTCATGGCGTATGGCGACACAGCTGGGAAATCGCCCCAGGCAGATCTCGCTTCGATCTTCGAGAAAGCCTTCATTCAGTCCCACCCTGGGGGAACGAAAGGCAGGCTCACCCACGGAGGAGCGTCGGCGAGCTTATCCACAATCACTATGCAGAACATCTCCGGCACTCCGGGAAACATCATCCCAAACATTGGTCTCAATCATGGAGACCTCAGATATAGGACCATTGATGCAATCAAGTGGGGACATCCCATTGTCGCCGAGTCCAGCCCATTCGCCGGAGACGCGAATGTCACCGCCGACGGTAGTCAAGAGAATATTACGATCGCTTCCAGCCACGTCTACACGGTGGCCGCGGCAGACGAGAACGGCGTCACCCTCATCAACCCGTGGGGACACAACGATCGCAGCGGTAACACTGGCAAGAGCACGGGAGCAACCTTCACGATGAGCTGGGAGCAGTTCTACGCCAATTTCGGCGATATCACGATTGGGACAATCCCATGAGCATCAGACCCGCACGCGTCCGCGCCGTCGTCGTGGCCATCCTCGTCCTGGCGTTCGTCATCCCCTGGACCTACGCACACATCGCCTACGCCTGGCCCTGGAAAGAACAATCCACAGGTGAGGCCTGCACCGGCCGATACTACCTCACCCCATACGACAAGCAACGATCCATGAAACTGGGAACCATCTCCGACGGACGCCTCGTCTACATCGGTATTTCCGGAAAAGTCTCCATGGGACGCCAGATCGGCTCCTTCGGCCTATCGGCACGCGACGACAACGACCACTTCGACTTCCTCGGGGGTGCTGAGGATTTACACCTCGGCGACACTACCACCATCGAGGGGGTCGGCACCTTCACCCTCAAGGAAGCACACTCCGACATCGTCTGGTTCACCCCCAACCCAGGAAAAGCAACATTCTGCTTTGACCCAGATCCCACATTCACGTTCCGTGACTTCCCATAACAAACTCACGGACGACAACCACCATCACCACCGAAGCACACCCATGAGCATCAGACCCGCACGCGTCCACGCCATCGTCGTGGCCATCCTCGTCCTGGCGTTCGTCATCCCCTGGACCTACGCACACATCGCCTACGCCTGGCCCTGGAAACGATTCCAAACAGGCACCCTCATTTCCTGCGACGGCCAATACGTGGTGGGAGGTTTTCCCAACAAGCCACCAGAACTGTTAGGGCATCTATCAGACGGGGCACCGGTTGATTTTATTGCTGGAGGTGAGATCAACATGGGAGTAGAAACTGGTGACTTCGGCCTGGCTACACAGAGGGGGAATGAAATCGACAACTTTGCCCACTCCCCACAACTCCACCTAGGAGAATCTACAACCATCGAGGGGGTCGGCACCTTCACCCTCAAGGAAGCCCACTCCGGCACCGTCTGGTTCACCCCCAACCCCGGCGGAGCGACATTCTGTTTCGACCCAGACCCCACCTTCACCGTCTACGACTACGCACAACAAGGCCACTAACACCGGCCATCTCCACCAGGGAGCACGACCCATGAGCATCAGACCCGCACGCATCCGCGCCATCGTCGTAGCCGTCCTCGTCCTGGCATTCATCATCCCCTGGACCTACGCCCACATCGCCTACGCCTGGCCCTGGAAACGATTCCAAACGGGCACCCGCATCACCTGCCAGGGCCAGTACCTGGTAGGAGCAGAACCTAACCAGAACGCGACGCGCCTAGGAACACTGACCAACGACTCGTTGGTCAGGCTTGACGCCTGGGGAGAAATCAGTATGGGTGCTGAGACTGCAGGCTTCACCCTATTCACGATTGAAGGCAACCACGTGAACGACATCGCTCACGTACCAGAACTGCAGCTCGGGGAGTCCACCACCGTCGCGGGGGTAGGTACCTTCACCCTCAAGGAAGCCCACTCCGGCATCGTCTGGTTCACTCCCAATCCCGGTGGAGCGACATTCTGCTTCACACCGGACCCGACATTTACCGTAAACCCCTACTTCTGACAGCATGCTGGCAACCACCATCACCACCGAAGCACACCCATGAGCACCACACCTGCACGCGCACGCGCACGCATCCGCGCCGTCGTCGTGGCCATCCTCGTCCTGGCGTTCGTCATCCCCTGGACCTACGCACACATCGCCTACGCCTGGCCCTGGAAAGAACAATCCACAGGTGAGGCCTGCACCGGCCGATACTACCTCACCCCATACGACAAGCAACGATCCATTTTCCTCGGCATTCTCTCCGACGGGCGAAAGGTTCGAATGAGCAGCAGGGGGGAAGTCTCCATGGGGCGCGACACCGCCTCTTTCAGTATCGCCGCTGCCAGCGACAACGAACCCTACAACTTCCTCGGGGGTGCTGAGGATTTACACCTCGGCGACACTACCACCATCGAGGGGGTCGGCACCTTCACCCTGAAGGAAGCCCACTCAGACATCGTCTGGTTCACCCCCAACCCAGGAAAAGCAACATTCTGCTTTGACCCAGACCCCTCATTCACGATGAACAACTTCGCACAACAAGGCCACTGACGACAACAACCGCACCAGCGGAGCACCCGCAATCCACCCACCAACGGTAGAGACGAGGGGTGGGGACCCACCAGGATCCCCACCCCTGAGCCGTTCACGCCACAGATGACGCGACGCGATCGATCACTCGGGCTGAGCCGCAGCGGCCGCCTGCGCGGCCGCCGGAGCCGCGGCGGCAATAGCATCCAGCTCCGCCTCGCCGTGAGCGCCGGACACGAACCACACCTCGTACACCGAGGGCGGCAGGGCCACACCCGAGGACAGGAAGGAGTGGAAGAAGGGGGCGTAGCGCCACGCCTCCTGGGCGCGCGCCTGGTCGTAGTCGTACACGCCCGAGGAGGCCGCGGCCTCGCCAAACATGACGGAGAACAGGGATCCCGTGCGCTGGAGACGGTGCGCGACGCCGGCAGCGCTGAGCGCGTCCGACACGATCGTGCTGATCTCCTGGGCCGAGGCGTTCACGCGGTCGTACACGCCCTGATCAGCCAGTTCGAGGGTACGCAGGCCGGCCACCGTGGCCAGGGGGTTGCCCGAGAGCGTGCCCGCCTGGTAAACAGGGCCCAGGGGAGCCAACAGGTCCATGACGTCCGCACGCCCGGCAACGGCCGCCAGGGGCATGCCGCCGCCCACGACCTTGCCGAAGGTCACCAGGTCGGGCACCCAGTCGGCGCCCTCCACGCAGGACGCGTCGACGAAGCCTGCGCTGTAGCGGCCCGAGGGCGCGCCGTCGACCCACCCGGCCACGGCCTCGAGGCCCCACCAACCGGCGGGGTCAACGCGGAAGCCGGTGAGGACCTCGTCGAGGATCATGAGCGCGCCGTGCGCGGTGCACAGCCGGCGGATCTCGCGGTTCCACCCGGGGTGGGGCGGGACCGTGCCCATGTTGGCGGGGGCACCCTCGAAGATAACGGCGGCGATACTGTCACCCACCTGCTCGAAGCACGCGCGCAGGGCCTCAACATCGTTGTAGGGCAGGACGATCGTCTGGGCGGTGATGGCCTCGGGGACACCGGCAGAACCGGGCAGGCCACCCGTAGCGACGCCCGACCCGGCGGCAGCGAGCAGACCGTCGGAATGGCCGTGGTAATTGCCGGCGAATTTCACGATAAGGTCACGCCCGGTGGCGCCGCGCGCCAGGCGGATCGCCGTCATCGTCGCCTCGGTGCCCGTGGACACGAAGCGGACACGCTCCGCGAAGGGCACGCGCTCGCGCACGGCGCTGGCCAGCAGCGTCTCAGTTTCGGTGGGTGCGCCGAAGGACAGGCCACGCGAGGCGGCCTCCTGGACGGCTGCCACCACCTCGGGGTGCGCGTGGCCAAGCAGCGCCGGGCCCCACGAGCCAACAAGGTCCACATAGGAGCGTCCCTCGACGTCGGTGACGCGTGCGCCGCTCGCGCTCGCGATGAAGCGCGGGGTGCCGCCGACGCCACCGAAGGCGCGCACGGGCGAGTCGACGCCGCCAGGGATCACGGATTTTGCTTGGGAGAATGCGGTTTCGTTAGTAGTCACGGCTACCTTCATCAGGGTAAGAGGGATAGCGGCACGCGTACGCGCGCTCAGCGGGTCCGGCGGGCGACCTCGAGGGCCCAGTAGGTGAGGACGGAGTCGGCTCCCGCGCGGAAGATGCCGGTCAGGGATTCGTCGATGACGCGGGTGCGGTCGATCCACCCGTTGGCGGCGGCGGCCTCGACCATCGCATACTCGCCGGATACCTGGTAGGCGGCGACGGGAATGTCGGAGGCGGCGGCCACGTTGGCCAGCACGTCCAGGTAGGGGCCGGCGGGCTTGACCATCAGCATGTCGGCGCCCTCGGCCGCGTCGAGCAGCGCCTCGAAGAGACCCTCGCGTCGGTTCGCGGGGTCCTGCTGGTAGGTGCGTCGGTTGCCCTTGAGCGTGGAACCGACGGCCTCGCGGAAGGGCCCGAAGTAGGCGGACGCATACTTCGCGGAGTAGGCGAGGATGGCGACGTCCGCGTGTCCCGCCTGGTCGAGGGCGGCGCGGATCGCGGCGACCTGGCCGTCCATCATGCCCGAGGGCGACACCATGTGTGCGCCCGCGCGCGCCTGGGAAATCGCCATCGCCTGGTAGAGCGGCAGGGTCGCGTCGTTGTCGACACCCCCTTCGGAATCGAGGAGGCCGCAGTGCCCGTGGTCGGTGAACTCGTCCAGGCAGGTGTCCGCGCACACGACGAGCGCGTCGCCGACCTCGGCGCGCACTGCTGCGAGGCCGCGGTTGAGGATCCCGTCCTCCGCCCACGCCTGGGAGCCGATCGCGTCGCGGCGGGCGGGCACGCCGAACAGGTCGATGGCACCCACGCCCGCTTCGGCGGCCTCGGCTGCGGCCCGGCGCAGCGAGTCGATCGTGTGCTGGTACTGGCCCGGCATTGCGGCGATCTCGCGGGGCTCATCGATGTCGTCGCGCACGAAGACGGGCCAGATGAGCTTGGCGGGGTCGACGTGGGTTTCGCGCACGAGGGCGCGCATCGCGGGGGTCGAGCGCAGGCGGCGCGGGCGAATCGTCGGGATCGGGGAGGAGTCCACCCCGGCCTCGGCGAGGTAGGAGGTAACGGATTCGGGGACGGTGGTCATGAGTCTCTTTCTTCAGGTGCGTCGGCGTGGGCGGGGCGGTCGAGGGCGTCGATGAGGGCGCGGACGATGGCATCGGGTGTGGGGGACGAGGCCTGGGCCGCGACCGCGATCCCCTGCCGACTGGCGGTGGCTGCGGTGGGTGCGCCGATGGTCACAACCCGGGTTGTGGGGGGCGGCAGGCCGAGAAGCGGGGGGAGGGCGCGCGCCTGGGAGGAGGCGGTGAGGACCGCCGCGTCGTAGTGCCCCGCGCGGAAATTCCCCGCGATATCGTCGGGAATATCGGCGGCGTCAGCGTGAGTGGTGGTGTAGGCGTCGACGGCCTCGACGCTCCAGCCGAGAGCGCGTAGCCCGTCTGGCAGCGTGTCGGGCGCTGCCGCCGACCGGGGGATGAGGATCGGGCGCGCACCGGAGGCCGGGGCAGGGAAGCATTCGAGCAGCGCGGCGGCGGATCCGGCTCCGGTCACGTCCGCACTCACACCCGCGTGGTCGCTGATCCATCGGGCCGTGGCCTCGCCGACGGCGGCGATGCGCGTGCCGAGCGAGCGCGCTTGTGGAAGGCCAGAAACGACGGCCCGCGCGGCCCTCCAGGAGGAGAACACAACCCACGCGAATCCGCCGTCAGCGAGCCGGTCACGGGCCGCATTGAGCTGCGCGGAGTCGAGCGGCGTCGACACAGTGAGGGCGAGAGCATCCACCTGAGCCCCGGCCGTCCGCAGAGCGCGCGCGATGGCGTCATCGGACTTGGCGCGGGTCAGGAGGATCCGCCGCCCGGTCAGGGGTGCGCTCGCGTGGGGTGCGCTCGCGTGGGGTGCGCTCGCGTGGGGCTCGTTCACGAGGATTGCCTCGGCGCTTTCGTCGCTCCCAAGTCGGTAACCTCGGCGGCGCCTCCCGCGAGCAGCTGGCGCACCACGTCCTCGCCGAGGCGGGCGGCCTCGTCCAGACCAACCGAGTCCGTGAGCGCGAGCGAGCCACTCGCCTCGACCCGCTCGCGCCCGTCGACGCTCATCACGCGCGCGTCGAGCAAGAGGACCGAGGAGGCCTCGTCCACGCGAGCGAACGCACCCACCGGCGCCGCGCACCCCGCACCCAGGGCGGAGAGGACGGCCCGCTCGGCGCTGGCCGCGAGCGCAGTCGGCCGATGGTTGAGGGTGCCCAGGAGGGCGCGCAGGAGGGGGTCGTCCTCGTCGCGCGTTTCGATGGCGAGGGCGCCCTGCGAGGCGGCGGGCATCATGATCGCTGGGTCGAGCACGTCGGTGGCGTGGGCGTCAAGACCGATGCGCCGCAGCCCGGCAAGCGCGAGGACGACCGCGTCGAGGCGCTCACCCGTACCGAGGGCGGAGGGCGCGGTGCCCGCGTCGGCACCCAGGTCGAGGCCGCGCACGCGCGAGAGCCTCGTGGGGACGTTGCCGCGCAGGTCGCAGACAAACAGGTCGGGGCGCGCGGCGAGCACCTGGGCGGCGCGCCTGGGTGAGCCCGTGCCGACGAGCGCGCCCTCCGGCAGGGATGCCAGAGTCGCCCCGTCGGCTGCGCACAGGGCGTCGCGGGGGTCTTCGCGCTGCGGGACGGCCGCGATGCGCAGGCCCGGCGTGGGGGCGGTGGGCAGGTCTTTGAAGGAGTGGACGGCCAGATCGCATTCTCCTCCGAGGAGGGCGAGCCGCAGCTGCGCGGCGAACACACCGACGCCTCCAAGCGCTGCCAGGGGTGCCGCTGATACGTCGCCGTGCGTGCGCACGACCTCCAGATTGACGCGCACCTCCTCGCCGAGGCGGGCCCCGGCCTCTTCGATCGCCCGCGCGACGGTGGTGGATTGGGCGAGCGCCAGGCGCGATCCCCTGGTTCCCAGAACGAATGTCCGCGTGGTCATAGCAGTCCTTTCGCACCCGCGCGGGCGTGTGTGACAACGGAGGCGATGCCGGTTCCCGCGACCCAGGCGCCCGTGAGCGCCACTCCCCCCAGGGGACGCACCTGTTCCTCGAGCGCTCTCACGCAGCCGCGATACTCTGGCGGCAGGGGTGGGAGCGTGCCGTTCCAGCGGGCGAGGAGGTGGTCGGTGACGGCCTCGGCGGCGATGGTGACGCCGGTGAGCGTGCGGATGTCGCGCAGGGTCCCCTCGACGGTGACGGCGGGTTCGGCCTCGCCGAGGCGCCCGTAGGACAGGCGCAGCAGGTGCGTGTGGGGCGGGAGTTGGTCGGCGAGCCAGGGCCACTTGACGTTGAGGTGGGACAGCGCCTTTGCCGCCACCGGCCGCTCGTCGGCGGGGGCGGGCGCAACCAGGAGGCCCTGGGAGACGGGCGCGTCGTCCAGCTCGGGGGCGCGCACGGCCAGGGTGAGGCGCGCGATGGGCGCACCCTCGGGAACGCTCATATCGGGCACGAGGCCGGGGATGCGCGCCTCGGTCAGCAAGCGCAGGGCGGCGTTGGCGCTGCAGGCGAGGACGAGGCGCTCCGTCGTAACGCTCACCCCCGGCCCGCTCGGCACGGGTTCAGCTCCGGGGGTGGACCCGGGCTTGGTCGGCCCGCACTCGAGGGTCCATCCCGCGGCCTCCCGCCTCAGTGAGAACGCGCCCACGCGGGTCAGGACGGTTCCCCCGGCCTCTTCGATGGCAGCCCTCAGCGCGTCGACGAGGACGAACATGCCGCCCTCGACGCAGGCTTCGGGGGTGCGGCGCGATCCGGCGGCGGCCAGACGCGCAGCGACCGCAGCGGCCAGGGATCCGTGACGGGCAGTGTCGGCGCGCAGGCCGGGAGCGACCGTGTCGGTTGCCAGCACGGAAGGATCGGCAGTGTAGATGCCCGCGATGATCGGCCGCACCGAGCGCTCCAGCACGGCCTCCCCCATGCGCGCGGCCACGAAACCGGCCAGAGTCTCCCCGGCCTCGTCCATGCCGATGCCGCCACCCATCGAGCGATCCTCGAGCGCGCGGCGCACCCCGGCCTCGCCGAGCACATGGGCGCAGTCGGGCGCGTCCGGGTGGGCCGGGATTCCCAGGAACGAATCGCGCAGGAAGGGACGCAGCTCCCAGCCGCCGCGCAGGGCGGGGGCGTAGAGGCGGGCGCCCGATCCGGCAGGCTCGACCGAGGTCAGCCCCAGGGCCTCCACAATCGAGGAGGTGTCGGTGCCACGCACGACGTATGTCTCCGCGCCCAGGTCCACGTTCGCTCCGCCGACCGTGCCCCGAGCGATGAGACCGCCCAGGTAGCCGCGCGCCTCGACGAGGAGGGGACGCACGCCCGCGCGAGCCAATTCCCACGCGCTCACGAGGCCGGCGATGCCACCGCCGACGACGACCGCGCCGGGGTGGCTGGGGATGGCCTCCAGGGGGTTCATCGTTCGTCACCCAGCTCATGCACCAGCTCCACGATGCGCGTCAGCACGTCCGGGTCGGTCGTGGGTGGCACGCCGTGCCCGAGGTTGAAGACATGGCCGGGGGCGGAGCGTCCGGCGTCGAGAATATCTCGAACAGCCTGTTCGATAACGTGCCACGGAGCCTGAAGCAGCGCAGGATCCAAATTCCCCTGCACGGCCTTCCCAGGCACCTGAGTGACGGCCCACGACAGGTCCGTCTTCCAGTCCACGCCCACGCAGTCGACACCGACCTCGGCCATGTCGGCCAGGATCGGCGCGCTGCCCGTCCCGAAGTGGATGAGCGGAGCGCGCTCACCGGTCACCGGGCTGACGGCACCCGCGACGCGCTGCGCAACCAAGCGCGAATACGGCGCGACGGATTCCCTATAGGTACGAGGCGAGAGAGACCCCACCCACGAGTCGAAGAGCTGCGCGGCGCTGGCGCCGGCCTCGATCTGAGCGGTAATAAAGTCGGCGCTCACCCACGCACACCAGTTCATGAGAGCATCCCACGCGCCCGGGTCGGACGCCGCGAGCGACCGCGCGGCCATGTGATCGCGCGAAGGACGCCCCTCGACCATGTATGCGGCCAGGGTGAAGGGGGCGCCGCCGAATCCAATGAGCGACGTGGAGCCCAGCTCGCGCACCGCCGTTGCGACGCCGTCGCGCACGGACTGGGCTCCCTCGGCGCAGTCACGCGCGCGACCGGTGGAATCGGTCCAGGACCCCTCCCCGTAACGATGACTCAGCAGCTCATCGATGCTCTCGCGCGTGCGATAGGGATGATCAAGGACCGGGCCAACCCCCGGCTCAATCTCGACACCCACCCCGGCCAGGCGCAGGGGGACCATGATATCCGAAAAGAAGATACCCGCGTCCACGCCGTGGCGCCGCACGGGCTGCACCGTTGCCTCGGCGGCCACGTCGGGGCGCAGGCAGGCCTCGAGCATGGGCAGGCCGACGTCGGCGCGCAGCTCGCGGTACTCAGGCAGGGAGCGTCCGGCCTGACGCATGAACCACACGGGGGTGGGCCCGCGTTGCCCGGTCAGGGCGGCGATCAGCGGGGGCGTTGTCATGTGTCTCCCTTAATTTAATGATGTATTCATGCGTTAATTCGCGCATTTCCGTCGTTTTCCAGTCTAGTTCAAGACAATTTCTCACACGTCGCAAATGCTTGATTTTACGTGCCTTTATGTCCATTTATCCGCAGGAGAGCACCATTTATTTCGTCAACATTCCGAAATGACACGGCGTCACCAACAAAAATAGCTTCGCTCCTCTGCCCGCGCTATCCGCGTGCCCTTAAATGGACGCGTTGTGACTATTCATGTGCTCTCCGCGGACCACCGCTACACCCCCCTTGATGACATCGCCCGGCTCTCCGGCGCGAACGACCTGGGTCCTACCCTCATGCGCTCGCTGCCAAAGGCCCGCGGAGTCATGGTCTTGCGCACCTGCAATCGCGTCACCGTCTACGTCGATGCTCCGGCCTCGGCCAACCCCCACGCGCTCAAGGACGCGGTCGAGCGCGAGCTAGCCCAGGCCTCGCACGCGCAGCGCGAGGACGTGCACCTGCGGCACCAGTGGGGTCGCGACGGCCTCGTCGATCTATTTTCAACGGCGGCGGGACTGGAGTCCATGGTCATTGGCGAGCGCGAAATCGCCGGGCAGATGCGCCGCGCCGCGCACACAGCCTGGGAGGACGGGACCCTCAGCTGCGACCTGGGGCGCGCCGCCGAACGGGCCTCTGCGACCTCCCGCCGCGTCGCCACCGAGACCGGACTGGCCGGGGCTGGACGATCCGTCGTCGCCGTCGGCCTCGACATGGCTGCGGCTCACCTGCGACCGTGGGAGGGCGCGCGCGTGCTCATCGTCGGCACGGGCGCCTACGCGGGGGCGACCGTCAGCGCCCTGCACGCGCTCGGCGCATCGGACGTGGCCGTCTACTCGACGTCCGGGCGCGCACGCGAATTCGCCGAGGGGCGAGGCATCGGCTGGGTTGATGCCGCAGGCCTGCCCTCTGCTCTGGAACGCGCCCACCTCGTGGTGACGTGCCGAGGGCTGGGAAGCCCCATCCTGACTCGCGACATGGCCGCCCAGGCCGGGCGTACCGTGGTCCTGGACCTCGCGCTCATGCGCGACACCGAAAGCTCTGTTGCCTCACTCCCGAACATCACTCTCATCGATCTGCCGACCATCCAGGCGTCGGTCCCAGCCGTCGATGCTGACGCACTGACGCGCGCCCGCGCCATCATCGACGAGGAGGTCTCCTCCTTCGAGCGCGGCCTCGGCGCCCGATCCATGGACCCGGTCGTGCGGCACCTGCGCTCACGCGTTTTCCGCATAGTTGAGGAGGAGATCGATCGCCTCGGCGAGGATCCCCTCTCGACCGACGACGTGGCCCGAGCACTGCGTCACCTGGCCGCGCGCCTCATCCACAACCCGACCGTCATGGCGCGCAGGGCGGGCGAGGAGAGCCAGCAGGAACGCTACCTGGAGGCCCTGGGCGTGGTCCTCGGCATCGACGAGACCACCCTGATTTCGGGGGACGACGCGGCCCCTCACTCTTTCTCGCCAGGTGATCACGGCCGTTCCCGCGGCGGCGTCTGCCCACACGATGTTCATACACTGGGTGCATGAGCACCCAGAAGAACGAACCACGCGCACTCGCCCTCGGCGTTTCCTGCTACGTGATCTGGGGATTCTTCCCCCTTTACTTCTCGCTGCTCTCCCCCGCCGGCGCCGTCGAGGTGATCGTCCACCGCGCGGTGTGGGGCCTGTTCTTCTGTGTTGTTGCGCTCGCTGTGACGGGTTCACTGGGAAAGATCCGCGCGCTGATCGCCGACCGGGGAGCCCTGTGGCGCCTCGCGGTCGCGGGCGGGCTCGTCGTCATCAACTGGTCGGTGTACGTGTACGCAGTCCTCGCCGGCCACACTACTGATGCGGCGGTTGGATACTTCATCAACCCCCTCGTGACGATCGCGCTGGGCCTCATCGTGCTGCACGAGCACGTCACCCCGATCCAGAAGGTGGCCCTGGCCCTCGGCGTCGTCGCCGTCGTCATCCTCGTGATCGGCCAGCGTTCAGTCCCCATCGTCTCGCTGACGCTCGCTCTGACGTTCGGCTTGTATTCCCTCGTGAAGAAGGACGTGGCCGCACGCGTCGACCCGCTCGCGGGCATGGCGATCGAGACGGCCGCGGTCTCGCCCATCCTGCTCGGCTACTACGCCTACCTGGCTGCGACATCCTCGACGTCTTTCCACACGATCGCTTCTTCCGACAGCTCTGAGGTCTCCTGGGTGATTCACCTGGCGCTCCTGCTGGGCGCAGGTGCTCTGACGATGATCCCACTCATCATGTTCGCCTCGGCGGCGAGGGGCCTGACCCTGGGGACGATGGGCTTCCTGCAGTACCTGGGGCCCACCCTGCAGCTCCTCGTCGCAGTGTTCATTTTCCACGAGACCGTTCCGACATTCCGCTGGATCGCGATGGGCGTCGTGTGGGTGGCGCTGAGCTGTCTGAGCGCCGACTGGCTGCTTTCCTCCGTGCGCGCCAAGCGCCTGGCGCGCGCGGGTCACCAGGACTGAGGCCGGGCACGTCCGTTACGTCGGGCACGTCGAGCCTGCGAGGAGCGCCCACAACCACCGCACCGCGACAAAATTCGCCCAACACGGGGCCTTCACAGGCTCACCCGCGACAAAGTTCGCCCAGCGCAGCCCCTACTACGGTGTTTTCGCAAAAAACTCGCCCAGCACGCCACAAAACACCGATTCTAGGCCTTCTCTCGTGCGCTGGGCGAACCTATTCACGCATTCTCCCACCATCAGACCAAGCAGGGCGAACTTGTTCGCGCACAAGAGGCGGTGACGTCGCGATGGTGCAACCACCGCCACCACTGCGACCGCCGCTGCAGGCCAGCATGAAACCCCCATCACCACTGCGCGCCCCTGAACAGCAACCATTGAAACCAACAACACCACTGCGACCGAAAACCGCACCAAAATCGCCCGTTTCTCACCCGCAAAGGCGATGACGGTTTCAACTGGCGCACCTTACCGGCCCGCAAAGGCGATGACGGTTTCAAACAACCGCGCCGCGCTCAGACACATACCCGCTCCTCAGAAAACCCGCACGTCATTCGATCGGACCAGCCCCTCAACAACACTCAGAAACATTGAAATACCAACGAATGCAATTCAAATTCTGAAATAGTCTGAGGGGAATTACGTGCAAAATTGCTAGGGGCGAGCGGTGAGCGTGCTAGCCACGCACAGCGACACAGCGCCGCCGGTGTGGAGGGTGCCGGAGGGTCCGGAGGGCACGGGCGGGCTTCGAGATCGACCACTCCGAGCCGCCAGGCTCGCGTGTGGCGATCTCGCGGTCGGCCGGGCCCGACGGCGCCCGGAACACCAGCGGTGTCACACAGCAACAACATGCAGCGCCAACGGCTCGCGGGCGGGCAGGCCACGCGGCGGCCGGAGATCAGGCGGGGCCCAGGCAAACAGCCCTTACTCTCCGCCGCCGGGCTCCGGGCGTCCCGTGTAGTTGACGAAGCGCGCCATGTCGCCCTGGAAGAGGGCGGTGACGGTCGCGGTCGCGCCGGCGCGGTGCTTGGCGACGATGATGTCGGCCTCGCCGGGGCGATCTTCCTTGTCGTAGTAGTCGGGGCGGTGCAGCAGGATAATGATGTCGGCATCCTGCTCGAGCGAGCCGGACTCACGCAGGTCGCTCATCATGGGCTTGCGGTCGGTGCGGCCCTCGGAGTTACGGTTCAGCTGTGCGACTGCAATGACCGGGATGTCGAGGTCCTTGGCCAGAAGCTTGAGATTTCGCGACATCGCGGAGACTTCCTGCTGACGCGACTCAACCTGGCGGCCGCTCGTCATGAGCTGGAGGTAGTCAATGACGACGAGTCCCAGGTTTTCCTGCTGCTTGAGACGGCGGCACTTCGAGCGAATCTCGGAGATGGTGATGTTCGCGGAGTCGTCGACGTACAGGGGAGCCTCGCTCATGCGCGAGGTGGTTTCGGCGACCTTGCGCCAGTCGACGTCGCTCATTTTGCCGGCCTGCATCTTGGACAGGCGCACGCCGGACTCGGCGGAGAGCATACGCATCGCGATCTCCTGCGAGCTCATTTCCAGCGAAAAAATCAGCGAGGTGATGCCGTGCTTCATGGACGCGGAACGGCAGAAATCCAGGGCGAGAGTGGACTTACCCATGGCGGGTCGGGCGGCGACGATGATCATCTGGCCTCCGTGCAGGCCCTGGGTGAGTTCGTCGAGGTCGGTGAAGCCGGTGGGTACGCCGTTGAGCTTGCCCTGGTTCTTCTCGATGTCTTCGAGGGCGTTGAGGATGTCCGAGCTCATCTGCGTCATGGAGACGTAGTCGGTGGTTTCGCGCCCGTCGGAGACGGCGTAGACCTCGGCCTGGGCCTGATCGACGATCTCGTCGACGTCGCCGCCCGCGTCCGCGTAGCCGAGCTGGACGACGCGCGTGCCCGCGGTGACGAGTCGGCGCATGATGGCTCGCTCGCGCACGATGCGCGCGTAGTAGGCGGCGTTCGCGGCGGTGGGCACGGAGGCGATGAGGGTGTGCAGGTAGGCGGCGCCGCCCACCTTCGACAGGACGCCCGCGCGCTTGAGTTCGCCGGCGACGGTGATAGCGTCGGCGGGTTCCGCGCGGCCGTTGAGTTCGACGATGGTGTCGAAGATCGTCTCGTGGCTGGGCTGGTAGAAGTCCTGCCCGCGCAGCATCTCGGAGACGATGTTGGCGGCCTCGGTCGTCAGCATCATCGATCCAAGGACGCTCATCTCCGCGTCGATGTCCTGCGGCGGGACGCGGTCGAACTGGTCGTCGGACATCGTGATCCTCTCGGGTGCGGGGCTTTCTGGGACGAGGCCGGGGCTGGGCTGAGTGCCGCGAGCGCGGCCTGAAGCCCTGTGGATAGAGAGCCTTCAGGCGAAGACTAACGCGTTGTAGGCGATTGCGCGAACGACGCTGTGCACGGGCATGTGCACATATTGTGGATAACCTGTGCACAACGCCGACGACGCCTGTGCACAACGCGAAACGACCGATCTGTCAGGGCAGATATCCTCATCACAGTCACATCATTGTCATTCATTGGGCCATCTAGAATTTCCTAATGCACGGCTTTCCACAGGCCTGTGCACACATTGTGGAAAAGAATCGGAGTGTCATGACGAGCACACAGGGACCCAGCGACCCGACCTCACCCGCGAAGCGTGGGGAGGCCCCGGCCTCGTCGACCCCGACGATCACCACGCGGATGATCCTCTCCCTCGCGCTGCCCTCCCTGGGGGCCCTCATCGCGGAGCCGCTGTTCACCGTCATCGACTCCACGATGGTCGGCCATCTGGGCACCCCGCAGCTAGCTGGCCTGGGCATCGCGTCGACCGTGCTGAACACGGCGGTCGGGCTCTTCATCTTCCTGGCCTACTCCACGACGTCCCTGGCGGGCCGCCACCTGGGGGCCGGGCGGCGCGACCGTGCGATCCGCTCGGGGGTCGAGGCCATGTGGCTAGCGGGAGGCCTCGGCGCCCTCGCAGCGATTCTTCTGGCCTTCTTCGCCTCTCCCCTGCTCACCTGGTTGGGGGCAGACGCTGCGACGATGCCGCACGCCCTGGCCTACCTGCATGCCTCTGCGCCCGGCCTCGTCGGCATGTTCGTCGTCCTGGCGGCCACGGGCACCCTGCGCGGGTTGCAGGACACGCGCACCCCGCTGGTCGCGGCGTCCGTGGGCGCGGCCTTCAACGCGGTGGCCAACTGGATGCTCATGTACCCCCTCAACCTGGGGGTGGCGGGTTCCGGCCTGGGCACCGCGATGACGCAGACCCTCATGGCGGCCTTCCTCGGGTGGATGATCGTGCGCGCGGCCCGGCGCGAGGGTGTGAGCCTGCGCCCCTCCACGTACGGCCTGTTCGGCGCGGCACTCGAGGGAGCGCCGCTACTCGTGCGCACCCTCGCGCTGCGCGTCGCCCTCCTCGCGACCCTGAGCGCGGTCACGGCGATCTCCACCCAAGCCCTGGCCGCCCACCAGATCGTGTGGACCCTGTGGACGTTCGCCGCCTACGTGCTCGACGCGCTCGCAATCGCCGCCCAGGCGCTCGCCGGATTCACGACCGGCACCGGAGAGCGCGGCGCCATGCGCCCCCTCCTGCGCACCCTCTCGCGCTGGGGCATCGGCTTCGGCGTCGCCGTCGGCGTCGCTCTGGCGATCACCGCGCCCTGGATTACCCGCATCTTCACGACCGACCAGACCGTCATCGACTACGCGACCATCGCCATCATCGTCGGCGCGCTCTTCCAGCCCATCGCCGGCTACGTCTTCCTCCTCGACGGCGTCCTCATCGGCGCGGGACGAGGCCGCTACCTGGCCGTCGCCGGCATCGTCAACCTGGTCGTCTACGCCCCGCTCCTGTGGATCATCGCCCACTCGTCCACCCTCACCGCTCGCCCCTCCCTGGCGCTCGCGATGGTCTGGCTCACCTACTCGGCCGTCTACACAGGCATGCGGGCCCTCACCAACGGGCTCGGCGCCCGCTCGCTGTAGCCGATCGACGAGGCCGGGGCCGGCCTCGTGCGCACCCCCGGTGTCGCGCGGGGTTCGACCTCCCGGCAGGGCGGGCCCAGGCCTCGTCCCGAGGAGCCCAATCGTGACCGGAAACGCCCTAGCGAAGACGCTGCCACCCGTGTAAAGTGGGTAGCTGGACTATCCGCACCCGCGGCCGGTCCAGCAGGCCCTCACGGGCCATACGCAACGCCCTCCTGTCACGGACCGTCCGTGACCGTAAAGACCATAGGAGGTGGGAACCAACGTGCGTAACTACGAACTGATGGTGATCCTCGATCCTTCGATCGACGAGCGCACCGTCGCCCCCATGATGGAGAAGTACCTGGCACCCGTGGCTGCCAACGGCGGATCCGTCGAGAACGTTGACGTCTGGGGCAAGCGCCGCCTTGCTTACGACATCCTCAAGCGTTCTGAGGGCATCTACGTCGTCATCGACATGACCACGACCCCCGAGGTCGCTCTCGAGATCAACCGCCGCATGGGCATCGACGAGACCATTCTCCGTACGAAGCTCCTGCGCCCCGACGCTCACTGAGCCGACACCACACCCTCTAAGCCCGAGGAGCCGACATGGCCGGAGATACCGTCATCACTGTCATCGGTAACCTGACCGCTGACCCCGAACTGCGTTGGACGCAGTCCGGCGCCGCGGTCGCCGATTTCACGGTGGCCTCCACCCCCCGAACCTACGACCGTAACGCCGGTGAGTGGCGCGACGGTGACACCCTCTTCATGCGCTGCTCCGTGTGGCGCGAGACCGCTGAGAACGTCGCCGAGTCGCTGCGCAAGGGCATGCGCGTCATCGTTCAGGGTCGCCTCACCCAGCGCTCGTACGACACCCAGCAGGGTGAACGTCGCACGGTCGTTGAGCTGCAGGTCGACGAGGTCGGCCCCTCCCTGCGCCGCGCACGCGCGCAGGTCACCCGCACCGCCCCTTCCGGTGGCGGCGGCTACCAGTCCGACAACCGCGGCCAGCAGGGCGCGCCCCAGCAGGGCGGCGGTTACGGCGGCGGCCAGGGTGGATATGGCCAGGGTGGCGCCAACTACGGCGCACCGACCGGCGGCTCCCCCGAGGACCCGTGGCGCTCCGCCCCCGCTGGCGGCGCCACCTCCTTCGGCGACGAGCCCCCGTTCTAAAGTCGCGCGCCCCGGCACCTACGCCGGAAAGCGCCACGTCGAAGACAACACGCTTGGGGCGGCACAGTCCGCCCGGATTCACTAGGAGACCATCATGGCGAAGCCCCAACTTCGCAACAAGCCCATCAAGAAGAAGGCCAACCCGCTAAAGTCGGCCAAGATCGAAAAGATCGACTACAAGGACACCGCTCTGCTGCGTAAGTTCATCTCGGACCGCGGCAAGATCCGCGCCCGCCGCGTGACCGGTGTTTCCACCCAGGAGCAGCGCAAGATCGCTCGCGCCGTCAAGAACGCGCGTGAGATGGCTCTGCTGCCCTACTCCACGACCGGCCGCTGATAAGGGAAGGACACAGCTGATATGGCTACCACGAAACTGATCCTCACCCACGACGTCCCCAACCTCGGCCACGCCGGCGAGGTCGTCGAGGTCAAGGCTGGCTACGCCCGCAACTACCTGGTCCCCCGCGGCTACGCCGCCAAGTGGACCGCCGGCGCGCAGAAGCAGATCGATCAGATCGCCGCTGCTCGTCGCCGCCACGAGATCGCCACGATCGACGACGCTCGCGCCGTGCGCGACGCCCTCCAGGGTGCCGTTGTCGAGATCTCCGGCAAGGTTGGCAACTCCGGCCGCCTGTTCGGCGCCGTCTCCGCTGCTGCGATCGCTGACGCGGTCAAGGAGCAGCTGGGCCAGACCATCGATCGTCGTCGCGTCATCATCGCCTCGCCCATCAAGGCCGTTGGCGACTACACGGTGACCGTCGGCCTGCACCCCGAGGTGTCCGCGAACCTCAAGGTCCGCGTTTCCGCCGCGAAGTGAAGGCTTCACGCATCGGTTGAATGCTGAAGGGGTGGCCCCCGCTCATGCGAGCGGGGGCCACCCCTTTTGCTGCCTGCAAGATCTGACGCTCGGCTACGACACGTCATTGCTTGTCCCCTCTGGGGCGCGGCAACAGAGGGCACATGATGGGAGCACATACGCTCACATCTGGATAGGTTGTGCGCATCCGGATAGGTTATTCGCTTGTGGATAGGTTATTAACCTATCCGGATGTTCATAACCTATCCGGATCGTCGTTTCCTATCCGCGTACGCATACACCCCTGTGAACACACCGCGGGCCCCGAGGATGCTCCTCGGGGCCCGCAACATCGGCGCTAGGACGCGCAGCTAGTTTCTTCGGCCGC
This sequence comes from Schaalia dentiphila ATCC 17982, assembly GCF_000154225.1. NCBI lineage: Bacteria > Bacillati > Actinomycetota > Actinomycetes > Actinomycetales > Actinomycetaceae > Schaalia > Schaalia dentiphila. The sequence goes on along the minus strand of NZ_DS264586.1, from coordinate 820,522 downwards.
CATTGTTGTTGCCGTTGTTATTGCCGCCGTTATTGTTCCCGCCGTTGCCGTTGTTGGGACCGTTGCCGCCGTTGTTATTGCCGCCGTTGCCGTTGTTGGGACCGTTGCCGCCGTTATTGTTCCCGCCGTTGCCGTTATTCCCATTGCCGCCGTTCTCCGAATTCTCGGTGGGCTCGGCGGAGGGCGTCTCGGTGGGGGTAGGCGTCTCGGTGGGCTCGGCAGCGGACTGCGGGGCGTCGGTCGTCGCGCTCGGCGCGGGCGTGGGCGCGTTGTTGTGCACCTTGCGGTTGGACTCGACCTTCCAGGGGAAGTCGTCGCCCGGCAGGTTTGCGGTCGCCGGCTTCATGTAGTCGATCCACACGTCGACCGGCCAGTCGCCGCCGTGGAACTGAGCGAGGCCGCCCACGTCATCCAGGGGCACCGAGTTACCGGCATCGTCGGACTGGTACATCGACACGGCGGTCACCATGCCGGGCACGAAGCCCACGAACTGGGCGGAGAGCTGGTCCGAGGAGGTACCGGTCTTGCCGGCCGTCGTCAGTCGCGCGATCGCGGGATCAACGTTGGCGGCCGTGCCCTCGCCCTTCGTGACAGCCTCGAGGGCCGGCATGATCGAGGAAACTTCCTCGACGTCGAAGACGCGCTTGGGGGCCACGTCGCCGCTGTAGAGCAGCTTGCCGTTCGAGTCCTCGACCTTCTTAACGATGTGGGCGGTGACGCGCTCGCCACCGTTCGCGATCGTCGAGTAGGCGGTCGTCAGGTCGATGTTGTGCGGCGAGGAGGGGCCCAAGACGTTGAGCAGCTCGTCGTTCAGGCCGACCGTGTCCTCGGGAATACCCGCGTCGATGGCGGCCTTGAGCGTATTCTCCGGCTCAACGTCGTCGTTCAGGCCCACGAACACCGTGTTCATAGAGTACGCGGTCGCCTTCACGAGGGTGACGTTACCGAAGGAGTAGCCGCCGTCGTTCGAGACCGGGGTGCCCATGCCTCGGAAATACTGGGGGGACTTACCCGAGTACGTGTCGTAGACCGTGCCACCCAGGCGCGCGTTCGCCAGCAGGGCGAACGGCTTAAAGGCCGAGCCGGCCATCGCGATGTCCTGCGTGACGGCGTTCTGCTGGCGCTTCTCGTAATCCGCGCCCGCGTACTCGGCGAGGATCTCGCCCGTGGCCGGGTCCATGGAGGACAGGGCCACGTGCTGGTGGGTGGGATCCCAGCCCTTGACCTCGTTCATGCCCTCGGCGGCCGCGACCGCCTGCTCCTGGTGCTCCTTGACGATCGTGGAGGTGATGCGCAGACCACCCTGGCTGATCTTGTCCTCATCGAACTGGTTGGACGCGAGGAGCTCCTGCTTGACCTGGGCCATCAGGTAGCCGTTCGTGCCGGTCATCGTCGCGCTATTGAGCGTGTCGGGGTCGATCGTCTCGGGGAACACCGCGGCATCCTTGTCGGCCTGTGTGATCCAGCCGTCCTCAACCATGAGGTTCAGGTCGCGCTCCCAGCGCTCCTTCGCCTTGTCGGGGTTGACGGCGGGGTCCCATGCGGAGGGCGCGGGAATGACGGCCGCAAGGAGCGCCGACTCGGACAGGGTCAGCTGAGAGGCACCGTGGCCGAAGTACGCCTGGGCGGCCGCGTCGATGCCGTACGCGCCACGACCGAAGTAGATCGTGTTCATGTAGGCGCCGATAACCTCGTCCTTGGACTTCTCACGGTTGATCTTGATGGCCAGGACGGCTTCCTTGAGCTTGCCCGTGTAGGACGTGGTCTCGCCGATGTAGTAGCGCTCCACGTACTGCTGGGTCAGCGTCGAGCCACCCTGGCGGGCGCCGCCGCGCAGGTTGTTCACGAGGGCACGGAAGATGCCCTTCAGGTCAACACCCGAGTTCGTGTAGAACGTGCGGTCCTCGGAGGCCACGATCGTCTTCGACACGTAGTCGGGAAGCGTCGTCGTGTCGATGATCTGACGGTTGATGTCACCCAGGGTGCCCATCTCGGTCGTGCCGTCGGCGTAGTAGACCGTGGTCTTCTGCGCGAGCGCCAGGTCATCCGGCGCGGGCACGGTCAGCGTGTTGTAGAGGTACAGGAACACCGCCATGCCCGCGATAAACACGCCCAGGAAGACGGTCAGAATTGAGTAGCCGATGCGCTTGGCCCACCGGTGCTTCTTCTTCGCCGGGCCGTTCTTACCGGCCGACGACGCCTTGGCAGCCTTCCGGGATGCATGCGATCCCGCCGCGGCGCGCGCCGCACGTCGCGAGGGCAGCGAGTCCCGCCCTGACGTACCGGAGCCGCCAGGCTCAATGATGTCGTTCCAGTCAGACTGTCCGTTGTTAGTAGCCACGTATTCGCCCTTTCAGCGGATTGGTGTACCCCTAGATTAACCGGGTTTCCCGAAAGAACCCCAAAGTATGGGCTGCAACACAAAGGGGTGGGTGCCGAGCACCCACCCCCTCGTGCGGCTTCCGCCGCAGTCTCAGATCAGGACCACTGTTCCTCGGGACGACCATCGACCGCCCACAGGGTGTGGAAGACACCCTCCTTGTCTACCCGGTGATAGGTGTGGGAGCCGAAGAAGTCACGCTGGCCCTGGATGAGGGCGGCCGGCAGGCGCTTCGCGCGGATCTGGTCGAAGTAGGCCAGGGACGAGGCGAACACCGGAATCGGAACGCCTGCGAGGGCCGCCTGGGCCACGACGCGACGCAGCGCGGGCGTGCACTCCTGGAAGCGCGTCGCGAACGGCTCAGCGGCCAGCAGCAGCGGCAGGTTGGGGTCGGCCTCGTAGGCGCGGGTGATGTCGTCGAGGAAGGCCGCGCGGATGATGCAGCCCGCGCGCCAGATGCGAGCCAGGGCACCCTTGTCAATGCCCCACTCGTATTCCTTCGCGCCGGCCTCGATCTCGTCGAAGCCCTGCGAGTATGCGACGATTTTGGAGGCGAAGAGCGCCTGGCGCACGTCCTCGATGAACGCGGCCCGGGCCTCGTCCGACTCGATGACGAGGGCGGTGGCGTTGCCCACGAGCGCCTGGCCGGCCGCGCGCTGGGCGGGCTCGGAGGACGCACCGCGCGCGAAGGTCGCCTCGCCGATCGCTGTGACGGGGACGGCCAGGTCGAGGGCGGTCTGGACCGTCCATTTGCCGGTGCCCTTCTGCGAGGCGGCGTCCACGATGAGGTCGACGAGGGGCTTGCCCGTCTCGGCGTCCACCTGGCGCAGGACCTCGACGGTGATCTCCATGAGGTAGGAGTTGAGCTCGCCCTCGTTCCAGGCGGCGAAGATGTCGGCAATCTCGGCCGGGGTCGCGCCCAGGCCCTCACGCAGGAGGGTGTAGGCCTCGGCGATGACCTGCATGTCGGCGTACTCGATGCCGTTGTGCACCATCTTCACGAAGTGGCCGGCGCCGTTCGCGCCGATGTACGTGCAGCAGGGGACGCCGTCGTAGGTGCCGGCGATGGCCTCGAACATCGGGCCGAGGCGGTCGTACGAGGCCGGGGTGCCGCCGGGCATGATGGAGGGACCCCACAGGGCGCCCTCCTCGCCGCCGGAGACGCCCGCGCCCACGAAGTGCAGGCCGCGCTCGGCGGCCCACTTCTCGCGGCGGATCGTGTCGGTGAACAGGGAGTTACCGCAGTCGACGATGATGTCGCCCTCGTCCATGAGATCGGCGAGTTGCTCCATGACGGCGTCCGTCGAGGGGCCGGCCTGGACCATCATGATCGCGACGCGGGGTGCGCGCAGCGATGCGACGAAGTCTTCCAGCGTGGACGCGGGAACGAAGGTCGCTTCGTCGCCGTGCTCCGCCATGAGCTTCTCGGTGCGAGCCGGGGTCCTGTTGAAGACGGCGGTCGCGTAGCCGTTGCGGGCCAGGTTGCGGGCCAGATTTGCGCCCATGACTCCCAGGCCGTACACGCCGATGTCGGCCGACGCCTTCTCGGGGGTGAACGTGCTCATGCGATAACACTCCTAACAAAAAGTTGAATAATTCCCAGGGTACGGCGGCATGACCGGGAGTGCACCATGCGCGGGCGTGACGATTGTCGCCCCGCGCCCCGTCTCACTGTCCCTGGGCCTCGCGGGCGGCCTTCGCGGCGGCCTTGCGAGCCTTCTTTTCCGCGACCTTGGCCTCCCAATGGGCCTGCTGAGCCTGGTACTCCTCGGCGAGGGCGCGCACGTCGTCCGATGCCCACCAGTCGAGAAGCGCCTGACGGGCAGCCTCCTCGCCCAGCGGCCCGCGCTCCATGCGCAGCTCAAGCAGGTAGTCGCGGGCGATCTTCACGGCGCGCGAGGGGCGCAGCCCGAGGATCTCCATGATCTGATCGCCGTCAAGGTCGGGGCGAATCGCGTCCAGCTCCTCCTGCTCGCGCAGGGCGGCGATGCGCGTCTCGAGGTCGTCGTAGGCGGCGGACAGGTAGTTGGCCTTACGGCGGTTGCGGGTCGTGCAGTCCGCGCGCGTCAGGCGGTGGAGGCGCTCGAGGAGGTCGCCCGCGTCGGCCACGTAGCGGCGCACCGCGGAGTCGGACCAGGCGGCCTCGCCGTAGCCGTGGAAGCGCAGGTGCAGCGCGACCAGGTTGGAGACGGCCTCGATCGTCGCCTTGTCGAAGTGCAGGGCCTTCATGCGCTTGCGCGTCATCTTCGCACCCACGATCTCATGGTGGTGGAAGGACACGGTGCCGTTCGGCTCGAAGCGGCGGGTCGCCGGCTTGCCGACGTCGTGCATGAGGGCGGCGAAACGCAGGATGAAATCGGGTGCGGGCACGGCACCATCCGGGCCGGTCTCCAGGTCCATCGCCTGCTCGACGACGGTGAGGGTGTGCTCGTAGACGTCCTTGTGGCGCTTATGCTCGTCCACCGTGGAGACGAGGCCGGCAACCTCGGGCAGCACGATGTCGGCGACACCCGTGTGCACCATCAGCTCGATGCCGCGGCGCGGGTAGGGCGAAATGATGAGGCGCTCGAGCTCGGCGCGGATGCGCTCAGCGGAGACAATCTCCAGGCGCGAGGCCATGGTCTCCATCGCGTTCATGACGTCCATGTCGACGTCGAGGCCCAGCTGCGCGGAGAAACGCGCGGCGCGCATGATGCGCAGCGGGTCGTCGTCGAAGGACTGCTCGGCGGACACGGGGGTACGCAGGTTGCCGTCCGCGAGGTCGGCGAGGCCGCCGCACGGGTCGACGAGGGCCATCTGCGGCAGGCGCATCGCCATCGCGTTGACCGTGAAGTCGCGGCGCGTCAGGTCACCTTCGAGCGTGTCGCCGAAGGTCACCTCGGGCTTGCGCGAGCCAATCTCGTACTCGTCGGTACGGTAGGTCGTCACCTCGACGACCAGGTCGCCGCGGCGCCCGCCGATCGTGCCAAACTCCTTGCCGATGTCCCAGGTCGCGTTGCCCCACTGCGCCAGGAGCTCCTCGGTGCGCTCGGGGCGCGCGGAGGTCGTCATGTCGAAGTCGTGCGGAGTCACTCCCAGGAACGCGTCGCGCACGGGCCCGCCGACGAGCGCGAGCTCCTCCCCGGCCTCGTCAAAAATCGTGCCGAGTTCCATAATCGCGGGCGGGAGCGCGGCGAAGGTCCTCGTGGCGTTCGCCATGAGGGTAGGAATGTCCGTTGTTCCGGCGTTTTGCGCGGTCACGGGGCCGTTATTCGGGGAAGCTGACTGGGTACTCATCGCCCTTAAGCATGCCAGGAAAGCACCCTGGCCGACTACCGGGGGCCGCGTACCGGCTACAGTGGAGTCATGCCTGCACGTCCAGTTGACCGCCGAGGCGGGGTGCCCCGACCCCCGCGTCGGTCCGCTTCTGTGCGCGCTGGCCGCTCTCACCTGCCGATTTCCGCGGAAACCAGCGCGGGTGGCATCGTCGTGGACGTGCGTGACGGAATTCCCTATGCGGCGTTGATCGCGCGACGCAATCGAGCGGGTCGCATCGAGTGGTGCCTGCCCAAGGGCCACCTCGAGGGTTCCGAGACTCCCCAGCAGGCCGCGCTGCGCGAGGTCGCCGAGGAAACTGGCATCCACGGGCGCATCATCCGCCACCTCGCATCGATCGACTACTGGTTCTCCGGCAACGACCGCCGCGTTCACAAGGTCGTCCACCACTACCTGATGGGGTATGAGTCGGGCACGATCTCCGTCGATGGGGATCCGGATCACGAGGCTGAGGAGGCCGCGTGGGTGCCGCTGCGCGACGTGTCGCGCCAGCTGGCCTACCCCAACGAGCGCCGCATCGTGCGCATCGCCCTGGACCTGCTGTATCGGGATGGCCGTGACTAGGCGCGCGCTGACGGCTGGCGTCCTGTGCGCGGCGATGGCTCTTCCCTTCGGCCTCGGTCTAAGCGAGGCCGGGGCCGCCCCGCTGCCCACCGCGACCTCGCAGTCGGACGAGTCGCGCCCCACCGTCATGGGCACAGTCTCAGAAGATTCTGGGCTTTCCGTTTCCATTAACTCGCTGTCGCCTCGAATCATCACAGATGAAAACGAACTCGTTATCACAGGAACGGTCCGTAACGATTCACCGACGACGCTCGCGAATATCTCCCTCGAGGTGTTCGTCGCCAACGAGACCCCGATCTCAGTCCCCGCGCTGACGACCGCCCTCTCCGACGACGAGCCGGACGCCACCCACGCGGCCTCCTCATCACTCACGGACGTCGCCCGAGGAGCCACGACTTCCTTCGAGATCCGCATTCCCACGTCCTCACTGCCCCTCACCGACGCCGAGGAGTGGGGCCCGCGCGTCACAACCGTGACTGCGACCTCCGGCGAATACTCGGGCAAGGACCGATCGATCATCGTGTGGGACTCGGGCGCGCAGGTCTCCGCCTCGCGCGTGAGCACCGTGATCCCCTGGACCTCGACGAGCACCACCCAGGACCAGGGTGAACGCTCGGCGGTCCTCAGCCTCGCCTCCGCCAGCGGCGTCACCCTGGCCGTCGACCCGCTGCTGATCCCGCGCGGCCCGCAGCCCACGGCCACACCGACCCCCTCGGCTTCCCCTTCGACTTCCCCCTCGGCCGACGCTGGCCAATCCGGATCTGACCCTGCCCAGTCCGGCCAGTCCGACGCGGAATCGGGTCAGTCCGACGCCCCCACGGCCTCGCCGAGCGCGTCCCCCACCCCGACGCCCGCCCCCACGGCCACGGACCCGGCGCAGCGCGCGCGTGACCTCCAGTCCGAGGCCTTCGTCGCGGCGCTCCTGTCGAACGCGACCGAGATCATCGCCCTACCCGAGGGAGACGCCGACCTCGGTGCCCTGTCGCTGTCGGGCAACACCGGCTTCTGGGACCGCGCCTCGCGCTCGATGGCCGACTTCCCCGACACGCTGCGCAAGGCCGGGTGGGTCGCACCCGCCAACTCTCCGGCCAGCCCGAGCCCCTCGGCCTCGGCCACCCCCTCCCCTTCCGGGACACCCGAGGCCACGCCCACGCCGAGCGCATCCACGAGTACCGCCGGCCAGTCCGCCACGACGACCTTCTCGCCCGACTCCGGGCCCTCGATCCTGCGTAACGTCGCCTGGCCTGCGGACACGACCTTCGGCACGTCGTTCCTGTCCGGATTCTCCTCCTCGAACCAGATCACAATCGCCCCGGTGGGCGCCCTGACCCCTGCCGAGGACGTTCCCTTCACCTCCTACGCGCGCGTCAACGTCAACCCTGCCACCGGCGAGACCTCAACGGATGGGACGGGCGCGCACACCCTCGCCCAGCAGAGCGACATCGCGGCGCTCCTGTCGTGGAACGCGTCCGGCGGCGACGAACTCGACGCCGAACAGGCCCTCACCGCAATCACCGCGATCATCACCCGCGAGCGCCCCGCCTCTTCGCGCACCATTTTCGCTGCGGCCCAGCGCGGAACCGTCATCAACGAGCGGCTCACCAGTCGCACGAAGGCGCTGTTCTCACCCCGCTGGGTGAGCGCCATGTCCTTCAGCGAGATGGCCGCCAGTGAACCCACCGACGTCGACCGCCAGACCGTCGGGGCCGGTGTCCTCGCTACCGACACGGAGACCGCGATCTCGGCCATGGCCTCGTCCCTGACCATGCTCACACCACTTGCGAATGCGACGGACGACGCCGACGCGGTGTATGCCTCGGTCACCCCCCAGATTCTCCCGGCCCTGTCCGCGCAGCTCACCCCCTCCGAGCAGCTCGACGCGGCGACTGCCGTCACCTCGCAGGTCACGACGATGCTCTCCGCCGTGACCGTCGAGCCCTCCTCGGCCATCAACCTCATTAACAAGTCCGCAAACTTCCCCGTTCTCGTACGCAATAACCTGCCCTGGCCGGTGCGCGTCGACGTGACCCTCGTGCCCGACGACCCGCGTCTGCGCGCCATCCCCGCCCAATCCCAGACGCTCGCCGCGCAGGGCGCAACGACGGTCGAGGTACCCGTGGGTGCAATCGGCAGTGGCGACATCAAGGTCACGTACAAGGTCACCACGCCCAACGGCGTTGTCCTCGACGACTCCCAGACCGTGACCGTGCGCATGCGCGCCGGGTGGGAGGATGCGATCACGGCCGTCATCGCCTCGCTCTTCGGCCTGCTCTTCCTGGCCGGCATCACGCGTTCGCTACGCAAGAGGGCGGCACGCAAGGCGCAGGCTGCATCCGGCGACGCCGACACGACAGACATCACCACTGAAACCGAGACAGCAACGACGAAGGAGACCCCATGAGCTCGAACACGCCTCGCCGATCGATCCTGATGGCATCGGCGCTCATGGCGTCGGGCACCATGGTGTCGCGCATCCTCGGCTTCGTGCGCAACGCGATGCTTATCGCCGCGGTCGGCGCGACGGCCGGCGGTGTCGGCGCCGCCTTCCAGACCGCGAACACGCTGCCCAACACGGTCTTCAACCTGCTGGCCTCCGGCATCTTCGACGCCGTCCTAGTCCCGCAGATCGTCGGCGCCATCAAGCGCCGCCACGACGGTGACACCTACGTCAACCGCCTGCTGACCCTCGCGGGAACCCTGCTCTTCCTCGTCACCTTCGCGACGATGGTGCTCGCCCCCGTCCTGGTGATGATCACAGCGGCCGGCTACACCGAGGACATTCGCAACCTCGCGATTCTCTTTGCCCTCCTGTGTCTGCCGCAGCTCTTCTTCTACGGCCTGTATAACCTGCTCGGCGAGCTACTCAACGCGCGCGAGATCTTCGGGCCATACATGTGGGCGCCTGTCGTCAACAACGTCGTAGGCATCGCGGGCCTCGGCGCTTTCCTCGCCATCTGGGGCGGCGCACCGGACGGCGGCATTCCCGCGGGCGATCTGACGGGCGCACAGTTCTGGGTCCTCGCCGGATCCGCGACCCTCGGCGTCATCTGCCAGGCCCTGTGCCTGCTGTGGCCGATGCGCCGGGCGGGAGTCTCCTTCAAGCCGGACTTCCACTTCCGCGGAACCTCTTTCGGGTCAATGCCGCGCGTGGCCGGATGGACGTTCGCAACCCTGAGCGTGTCCCAGGTCGGCGTCCTGTCCACGAACAACCTCGCTGCCATGGCCGACGGTTTCATCGGCCGCAACGGCACTCAGGGCGGCGTCGTCGGCATCCTCGCCTACTCGACGGCGTTCATGATCTTCATGGTTCCCCAGTCGCTCATCACGGTGTCGCTGACGACCGCGATCTTCACCCGCATGGCCGGTGCCGTTGCTGACGGCGACGACCGCGCGGTGGCCGACAACTACCACCTGGGCGTGCGCACTATTACGTCGCTGACCCTCGTCGCCGCAGCCATGCTGATAGCCGGTTCCGTCCCCATGATGGAGATCGCGATGGCGGCCAAGGGCGGGGATCCCGAGGCCGTGACCGGCTACGCCCTCGTCCTCGCCTCGCTCATGCCCGGCGTCGCCTCGACCGGCATGGTCCTCATGAGCCAGCGCGTCTTCTTCGCCTACGAGGACGTCAAGCCCGTCTTCCTCATGGGCATTGGTCCCACGATCCTCCAGGTGATTGTCGGCTGGTCGATGTACGCCCTGACCGGCGCCCGCTGGTGGGTCGTCGCGGCCGCACTCGGCGAGACCATGTGCCGCCTGACCCAGGGCATTATCGCGGTCGTGTGGGTCTCGCGCGAGAACCGCTACGTCGACCGCGCGGGCCTGCTGCGCTCTTACGCGTCCTACCTGGCCGCGGCGATCGTCGCTAGCATCGTGGGCTTCGGCCTCCTGTGGCTCATGGGCATCCACACCGAGATTTCGTCGACGCTGGGCCGCATGGCACTGGCCGGCGTGAAGCTCTCGCTCGTGTCCGCGATGACCGGACTCGTGTACCTCCTGGTCCTGCGCTTCGCTGCGCCCGGCGAATCCGCCGTCATGATGCGCCCGCTGCTCACCCGCCTGCGCGTTCCGGGTGCTGTGGTGAACATCCTGGCAGCGTCCTCCACGCCCACCCCCGCACCAGCTGAGATAATGACGGGACACACACCCGACGAGACGGAGGAACCGATGGCTCCCACGCCCGAACGCAGCGGCGACGACGAGAAGCTGCCGTCGTTTGACGAGGTGCTCTCCACCTCGCCGATCCCCGCGCCCCCCGAGCCTCCCACGGCCCCCGCAGCCGATGAGGCTAAGGAACTGGCCGACAATGCGGCCGAGGAGCTCGTCGACATGCCACCGGCCCCCGCGCCCGCCGAGGTCCCGACCCTCGGCCCCGCGACGCAGGCACCCGTCGAAAACCCGCTGGTCGCCGAGGCCGTGGCCGCGCCCATCGTCGACGACATCGCCGAGGCCACGGAGGCCGCGCAGGCACAGGCAATTCCCGAGTCCCTCGCGGAGTACGGCATCGAGCCCGTGACGGATGAGGTGGACGCCGCGCAGGTCGAGGCCCCCGCGTTCCCCCTCGCTCCCCCGCCGCCGGCCCCCGCCGCCAGCGGATACGAGCGCGACGCTGAGGTCAATCCCGAGGACTACCCCCATCCCGCTCCCCTGATGGACGGCCCCTCGACGCATCAGATTCCGCGCGTGCAGGCATCCGAGGCGGTGCCCGCTCCCCCGGTCGAAGATGCCACCGAGGTCATGGACCCCGTCCCCCCGATACCTGCCGCTCCCGTGCAGGACGCCCCGGCCTCGTCGAACGAGGAGGGCTCCTCCAAGCGCTCCGGCACGCTCGTCGACCCGACGAAGCCCGCGCTGATCTTCGGTGTCGTCCTGGTGCTCTTTGGCGCGATCTGGGGTCCGTGGATGGCCACCCGACCGGTCACCGACCTGGATCTGACCCAGTCCCTGCGCGCCGGCGTCTCCCATCAGCAGTCCAACGAGGAGCCCAGCCCCGCGCTCACCACGACGCCCCCGCCGGCTCCGACCACAACCCCCGTGATCTCCTCCGTGCAGGTCCTATCGTGGAACAATGACGACGGCGACCACCCGGACCGTGCGATCAACATGATCGACTCAAACCCGGCGACATCCTGGTCCTCGCGCTGGTTCGACAACAACCAGTTCCGCGACGAGACTTCCGTGACGATCGTCGTGAAGCTCCAGCAGAAGGCCACCGTGTCCTCGGTGACGCTCACCATGGATCCGGCGACGTCCGGCGGTGAGGTCGTCGTGCGTAACGTCACGGACCCGGCGAACCCGCGCGGTGGAACAGAGCTGGCCATGTCGGCGTTGTCTCCGTCGACGACGATTCAGCTGCCCGCGGCCGTCGACACCGACTCGATCGCGCTGCAGTTCCGCTCCATGCCCAAGGGCCAGGACGGACGCAACTGGGCGTGGATCTCCGAACTTACAGTTCAGTAACCCTGAAGGAGGGTACGCATGTCTTTCATGACGATTCCTGGCCTGGTGACGGCCGAATCCACCGATACCACCGCTGAGACCGCCGAGGTGCAGATCCCGTCGGCCGAGGTGCCCGAGGGCGCCACCGTCCACGACGTCGTCATCGTCGGCTCGGGTCCGGCCGGCTACACGGCTGCGGTCTACACGGCCCGCGCCGGCCTCGCCCCCATCGTGCTGGCCGGTCAGCTGGCCGCGGGTGGCGCGCTGATGAACACGACCGAGGTCGAGAACTTCCCCGGTTTCCCGGAGGGCATTCAGGGCCCCGAGCTCATGGACAACATGCGCGAGCAGGCCGAGAAGTTCGGCGCGGACGTTCGCTACGAGGACGTCGTCGCCGTCAACCTCGAGGGCAACGTGAAGGCCGTGGCGACCGAGGACGAGGTCTTCTACGCGCGCGCCGTTATCCTGGCGACCGGCTCGGAGTACCGTCACATGAACGTGCCCGGCGAGGACGAGTTCTCCGGCCGCGGCGTTTCCTACTGCGCGACCTGCGACGGCTTCTTCTTCAAGGATCGTCGCCTGGCCGTCATTGGTGGCGGCGACTCCGCGATGGAGGAGGCCACCTTCCTGACGAACTTCGCGTCCGAGGTCGTTGTCGTGCACCGCCGCGACGCCCTGCGCGCCTCGCGCGTCATGGCCGAGCGCGCCCTGAACAACCCTAAGATCTCCTTCGAGTGGAACGCGACCGTCGACGAGGTCCTGGGCGACGATGCCGTGACCGGCCTGCGCCTGGTCTCCACGGTGGATGGCTCCACGCGCGAGATCGCCGTGGACGGCGTGTTCGTCGCGATCGGTCACCTTCCCCGCACGGGCTTCCTGCGCGGCCAGGTCGCCCTCGACGAGGCCGGCTACATCACGGTCGACGAACCGTCGACGCGCACGTCCGTCGCGGGCGTCTTCGCCTGCGGTGACGCCGTGGACCACACGTACCGCCAGGCCATCACGGCGGCCGGCTCCGGCTGCCGTGCGGCCCTGGATGCGGAGCGCTGGCTGGCCTCCCTGGGCGACCAGGCGTGACCTCTTCCCCCGCTGCTCCCGGCGCTGCGAGCGCTGGCGTGCCCCGGCCTCGTACCTGCCCGTGCGGGTCGGGGGCGTTGCTGGCGCAGTGCTGCGGGCGCTACATGGACGGCGAGGTGGCTCCGACCGTCGAGGCGCTCATGCGTTCGCGCTACACGGCGTTTGCGCTGCGCGACGAGGACTACCTGTTCCGCACGTGGCACCCGCGCACGCGCCCCGCTCCCCCGTACTGGGTGGAGGGGACGCAGTGGACGGGTCTGCAGATCCTGGAGGCCGAGGCCGGGGGTCCTTCCGACGAGGAGGGCACGGTGACGTTTGTGGCCTCGTGGCGGGACACATCGACTGGCGAATCCGGGCAGATGCGGGAGCATTCGCGCTTCTCACGCCGGGCCGGGCGCTGGATGTACGAGTACGGCGCCAACGACTGACACTACGGTAGGATTTCACTATGATTGCTCGTCGTCTTCTGACTCCCCCCGTGATCATCGGGTTTCTCCTCGTCGCGGCTGTCGCCGTCGCGGGCGGATTCATTACGAGTCCCCTATCGATCGACACCACGGTGTGGTCTGACTTCGTCGCGTCGCGCACGCCGGCGATGAACTCGTTTATGACGGGCGCCTCGTGGCTGTTCGACCCCAAGCGCGCGGTCGTCGTGGCGCTGGCCGTGGCGGTCGCCGTGTGGTGGTTCATCAAGAAGGTCATGAACGCCCTGTACATCCTGTGTTCCGTGGTGTTCTCGGCCGCAAACAGCTTCATCATCAAGCACGTGTACGAGCGTCCTCGCCCCGAGGAGGCGCTGCGCCTGATCACCGAGGACGGCTACTCGTTCCCGTCGGGTCACGCGACGGCCGTGACCGCGCTGTTCGTGTCGCTGGTCCTGGTGCTGACGACCACGCGCGTCGGTCGCCGTCTGCGCTACCTACTATGGGCCGCGGCGCTGACGTTCATCGTGTTTATCTGCGTGACGCGCCTGTACCTGGGCGTCCACTGGGTGACCGACGTGATTGGCGGCTTCAGCGTGGGTCTGGGCTCGTCGATGATCTTGGCGCCGTTCATGATTGGACCTAACGCCCTGAAGTTGTTCCGCTAGTTATCGGAACTCAATTGTTGCAGGGAGCGCCCGGGGCCATGGCCCCGGGCGCTTGTGCGTGCGCTGTGTATGGCCGTGCGGGGCTTCCAGTGGTGCGCGAAGGTTTGCGTGTGTAACAGGTTCATCCTCTGCCTGTGATGCCTCCTTCAGGTACCCGCGGCACCCGTCGCACGCGGTCGCGCCGAGGCTTACACACTGGGGCAAGACCGTGCATGTGCCGCCCAACACGAGGCCTTCGTACTCACACCCGCGATAAAGCTCGCCCAACGTGAGGCTGTTTGCGGCATTTCCGCGAGAAAACTCGCCCAGCACGGCATAGAACGGCATTGTTGAGCAATTTTTCGTACGCTAGGCGAACTTTTTCGCGCTCACACCCACGTCAGGCTCGCGTGTGGCAATCTCGCGGGCGGCCGTGCCCTCCGGCGCCCGAAACACCAGCGGCGCCACAAGGAAGAACCTCAAGCCCACCCGGGAACGCCGTGGGGGCGGGTACGCCAAAGGGGCGGGTACCGAAGTACCCGCCCCTTGTCGGCTCACTCAGCCATTGCCTCGTCGATGCTCAGGCCGACTGATCCTCAGTCCTGGCGACGGCGACGCATCCACAGGAACATGCCGCCAACGACGGCCGCTCCCAGGCCCGCTCCGCCGATCAGGCCGTCGAAGCCGGTGCGGGCGAGGCCCTGCTTCGGCTTGGTGACCGGGACGTCGGGTGCGACGTAACCGAAGTTCACGCCGGTGACCTTCTGGTTGTCGAAGCCGATCGTGATCTCACCGGACATGGAGTCGGCGATGCCGTCCGGGTCCTCGATCTGGTCCAGGCCGGCGAGGTCGCCGTCCGGGTGGACCTTGACGCGGTAGGTGCCCGCGGGCAGCTTGGAGAAGGAGTACTTGCCCTCCTTGTCGGTCGTCGTGGTGGCCACGACGTTGCCGTCCTTGTCGAGCAGGTCGACCGTCACGCCAGAGAAAGCCTCTTCACCGTCGGTGTAGGAGCCGGACTTGTCGGAGTCGCGGTAGACGCGACCGGCGATCGAGTAGTCCGGAACGTAGCCGAAGTCGACGTCACCCTTGGTGGGGTTCTTCTCGTTGAGGGTGATCGGCTCGGATGCGTTGTCCAGCTTGTTGTCGGGGTCGCCGGTCTGATCGGTGTCGGTGAGGGCACCGTCCTTGACGACCTTGACGGAGTAGGTGCCGTCGGGCAGGTGCTCGAAGGAGTACTTTCCGTCCTTGTCGGTCGTCGTGGTGGCGGTGACCTTGCCGTCCTTGTCGAGGAGCTGGACCGTCACGCCGGAGTAGCGTCCTTCGGTGTCGCCCTTCTTTCCATCGCGGTCACCGTCGCGGTAGATGGTGCCGTTGATGGAGTTGTTGGCGATGTAGCCGAAGTTGACGTCCGTTTCGGTTCGGTGGTCGTTGCTCAGCGAGATGATGCCGGAGGTGGAGTCCTTGGTGGAGTCCGGATCCTCCATCTGGTCGAGGTCGGTGAGGGCACCGTCCTTGATGACCTTGACGGTGTAGTCGCCGGCGGGCAGCTTCTCGAAGGAGTATGCGCCGTTCTCGTCCGTCGTGGTGGTCGCGACGACCTTGCCGTCCTTGTCGCGCAGTTCGACGGCCTGGTTGGCGTAGCCCTTCTCGGTTGCGCCGTGCGTCTCGTCGCGGTCACCGTCGCGGTAGACGAGGCCGTGGATCGAGTAGTCGGGGACGTATCCAAAGTCGATGTTGTCCTTGGTGTGGTTGTCCTCGCCCAGGGTCACGAGTTCGGAGGCATTGTCCTTGGTGCCGTCCGGGTCCTCGGTCTGGTCGGTGTCGGCGAGCTCGCCGTCCTTGACGACCTTGACGGAGTAGGTGCCGTCGGGCAGCTTGGAGAAGGAGTACTTGCCGTTGGCGTCGGTCTTGGTGGTCGCGATGACCTGGCCGTCCTTATCGAGAAGCTGGACCGTCTGCTCGGGGTAGCCGGCCTCTCCCCCGTTGAGGGAGTTGGAGCGGTTGTCGTCGCGGTAGACCGTGCCGGAGATCGAGTTGTTCGAGATGTACCCGAAGTTGACGTTCTCCCTGATCGGGTCGTTCAGCTCGAGGGTGATGTCACCGGAGGTGTTGTCCTTGGTGGCGTCGGGGTCCTCGGTCTGGACGAGGTCGGCGATGGGGCCTTCCTTGTGGACGCGGACCTTGTAGGTGCCTTCCTCAAGGTTGGTGAACGCGTAGGCGCCCTTGGCGTCGGTGGTCGTGGTGGCCACGACGTTACCGTCCGCGTCGAGGAGATCGACGGTCACACCCTGGTAGAGCTTCTCGCCGTCCTCGAGGGACTCGGAGCGGTCAGCGTCACGGTAGACGGTTCCCTTGATCGTGTAGTTCGTGGCGTAACCGAAGTTCACGTTCTTCACGGAAGGATTGTCGTGGCCCACCTGGATGACGCCGGAGGTGTGATCCTTGGTGCCGTCCGGATCCTCGGTCTGCTCAAGCTTCTTGAGGAGGTCGGAGGGCTCCGCCTTGACGGTGTACTTGCCGGCGGGCAGCTTGGAGAAGGAGTACGTGCCGTCTGCCTTCGTCGTGGTCGTCGCGACGACCGCACCGTCCTCGCCGAGCAGGGTCACGGTGATGCCGTCGAAGCCGGGCTCAGAGTTGTTGAGGGTCTCGGAGCGGTCCTTGTCGTAGTAGACGGTGCCGGAGACGGTGTAGTCCTCGGCGTAGCCGAAGTTGACGTTGGTGACGTCCGGGTCGGTGCGCGTGAAGGTGATGGCCTGCGAGCGCGAGTCCGCCTGACCGGAGGGGTCCTCGGTCTGCTCCTTGTCCACCAGCGGGCCGGTCTTGTCCACCTGGACGGTGTAGGTGCC
Organism: Schaalia dentiphila ATCC 17982; assembly: GCF_000154225.1. Classification (NCBI taxonomy): domain Bacteria; kingdom Bacillati; phylum Actinomycetota; class Actinomycetes; order Actinomycetales; family Actinomycetaceae; genus Schaalia; species Schaalia dentiphila. The sequence continues at coordinate 803,835 of NZ_DS264586.1, read as the reverse complement.
GTCGTTAAGGTCGGTGAAGGAGTAGTTGCCGTCCACGTCGGTCTTGGTGGTACCCACGACGTTGCCGTCCTTATCGAGCAGCTTCACGGTGATGCCGGACAGGTCGATATCGGCCGTGTTCTTCGTCTTATCGCGGTTCTGGTCGAGGTAGACGTTGCCGGAGATCGCGTGCTTTTTGATGTAGCCGAAGTTGACGTTCTCGCGGACCGGGTTGTCGGCATTGAGCGTGATCACGCCGGAGGCGTTGTCCTTCGTGCCGTCCGGATCCTCGGTCTGGGTCAGCTCGGCGATGTCGCCGGCCTTGGTGACCTTGACCGTGTAGGTTCCGGCGTCGAGGCCGGTGAAGGAGTAGTTGCCGTCCGCGTCGGTCTTGGTGGTGGCGACGACGTTACCGTCGGCACCGACCAGCTCGATCGTGATGTCCTTGAAGGGGTCCTCACCGTTGTCGGACGAGGAGGACTCGTTCGCGTCGTAGTACACCTTGCCGGAGAGGCGGTGCTTGACGGTGATGGACGCCGAGGAGGAGTTGTTGCCGGGCACGAGGTCGTACTCGGGCGGGTTCACGAAGGCAGCCGTGTTGTTCAGGATCTTGCCGTCGGTGTCGGCGTTCAGCGTGACCGTCACGAAGAGCGAGGCGTATTCGCCGGCGAGCATGTCGCCGATCGTCCACGTGGTGCCGTCGAAGGTGCCGGCCTCGTCGGTGCCCTTGCATTCCTGCGGTAGGCCGGTCGTGTAGCCGGAGGCGCACTTGTGCGTCTCGGCGGACACGAAGGTGGTGCCTGCGGGGAAGTCTTCCTTGACCTTGAGGTCGGGGGCCTTGCTCTGGCCGATGTTGCCGGCGTCGATGCGGTAGGTGACCTGGTCTCCGGGCTTCAGGTTGGAAGCGTCGGAGACGACGGTCTTGTTGAGGGCGACGTCGAGCCCGAGGGTCATGGCGACCTTGATCGGCTCGGCGGGCAGGATGGCGCGGTTGTTCGAGGCCTGGGTGGCCGCGATCGCGACGGACTCGTAGGCGATGCCGGTCGCGTTATCGGGGGCCCTGATGGGCGCGATGATCGGGATCGATGCGCCGGCCTTGATCGGGGTGGCCTTGCCGTTGATGTAGATGCGGTAGGACTTCACGTCGGCCCACGAGACCGGGGTAGTGGTCCAGTTGTTGTCGCATCCTGCGGGGCCGGCTGCCATCGCGTCACCCTGCTTCATGACTTCGCCGCGGCAGGGGTTGTAGGAGGTGGAGTACTCGATGGTGACCTGCGAGGGGTCGATGCCCGATCCTGCGCCGACCTGAAGGGGGCCGGTGAGGATGGGTGCCCACTCGGAGCCACGAGGATCAGAACCCTGGATCGAGGTGTCGCCAACGTGGGGCAGGATGCCGTAGACGGTCATGTCGGACAGGTCCGCGTTACCGGAGTTGGTGGGGGTGATGCGGTACTTGCCGTCTTCACCCTGGCGGATCATGGACACGCCGTCGACGTACTTCTTGTAGGTCGAGCCTTCCACGGAGCCAAGGCCCTCAAGGACGACGTCGGCACCGGCCTGCTCGGAGACCGTGAAGGTCGAGGAGACGGGGCAGACCTGGTCAGCGGTGGAGCCATCACTGTTGACATCGTAGGTGTCATCGGTAGAGCCGTAGAAGCAGATCGTGGTCGACTTGGAGGTCAGAGCGTACTCGGGCTCGGCCGCGGAGATGTAGGCCTCGTTCCTGTGCGTGCCGGCGCTCATCGAGGGGCCGACCTTGCCCCGCAGCTGGATGGTGGTGCCACCCTTGGTCTGGTAGCCGGGCCAGGTGACCTGGACGAGCTGGCGGGTGCAGCCGGTGGCGTCGGTGACATCGCGGACCGTGACGGTCTTTTCCTTACCTGCGGGACCACCGGTGACGGAGTCCTCGACGAAGGTCATGCCGCAGGGCAGCAGGTCGGAGATGACGGGCTGGGAGTCAACGACGGTCGATGTGTTATTCGCGGTGACGCTAAAGGTGACCTCGGAGCCGGTGGACGCCAGGTTGCCCTTGATGGTGGACTTGACGTTGTAGTACTTGGGCAGCGCGGTGCCCAGGGTGAGGATGTCGCAGTAGTCGTCGGCGGGGATCTGGATGGATCGGGAGCCGTCAAGGGACTTCATGGACCAGTCGGTGACACAGTTCTGGACGCGCACATACTGGTCGGACTTGCCGGCCTTCCATGCGGCGGAGTTGGTGTCGGCCTCGACGTAGGTCGTGCCGTCCTCGGTCGTGGGGGTCCCTGCGCCGACGGGGCCGGCAACGTTGAGGATGGAGGACTCACCGGCGGGGATCGTCTGCTTGTAGTGGAAGACGGTCAGGTACTCGTCGGCGGCGAAGGAGGAGAAGTCAAATGCCTTGCCGTGGTAGACGGTCTGAGTGCCGGTATTGCCCTTGTTGGTCCAGTAGGTGATCTCGATGGGCGTCGTGGTCTGGGTGTCGATCGTCTTGACGCTCATGAGGGGCTTGTCGCAGTCCTTGGAGCCGTCGGTCGGGGACACGAGGCCACAGGTCAGGTAGTCGGTGTACTCCATGACGACCGGGACGTTGGAGTTGTTGGAGTAGCTGTACAGCCAGTTGCCCTGCTTGCCGCGCTCGAACTGGCTCATGGCGCGCTTGTTGAAGCCGCCGCCGTAGCGGATCTCGCTGTCGAAGCGGTGCGTGAAGGAAGCATCGGCGGTGACAACGTTGGTCTCGTTGTTCATCTCCTTGCCGGTGAGCTTCGCGGTGTTGGTGACGGTGTCATCCGTGCAGGTGTCGTCGTAGTGGACGGTGACGGACAGGACGAGGTTCATGAACGCGGGGTTGACGTCGCCGACGTTCCAGGTGACGGTGTGGGTCGCGGCGTCGTAGGAGCTCTCGACGGTCGCGGCCGTGATCGTCTTGGTGTTACCCGAGGCCGAGGAGGACACGTACGTCGCGCACTTGGGCAGCGGGTCGGTGATGACGACATCGGTCATGTTGGACTTGCCGTTGAGGCCGTCCACGTTGGTGTCGTACTTCGGCGTGATCTGGTAGGTCACGTCGACGTTCTTGGGGCTGGCAACCGGGCCGGTCTTGCTCAGGAGGGGCGTCGGCTCGGACTTGATCGTGACGGTCGCCTGGGAGGTTTCCTTGCTCTCGCCCGAGGTGAAGGTCGCGACCGGGGTGACGGTGGAGCCGCCGGGGGTCACGCCGCGCAGGGCGGTGAAGGTCAGGACCGTCTGGAACGAGGAGCCGGCGGCGACTGTTCCGAGGTTGTAGGTGACGAGGCCGTCAGCGTTGGCGGTCGGAGCCTTGATCGTGGGGGTGACGACCTTCTTGCCGGCGGTGGCCGTGGCGTTGACGCCGTAGGGCGCCGAGTCGGGGTTCGGGTCACCCGCGGGGGTCACCGTGTGGGGCAGCGTGATGGTGACGACCGAGTCAACGCAGTCCTCCGTGGTGGAGGCACAGGCGAACTCGACGACGTAGCGCTGCTCAACACCGGATAGGTACGAGGTCTCGTCGGGTGTGATAGCGAGTTTGAGCCTCGGAGCCGCCGCATATGTGGGCAGCGTCGTGACGCCAAGCATGACGAGGGCGGTCGTGACCAGCATGGCAAGCAGCTGGGCGGGCTTGGAAGCCTTCGACCACATGTGATTGGTGTGCACAGCCTACTCCTGAATGTGCGAAAAGCGTGCATTTCAAACCGATTCTACGAGTTCCTCAACAAGTGTGAAGACGCTGATTTCCGAGATGAGAAGCCTTCCAACTTCACCTGTACAGGTCAGTTTTCAAACAATGGTGATGCGCCAACAAACAACCATCCATACGGTTTATACACAACTGTGCATAGTACTGTGGACAACTACGGTGTTTCACTGCAGCTGACGGACCACTTTGCACAATTTTTGTGACGGGGCACCCTGATTCACCACCTATAACCAGGTGGTCGGACAACTTTTATCCAAGCGCACAATATGGCGTCAGCGGTGCCGCTGACCTGCTCAAATTGTCGAAGCTCACAAACAGAAAACCCGCAACCGCCAGGTTGCGGGTGACACGTGGATCTCCGTAGACAGGCGGAGAACTTTGGCTCGGCCACGCGCCGTCCACAGACCTCCGACGTGTCTTGTGGCGCCAGTCGCCTATCAAGTACGATGACCAGCGACGATAACGTGCATGACCCCAGCACTCTACACCTGGGTTTGGGTGGACCACTTCCTTGATCGGGAGCAGCAGCCGATGCCCCTCACAGCCTTCGCCGACACGATCGCCGGCCAATTCCTGCACTGAACCCTCCCAAGGATCCTCCATGACAACACTGATCTGGCTTCGCGACGACCTCCGTCTAGCTGACCACCCGGCGCTGACAGCCGCCTGCTCAGCAGCAGATGGACCCGTGGTGGCACTGTGGATCCACGAAACCCGCAGGACCGATGAGGACAACAATCGGCACGGCCCACGCCCGCTCGGTGCGGCCACCCGGTGGTGGTACCACCGCAGCCTGCAACAGCTGGCACCGCGGCTTGCTGACCTTGGCATTCCACTCGTCTTCGCCCGGGGTGACGCCGCTAACGTCATGCGCCAAGTCGTGGACGCCTTGCAACCTACCGTCGTTCACTGGACACGACGCTACGCCCCGGCAGCCTGCCGATTGGACGCCGCCATCAAGCAAGAGTTGAAATCCCGCACCGAGGTGCACAGCCACCCCGGCAGCCTTCTCGCCGAACCGTGGCTGATGCAGACGGTCAACGGCTCCCACTACCAAGTTTTCACACCGTTCAGCCACGCCGTAGCCGACCTGCCCCTCGGTCCCCTCCTGCCCGAGCCCTCACCGATCGGCGAGCGGGGCGGTGCGGACACAGCCCTCGCCACGTTGCGGGAGGACGGTGTCCTGCAGAACTTAGAGGACATTGGCTTGCTCGACGAGGGCCCCGCCTGGTGGGAAGAGACTCTCGCACAGCACTGGGAGCCCGGTGAACTGGCAGCCCGGCAGCAACTGGACGCCATCGACAGCTGGTTACCCGGCTATGCCACACGCCGTGACCTGCCCGGGGAGGAAACATCCACCAGTAGAATCTCGCCGAGGTTGCGGTGCGGGGAACTATCGCCGCGCCAAGCCGTAGCCGCAGCCCGTACCAGCACGGCCTCGGGCGAGGATATCGTCGCTTGGACCAGGCAACTCTACTGGCGCGAGTTCAGCTGGCACCTGCTCCACCACCGCGAACATCTAGAGGACACCCCCATGCGTCCAGCTTTCGCGGAATTCCCCTACTATCCCGACGACCACCTGGCGCGGGCCTGGCGACAGGGCCGCACCGGCATCGACCTCGTCGACGCTGGAATGCGGCAACTATGGCAGACAGGCTGGATGCACAACCGGGTGCGCATGGTCGCGGCATCGCTGTTCACCAAGAACATGCTCCAGCCCTGGCAAGACGGCGAGCAGTGGTTCTGGGAGACTCTCGTGGACGCAGACGAGGCCAACAATCCTATCTCGTGGCAGTGGGTGGCCGGCTGCGGCGCAGACGCTGCGCCCTACTTCCGCATCTTCAACCCTGACCTCCAGCGCACCCGCTTCGATCCGCGCAGCCGCTATGTCAGGCGCTGGATCCCGGAGGGACTCGCTCGGCCTGTCGTGCCCGTCGTCGACCTGGCCGAGTCGCGACGCGAGGCGCTCGCCGCTTACGAGCAAGTACACGGGTTATCCGGCTCCCATGCCAAGCCTCAACGTGGTTAAGGTGAGTGTCCTCGGGATGACGCCGACGCCAAAGCCACCTCACCAACGCCCTTGCCCGGGCCGGGCCTAAGACAGCAAAAAGGCCCGAACCGAAACCATCCAAGATGGCAAGGATTCGAGCCTTGTACGTAGAGTGGAGCTAACGGGACTCGAACCCGTAACCCCCTGCTTGCAAAGCAGGTGCGCTACCAATTGCGCCATAGCCCCGTAGGAGGAACTCAGTCCTCCACGGCGTCCGTGACGGACGTCCACAGGTCAGCGTTATCGGAAAGATCAACGAGAATTTGTCGGACGGCGATGCCGACGGCCACGACGGATCCGACAGCCACACAACAGGTGACCCATTTCTTCATGATGATCCTCCGCTTTCGCTCGCCTGCGGATGGTGGGCCTAGGTGGGCTCGAACCACCGACCTCAGTCTTATCAGGACTGCGCTCTAACCTACTGAGCTATAGGCCCAACCGGCACCCTTTCGGGCACTCGGATATAGTACACAGCACAGGGCCATCCGGCAAAATCGAGCGTTGGTGACGTCCAACACGACCGCGATTGTCCGGCCATCGACGGAGAGGAGGAGGCCTCGTGACCACCGTCATCAAGCACGCCCGAGACGCGCGCACACCGCTGCGAGCGGACCTTTCCCCCGCCGATGCTCTCGTTCTCTCGTGCCTGGTCTACGTGGATTTTCACGCGCTGCCCGGGCCTCGTTCCCCGCACGGTTGCCTGCTCCGAGAAGTCGCCCAGGCCTCGTCAATCCCGTCTCTGTATCGCTATTCGTTGGCGTCCCACGCCGATCGTCCCCTCCTCGAGTCCGCCGGTGCGAGCGCGCGCTTCGGGGGTCTGCGCGTGCGCGATGCGGTCACACGGCTGACGTCGCGGCCGCTTGCTCAGTTCGGCGCCGTCACCTTCGTCGACGAGGCCGGGGCGACCTACGTGGTCTTGCGCGGGACGGATGCAAGCGCGGTCGGGTGGGCGGAGGATGCCCGCTTCGGCCTTGATTTCCCGACGGATTCACAGCTGTGGGCCGCCAACTACCTGGCGTTTGCGGCGGCGCGGGCCGATGGGCCACTCACCGTGGTCGGCCATTCAAAGGGTGCGAATCTCGCGCTGTACGCGGCGGCGGCCACCACTCCCCCGGCACTCGCGCGCGTCTATGCGTTTGATCCCGTGGGTTTTCCAGCGCCGGTTGTTGACGGTGGATTCTTCGCGAGCATCGACGGGCTGATGCACATCTACGTGACGGCGGGATCCTGGGTGAGTCCGCTGCTCCCCTTGCCCGCGCCGGCCACCGTCGTTGCGTCGAGATGGCCGGGGCCACTCAGCCACAACCCGTATGCGTGGTGCCCGGAGGGTCCTTTGCTTGCTCCCGATCACCGGCGGCAATCGCGGTCCGGAGTCATCTTGCGCAACATCCTTGCGTCGGTCTTGCGGGCGCGCCCGACGCGGATTGGCACCAACTAGCAACACCGGCATTTGAGATGGATACCTGGGCCCTTTGATGCGCACGTGGGCCCCTTCCCCCGCACGTTAACCCGATGAGATGCGCGTGGGCAACGCCGCCCAAGCGCATGTTGAGGGGTTTATGTGCGTATCAAAAGGTTAACGTGCAGGCCAGCGGATTAACGTGCGATCTATCGGGTGAGCACTCAGAATAATGGCCTCACCTGCGAGCACGCACACCGCGCCAGACACCACTGCGCCCAAAACGCAGACCACCTCGCCCACAACCTCCCGTTTTCAGCGTTTTTCGCCGAGGTGGTCTGCACTTTGGGCACCACACCCCTCACACTCACCCACCAAACGGGGGAAATGGCGTCATTAGAACCACGACACGCCGACAGGCAGCCTCTAATGCTGCAAAACCCCCACCACCATCGGCGTGGAGGGCACCGGACGGACCACAAGGCCAGACCGCGGTGCCGGCATGCGCGACAAAATTCGCCCAACGCAGCCCCTCTCCCCTATTCAACCCGCGACAAAATTCGCCCAGCACGCAATAAAACGCCGATTTCGGGCCATTTTTCGTACGCAGGGCGAACTCTATCGCGCTCACGCCCACCATCAGGCCGAGCAGGGAGAACTTTTTCGCACACAGGACACAGCCACGTGGCAACTGTGAAACCACCATCACCTCTGCGACCGCTGATGCAGACCAACGTGAAACCGCCATCACCACTGCTCAGCCCTCAACAGCAGCCATTGAAACCGACAACACCTCTGCAACCGAAAAACACGCTAAAAACACCGATTTCTCACCCGCAAAGGCGATGACGGTTTCAACGGGCCCACCTCAACGGCCCACAAAGGCGATGACGGTTTCAACGGGCCCACCTCAACGGCCCACAAAGGCGATGCCGGTTTCAGACATCCGCTCCGCGCGCAGCCACATGCCCGCTCCTCAGATAACTCGCACGTAATTCGATCGAAGCTATCCCTCAACTGCACCCAGAAACGTTGAAATACCAACGATCATGATTCAAAACCTAAAACAGCCCCAGGGGAATTACGTGCGAAATTGGGTGTGGACTCGCCAATGAGGGTGCAGTGGCCCGGATATGAAATGAGCCAGGCTGCGGCGGCCGTGGGCGGCGGGGGCCTGGCCGCGGTGCCGGTGGGTGGCGGCAGGGCCAGGGCGGGCCTCGAGATCGACCACTCCGAGCCGTCAGGCTCGCGTGTGGCGATCTCGCGGGCGGGCCGCCGCCCACCGGCACACACAGCGGCCGGGCCCCACAAAGCAGCGCGATAACCGACGCAGGGCATAGCAAAAGGAGCCGGCATCAGCCGACCCCTTTGGGCGAGTGCCCTCACTCATCCATGAGGGACACCTTGACGCCACCCACCAGCGAGGCGACGACGTTGTAGAGCATGGCTCCCAGCGTCGACAGGGCGGTGAGCAGAACGACGTTGATGACCGCGACGATGGTCGCGTAGGAGATGACCCGCGGCAGGCGAGCATAGTCCAGGAGGTCCGCGTAGCGGCCGGCGCCCATGGTCTTGAGGAATTCCTCAAGCTGGCTGAAGACGTGCATGGCGTCGACCATGAGCCACAGGACGATCGTGGCGACGACCATTGCGATACCCAGGGCGACGGACAGCAGGAACGCCACCTTCATGACGGTCCACGCGTCGATGCGCGCGATGGCCAGGTCAACTCGGCGGGGAGCGTCGCTGCGGGTGCTCGAGACGTGGTCGCTCATGGGTTTCCTTCCAGGTCGCACTTCCTACCTGCCAGGCTACCGCATCGCCTGGCACCGGCGCTGGTTCCGCGCCGCTTTGGCAGATTGATCACGGGACGAGGCGGGGGCCTCGTCCCGTGATCATGCGTCACTTGTCAGCGTCTGCGGTGTCGTCGCCACCTGCGGGGGCCGAAGCCTCGTCCGCGGGGGCGTCGGTCCCTTCCATAGACTCGGTGTTCTCGGACTCGTCGGTCTCGTCCTCGTCACCCGAATCGGGGTTGCGAGTGATCGCGATAATGCGGTCGCCCTCGTCGGGGCGGGCGAAGATGACGCCCATGGTGTTGCGGGCGGTGGGTCGCACGTCGGAGGCGTTGACCTGGACGAGCTTGCCGGACTCGGTGATGACCATGACGTCTTCATCGGGTCGCACGACGAGGGCACCGACGAGGCCGCCGCGTTCGTCGACGAGCTTGCCGACGCGCACGCCGAGGGTGCCGCGCGACTTGGTCGGGTATTCATCGACGGGGGTGCGCTTGGCGTAGCCGGACTCGGTGACGATCAGCAGGTCGGTGTTATCACGCGGGACCTCCATGCTGAGCAGCTCGTCGTCGCCGCGGAACTTCATGCCGCGCACGCCGGACGTGGAGCGGCCCATGGAGCGCAGCTGGTCTTCGGTGGCGGTGAAGCGCACGGCCTGGCCGTCGCGGGAGACGAGGATGAGGTCTTCGTCGGCCATGATGGTCTGGGCGGAGACGAGCTCGTCGGGCTTGCCGTCCTCGTCCTCGCGCAGGTTGATGGCGATGATGCCGCCGGAGCGGGGCGAGTTGTACAGGCTCAGCGGGGTCTTCTTGACGAGGCCGCGCTTGGTGGCCAGGACCAGGAAGTCTGCGTCCTCGTAGGTGCGGATCGCGAGGACCTGTGCGATGTGCTCGTCGGGCTGGAAGGCCAGCAGGTTGGCGACGTGCTGGCCCTTGGCGTCGCGACCGCCTTCGGGGATCTCGTAGGCCTTGGCGCGGTAGACGCGGCCGAGGTTGGTGAAGAAGAGCAGCCAGTTGTGCGTGGTCGTGACGAAGAAGTGTTCGACCACGTCGTCGCCGCGCAGCTGGGTGCCGCGCACGCCCTTGCCGCCGCGCTTCTGCGAGCGGTAGTTGTCCGTGCGGGTGCGCTTGGCGAAGCCGTCGCGGGTGATGGTGACGACGACGTCCTCTTCGGGGATGAGGTCTTCCATCGACATTTCCCCGTCGAAGGGGAGGATGCGGGTGCGGCGCTCGTCGCCGAACTTGTCGACGATTTCGCCGAGTTCGGCGGAGATGATGGCGCGCTGACGCTCGGGCTTGGCGAGGATGTCGTTGAGGTCGTCGACGCGGGCCTTGAGTTCGGCGTGCTCGTCCATGATCTTCTGGCGCTCGAGGGCGGCCAGGCGGCGCAGCTGGAGGGCCAGGATCGCGTCGGCTTGGATGGCGTCCACGTCGAGCAGCTCGATGAGGCCGGCGCGGGCCTCATCGACCGTGGGGGAGCGGCGGATGAGGGCGATGACCTCGTCGAGGGCGTCGAGGGCCTTCAGGTAGCCTTCGAGGATGTGCAGGCGCTCGAGGGCCTTGCGCAGGCGGAACTTCGTGCGGCGCACGATGACGTCGATCTGGTGGTTGATCCAGTGGCGGATAAAGCCGTCGATCGACAGGGTGCGGGGCACGCCGTCGACGAGCGCGAGCATGTTGGCGGAGAAGTTCTCCTGCAGGCTGGTGCGCTTGTAGAGGTTGTTGAGGACGACCTTGGCGACGGCGTCGCGCTTGAGGACGATGACGAGGCGCTGGCCGGTGCGCCCGGAGGTCTCGTCGCGGATGTCGGCGATGCCGCCGATCGCTCCGTCGCGCACAAGCTGGGCGATTTTGTCGGCCAGGTTGTCGGGGTTGACCTGGTAGGGCAGCTCGGTGACGACGAGGCACTGGCGGCCCTGGATTTCCTCGACGTTGACGACGGCGCGCTGCGTGATGGAGCCGCGGCCGGTGCGGTAGGCGTCTTCGATGCCCTTGTGGCCCAGGATGGTGGCGCCGGTGGGGAAGTCGGGTCCGGGGATCAGCTTGATGAGCGCTTCGAGGAGCTCTTCGCGGGACGCGTCGGGGTGCTCGAGGGCCCATTCGACGCCGCGCGCGAGTTCGCGCAGGTTGTGCGGCGGGATGCGGGTGGCCATGCCGACGGCGATGCCTTCGGAGCCGTTGGCCAGGAGGTTCGGGAAGCGCGCGGGCAGGATGGTGGGTTCCTGGTTGCGGCCGTCGTAGTTGTCCTGGAAATCGACGCATTCTTCGTCGATGTCGCGGACCACTTCCATGGCCAGGGGCGCCATCTTGCACTCGGTGTAACGGGGTGCGGCGGGGCCCAGGTTGCCGGGGGTACCGAAGTTACCCTGGCCGGCGACGAGGGGGTAGCGCAGCGACCAGGGCTGCACGAGGCGCGCGAGGGCGTCGTAGATCGCGGCATCGCCGTGGGGGTGGTAGTTACCCATGACCTCGCCGACGACGCGGGAGGACTTGGAGAACGAGGAGGTGGGGCGGTATCCGCCGTCGTACATGGCGTACAGGACGCGACGGTGGACGGGCTTGAGGCCGTCGCGCACGTCGGGCAGGGCGCGCCCGACGATGACGCTCATGGCGTAGTCGAGGTAGGAGCGCTGCATCTCCTTTTGCAGGTCGACCTGGCGGATGCGCTCGGTGTCCGAGATGTGCCGCGCGTTAGTTGTCTGCTCGTCGCTCACGTTTTTCCTTACGTTGTTTCTGCTCGATCAGGCCCGCCCGGTACGAGGCTGGGGCTGGGCTGGTCGTGGGTGATGTCAGATGTCGAGGAAGCGCACGTCGGTGGCGTTGCGCTGGATGAACGTGCGGCGTCGGTCGACGTCGTCGCCCATGAGGATCGTGAAGGTCTCGTCGGCGTCTGCGGCCTCGTCAAGGGTGACCTGCTTGAGGATTCGGCTGGCCGGATCCATGGTGGTCTCCCACAGTTCGTGGTCGTTCATCTCGCCCAGACCCTTGTAGCGCTGGATGCCGCCTTCCTTGGGAAGGCGGCGGTTCGCGGCGGAGCCGGCGGCAAGCAGTTCGTCGCGTTCCTTGTCGGAGTATGCGAATTCGTGCTCGGCGTTGGTCCACTTGATTCGGTACAGCGGGGGCATGGCGATGAAGGTGTGGCCGCCCTCGATGAGGGGTCGCATATAGCGGAAGAGGAGGGTCAGCAGCAGCGTGGCGATGTGCTGGCCGTCGACGTCGGCGTCCGCCATGATGACGATCTTGCCGTAGCGCAGCTTCGAGATGTCGAAGTCTTCGCCGATGCCGGTGCCGAAGGCGGTGATGAGGGAGCGGATGGTGTCCGAGGACAGGGCTCGGTCCAGGCGCGCCTTTTCGACGTTGAGGATCTTGCCGCGGATCGGCAGGATCGCCTGACGCTCGGGGTCGCGGCCGCCGACGGCGGAGCCGCCAGCGGAGTCGCCCTCGACGATGAAGATTTCGCACTCGGAGGGAGTGCGCGAGGAGCAGTCGCGCAGCTTGCCGGGCATCGAAGCCGACTCGAGGACGCCCTTGCGGCGGGTGGCCTCGCGGGCCTTGCGGGCGGCGACGCGGGCGGCCTGGGCGGCCTGGCCCTTGTTGATGATGGCCTTGGCGTCAGCGGGGTGGGCGTCGAACCAGTCGGTGAGCTTGGAGTAGACCTGCTGGGCAACGAAGGTGCGGGCTTCGGTGTTGCCGAGCTTCGTCTTCGTCTGGCCCTCGAACTGGGGCTCGGTGAGCTTGATCGAGATGACGGCGGTCAGGCCTTCGCGGACGTCGTCACCGGTGAGGTTGTCGTCCTTGTCGCGGATGATGCCCTTTTCGCGGCCGTAGCGGTTGACGAGGGAGGTCAGCGCGGTGCGGAAGCCCTCCTCGTGCATGCCACCTTCGGTCGTGTTGATGGTGTTGGCGAAGGTGTGGACGGACGAGGAGTAGGCGGTGGTCCACTGCATGGCGATTTCCACGCTCATGGTGCCTTCGTCGTTTTCTGCTTCGAAGTCAATGATCTCGTTGTTGATCGTCTCGGACTTCTTGGCGGAGTCGAGGTATTCGACGTAGTCACGCAGGCCGTGCTCGTAGCAGTAGGAGACGGTGCGGTGGCCCTTGGTCTTCTTGTCCAAGGCCTCCTCGCCGCCGGCGATCTCGTCGCCTTCGGCGGTGGCGAACTCGCGTTCGTCGGTCAGGGTGATGCGCAGGCCCTTGTTGAGGAAGGCCATCTGCTGGAAGCGCTGACGCAGGGTCTCGAAGTCGAATTCGACGGTCTCGAAGATCTCGGGGTCCGGGTAGAAGACCTGGGTGGTGCCGGTCTCGTCGGTTTCTTCGCCGCGCTCAAGGGGGGTGATGGGGGTGCCGCCGTTTGCGAACGACATGCGCCACACGTAGCCCTGCCGGCGGATCTCGGTGTTCACGCGGGTGGACAGGGCGTTGACGACAGAAATGCCGACGCCGTGCAGGCCGCCCGAGACGGCGTAGCCGCCGCCGCCGAACTTGCCGCCGGCGTGCAGGATCGTCATGACGACCTCGACAGTGGGCTTGTGCTCGGTGGGGTGCTCGTCGACCGGGATGCCTCGACCGTTGTCAACGACCTTGATGCCGCCGTCTTCCTGGATCGTGACCTCGATGTGGTCGGCATAGCCGGCCAGGGCCTCGTCGACGGAGTTGTCAACGACCTCGTACACCAGGTGGTGTAGGCCGCGTTCGCCGGTGGATCCGATGTACATGCCCGGGCGCTTGCGGACGGCTTCCAAGCCCTCGAGGACGGTGATGTCCGATGCGCCGTAGGACTGCTCGCCTTCGGCGTTCTTCTCGTTGTCAGCCACGTGGCTCCCCTCGCAGTGCGCGAAAATAGATGTTTAACCTTGTAGATTCTACCAAAAGTGGCGCTTGTTCCCGGGATTGACAGGATCGCAGGGTTACTTTACAAACTGCGTGATTCCAACGAAAAGTCGACTGTGATCAGTCACATGCCGATTGTGGTTGCGGCTGGGATGCACGGGGCCGCCCTCCCGGCTGGGAGGGCGGCCCCGTCACTCACTCTTCAGCAGCGACGATTCGCGCGCCAGGATGCCCCGTACGATGCTGATACAGAGCTCTGAGCGGATGCGTGCGCGACGCCTGATCAGTGGATTACTTCGGCTGCCAGGTCCACTTTTGGTAATCCTTGCCCTGGCCCTGAAGGAGGGGCCAGCTCGGGTCGCGGAACTCGATGGGGTCCCTCTTATTCTCAATGACCCGGTAGACGACGACTTGTTGCGTCTGTCCGGCGGGAACCCCGCTAGCGCCAGGCACATACTCAAAGTCGTCGGGCTTCTGAGTCATGAAGAAGTTAGGCGTGCCGAGCTGATCGTTGTTCTGGTAGGGCAGCGGCATCAGACTGCAGGATCTCGAGGCGCTTCCCTTGTTGGTGACATTGAAGGTGTATTTGAGAGTCTGCTCGTTGTTGTCGGCCTTGGGCCCGTAGGAGATGTCGGTCATCTCGTAGAGGCAATTGGTGTCTTGCGTAAACATGCTGAGCAAGCCGTTGGCTCCCGTTCCGTTTCCCTGCGTGGGTGCGGCGGACGGGTTGGTGTTGTTCGGCGCCTGTGGGTTGCCGGGCGCGGGGTTTGCCGGGTTTGCGCTGCCATTCCCCGGGTTCGCCGGGGCGGAGGTGCCGGGTGCCGGGGTGGAGGTGTTCGAAGAATCATCGGAGTCAGATCCCGACATCGCCCAGATGACGACACCGACGACGATCGCAATGACGACGACAGCCGCGATGATGCCGATGATGAGCGGCGTCTTGGACTTGCTGCCCTGCTGGGGCGCGCCCTGGGGGAAGCCACCCTGCTCGCCGTAGCCACCCTGCGGGTTCCACTGGCCGTATCCCTGCTGGGGTGCACCCTGAGGGAATCCACCCTGGTACTGGCCGGGGGCGTACCCACCCTGCTGGCCGTATCCCTGCTGGTATCCGCCCTGGGCTCCGCCGGGGTATCCGCCCTGCTGGCCAAATCCCGGGGTACTTCCTTCGTTCCTGGCGAATGGATTGCTCATGATGTCTCCTTAACAAGCCCTCACACGCGGGCTAACGGAACAGCGTATCAGAGACCGCGCGGTCAGAAACACATTTGGACGCAGACGTTCCCGGCGCTGTCACCCGTAGTCGGCGCGCGGGCCTCGGCCGCGCACGACGTAGGGGCCTTTGCGCCACGAGGGGGCGACGGGTCCTCGGATGATGACCTGCTCGACGACGCCTGATCCTACCTCTTCGGCGATGCGCCGCTCGATGGTGGGTAGGAGCAGCTGGAGCTGTTTGGCCCAGGCGGTGGAGTCGGTGCGCACGACCAGGCGGTGCCCCTCAAAGGTCTCGATGCGGGCGTGTTCGGCGACTTGTGGGCCGACGATGTCGCGCCATTTCGCCATGATTGACCCCATCTTGGTGGGGGTGTCCCATTCTCGGGTTTTGATCGTGCGCGCCAGGATGGCGCCCAGGGAGTTGGCCCTGCGGTAGCGCGGGCGCATGGCTGCCAGGCCGGGGGCGCGGCTCCACGAGGCGCCGGTTCCCTCCAGGGCCTGGCGCAGGGCCGCGAGGTCGCCCTCGGGGTCTTCTTCTGTCGACGAGGCCGGGGCTTCGATCCCGCCTCCGTGGCGGTAGGCGGCGGCTCGGGCTGCGGCGCGCGCAGCGACGCTCTTCTCGTCTGCAAGGCGGCCGAATCCGTCGGTTTCGATGGCCGCGTATTCGCTGGATCCGTCGAGGCTGCGGCGGGGACGTGTTTCGTCGAGGCCCCACGAGGGCAGGGTGGACCTCGTATAGCCGTGCGTGCGGGCGACGCTCTGGGCTCGCTCGAGGGCGCGGACGACGAACTCGTCGGCGTCAGTTTCTTCGCCGGGGGCCACAGCTCCGCTCAGCTCGTCGGCGGCCATGTCCTCGCGCTCACTCATCGTCGGCCTCGTCGATGACGGTGCCGCGCTCGGGGTCGAGGCGCACGTGCAGGGCGTGGTGGTCGAGGGAGGCGGGCAGATCGCCGGCGACCGCGCAGGTGACGATGATCTGCTCTGCCTTCGAGGCGAGGGCGGCGAGGCCCTCACGGCGCGAGGAGTCGAGTTCGGCGAAGACGTCGTCGAGGATAAGGATCGGAGTGTCGCCGTCGTCGCTGAGCAGCTCGAAGGCTCCGAGGCGCAGCGCGAGGGCGACCGACCATGATTCGCCGTGCGAGGCGTAGCCCTTGACGGGCATCGCGCCGAGGCTGAGGGCCAGGTCGTCGCGGTGTGCGCCGGCGAGGTTAACGCCGCGTTCGGTTTCCTTCTCTCGTACTGACGCGAGGGCCGCGAGCATGCGCTCGGTCTGAGCGTCCACGTCGGTGAGGTCGGCGCTGGCCGGGTTGTCGGGGTCGGTGCCGATGACGCGGTCGACCGAGGCATCGAAGGCGAGGTGCAGGTGGCGCGGGGAGTCGGCGACGTCGTCGTAGGAGCGCGCGGCCGGCTCTTCCAGGCGCGATACGATGGATGCTCGCGTCGCCGTGATGCGCGCGGAGAGGGCGGCGAACTGCTGGTCCCAGATCTCGAGGGTCGACAGGTCGGGGGACTGGCCGCGGCGGAGCGAGGCCTGGGCGGCCTTCATGAGCGCCGCACGCTGGCGCGCGACCCGATCGAAGTCGGAGCGCACGGAGGCGTGAATGGGGGAGAGCTGCGTGGCTAGGTCGTCCAGGAAGGATCGGCGCACCGACGGGTCGCCGCGCACGAGTGACAGATCCTCGGGGGCGAATACGACCGTGCGCACGATGCCCAGAATCTCGCGGGGCTTGACCTGCGCGCGGTTGATGCGCGCGCGATTGGCCTTCCCGCGCACGATTTCCAGCTCGATGACTTGCTCGCGACCGAAGGTCACGACCCGCGCGCGGATGACGGCACCACCCGGGGCGGCCTCGGCCTCGTCGATGGGGATGCGCACGAGGGCACCCTCCGCGCCGACCCTGTGCGACGAAAACGTGGACAGGTAGGCGAGCGCCTCGACGAGGTTCGTCTTTCCCTGGCCGTTCGCACCCACGAGGACCGTGGGGCCCTCGGGCAGCTCAACGACCCCGTGCTTCCAGGAGCGGAAGTCGTCGAGGGCCAGGTGGGAGACGCGCACGTCAGATGCCGAAGCGGATGGGCATCAGCAGGTAGCGGAACTGCGTGACCTCGCCCTCGTCGGCCTTCTTCTGGCCCGTGATGACGGCCGGCTTTGTGGGGTGCGTGAAGCCGAAGCGCACGTAGTCGGTGTCCAGGACCTGCAAGCCGTCGATGAGGAACTGCGGGTTGAACGCGGTCGAGATGTCGTCACCGTTCAGGGTCGCCTCGATGGCTTCGGAGGCCTGGGCGTTGTCGCCCTGGCCGGCCTCGAGGACCAGCTGGCCCTCGGTGAAGGCCAGGCGCACGGAGGTCTTGCGCTCGGCGACCAGCGACATACGCTTAACAGCCTCGAGCAGGGCGTGGCGATCGACGACGGCCTGGATCGGCGTCGTATCGGGGAAGAGTCGGCGCACGGCGGGGTAGTCGCCGTCCATGAGGGTCGAGGTCGTGCGGCGGCCCTGGGCGGTGAAGCCGATGAGGGACGAGGCGCCGGGCTGGGACTCGCCGGACAGGCCGACCTCGACCTTGGCACCAGAAGTCATCGACTTAGCGACGTCCTGAAGGATGCGGGCCTTGACCAGGGCGACCTCCTCGATCGAGGTGTCGGTGGGCTCCCAGTCGAGCTCGCGCATGGCGAGACGGTAGCGGTCGGTAGCCAGAAGCGTGATCGCAGGGCCGTTGATCTCGATGCGCACGCCCGTCAGCAGGGGCAGCGTGTCGTCGCGCGACGCGGCGATCGACACCTGGGACACGGCCTGCGACAGTGTCGAGGAATCGATCGCGCCGACTCCCGTGGGCTGCGAGGGCAGCAGCGGGTACTCGTCGAGGGGCATGACCGCGAGCGTGAAGTGCGAGGAGCCGCAGACCAGGTTCACCTTCTGGCCATCGAGCTCGACGGAGACGGGCTTGGAGGGCAGCGACTTGGAGATGTCGGCGAGCAGACGACCGGAGACCAGGACCTCGCCGGCCTCGTCGACGGTCGCGGGAATGTGCGAGTTCGCGGAGACCTCGTAATCGAAGGAGGACAGGGTCAGCTCGTCGCCTTCGGCCTTGATGCGCACGCCGGCCAGGATCGGCGAGGCCGGACGCACGGGGAGCGCGCGGGCGGTCCACGATACGGCTTCGGCCAGAACATCGCGGGCGACGGTGAACTTCATAGCTGCCTCCAAAACACAAAACGGATCGGACACTACTTTACCCACAAGTGTGCCCACGTGGGGCAGGAAATTTGCCTTGCGTGCGCCATCGCGTTGCGTCGGTGGCGACGTTGTTGTGCGGAGGCCTGTGAAAAAAATTTGTCATGTGACTGTCCCCTCCATCATAAGGTCTGTGAGTTCTGTGGATAACTCCCTTATGCGTTGGAATTTCAGTCAAATCTCTGTGATGTCATTCCGGGACGAGGCTGTGGATGTGTCACGACCACCTGTGCACGAAGCAAATGACAACTTTTTGAGATCCACAGGCAAGGCCCTTTTCTCCACAGCCGACGCGTATTCGTCCACCAGCTGTGCACAACTCCTGTGAATCTCGTGCGGGCGCCGATTTTCGTCAGCGCCCGCGCCATTTTCACGACTCCCTGGCCTTCTGCTTAATCCTATTTGTAAGCTCCGACACGTGGTTGAAGGTCTCGCGCTTCTCCTTCATGAGCTTCGAGATCTTCTTGTTCGCGTGCATGACCGTCGTATGGTCGCGGCCGAAGGCCTGCCCGATCTTTGGCAGCGACAGGTCGGTGAGCTCGCGGCACAGGTACATGGCGATCTGGCGGGCCTCGACGACGTTGTGGCTGCGCTCCGACGAACCCATCTGCTCGATTGTGACGCCGAAGTAGACGGCGCACTGGCTCATGATGAGGCTGACGGTGATCTCGTTGTCGTCTGGGTTGGACACGAAATCCTTGAGCATCATCTGCGCGAGGTTCAGGTCGATGCGCTCCTGATACAGCGACGCCCATGCGCCGATGCGCACGAGCGCGCCCTCCAGCTCACGGATATTCGAGGAGATACGCGAGGCCACGTATTCGAAGACTTCAGGGGTCACCTCGAGGCCCTCGGCGTCCGCCTTCTTATGTAGGATCGCGATGCGGGTCTCCAGGTCCGGTGGCTGAACGTCGACGAGCAGGCCCGAGGAGAAGCGCGACCGCATGCGGTCCTCGAAGCCTTTGAGCTGGGCGGGGGGCAGGTCGGAGGTCAGGACGATTTGCTTGTTGGCGCTGTGCAGCGCATTAAAGGTATGGAAGAAGCCTTCGACCGTCTGTTCCTTGTCGCCGATGAACTGGATGTCGTCGATGAGGAGAATGTCGAGCTCGCGGTAGCGGCGGTGGAAGGCCTCGACCTGGGAGTTATCCGTCTTATTGAGTCGAATCGCGTTGATGAACTCGTTCGTGAACTCTTCGGAGTTGACGTAGCGGACCTTCAGGTGGGGCATCATCGACAGCGCGTTGTGGCCGATGGCTTGGAGCAGGTGCGTCTTGCCCAGTCCGGAATCGCCGTAGATAAAGAGGGGATTGAAGGCGGTGCCCGGGGTTTCAGAGGCTGCCAGCGCGGCGGCGTGCGCGAAACGGTTCGACGGGCCGATGACGAAGGTGTCGAAGGTGAACTTCGGGTTGAGGTGGGTCGGGCCGGAGTCCGTGGGCGCGGTCACGAGGGCGGGGGAGTGGTGTTCCTCGTCCTCATCGGTCGACGAGGTCGGGGCGTCCGCAGGCGCGGCGGGGGTGGGTTCCTCTTCTTCCGTGACGACCACGAGCGTGGGGTCGACGGTGATGGCGATGCGGACGGTGCGGCCCAGGTGCACGGACAGGGCGGTCGTCAGCTTCGATTGCGCCTTGTCTTCAATCCACTGCTTGGTGAAATCGTTGGGGACGGCGAGGAGGATCGTGCCTTCGATGTCGCCGAGGGGACGGGCCGAGCGCAGCATCGACGTGGCGACGGGCCCCAGCTCGTCGGTGGGGACTGCGTCCAGGGCCGCAGCCCACGCGCGTGTGAGGGAATCCGACTCCACGGCAACCTCCGGTCACAAATTCAGGTGAGTTCGGTCACGACTAATCGGTGATGTGCGTGACGCTCGTACATTATCGAAGTGTAGTCCGCGCACATGTTATGCACAGACTGGGGATGAACCTGTGGAGAACTATCACAGAATCACAGCTTTGTAGTTACAACTTTGGGTCCGCAGCAGCATGCGGAAAGCAAAAATACGCATAGCCTGTGGATAACTGTTGTCATCCACGCTCTGTGGACGGATGAGATCCACAGTGATTTGCACAGCTGTGGATACTGTGTGTGACGCGGTGGGTAACGCCGCCGCGTTGACGTGTGGCCCCAATCCGCTTAGTCTTGGTCTTTGTTTGCGCCCATTTCGGGCGTGCGTCCCCGCTATCGCGCGTGCTTACGTGTTGATAGCCCAACCGATACCGAGTGGGAAACCACTCCCCGCCGAGGAGAATTGCCGTGACCACCAAGCGGACCTTCCAGCCCAACAACCGTCGTCGTTCCAAGACGCACGGCTTCCGTCTGCGCATGTCGACCCGCGCCGGCCGCGCCATTCTGGCTGCCCGCCGCCGCAAGGGCCGCGCCAAGCTGTCCGCCTGAGACACCCCGGTGCTGCCGCGCGCGCACCGCATGGTTGACCCAGCGGACTTCACCGCCGCGATCCGACAGGGAACGCGAGCAGGGGATCCGCTGGTCGTCGTCCACGTCCGAGCCGACGAGGAACGCAACAGTCGCCTCGTCGGTTTCGTCGTACCCAAGCGGGAAATCAAGCGCGCCAACGGACGCAATCGCGTCAAGCGGCAGCTGCGCCACCTCATGCGCGAACGGATCGCCGACCTCCCCAAAGGAGCCCGGGTCGTCGTGAGGGCCTCGTCCAAGGCTCTCGGCGTCCCCTCCAAGGAACTCGGCGAACACCTTGACCGCGTGATGGCGCGAGCGTGGCGTAAGTGGGACGCACGATGAACATGGCGGGCCGGGCGCTTCGCGCTTTCGTGTCCGCACCCATCGTCGCCTATCAGCGCTACATCTCCCCGGCCCTCGGCCCCCGGTGTCGATACGCACCCAGCTGCTCCACCTACGCTCTCCAGGCCATTCGCGTCCACGGACCCATCAAGGGACTCATCCTCGGGACTTGGCGGTTGCTCAGATGCAACCCCTGGAGCCACGGGGGAGTGGACCACGTACCAGAGCGTGGACGCTGGAAGCCCGACCCCTGGATTCCACCCGAGGATTGGGCTGGGCACGACAACTGGGTACGCCCCGACCCCATGGGACTCGACCCGGAGCACGACCTGACCGAGCCGGACACGGCCTCGGGACTCTAAGGAACAACGAAACAGCGGCGCTCCCGCGCCACGGCGAAAGCGAAAACTATGTTCGACGCAATCCTCCACCCCTTCGCGTGGGCGATCTCCTACGTGTGGGTCTGGATCCACGACCTCCTCGTGCTGCTCGGAATGTCCTCCGGATCGGGCATGGCATGGGTCCTGTCTATCGTGCTGCTCACCATCCTGGTGCGTATCGCCATCATCCCGCTGTTCCTCAAGCAGATCCGCTCCTCGCGCGCCATGCAGGCCATCCAGCCTGAGATGCGCAAGATCCAGGAGAAGTACAAGGGCAAGAAGGACCAGGTCAGCCGTCAGAAGATGATGGAAGAGACCCAGGCCCTCCAGCGCAAGCACAAGGTCTCGCCCTTCGCCTCCTGCTTGCCCATGCTCGTACAGATGCCCGTCCTCTTCGGCATGTACCGAGCCATCATCGCGGTCTCCTCCATCTCCAACGGCACCTACACCTACCGCGGTGAGGCCACCGATCACCTCGGCCCGCTCACCGAGTCCGTGTCTACCGAGATCGTGAACTCCACCGTCTTGGGCGTTCCGCTCTCTCACA
Organism: Schaalia dentiphila ATCC 17982; assembly: GCF_000154225.1. Classification (NCBI taxonomy): domain Bacteria; kingdom Bacillati; phylum Actinomycetota; class Actinomycetes; order Actinomycetales; family Actinomycetaceae; genus Schaalia; species Schaalia dentiphila. Next base: position 781,965 of record NZ_DS264586.1, on the reverse strand, counting down.
CCCTGCGCGAATCCTGGGGCCAGCCCACGATCGTTGCCGTCTTCATCGCCGCGATCGTCCTCATGGTCGTCCTGCAGTTCGTCTCCATGCGACTGTCCTTCTCGCGCAACATGCCCGACATGGGCGACAACCCGATGGCTCAGTCGCAGCGCTCCATGATGTACGTGATGCCGCTGATGTTCATCTTCTCCGGCGCGTTCTTCCAGATGGGCGTCGTCATCTACACCGTGACCGCCTCCTTCTGGGCCCTCGCCCAGTCCCTCTGGACCATCAAGGTCATGCCGACCCCCGGCTCCCCGGCCTACGCCGACCTCCTCGCCTCCCGCGAGGCCGCCTACCAGGAATGGGCCAAGCCCTACTTCCAGAACTACGACCGTGAGCGCGCCGCCCTGGGCGTTGCCGGCTCCGACCCGCGCATCGACGAACTCAACGAGCGCACCCTCGCCGAGCTGCGCTCTAAGGCCAAGAAGCAGCGCGTCGCCTCCGACTTCCCGGCCTCCATGAGCGCCGGCGAAATCATCACCGTCTACCGCAACCTGGCCACCCAGAAGTGGACGACCCTGCCCGACGAGCAGTGGATGCACGGCCTCACCCTGGCCGTCGAGAAGCGCCTGGCCAAGCAGGAAGCTTCCGCCCAGCGCGCCGAGCTCCAGAAGCAGGTCCGCGACCGCCGCACCCTCGAGCGTGAGTCCGCCAAGGCCTCGTCTAAGGATGCGTCCGAGGCCAGCGAATCGACCTCCGGCCACAGCTCGCTGAGCGCCGAGGAGATCGAGCGTCGCCGCATCGAGCGCCGCAAGGCCCGCCGCCGCGGCAACAAGCGCTGACCACCATAGATTCACGGTTCCAGGCCCCCAGCCGGTAACCTGGACACCAGCAAGACCCCATTCCCCACTACGGAGGACACGTCATGAGTGACGACAACGCAGACAAGCTGACCCGCCTCGAAGAAGAAGGCGAAATTGCCGCCGACTACCTGGAAGAGCTGCTTGACATCGCCGACCTTGACGGCGACATCGAGATCGACGTCGAAAACGGCCGCGCCTCGGTCGAGATCGTCGCCGACGACCCCGACGCCCTCGACCGCCTCGTGGGCGACGACGGCGAGGTCCTGGACGCCCTCCAGGAGCTGACCCGTCTGGCCGTCCAGACCGAGACCGGCGAGCGCTCGCGCCTCATGCTCGACATCGCCGGCTTCCGCGCCGAGCGCAAGGAAGAGCTGCAGGACATTACCCGTGAGGCGATCGCCCGCGTGCGCGCCACCGGCGAGGCCGTCAAGCTTGACGCCATGAACCCGTTTGAGCGCAAGGTGTGCCACGACGTGGTCGCCGACGAGGGCCTCACCTCCGAGTCCGAGGGCGCCGAGCCCCACCGCCGCGTGGTGATCCTCCCCGAGGACACCGACGGTGAGTGAGAACCCGAACGGGATGGGAAGGGGTCGCCAGGTTGGCGACCCCTTCGTCCCAGAAGAGCCCACGCAGGCCGTCCGCGACTTCTTCGGACCGGCCTTCGCCGAGGTCGCCGAATACGCGCGCATGCTCGAGGAGGAAGGCGAGATTCGCGGCCTCCTCGGCCCGCGCGACATGGAGCGCATCTGGTCGCGCCACATCGTCAACTCCGCTGCCGTCCTGGACTTCATGCCCCGTAAGGACGGTCGTCAGGTCCTTGATGTCGGCTCCGGTTCCGGTCTGCCCGGCATCGTGATCGCTGCCTGCCGCCCCGAGCTCGACGTGCACCTGGCTGAGCCCATGGCGCGCCGCGTCGAGTGGCTCATGGACGTCGTGGAAGACCTGGGTCTCGACAACGTCACCATCCACCAGGCGCGCGCCGAGGAGCTGCGCGGCAAGGGCAAGGCCGACGTGGTCACCGCCCGCGCCGTGGCGAACATGAGCAAGCTCGTGCGCATGACGTCGAAGCTGATCGCCCCCGGCGGCACGCTCGTGGCCCTCAAGGGCCGCCGCGCACCCATCGAGGTGGACGAGGCCTCGGCGGAGCTCCGTCGTCACCACCTGCGCGCTGAGATCCACGAGGTGCCCTCCATCATGGAGGACGAGTCGACGTACGTGGTCGTCTGCAATCGGATCAAGTAACGCGTCCCCAGTGGGGAGAGGAGCGTCGTGGCGGTTGCTGCGGCGCTCCTCTCACATAGTGACGCGCACCACATATGTGTGGTGTTGTGTCAGATCGATTCCCTCGATTGACGGTTTGTCGCGCTATCGCTCTTCGCTGGGAGAATCGATCCTACAGAACGAAATTTTCTTTGTTTCACGGCGGTGCGCTGAGATTGTGTGCGCCTGGATGCATCCCGGGCCTTTCGTGCTGGAAGTGTGGGCGTCTGCCCGTAAACTAGGGGCAGTATCTAGGAAGGTGTCACGTGAGTACCAACAACACCCCTTTGTCGAATCAGATCGAGCGCAACATGCGCGATCTGGCCATGCTCGAACGCGCAACGTTCCCGCGCCCTCAGCACACGCGCATCATCGCCGTCGCGAACCAGAAGGGTGGCGTAGGTAAGACGACGTCGGCCGTTAACCTCGCGGCCGGCCTCGCGATGGGTGGCTTGTCTGTCCTCGTCGTCGATGCGGACGCCCAGGGAAATGCCTCGAGCGCGCTCGGCGTTCCGCACCCCGCTGGAACCCCGTCAACCTATGACGTCATTATTGGTGGCGCTAGTGTTGCCGACGTCGTGCAGCCGTGCCCCGACATCGACGGTATTGTCGTGTGCCCGGCCACGATCGATCTGTCCGGCGCCGAAATCGAGCTCGTCGACGTTGAGCGTCGTGAGTACCGGCTGCGCGAGGCCTTGCGTGAGTATGTTTCTGAGCATGCCGATATCGACATCGTGCTCATCGACTGCCCGCCTTCACTCGGCCTTGTGACGCTGAATGTCATGGTCGCCGCCGACGAGGTTATGATCCCGATTCAGGCTGAGTATTACGCCCTGGAGGGCCTCAGCCAGCTGTGGAACACCGTCGAACGGATCGGTGTCGATCTTAACCCCGGCCTGCGTGTCTCCGGCATGTTGCTGACGATGGCGGACAAGCGCACGAAGCTCTCCGAAGAGGTCGAGAGCGAGGTCCGTTCGCACTTCCCGTCCCACACTTTTGAGACGGTCATCCCGCGATCGGTGCGCATTTCCGAGGCGCCGAGCTACGGTCAGACTGTCGTCACGTACGATCCCCGCAACGTGGGTGCAATCGCGTATCGGAAGGCTGCGTTGGAGCTGTGCCAGCGCGTCGCTGCTTCTGAAGGGTGATTGTTTCACGTGAAACATTCGGTGTGTTCCGTATGTTCTCCCAGATCGGCACGTATTAGTTACCGTGCGTGAGCATTGGTGCAACAAAGTGATCAAAGACGCTTACTAGCTGAGCGCATGCCAATGTTTCACGTGAAACAATGAACCGACGCAATTGAAGGAGTATTGCAATGGCGGATGCAGCATCGAAGTCTGATGGCCGTAAGGGCGCTCGCAAGCATGCAGGTCTCGGCCGTGGTCTTGGCGCTCTCATCCCTCAGGCTAGCGAGCAGACGCCGCATAGCGCACCTTCCGCGCCCTCCCGTCCCCTCGACGTGTTCTTCCCCGAAGGCAGCTCCGGCGGCAAGCGTGGAGGTTCTGCGAAGGATCTTTTGCAGCCCAAGCGTGGCACTGCCTCGTCGAAGAAGAAGCGTCCGACGATGCCGTCTGTCGAGGCGGCCGGTGGACGTCGCGGCGCTGGCTCTCGCAGCGGTCTCGGCGGTGGAAACGATGGCTCAGGTTCCCGCCAGAAGGCTGCTCGTGTGCCCGCGAAAGACGCTTCTGTGAACGAAGTAGACAAGCGCGAAGAACAGAATGTTTCACGTGAAACATCCGTTGATCTCGAGCTTCTTCCGGTGCCCGGTGCATCCTTCGCTGAAATTGCGATCGATCAGATCGTTCCCAACACAAAGCAGCCTCGAGAGGTCTTTGACGAGGATGATCTGAAGGAACTGTCGGCCTCGATCAAGGAGGTCGGCGTTCTCCAGCCCGTCGTCGTTCGTAGTATCCCCGCGAAGGGTCGTTCTGAGAAGCTCACCGAGTTCCTCGCCGAAAAGCCTGAAGCACGCTTCGAACTGATCATGGGTGAGCGCCGCCTGCGCGCCTCCGAGCTCGCCGGCGAAACCACGATTCCAGCAATCATCCGGGAGACCGAAGACGGGGACCTGCTCCGCGATGCGCTCCTGGAAAACCTCCACCGGGCCCAGCTCAACCCGTTGGAAGAAGCGAGCGCATACCAGCAGCTCATGGCGGATTTCGGCGCGACTCAGGAAGAGCTCGCCAAGCGAATCGCCCGCTCGCGCCCGCAGATTGCAAACACCCTGCGCCTCCTCAAGCTCCCGCCGTCCGTCCAGAAGAAGGTCGCCGCTCAGGTCATCACCGCCGGCCACGCCCGTGCGCTGCTGTCTCTGTCGACGCCCGCGGAGATGGAACGACTGGCCGAGCGCATCGTCGCCGAGGGTCTCTCCGTGCGTACTACTGAAGAGATCGTTCGCCTCGGTAAGGCGAAGGCAACCCCGCGTCCACGCGCACGCCAGCAGCGCCCACTGTCGCAGCTGGGGGAGAGCGTCGTGTCGGCGCTCTCCGACGCGTACGATACGCGCGTGACCATTACCGAGGGGCGTAAGAAGGGCCGGATCGTCATCGAATTCGCAGGATCCGAGGATCTCCAGCGAATCGCAGACCTTATCCTTCACTGATCTAACTTCATAGTTCTTTTCGCAGATCACGCGCAGTATGTTCCGTACGCGACATTTCCTGAGCTAATCTTCGGATGAATTAACGCTTAAACTACCTCTAAAGGGTCCGTCGTCGGGCCCTCGCAGTACCAGAAGGAGCGAAAGGCATGAACGCCCAAGGCAGTTCGCGCACCGTGCTTTTCGATGTCGGTGGCGTCCTCGTCGATACCCACCCGGACCCACAAGCGATCGCCGAACTGTTTGGGGATGGCTCTCGCGGCCTCACAACGCTCGTGGACCAGGCGATGTGGACGCATCGGGGGGACTATGATGCGGGCTTACCCGATCGTGATTTTTGGGATAGGATCGCAGGGGATTGCGGCCATCCAGAGCCTACGAGTGCTCTTCTGAAGCAACTTGTGGCTCTCGATACCTCGCGGATGGAAACTGCAAACGAGGAGGCTCTGGGTCTCGTGCGTCGGCTTCGTCACCAGGGCGTGCGGGTCGGTATTCTATCGAATACTCCATACCCGGTGGCCAAGGCCATTCGTCATTCCGAGTGGGGGAGTCTGTTCGACTTCTTTGCTTTCTCATGCCACTACGGTGTCTGTAAGCCCTCGCGCGGCATCTATCGTGACGTCCTCGTGCGTCTCAACGTGCCCCATGAGGACGTCGTGTTCATCGACGACCGTCGCGAGAATGTTCGTGCGGCAGAGTTGCTCGGCGTGCAGGGCATCGTCTGGAAGGGCGTTGAGGACGCCGAAGCGCGTCTGAAAGAGCTCGGGGTGCTTCTCTGAGGTGCTCTGTGTCGGCGAAACTGTCCGACGCTTGGAATCGCGAAAACGACACAGAGGCGTACACAGAACGGATTCTCGGTTCGATGTGGTGTCTCTGTAGCATCGCGCCCACCGCGAGTCACGTGTGAACGTCGTCAGTCGAAGCGTGCACACACAAGATGGACGTTGTTTCACGTGAAACATGTGGGCCCGGGAGGATGATTCTCCCGGGCCCACAGCGCGTTGAATGAGCGATTACTCCTCGGTCGCCTCGGCGTCCTCTGAAATGATGACGCCGACGCCTTCCTCGTCGATCACGTAGTCGACGCTGTGGACCTCGCGGCCACCGGCCACGAAATCAACGATATCGGCGCACAGCTGCGCGAAAGACGAGTCCTCGAGCGCGTCAGCGGCCTGGGGGAGGAGGGACGTGTCGGTCATGCCCGGCGCGACGTTCGCGTCAATGAACCAGCAGGTGCCCTCGTCGTCGACCACGAAGTCCATGCGAGACAGGTCGCGCAGACCCAGCGTCGTATGGGCCTCGACGGCCGCGGCCTGCAGGTCCGCGAGAAGCTCGTCGGAGAGACGTGCGGGAACGAAGTACTCCGTTTCGTCTGTCGTGTAGCGGGCATCGTAGTCGTAGCGGCCACGATCCGTCGACACCTCGACCGGGGGCAGGGCCACGGGACCGTCCCACAGATCGACGACGGAAACAGCCACGTCGCGGCCGTCAATGCGCTGCTCGACCATCAGGCGCTGGCCGTAAGCGAAGGCATCCACCATCGCGCGGCGCAGTGCCTTGGCGTCCTGAGCAGTTGAAATACCAAGCGCGGAGCCGCCGTCCGTCGGCTTAATGACGACGGGGAAGGACACCGAGCCCTCGAGCGCAGATAGCACGTGAGAGGCGCCCAGCTGGCGGAAAATCGCCTGCGGAAGCGTCACCCAGCCGGGCGTTGCGAGGCCCGCAGAGCCCAGCAGAGCCTTCGCCGTGGGCTTGTTTGAGGCGAGCATCGCCTGCACTGACGACGAGCCTACGAAGGGGATTCCCAGCGACTCGAGGAAGGACTGCAGGGAGCCGTCCTCGCCGATCGAGCCGTGCACGAGCGGCCACACAACGTCGGGGGAGAAGGACGAGATGGCCTCCGCAAGAGACGCGTCGACGTCGGAAATACGCACGTCGTAGCCGAACTGCGTCAGGATATTCGCGACGCGACGGCCCGAACGGACCGACACATCACGCTCGTGCGTCAGACCGCCGGCAATGATCAGAACTTTGGTAGCCATGGGGGTGTCTCCTCAGGTAATTCTTAGCGGTCGGAACCGGCCCCGGCCTCGTTGCCCGAAGCCGTACCGAACATGTCAACGATTTCCTTCTCCGCGTTGACGACCGTCGAAAGGCGGCGAACGCCCTCGCGGATCTCCTCGGGAGTGGGATAGCAGAACGACAGGCGCAGGTGGTTGGAGCCCGAACCGTCGTAGAAGAACGCCGTGCCCGACACGTACGCGACCTGGGCGCGCACTGCGCGCGGCAGCATGGCCTTCGCATCGAGGCCCTCGGGCAGTGTCACCCACGTGTAGAAGCCGCCGTCCGGCACGGTCCACGTGCACGACGGCATGTACTCCTCGAGCGAGGTGAGCATCGCGCGGCAGCGCTCCGCATACATCGAGCGGAAAGACTTCACCTGGCCGTACCAGTCGTAGTTGCTCAGGTAGTCGGCGATCGCCATCTGGCCCACCATCGACGGGCACAGGATCGCGGACTCGAGGGCCAGGACCAGCTTCGCGCGGATCGCGTGCGGCGCGTACGCCCAGCCGATGCGGAAGCCGGGAGCAAACATCTTCGAGAAGGAACCCAGGTAGACGACGCCCTCGGGGCTGTACGAGGCGATGGCCGGCAGGGGATCGTTGTGGAAGCCGAGCAGACCGTAGGGGTTGTCCTCGACGATCAGGACGTGCTCGCGCAAGCAGATCTCGGCGATGATCGGGCGGCGTTCGGCGGATAACGTCACGCCGGCGGGGTTGTGGTAGTTCGGGATGATGTAGATGAACTTGATCGTGCGGCCCGAAGCGCGCACGTCGCGGATCGTCTCCACCAGGGCCTCGGGAATGATGCCGTTCTCGTCCATGGGGACGTGCACGATGTCCGCCTGGCGCGCACGGAACACGCCCAGTGCGCCCACGTACGAGGGGGCCTCGGCGAGGATAACGTCGCCGGGGTTTACGAACAGCTCCGTGACGAGGTCGAGTGCCTGCTGGCTGCCTGTCGTGACCACGACGTCGTCCGGGTCAGCGCCGACGATGCCGTCATATGCCATGACCTCGGTGATGCGCTCGCGCAGCACCTCCCAGCCCTGGCCGCTGCCGTACTGCATGGCCTGCGCGCCGTGGTTGCGAACCAGCTTCTCCGCGGACGCCGCGAGCCTATCGAGGGGCAGATCCTTAAGGTTCGGCATGCCGCCTGCGAGGGAGACGACCTCGGGGCGCGACACGACCGAGAAGAGAGCTCGAATCTCGGATGCGCGCAGGTTGTGTGCGCGGTCCGCGTAGACGTCGTACCAGGGGTCGAGGCGGTTTCCCTGCGAGGGCGTACGCCCGGACGAGGCCGGGGTGCCGCCGTTGGTCGAAGGCTGAGTCAAGGCATGCCATCCTTTGCATGAAGTTACATAGAACCGTATAGGTCAAGTGTGCCACTTTCCTGGCCATACGGGGTAACGGGGCCGGTGGTTGGGCAGGTGTTTCACGTGAAACATTGGTTGTGGTGGCGCTCGTGTTCCAGGCGCCGGAGGCCCCGGCTGCTGTGTCGGCCGGGCTGCTCTGTGTGCCCGTGGGGGGCGGCCCGCCCGCGAGCCGTCCGCGCCGCGAGCTTCGCTCGGCGCGTCGTCACAAAGCCCGGCCAGGCCCCGCCACCGCCCACGGGCACCGCAGCCAGGCCTAGCAGCGCTGGCAAGCCTCGTGGTGTCCGGTGCATTGATATAGCCCCGTGGTGATGCGCTGGTCGTGCGCTAGGTAGGGGAGTGGTGCCGCGTGCGCGTGACAGTATGCAAAAAGTCCGCAGCCCCTGCGGGTCTGCGGACTTGCGTGGAACTCCGGTGTGGCCGAAATTCGCTCAGTGGCGGTCGGCCTTCACCAGGCGCTTGGCGTCGGCGAGCTCGTTGAGCTGATCGATGTGGGCCTGGGCAACCATGACGTCGATGGTCGAGAACATGAGTGAACTCCTCGTGGGATCGTATGTTGTGCTGATTCCCTGTTTGACGAGGCCGGGGATCACCCGGCGGATCTCGTTCGTGGAGTGTGCCAACGCGGGTGGCGTTGGCGCGACCCTGCGTTTCAAACAAGAAAAGCGCCGGACCAGCTTGGCAGCTTCGTCAGGCGCTTAATGGTTATAGTTTATCCCTCCCAAAACGCGCAATCAACCGTTCGGCCAGTAATTTCGATCGCATCAACAACCAAGCAATTGCAAAGCAAAGTGGTTACGTGCACACCACCTGCGCAAACGTGCGCACGCCGTCACAATTCATCTACTGTGTCGGCTATGCTCGCCCACAGATCACAAAATTTCGGATATTTTTATGTCGGTTTGTGCAGGTTCGTGAAACACCTGTATGTGCGACCCTGGCCCGCAAGGGGCATGGCAACAGCGATTGAGGTGGGGGAGTGGTGCTCACCGAAGTTTCGGGGCGTCATCAGAGCTCTCGGCCGCATTGCCTGGCCGTAATTGGGGCCGCCCTCATGAAGGGGATGGGCTGCAATCATGGGTTTCGGGTGCCAGAACTTTGCGCGGCGGGGGTCACGGGCATAGAATGATAACGATTCTCATTCATATACACGTGCGAAGCACCTAGAGGACCCCCTCATGAACCCCACGAAGTACCGGAACCCGGGCCGCGCAGCTGCCCGGGCTTTCGCCGCCATGGCCCTCGCGGCTACCTCTTTCCTCGTGCCCGGAGCGGCACACGCCGCCGACGAGGCCACCGCCGACACCGCGGACGCAGTAGCGACAGAGGAGGCCACCACCGCCGACGCCGCAACGACCGACGCGGCCACGGCCTCGTCCGAGGCCGACGCTTCCGCCTGCGCCGTCATGCGCACCGCCCCCGCCGGCACCACGGCCACCCTGGATCGTGGCCACGCCGACATCTTCGACCTGAGCTCCGACGCGTCCGGCACCCTGACCCTCCGTATTAAAGAGGACGCCACGGGCTCTGGCGTCATGCGTGAGCCCGAGCAGACGCTCCTCGCTGTCAACAAGTCCACGCTCACCCAGATCCCCGCCTCCGTTAGCCAGGCGACCGGCGCTCCCTCCGCCGCGTACCTTCTTGGCCAGTCTGGCGACAACCAGGCCACCGTGCTGTGGCCCGGGTGGGACACCCTGGGTGTTACGGCCGGCGGATATGACGCCGCGCGCTTCCACATCTCCTACACGGGCCCGGACAACGGCCGCATCTACGCCTTCACCTCCAGCTTCACCGAGGGCACCAAGGCGGTCACCAATGACGGCAGCTTCGACCTGGCACCCGAGGGCGACGACATCGACCAGCCCTACGCCGCCCACAAGCACGTCAACTGGTTGTTCACGCGCGCCGGCCGCTACACGCTGACCGTCCAGGCCAGCGCGTGGACCCCCGGCAACACCGGCGCCGCCAACGCCGTCGCGCCCGCCCGCACGTACACGATCGACGTCGCCGACGAGGCCTCGTGCCTCGCCGAGTCCGGATCGGCCCCCTCGACCGACCAGGCCCAGCCCGCCCCCGCCCCCGGCGTGGGCCCCGGCTCCCTGAACTCCACGAACAACCAGGCCGCCCAGGACCAGGGCGAGGGCGGTGCCACGGGAACGCCCAGCGCCCCGGCCCCCGACACGACCTCGGGAACGACCGGCACCACCGGCACGACGACCGGCGCGAACCCCGCCCCCTCTTCGGGCGCGCGCACCACCTCCGGCACGACCGGCGGTGAGCGCTGCGTCGCCACCCGCATCACCCGCGAGGCCACCGAGGCCGAGGCCGCCACCCTGGCCTCGAACAGCGCCCCCGCGAACACAGCGCGCACGACCCTGACGGTGAGCGTCGGCGACGGCGCCTCCGGCAACGCCACCGATGGCCACTTCGACCTGGGACCCGCCATCGAAAACGGCACGCTCGTCGCCCGCGTCAAGGACGACCGCACCCAGCCCGCACAGTGGGTCGACCCCTCGTCCCTGACCTTCGCCCTCGGTGACGCCGCGCGCATCACCGCGCCCGCCGACCTCGGCTTCGTCGCCACCCCCGGCTCCAGCGTCTGGCTGATCCCCTCCACCCAGATCGCGGGCGTGCCGTGGCTGGGCCTGAACTCCCAGCGCGAAGAGATCGTCACCGGCACCACCGGCCCCGTCCAGTTCACCCTCGACGCCGTCGAAGGCCCCGGACGCGTCGCCGTCTTCAACGCGGGCGCGCTCGGCTCCGGCGTCGGCGAGCACGTCTTCGACGGCCCGGGCACCGGCTACACGCTCGGCGCCAACACGCACGCCCACCAGAACTGGGTGTTCACCGCGCCCGGCACCTACACACTGACCATCACCATGCGCGTCACCCCCAACGGCGCGGCGCTCGCGGGCAGCGGCTTCGGCTCCGGCGGCGACCTCACGGCCACCGGTGCGACCGGCCCCAACGGGCGACCCATGGTCTCCCAGGTCGTCGGCCGCACCGCGTCCGGCAAGGAGTGCGACCTCTCCCTGGCCACCACCGGTGCCGACACCATCCCCCTGACCGTCGTCTCCCTCACCTGGGCGCTCACGGGTGCGGCCTGCGTGTGGGTGGGCGTGATCGGACGCCGCCGCAACCTGTGCAAAGCGCTGTGACCCCTCATTTACGAGGCCGACTCTCCCTCATCCCCCGCCTCCCCTTCCGTGGGTGGCGGGGGAGTGGGTGTGTGCTCGCTGCCTCGGCGTTAGCGCTCACGGCTACCCTGGCCGGCTGTGCGCCTGCGCCCGACCCCGCAAGCGATGGCGAACTGCGCGTCGTGGCCACGACCGGCATCCTCGCCGACCTCGTGCGCAACGTCGCCGGAGACCGCGTCCGTGTCACCCAGATGGTGCCGAATGGGGCGGACCCGCACTCGTGGGAGCCCTCCCTGCGCACAGTGCGCGATGTGGCCTACGCGGACGTCGCCTTCTCCAACTACCTCATGCTCGAGGAGCACGCCCTCATCCGCGCCCTCGACTCCAACCTGCCCGCCGGATCGCGCTCCGTCTCCGTCGCCGAGGAGGCCGCCAAGAACGGTGCGACCATCCTCCCCCTCGTCGAAGACCGCGCCCTCGACACCCCGTGGCTCGGCATGCGCGTGTGGGGCGACGGCGCCGACATGGGGGCCACCCGCGCCTCGCAGATCGACCTGACGACCACCGGCGTCGACGGGCCCGGGCAGGCTGCCGCGTACCTCACCACGTCCTTCGGGCAGCCCGAGATCGCCTTCGCGACCTCCGACGGCTTCAACGCCGCAGGCGGATACGACACCGACACCGCGCAGCTGCCCGCCGACGCCCACCAGCACATGAGCTGGGCATTTACTCAGCCTGGCGTGTACCGCGTCCACTTCCGCGCCAACCTGCGCACCACCCCCGGCGCCACGCCGGTGGGCGTCGGGGAAGGCACCGCCGTCTTCGCCGTCGGCACCCCGCCCGAGGACGTCGCTGCCGTCGAAGGCCGCCGCGTCCTCTCCGCCGGCCACGCCGACATCACCGTCAACCTCACCACCAAGCGCGTCGAACTTGCCTCCGACGCCGGGGCGCTTATCGGGGACGAGGCCTCGGCCCCCTGCGTGGGCGCCGGAACCACGGGCGCGGCCGTCGCCTCGACCATGGAATGCACCGACCTCGACCAGGTCGTTATCGAAGTGCCCACCCGCGCGCTCACGACGATCCCCGGGGAGGCCTCGTTCCGCTTCATTGGCGAGCCCGGCGCGAACGTCTACATGCTGCCCCAGGCCGTCCTCGGCAAGCACGTCCACGGCGACATCGACCCCCACCTGTGGCACGACGTCCACAACGCCCAAGCGTACGTGCGCGTCATCCGCGACTCACTGATCTCCGTCGACCCCGACGGCGAGGCCACCTACCGGGCCAACGCAGCCGCCTACCTGACGCGCCTCGACGAGCTCGACGCCACCGTCGCCTCGACCATCGCGTCCATCCCCGACGAGCGACGCAAACTCGTCACCACCAACGACGCCTACGCCTACCTGGCGAACGCCTACGGGCTCACCGTCGCCGGATTCGTCGCACCCAACCCCAGCGTCGAACCCTCCATCGCCGACCGGATCAAACTCCAGGCCACCCTGGCCGACTCCTCGATCCCCGCCGTGTTCCTCGAACCCAACCTGGCGCGCACCCGCTCCACCCTGCGCACCGCCGCCACCGACGCGGGCGTGGACATCTGCCCCCTGTACGGCGACACCCTCGACGACCAAGCACCCACCTACATCGACATGATGGAACACAACGCCCGCTCACTGGCACGCTGCCTGGGCGGCAAGGAGATGCCATGAAATCCTTCTCTCCCCAGTCTGCTGCTGCCCGCCGGCTCTTCGCCCCGGTCGCGGCGGCCCGCCCGCGAGATCGCCACACGCGAGCTTCGCTCGGAGTGGTCGATCTCGAAGCCCGGCCAGGCCCCGCCGCCGCCCCCGGGGCTAGCCGGAGGCCGGTCACCGGCATGTCGGTGCTTGCCTTCATCATGTCGGCTTTCCTCATCGTCGTGGGCGCCCCCTCTTCTTTTGCTGACCCGAGTCCCGACCCCGACCTCGCGCAGAGCGTTGCAGCGCACGAGGAGTGGTCGAATGAGGCCAGCGAAATCAGTGTCGGGCACGTCGACCTCGGCCCCCGACTGATCGACGGACAGTGGCGCGCCGGCCTGCGCCACGACGCCGAGACCGGCGCCGTGTGGCGCGACCCCAACCAGACCGTCCTGCGCGTTAATGATGCGGCCATCATGACCGCGCCCGACTCCGCCGACTACCCCTTCCTGGCCGACGTCGCCGGCAAGCCCGTGTACGTCGTACCCCAGACGCAGAACCCGGGCGTCGTGTGGCTCGGCTGGAACACGCAGGACCCCGCCGTCACCGCCACCATCGACCGAGGTCTCACCATGCGCGTCGGCCCCGTGTCCGGCCCCGGCCGCGCGTGGCTGTTCCTGCAGTCCGGCACCTTCGGCAAGCCCCTCCTGCTCGCCGACTCGGGCGCGGCGCCCGGCGACGTGTGGATCGACTCGGGCACGCACGTGCACGCCAACTGGGCGTTCTCCGCGCCCGGCACCTACACGGCGACCGTGACCTTCCTGGGCACGACCACCACCGGCGAGGCCGTGAGCGCCTCCACGACCCTGCGCTTCGCCGTCGGTGACGCCGCCTCCGCGTCCGAGGCCCTGGCCATGGCCGCGCCCGCGGCTGCCCCCGCCGGTGGTGCGTCTGCTTCCTCCTCCGCTTCTTCCTCTGGCGCCGCGCCCGCTGCCTCCGGGGCCGCTGACCCCGCGTCCTCTGCTCCGGGGGCGGCATCGGGCGGGCTGCCTGACTGGGCCTTCCTCGCGATCATCGCCGTCGCCGCGGCGTCCCTCCTCGTGATCGGTGCCCTCGTCGTCGCGCGCTCGCGCCGCAGCCGCGCCGAACAGGCGGCCGCCATCGCCGAGGCCGACTCCATCCTCGCGCCCCTGCCCACCGCCCGCGGTGAGGGCTCGGGCGAGCGTGGCCCTGGCCTCGTCGATCGGGGAGGGGAGCAGTGAGCCAGCTGCGCGTCACCGGACTGGGCGCGTCCCTGGGTGGGCGCAGCGTCCTCGAGGGCGTCGACCTGGAGGTCGAGGCCGGGGAGCTCGTCGGCCTCATCGGACCCAACGGCGCCGGGAAGACCACGCTGATCCGCTCGATCCTGGGGCTCATCCCCTCCAGCGGCAGCGTCGAGACCGACGGCGCGATCGGCTACGTGCCGCAGCGGCACGAGTTCGCGTGGGACTTCCCGATCAGCGTGCGCGACGCCGTCCTCCAGGCCGTCACCGTGCGGCGCGGCCTGCTTGGGCGTGCGCGGACCCCGCACTTCCGCGCCGTCGAGGAGGCACTATCCCTCGTGGGCATGCGCGACCTCGCGAAGCGCCCCATCGGCGAGCTGTCCGGCGGCCAGCGCCAGCGCGTCCTCGTTGCCCGGGCACTCGCGATCCGGCCTGCCGTGCTGCTCCTCGACGAGCCTTTCACCGGCCTCGACATGCCCACGCAGGAGATGCTCATGGACCTGTTCCGCGCGCTCGCGGACGGGGGACGAGCCCTCCTCATGACAACGCACGACCTCATCGGCGCGCGCGCCGGGTGCGACCGCCTGTACCTGCTGCGCCGCACCATCGTCGCCTCCGGGCGTCCCGACGAGCTCGCCGACGCTGACCCGTGGATCCGCGCCTTCGACGTGCGACCCGACAACCCGATCCTCGACGCCCTAGGAGTGCGCGCATGAGCACCGTGATCCACGCGGCCGGACGTGCCCTCGTCCCGGCGGCGGACTTCCTGAGCCCCTACGACTTCTTCCGCGACCTGACGAACCCGGCGCTGGCGTTCCTGCCGCGCGCGCTGCTCATCGCGGTCGTCGCCGCGCTCGTGTGCGGCAGCGTTGGCGTGCACGTCGTCCTGCGCGGCATGGCGTTCATCGGCGATGCGGTCGCGCACTCCGTGTTCCCCGGCCTGGCGATCGCCTTCGTGTGCGGCGGGTCCCTGGTGCTCGGCGGTGCGCTCGCGGGCGTCGTGACCGCCGTGCTCGTGGCCTTGTTGGCGCAGAACCGCAGGCTCAAGGAGGACTCCGTCATCGGCGTGCTCTTCGTGGGTGCGTTTGCGCTCGGCGTCGCGATCATCGCGCGGGCACCCGGGTATGCGGGGAGCCTGCAGGACTTCCTGTTCGGGTCGATCACCGGTATTCCGGCGTCGGATGTGCCCGTGGTGCTGGCTGGCGCGTTGTTCGTGCTGCTCATGCTGTTCCTGGCGCACCGGGCCATTGTGGCCGTGACGCTGGACCGCGAGAGTGCGCGGGCCGCGGGGGTGCACGTGCTGCTGGCTGACTTGTCTTTGTATGTTGCTGTGGCCCTGGCGGTCGTCATCTCGGTGCAGACGATCGGCAACGTCCTGGTGCTGGCGCTGCTCGTCACCCCCGCGGCCACCGCGCGGCTCCTGTGCGACCGCCTGGGGACCATGCTGATCCTGTCGCCCGCGCTCGGCGCCTCCGGGGGCCTGGTGGGCCTGTACCTGTCGTGGGCGCTGGACGTGCCCACGGGCGCCACGATCGTCCTGGTGCTGACCGCGTGCTTTGTGCTCGCCTGGGTCTTCGCGCCGAGGCACGGCCTCCTCGCGCGCACATTGCGCGAGAGGCGGGGGTGACTGCTTGAGTGTGTGGTGGCTGCGGGTTCGTCTTGCTTGAGGGGCACCCGTGTCCGGGGTGCGTGCGTGTGCGTTCGTGAGCGCGAGTCGGTGTGGGTGACCGTAGTCCCGTCTATACGAGCACCGTTTCGCTTCTGATCGCGCCGATCGTGCGCGATTGTTTCACGTGAAACATCTGTGTTGAGGCCCCAGCCCACGATGGTGGGCTGGGGCCTCAGTGTGTTTAGTGGCCTTGTTTTTCTTCTGAGGTGTCGGTGTTGTTGACGATGAGTTGGCCGAGGGGGAACGGGCCGGTTGTTTCGGTGGTGGTGACCAGGCCATTGATCGTCTGGGTGTCACCCGTGAAGGGGTTGGTGGCTGTGCCCGCCCAGGTTGTGGTGAGTGTGATGGTGCGGGTGGCACTGGGGTATGGGCCGTCCAGGAAGGACTTCCACCCGTTGGGAGCCTTGTAGTAGTGGCGGATGAGGGCTGGGTCGGTGTTGGGGTCCATGCCTTCTTGCCAGGGCATCCCCGGCGAGATCGTGGTGAGGTCCGGGGTCCCGTCTCCCCAGCTCCACGTGTAGGACGTTGCCGTCAGAGTGATGGTAATGTCGTGGCCCAACAGCGTGACAGTGTGGGTCTGCGTGGGATGCGTGGCGGCAACGAGCGTGGGAATGTACTTGTTCGTGTACGACACCCCTTCGGGCCGCTTGTGAAGGCCTGCGCCGTCTGGGTGAATGGTGGTGGCTGCCATGTAGAGGATGTCACGCGTCGTGGGAATACGTCCCGGATCCTGATTGGAACCGCCCTCAGGGTCTGACGGGAGAGGACAGTTGTCGACCGTGTCATCGTCGGAGACCGTGGGGCTGTTGGGAGCCCTATTGACGTAGACGTTCTTACAACGTGCTGCTTCCCCGTACGCGTCAGCAGCAGAATCAAAAGCCCCCTCTGCTGTCAGCTGGTTGCGCTGATCATCCAGGGTCCATGGATAGCTAAGCGACGGCTGCTCTACGGGAATGTGATACTGCTGTTGTTCCTGCAGATATACGTTCGCTGCTTCATTACTTCCATCTGCGCAGAATCCAAGTTGTGAGCCGAAGGCATCGGCGCAAGAACTAGTCGGGGGGATAGTGTTGCTGTCAGCAAGTGCTATGCCCGCACTGATACTGGACATCCCCGCTGCGAGGACGATAGTGCTAATGCATGTGAACTTATTGACCATCCCGCGATACGCCTCCTCCAGTAACAATCCAGCGCCCGTCTTTCCAGGTCATAAAGAACGCTAAAGTCACATCGAACGAAGTATCACTTTTTATGATTCGCTGACCGATACAAGCAGTTCCATTGTTGGTCGATGCTTTAAATACGACCCCAATAGTGCCGTCCTGCACTCCCCACTTCTTGTCCGTAACGGGTTCCACCGATACGATGCTTGTGATGGTAGAGCTATTGTCATACATCCACCCATTTGCATAGAGATTGGTGATGTTCTTGATGTAGGTCTCCCGGAAACTCTCTCCAGGTTCGGTGATATCAGCAAAAGGTTGTGTATCGCCCGTGTTCCACGCATAGGTGAGTGTCTCGACCGCATACTCAGCGGTGAGTTCTGCGCCGCGTTCGGTGTTCTCTTTGGCTTCTTCGGGTAGTTCGGGTTTGGTGTAGGTGTCTGCTGCGAATTCGGCTGGGCGTACGAGGACTCCATTGGGGCCGATCGCGTATCCGCCCGACATGGCGGGTTCGCTCGATGCTGACGGCATGGGCGCTGGGTGCACGGTGGGTGTTGCCGCGGTGCTGGGGCGATCGTTCCACGAGGCGATACTCGCGCCCAGCGTGTAGGCACCAACAGCTGCCACAGCCACCAGCACGGTGAGGCCGATACCGATTGCCCATGGGCGCAGCGCTGCGCGCGTGGCTGCTAGGGAGCGCTTCTTGCGGCGTGACGGCGGGGCGAGGAAGTCTTGCTGTTCTTCCTCGGTGTCGGGTCGCTCGGATAGGGGTGGGACCTTCATGGTGTGTGTGCCTCCACGGTGAGGTATCCTCCGGCGCGCCCCCACCGTTGGGGGCGCGTCCTTTCTCATCAGGGTACGCGCAGAACCGACACGAAACACTAAGAATGCTGCGCAACCATCACGCAAATCCTCCCACCCAAACCCCCACAACCGCACGTATGTGCATGACTGGCCCCGGCCTCGTCGTGACCTGTGGGTATGGACGTGTTCCCAGATTGTCACCGGTCGGCGATACCGAGTTATCGGCCTTGCAAGTGGACACAGATGCCGGCCCCGTGCGATATGGTTGTCGAGAAATGAAGCGGGGTTGTTCATCGGCGCTTGGGAACGACTGTCCCGTGCCAGCGCGATCGGCGGTCGATCACTCGCATCCGAATCCGCGCGCATAGGAACCGCTGATACAACGAGATCCCTCGAGGAAGAGAGGTCTTCCGTGGAGACACAAGGAGAAAAGTATGGAAGCCATTGAGGAGTTGATCAACGCGGCGCAGACCTTCTACGACGATGCGCGCGCGAATGAGAATGGGCGCTCCCGCTCGTGGGAGCATTGCTATCGCGTCTTCCGAGATGCGCGGACCGACCCTTCCCCGGATTATGACTATTTGAGCCTGCACCTCGCTTTCTACCTGGCGAGCTGGGGAATGTATCGGGGCTCGTCCTTCCTGCTTCAGAAGGACTACAAGGTGCTGTCGCCCATCGTCGAGGAGATCCTCAAGCCCGAATACGACTGCCTGTTTGGACTCGCGTGTGCGGATTTACGAAACAGTGACGTTCAGACACAGCTCACGAACGTGTACAACGACATCGCCAACGATTTCGGGCCAGTGCGCAATCAGGTCGCAGGGCGTGAGGTCGCGAGCCCAGTGTCACAGGTCCTCATCACGAAAATCCTCATGGGAACGCTCGGCTGCGTGCCCGCGTACGACAGATTCTTCGTCGACGGCATCAAGAAATACAAGGTGACGACGCAGGAATACAGTCCGGACTCCGTCCTTAGGCTTGTGGACTTCTACGAGGCCCACAACGACCGCCTCGAGGAAGCGCGGCGCGGAATGCAGACCGAGGACCTGACCTATCCCCAGATGAAGCTGCTCGATATGGGGTTTTGGCAGATCGGCTTCGAAAGGGATGCTGGGGACGCCAAGTGACCCATCACTGACCGTCTGTGGGGTCGGCGACACCTAGTTTATCGGTCATCGCCGACCCCACAAGAGTCGCTTACCCCCTCGATGCGCACGTGCCGCCCGCCGTGTGGACAGTGGATGGCCGAATCCTTGTGGGCTACCCTCACAACCGAGTACTACTACCGGCGCACCTTCACCACCCGCAACCAGGTCTACACCGGGGTCGCCACCTGGATCGAAGACTTCTACAACCCCCGCCGCATCCACACCAGCCTCGGCGCCAAATCCCCCATCGAAGACGAACGACACGAAGCGGCCTGGACAACAGCCGCATAAACAAACCGTCAACAACTTGCACACAGGCCCAACGAGTTCCCTAACGCCTGGTACGAGTACGTTGAGTACGGCACGGACAATCCCATCACCATCGGTCTACAACGATTGGGATTCAGTCGGGAGTCAGCTGCGTACCTGCGTACCCATGCAGACCGCGGCTACTACACCGTCAATGAGTCCAACCAAGTGGACCTCAACCCGCGCATACTCAAGTGCGACAACCCCGAAGTGCGTATGGAGGCAAGGGAAACCTAATTCAACGTTCCCGAGTTCATGCTCCCGGCCAACTAACTGAAAGTTTCCGCCGTTGGTTCACCCACTTGTATGCCGAGACCTCTACCTGTGGCGACTCAATGACCGACGCGAACAACGGCTACCGTTTCCCAGACCATCAGATGCATGGATGATGGCGATCTCCTCGTCAGCGAGAGAATGATCCGTAACTGTGAGGCGCTGAACCTGACGCTCCCACGAAACCCACTACAGGAAGGCAGTGAGGCCAGGGAGACGCTGCACCCGGATTAGAGCAACAAACTCAGATTTCGACGGCGCTTCCGCAATCAGCGCTGGCTTTGTGATGCTAATTTGAGATGCAGGATCCGCGTGCGAGCGCAACAACCCCAACAGCATCCACGCCGACGGCCACTCTTAGGTCTGCGGCCTAACTGAGCAGGAGTAGCGCCAATGTGTGACAACTACCTCGCGAGTTCACGACAACGAACGCCCTATAACTGCGCTTGGCCTCTTCAGTCCAAGACGAAGACATACGGACTCATAGACGCCGTTCAATCAACGATGTCGGCACACAGTTCGTAACCGCGCAAATATATCAAGACTCTTGGAATAAAAAGGAAAAGATGTAATGAACGATCAGACTGTGAATCGCGAGGCTACCGTTGATCCGATGTGGGATGACGCGCCGGTGAGCGTAGCCAACGAAGTTAGTTTCATCTGGTCAATCGCGAACAAATTGCGGCCCACCTATAGCTCAGACAAGTACAAGGACGTCATCATTCCGATGACGATCATTCGCCGCTTCGAGTGCGCACTGGCGCCCACCAAAGACAAGGTGGTTGCCCAGCACGAGAAGATACCCAGCTACCCGTACAAGGCTATGTGCCAGATTGCCGGGTTCTCCTTCTACAATACCTCACGCTTCACCCTTGAGCGCCTGCTGGACGATCCAGACAACATTGCAGCCAACTTCAAGGCTTACATCGAGGGATTCTCACCCAACGTCAACGACCTGCTCATGTCTGTGGAGAAAGGCCTGGATTTCGCCAAGCAGATCGACAAGATGGATAAGGGCAATCGCCTTTATGGCGTGGTGAAAGCCTTCTCCGAATTGGACCTAGACCCGCGTACCATCGATTCGATCAAGATGGGATACATCTTCGAAGAACTCATCCGAAAGTTCTCCGAAAACGCCGAAGCCGGTGAGCACTACACCGGCAGAGACATCATCAAACTCATGGTGTCCATCCTGCTAGCTGAAGGATGCGACGACATCTTCGACGACGGCAAGGTCATCACCATCCTAGACCAAGCCTGCGGCACAGGCGGCATGCTCTCCACCGCCTTCAACTACATCCACCGCTTCAACCCAACCGCGGACATTCGACTTTTTGGCCAGGAGAACAACCCTGAGTCCTACGCCATGTGCTTGGCGGAGATGCTCATCAAGGACCAGGACGCAGACAACATCCGCTTCCAAGATACGATGCTTGCGGATTGCTTCACCGACATCAAGATGCGGTTCGTAATCGAAAACCCACCCTTCGGCCAAGCATGGGGCGGCAAAGACGCCGCAGATGGCGTTGAGAACGCCGTTATCGCGGAACACGAGAAAGGCTTCTCCGGCCGTTGGGGGGCCGGGACGCCCGGCGCGGGAGACATGCAGATGCTCTTCTTGCAGTCAGCCGTAGACAAGATGGATCCCGAGCGCGGCCGGGCCGCGATCATTGAGAACGGTAGCCCGCTCTACACCGGTGAAGTGGGCTCCGGTGAGAGCCAGATCCGCCGGTGGCTGCTGGAACAGGACCTCATCGAGGCGATCATTGCCTTGCCGGTAGACCTGTTCTACAACACCGGGATCGCCACCTACATCTGGATACTCTCCAAGAATAAGCGGGCAGAGCGCAAGGGCAAAGTGCAACTCATCGATGCCAGCCAGATCTTCCACAAACTGCGTAAGGGCCTCGGCAAGAAGAAGAACGAGATCACCCCTGATGACCGGGAACATATCACGCGCCTATACGCGGACTTCGCGGAAAACGATCTGTGCCAGATCTACCCGAACGAAGAGTTCATCTATCGCGAATACACCGTCATGCAGCCGCTGCAACGGTCCTATGGGATTACCGAGGAACGCATCGAAAACCTCATCAACGGTGGATACCTCAACTCATTGTTCAATCCAACGAAAGTGGCCAAACTAGAGCAGAAGGAAGAGCTCACTGCGAAGGAAGAGCGAGAACTCGCTAAGCACCGCCAGGGCGAACCGCTCTACACAGCCATCATCGATACCCTCCGTGCAGCAATCACTGACCAAGTATGGCTTGCTCCGAAGCCTTTCACCGCTCATCTAAAAAGCCTGGTTCGGCAGACAGTTGTGGACAGCAAACTTCTTGCTAAGATTGCCGACGGCCTCTCGCTCATGGACAAATCCGCCGAGATTCAACGCGATCGGAAGGGCAACACTATCTACGACACCGCAACAAAGGACGTGGAACGAGTCCCCGCCGAGGAAGACATCACCGAATACATGCAGCGCGAAGTCCTTCCCTACATACCGGACGCGAAGGCATTCTTTGAAGAGGATCTCTCCAAGAAAAAGCCAGTAGTGAAGACCGGCGCAGAAATACCATTCACGAGATATTTCTATTCCTACGAGACGCCTGTAACGGCAGAAATATATGCCCAAGAGTTTATGCGCCTAGAACAAGAAATCTCTGCCTCCATCGTTTCCCTCTTTGGAGGGCGACTGTGAAGACAGTTGGGTCTCACTGGATCGCCGAGGTGCCATCAGGGTGGCGAATTGACACTCCTCGCTTCGCATTTAGCGTTCGTGGTGAGCGTGCAAAGGCGGGTATGGAACAGATGACTGTCTCCCAACAGTATGGGGTCATTCCACAGTCTGAGTATGTCAAGAAGACTGGCAGTCACGTAGTAGTTGTCGAGAAGGACTTCACCATTCTCAAGGCCGTTTACCCTGGCGATTTTGTCATTCACATGCGCAGCTTTCAGGGTGGATTAGAACTCAGCGAAGTTAAGGGTTGCACAAGTTCCGCTTACGTAATGCTGATTCCTGGACCGCAGATCCACTCAGCACGCTATTATCGATGGGTTTTTAAGTGTGATGGCTATATCAATGAACTGAGAAGCACATCAAATCTAGTTCGCGACGGTCAGGCGATGAGATGGGCGAACTTTATCCAAGTTCCAATCCCATTCCCACCACCCGAAGTACAAGACAGTATTGCAAAATATCTCGACCGTGAAACTGAGCGAATTGAGGAACTGAAAGATTCGATCCGAGCGCAGATCGATGCGCTCGATTCCTACAAGCGTTCTGTGATTCTCGACGCTGTAACAAAGGGGCTTGATCCAAACAGAGACATGGTGGATTCCAAGATCGATTGGATCGATCGTCTACCCAGGAATTGGAACGTAGCTCCGCTTCGGCATTTTTTTCATGAACATAAAGCAAAGAATCTATTTCGGCAAGAAACAAACTTGCTTTCATTGAGTTACGGTCGCATAATTCGGAAAGATATCGGGACTGTTGATGGTTTGCTTCCGTCGAACTTCAACGGCTACAACATCGTTGGTCCCGGAGATATCGTCCTGCGTCTAACTGACCTTCAGAATGATCAAAAGAGCCTTAGGACTGGTCTTGTAAACGAACGCGGAATCGTCACTTCCGCATATATTGCTCTTCGCAAGCATCGTGAGCTGGACTCGACTTATTTCCACTACCTATTTCACACCTACGACATCTGTAGGGTGTTCTACAACATGGGAAGTGGTGTGCGGCAGGGGCTTACCTTCTCAGAGCTTTCACGTCTTCCATTGGTGGCACCACCGCTTGACGAACAAAGGCGTATAGGCAGGTTCCTAAATGAAGAGATTACCAAGATAGATGAAGTACAGCGGAAGAAACGGAAACAACTTGATTTGCTGGACGCATACAAAAAGTCTCTGATCTATGAGGTCGTGACAGGTAAGCGGGAGGTGCCGGTGCGATGAGGCAGATTCTCACTGAGCGGGATTATCAAGAGTTCATCGTTGGAGAGCTCGAGACACGTCATCATTACCTTGAGCGTGACGATTCTGATTTTGATCGCCGGTACATGATTGACGCCGGCATTCTGATGGAGTTCCTCTCCGAGACACAGAAGGACACAATTGAGGCGCTGGCCAAGATCTATAAACAGGATCTTCAGGAAACTATCCTTGGGGCCATCAATAATGAAGCGACCAAGCGTGGCGGCAGTCTGCTCTCGGTTCTCAAGCGGGGTATTGAGCTGTCTAATCGCACGCTGACCTTGATGTACCCGAAGCCCGCAACAAGCTTCAATACCGAGTTGTCCGGGAAGTACCGGGCTAATCGCTTCACGGTCGTTCAGGAGGTGTGGACGACCGATGAAGAGAAAGAACGGATTGACCTGGTCATCTGCCTCAATGGTCTGCCGATTATCAGTTTTGAGCTCAAGTGCAACGCTTCCGGACAGTCCGTTGAGGACGCGATGTGGCAGTACCGCAAGGAGCGCGACCCTAAGAGCCGTCTCTTCTTGTTTAAGGCCGGGACCCTGGTCAATTTCGCGATGGACCTCAACGAGGTCTACATGACCACCAAACTCGATGAGGAGAAGACCTTCTTCTTGCCCTTCAACATGGGCAGCGGCGAAGGTGTCTACGCAGGCAAAGGCAACCCAACCAGCAAGGACGACTATCCGGTCTCTTACATGTGGAAGGAGATCCTGGCACCCGACTCCCTTATCGAGCTGATCTCCAAGTTCATCTTCATCCAGACCAAGGAGAGGGTGGATGAGGCGACCGGGAGGAAGAAGCGCAGCGAAGCGATTATCTTCCCCCGCTACCACCAGTTGCGCGCCGTCCGTCGCATTCTTGCTGACGTTGTGGACAATGGCTCGACCCGCAACTACTTGATCCAGCACTCGGCAGGTTCGGGCAAGACAAACTCGATCGCTTGGCTGGCTCACCGTCTTGCTTCGCAGCATGACGCGAACGATGAGGTCATCTTCAACAACGTCATCATCGTGACCGACCGTGTCGTTGTCGACCGGCAGTTACAGAAGGCCGTGATGGGGCTGGAGCACAAGTCTGGCCTCATCCAGGTAATGGGCGACAAGGCCTCCTCGGTAGACCTTGCCAAAGCACTGATGGGTAACACGAAGATCGTGGCCACCACGATCCAGAAGTTCCCCTACATCGTCGACACCGTCAGCGGGCTAAAAGACAAGCGCTTTGCCGTTATCATCGACGAGGCCCACTCGTCCACCTCCGGCAAAGACATGTCCGCTATCACCCAGACCTTGGGATCGGGTGATACGGGTGAAGTGGATGTTGAGGATATGCTCGCGGATGAGATCCGCAAGAACGGCAAGCAAGACAACGTCTCCATCTTCGCCTTCACCGCCACCCCCAAGCCCACAACCCTGCAACTGTTTGGCACCCAGACGCCTAAGGGCTTGTGGGAGGCCTTCGATCTCTACTCCATGAAGCAGGCCATCGAAGAAGGCTTCATCCTGGACGTGCTGACGAACTACACCACCTACGACACCTTCTACCGCCTGAACAAGGCCATCGAAGAAGACCCACGCTGCAAGACCAACGACGCCAAGCGGCAGATCGCACGATTCGTGGCACTGCACGAGACCAACATCCAGCAGCGCATCGAAGTCATCATCGAACACTTCCGCACCACCGTCGCCAGGGAGCTCGGAGGCACAGCGAAAGCCATGGTGATCACCGGGTCTCGCCAGGAAGCCGTGAAGTACCGGCAAGCCCTCGAAGACTACGTAACCCGCAAGGGATACCAAGACATTCACGCCCTCGTAGCCTTCTCCGGCAAAGTCACCCTCGAGGGAGATAAGACGGAGTACACCGAAGCTGGAATGAATGGCTTCCCTGAAGCACGCCTGACCAGGGAATTCGATAAGGACGACTACCGGGTCCTGCTGGTGGCCAACAAGTACCAGACCGGCTTCGATCAGCCCAAGCTGTGCGCGATGTACGTGCTCAAGACGCTGCGCGGCGTATCAGCAGTGCAGACCCTGTCGCGTTTGAACCGGATCTGCCCACCCTATGACAAGCGCACCTTTGTGCTCGACTTCGTCAACGACTACGAGGCCATCAAGAACTCTTTTGCCCCGTATTACACCACCACGATGCTGTCGAACACCGTCACCTCCGACGGCATCTACGAGCTCGAAGCCAAGATCGATGGCTACCTCGTCCTTGACCCTGACGATGTGGAGAAAGCTAACGATCTCATCTATTCCGGTAGCACGACTGCCAAGACGCAGCAGCGCGTCATCTACTACCTGCAGCGAGCAAAGGCGGCCATTGAGCGGCTCCCGATTGAGGAGCAACTCGAGATCCAAGGCTTGATGAAGTCCTTCGTCCGCTTCTACGAGTTCCTCATTCAAGCCACCTCGTTCGAGGATACCGACCTACACCGCAAGTACAACTTCATCACCTATCTGCTGCGTTTCTTCGCCGTCAAGCACCCCGGTAGCGGCTTCGACTTGAAGGGGAAGATCCAGGCCAGCAACTTCGTACAGAAGAAGACCGGCGAGCACGCCACACCAAACCTGGTCGCAAAGCCTGTAGTGAGCCTTCCCCTGGCTGGGGGCCTTGGCATGAGTGAGGATGAGGAACAAGAACTGTCCAAGATCCTCGCTGAGATCAACGCACGCACGGGGCAGAACTTCGACCAGGACGTCGCCGTCAAGGCCCTGCTGCAAATCAGGGACCTGCTCCTGAAATCTGAAGCCCTCAAGACCAGCGCACGCAACAACACCGAGTCCGACTTCGAGTTCAGCTACTACTCGGCCATCGATGACGCCCTCCTGGCTGGCCTTGGCCAGAACCAAGAGTTCTTCTCGCATCTCCTCAACAACGACGATGTCAAGAAGCAACTCATGGGTCTCTTCAGCCGTGACATCTACCAGAATCTCCGAGGTGATGGCCAGTCATGACAGACAAAGCCATCCATCGTGAACTGGGGTTGCCATACTCTAAAACCGTCAACTTTGACGATGTCGCGCGCCTAGTTGAGCGGCGGGTGGCTGAAACCGAGGACCTCGACTTCAAACAAATTCTGGCTCTTCATAATTGGGGGTGTAGTTGGGGTTTGAATCCGCCGGTTTCGAGGAGTGCTCGGGTGATGTAGTTGGTGAGGTTTTGGAATCCGAGTGCGGATCCGCGTAGGTGTTCGAGGCGGCCGTTGATGGCTTCGGTGGGACCGCCTGTGGTGTGGGGGTGGTCGAAGTAGGCCAGGATGTCGCTGGCTCGGCGTTTGAGTGTCCTGCCCAGCGTAATGAGCTCTTTTGGCCTGGTCTGGTTTTGTGGACCGGGCGTTTTGAGGGTTGTTGGCTGTTATTGGTGGTGTTGTGCCCATTGGTGGGCTTCGGCAGGTGTTGTTGACATTTCGTTAAGCGGGTGCGTGATGCGGGCGGGGATACGAGGGGATTGCTGTGACACCGAGCCGTGGCAGTGCCCCGCTCGTTGCGGCTTACCCCTGCGCGACCTCAGCCCGGATGAGGGGGATCGGGTAGGCCGCCGCCGAGATGGGGGAGAGGAACGAGTCCGTAATACCGGCCGTGAACGCGTCGATGCCGAGGACCTTGTACAGGGCGTTGCGGCCGAACTTCGTTGAGTCCGCGACGAAGTAGGCGGTCGACGCGATCGAGCGGACCTTCTGCTGCAGCTCGATCGAGTAGCCGGTTGACGCGTAAATGCCGTCCTCCATCACCGAATTCGCGCCGAAAACGGCCGTGTTGACGCGGATGTGGTCCAGCTGGTCGATGGCGGTCGGCCCCCACATGTGGGTCCGGTTCGGCAGCAGCTCGCCGCCCACGAACACCAGGTTCAGGGAAGGCTTCTTCAGAATCTCGAGGCCCACCAGCAGATCGTGCGTCACCACGGTCACGCGGCGCGCGTCGAGGGCCCGAGCCACCTCGAGGCACGTCGATCCCGAATCGATGAACACGGACTGGCCGTCGAGGATGCGCTCCGCCATGGCCGGGCCGATCGCCCGCTTCTCCGCGCGGTTCGGGGAATCCTGCAGGAACTCCTCGGTGTCCTCGTCCTGGGGGATCGGGATCGCGCCACCGTGGGTGCGGCGCACGAGGCCGGCCTCGGCCAGGTGCTCCAGGTCCCTGCGGATGGTTGACACGTTCACGTCGAGAGCCTCTGCCAAGGAGGACACGGTCTCGAAGCCGGTTGCCTCAATCATGGAGACAATGGTGTCTTGCCGGGTCACGATCGTTCCTTCTGCTGGCTATGGTCTACGCGGGGTGCGACGAGGGGTACAGATGATGCCTGCAATAGTGCATCGTGATCGCCGCCCGCTTGACACTGTACCGAACTTTCGGCGCGAATGTGCGCGATACCGCGCAACGAGGGCATTTGCCTAAATCACCAGTCCACAGGGGCGTTTTTCGCTCAGCATTTGCGTATAACCGTGCGTTGAGCTGCGCGCCCGTGAGCAGTTAGCGGCGAATCAAGCCGTCAGAAATGCGCGAAAGCGAGTTGCTCCTGCGCGATACCGCGTGTAATGTAAGTGATTGCGACGCGGGTCACGCCATGATGCGTGCGTCATCGCAGGAGATGGCGAACCCGGAACGTCCGACAACTAGATCACGAGGAAGTGACGACATGAAGATCGGAAGACTGACGGTGGCATCGGTGTCCATTGCATCGATGCTTGCTCTGACTGCCTGCTCGACCGTCGGAGGGACGACAGGCGACAACTCCGCATCAAACACCGGCTCGGCCGCGGGCGATTCCGGCAAGACGATGGTTACCGTCGTCAAGGTCAAGGGCATCGCATGGTTTGATCGCATGGACGTGGGCGTCAAGGAATGGGGCGCCGACAACGGATACGACACGCGAACGGAGGGTGGAACCGACGTTGCGCCGGAAAAGCAGATCCAGATCATCCAGGACCTGATCGCGCAGAAGCCGGTCGCCATCACCGTCGTCCCCAACTCTCCCGAGGCCCTCTCCGCCGTCCTCGAACAGGCGCGCGCACAGGGCATCAAGGTGGTCTCTCACGAGGCGACCGGCATCAAGAACGTTGACGTGGACATCGAGGCATTCGACAACGCCTCCTACGGTGTCGACATCATGAAGAACATCGGGGAGTGCACGGGCGGCACCGGTAAGTACGTGCAGTTCGTCGGTGGTCTGACCGCCAAGACCCACATGGAATGGGTCGAGGCCGCCTACGACTACCAGCAGAAGAACTTCCCCAACATGGAGCGCGTCGAGACGCCCATCGAGTCGACCGACAACGAGACCGCGGCATACGAAAAGGCCAAGGAAGTCCTCGGCAAGTACCCGGACATCAAGGCCTTCCAGGGCTCCGCCGGTAACGACGTGCCCGGCATCGCCCGCGCGATCGAAGAGGCCGGCCTGTCCGATCAGGTCTGCGTCATGGGCACCTCCATCCCCTCGGCCTCCGCGAAGTACCTGGCGACCGGATCGATCGACAAGATCTTCTTCTGGGATCCCGCCCTCGCCGGCAAGGCCCAGCTGCAGATCGCGAAGATCCTCGCTGACGGCGGCACCATCACCGAAGGCACGGACCTCGGCATCGAGGGTTACAACAACCTCCACAAGCTCGACGGCTACGACAACGTCTGGGTCGGCAACGCCCAGATCGCCGCAGACGCCAAGCAAGCGAAGAACTACGACTTCTGATCACGCAGCCCCGGCCTCGTGACACATCGGCACGAGGCCGGGGCGGGCGTCCCACGACAGCGCAGTCGACAAGACACTCGAAGGAGAGCACATGTGCAGCAATGTGGATGAAGCACCGCGCCCCCACGGAGAAGGCGTCAGCGTGCAGGAGAACCCCTTTCTAGAGGTTCGGGATATCGTCAAGAACTTCGGCGGTGTTCGCGCCCTCGATGGCGTCAACATGGCCGTCTGGCCGGGAGAAGTGCTGTGCCTGGCCGGCGAGAATGGCTGCGGAAAGTCCACTCTCATCAAAGTCATCTCCGGAGTGCACGCGCCCGACGCGGGACGCATCCTCATCGACGGCCACACCGTCTCCTCGCTGACGCCGCTCAGCGCCATGGACGCCGGCATTCAGGTCATCTACCAGGACTTCAGCCTGTTCTCGAACCTGACGGTCGCCGAGAACATCATGATGACCTCGTCGGTCACAGAGAAGAAGAAGTTCTTCAGCTCCACGAACGCAAAGAAGCAGGCCGCGCAGATCGTCGAGCGCCTCGGCGTCCCGCTCCCGCTCGACGCCGACGTCGAACAGCTCTCCGTCGCGGACAAGCAGCTCACCGCCATCTGCCGCGCCCTCGCCGGCAACGCGAAGCTCCTCATCATGGACGAGCCGACGACCGCCCTCACCCAGCGTGAGGTCGCGCGGCTGTTCATGGTCGTCGAAAAGCTGAGCGCGCAGGGAGTCGCCCTCATCTTCGTGTCGCACAAGCTCGACGAGGTCATGGCCATTTCGCAGCGCGTCACCATCATGCGCTCGGGACGCAACGTCATCGATTCGCCGGTCGAAGACCTCGACCGCGAGAAGATCACCCACTACATGACCGGCAAGGAACTCGACCAGAGCCGACGCGTCCCGCCCCTCGCGGAGGACGCTGAGGAGCGCCTGCGCGTCGAATCCCTCACCTCCCAGGGAGGCTTCGAGGACGTCAGCTTCTCGGTGAAGAAGGGCGAAATCCTCGGCATTATCGGGCTCCTCGGATCCGGCCGTACCGAAATCGCCCAGGCCCTCTTCGGCCTCCTGCCCATCGACTCTGGACGCGTCTACATCGATGGCGAACACGTCGAGGTGGGCTCCATCGGACAGTCCATCAAGGCCCACATCGGATACGTCCCCGAAGACCGACTCACCGAGGGCCTCTTCCTCGACAAGTCGATCGCCGACAACGTCATCGCCGCGTCCATCGACCACCACACCTCGAAACTCAACACGCTGCGCAAAGACAAGATCCGCCAAACCATCGCCCACTACTTCGAGTCGCTGCGCATCAAAGCCCCCGATGTCCTCGCCCCCGTGCGATCCCTGTCCGGCGGCAACGCCCAGCGCGTCGTCCTCGCGAAGTGGCTCGCGCGCAACCCCAAGGTCCTCATCCTCAACGGCCCCACGGTTGGCGTTGACGTCGGCTCCAAAGCCGAGATCCTCGACATCCTGCGCGAACAAGCGGAAGCCGGCATGGCCATCGTCATCATCTCCGACGACGCTCCGGAACTCGTCTCCTGCTGCCATCGAGTGCTCATCACCAAGGGCGGCCACATCGCCGCCGAACTGGCCGGCGAGGACGTCGATGCTCGAACGATTAGAAAGATGGTTGTGTCATGAACATGAATACCGTCGCACGGCGCGTCCTGCGCTGGATCTGGGGACCCAACCGTGAAGGAATTGTCCTGTCTGTCCTGGTCCTCCTGACCATCATCATGTCCGCGATCAGCCCCGCGTTCTTCACGGTCTCGACGCTCTTCTCCCTCCTGCGTTCCTCCATCGTCCCGATGATCTACGCCCTCGGCGTCCTCCTCGTTATCATCTCCGGTGGCATCGACGTCTCCTTCGCGGCCATCGCCTCGTTCGCCTCCTACGCCACCATCGTGTTCCAGCTGAGCCGAGGAATCAACATCGGCCTCGTCGGATCCTTCGCCATGGCGTTGGCCATCGGAGCGCTCCTCGGCCTGCTCAACGGCTACCTGATCTCCAGGTTCAAGCTCCCGACCCTCATCGTCACGCTCGGCACCCAGGGAATCTTCCAAGGCTTCCTCCTGGCGTACATCGGCTCGAAGTACATCGCCCAGCTGCCCGAGGGCATGGCGTCGGCCTCAACCGCGAACCTGGTCTCCGTCGAAACATCGACGGGCGTCGCGCTGCTGCACTCCATGATCATCCCGGCCATCATCCTCGCGATCGTTATCGCACTGGTACTCAGCCGGACCATGTTCGGGCGCGCAATCTACGCGATCGGCGGTGACACCGAATCCGCCCACCGAGCCGGCATTAACGTCAAACGTACCCAAATCTGGGTGTACGTCATCGCCGGAACCCTCGCCGCAACCGCCGGCATGGTCTACATGATCCTCGGCAGGTCCGCCAACCCCCAGGAACTTGTCGGCCACGAACTCGACATCATCGCCGCCGTCGTCCTCGGAGGCGCGTCGATCTTCGGTGGACGCGGATCGGTGCGCGGAACGATCCTCGGTGTGCTGCTTGTCCAGCTCATCAACAACTCGCTGATCCTCATCGGCGTCCCCAGCGCCTGGCAGCGCGCCGCCGTCGGCCTGCTCCTCGTCGCCGGTGTCGGCATCCAAGCGCTCGCCGCAAAGCGCAGCACGCGAACGCTGCGCGCCAAGAGCGCCCAGGCCGACCGTAGCAACGCCGTCCCCCAAGCTGTCGAAGGATGAGTCCCATGAACAACACACTCCGCGACACAAACTCCCGGATTGATCAATTCAGCGCCTCGCTCCTCTCCCGGCTGCGCCGCGACCGGTCGATCGCCCGCATGGTCCTCATCCTCCTCGTGGCCATCGGAATCTTCTCGATCCTCTCCCCGAGCGTGTTCCTCACGGGCCTCAACCTGCAGAACATGCTGCTCGCCGTCGCAGAAATCGGCATCCTCTCCATCGCCATGATGATCTCGATGGTCACCGGCGGCATCGACCTATCGCTCGTCGCCATCGCGAACCTCTGCGCGATCACCGTGTCGACCCTGTGCACCTCGAGCGCGCTGGGTGGATCCGAACAATGGGGCCCCGTCATCATCCTCATCGGGCTGGGCGTCGGACTCCTGTGCGGCCTCGTCAACGGCGTCCTCATCGCCTACGTCGGCGTCACCCCGATCCTCGCCACCCTCGGCACCATGCAGATCTTCAACGGCCTAGCCGTCGTGTGGACGGGCGGCAAAACCCTCTACGGATCCCCCGAAGCGCTGACGGCGTTCGGCAAGACCGCAGTCGCAGGAGTTCCCCTCCTCTTCATCGTCTTCGGACTCGTCGCCCTCCTCGTCGGATTCATCCTCAACCGCTCCCCGCTGGGACTGTCCCTCTCCCTCGAAGGATCCAACGGGACGGCCGCCCGATTCTCCGGAATTCGTTCCTCCCGAATCCTGCTGAGCTCCTACCTGCTCACCGGATTCCTCGGCTCCCTCACGGGCATCGTGTTCATCGCACGAAACCCCACGGCCTCGGCGGACTACGGCGCCTCCTACGTGCTGCTCGTCATCGTCATCGCCGTCCTCGGCGGGACCAACCCGAACGGCGGTTTCGCCACCGTCGGCGGCGTATTCCTCGCGGCCCTCACCCTCCAGGTCGTCCAAAGCGGCTTCACCTCCATGCGCCTGTCTGCCTTCCAGTACGCGATCGCCCAGGGCGTCATCCTCATCGGCGTCCTCGTCCTCGACTGCGTCGACTGGAAAGACGTTCGAACACGCCTGACATCGACGTTCAGGCGCCCACAACCAGCAGCCGCCCTCAATAGCGGCGCAACAGAAAGGAAATGATGATGAAGAAGATCATTAACAACCCCGACCAGTTCGTCGATGAGATGGTTGAGGGCATTCTCCTGGCGCACCCCGATCAGGTCCGCACCCCCGGAGACGACAGGCGCGTCCTTGTCCGCGCCGACAGCCCCGCACCCGGCCGGGTCGGCATCGTCACCGGCGGCGGCTCCGGTCACCTCCCCCTCTTCAAGGGCTACGTCGGCAAGGGGCTGTGCTCCGGCGTCGCCATCGGTAACGTGTTCTCCTCCCCGTCGGTCCAGCAGTGCGCCGACGCCGCCAAGGCCGTCGATGGCGGAGCGGGCGTGCTCTTCCTCTACGGCAACTACGGCGGCGACGTCTTCAACTTCGACCTGGCCGTCGACCTTCTCGAACTCGATGGCATCGAGACACGCACCGTCCTCGGCTGCGACGACGTGGCCTCCCAGCCCAAGGAACGCGCCAAGGACCGCCGCGGCGTCGCCGGAATCTTCTTCGCCTACAAGGCCGCGGGCGCTGCCGCCGAGCGCGGCGACAGCCTCGACGAGGTAGCAGCTGTCGCCCAGAAGGTCGTCGACAACACGGCCACCATGGGCGTCGGCCTGTCCCCGACGATCCTCCCGACCACGGGCGCCGCATCCTTCGACCTGCCCGAAGGCGAAATGGAAATCGGCATCGGCATCCACGGCGAACCCGGCATCCACCGCGGCCCCCTCGGAACCGCCGACGAGATCGCGGACCAGATCCTCGACTCCGTCATCCCCGACCTCGGCCTGGGCGAAGGCGACCGTGTGGCCGTCCTCGTGAACGGCCTCGGCGCTACGCCCCTCGAAGAGCTCTACCTGCTCTACCGTCGCACCCACCAGAGGCTCGAGGAACTTGGCGTCGTCATCGAACGCCGCTACATCGGCGAATACGCGACGTCCCTTGAAATGGCAGGCGGCTCGATCTCGCTGCTCAAGGTCGACGACGAGCTCCTCGAACTCCTCGACGCCCCCGCCCAGTCCCCGTTCTTCAGGGAGGCATGACAATGCGTTCACCCGAACTCATACGCCAGATCCAGGACTCGATGACACTCCTCATCGAATCCTCGGATGAACTGCGCGATCTCGACCAGGTCCTCGGAGACGGAGACCTCGGGATCACGATCTCCGCGGGCGCGCGTGCGGTCATCGACGCCCTCACGGACCTGCCGACAGACCCTGAACCCGCTCCCTCCGATGTCGCCCGCGCATGTGCGAAGGCGTTCGCCAACGCCAACCCGTCAACGATGGCGGCGCTGGTCGCCGGAGGTCTCCTCGCCGGCTCGAAGGTCTGGGTCGGATGCGAGGACGTCACCACCGTCGAAGCCGAGGCGTTCATCCGTGCGGCCGCAAGCTCGATTTCGCACCGTGGAAAGAGTCAGGTGGGGGATAAGACCATCCTCGACGCGATGGTCCCCGCCGTCGATTCCCTGGCTGACAGCCTTGCGGCCAACCCCCAGGTGGCCACAGACAGCGATCTCGCCCTGGGTGCCCTCGGCAGCGCGATCTCATCCTCGGCCGCAGCCGTTGTGGCTACCCGAGACCTGCAGTCCCAACGCGGACGAGCCTCGTGGCTGCAGGACAGGTCGATCGGCCTGCAAGATCCTGGCGCAACAGCCTTCCTGCGTGCCCTTGAGGCCTGGCGCGATGCCGCCACCGGAGAGAGGGGGCCTCGCGCGGCCATCGTGGAGAACCTCTGAGCACGCGCGGTCGCGGCGATACTCGAGGCTGGGGGCGAACGGAGGTTCGCCCCCAGCCGTCGTCTCTCTATGCGGCAACCCGGCGCTGAGTAGAGGGACCCTAGTTCGTCCCGAACCGTTCATGTCCGAACAAATTGGGACCACTTCGACAAACCCGCATGCTTTGTCAACAACCGCTTGATCCTGTCCCAATCTGGACCAATTTCGTCCATACGATAAGCAATGACAAACATATGGCTTAGGATGGGGGCACGCCGACGCGCCCCCAAAGACGGGAGCAGCCGGCACGCAGCAGCACCGCACACGCGGCACCGCAGGGTGGGTCCAGCAACGAAGACGGGCACGCCAGGCACCACCGCACAACCGCTCCGCCGCCGCACCACACAACCAACACCGACGTTGACCATACACGCAGGAGAGTCCCATGAAGCCCCGCCTCGCAACCACAGCCCTCGTCGCCGCCTCCGCATGCGCCCTCGCCCTCGGAGCCTGCACTCCCGGAGAAACCGCCCAATCCTCGGCCAACACCAACACGGGCAGCTCCAACGCGACCCACGACGACGGCAACTACACGATCGCCGTCGTCCCCAAGGACGCCACCAACCCCTGGTTCGTGCGCATGGAAACCGGCGTGCAAAAGTACGCGGCGGACACCGGCATGAACGTCTTCCAGAAGGGCCCGGCCGAAACCGACGCCACCTTGCAGGCCCAGGTCATCCAGGACCTGATCGCCCAGGGTGTCGACGCGATCTGCGTGGTCCCCGTCGACCCGGGTGCAATCGAACCCGTCCTCAAGCAGGCCATGGATGCCGGCATCGTCGTCGTCACCCACGAGGCCTCCTCCCAGGGAAACACGATGTACGACATCGAGGCCTTCAACAACAGCGAATACGGCGCGTTCATCATGGACAACCTCGCCGAGGCAATGGGTGAGGAAGGCGTCTACACGACCATGGTCGGCCACGTCACCAACGCCTCCCACAACGAGTGGGCAGACGGCGCAGTGGCCCACCAGAAAGAGAAGTACCCGAACATGACGCTGCTCGAGGCCGAGCCGCGCGTCGAAAGCCAAGACAACGGGGAAACCGCCTACCAGACCGCCAAGGAGGTCCTCAAGAAGTACCCCGAAGTCACGGGCATCCTCGGCACCTCCTCCTTCGATGCCCCCGGCACCGCCCGAGCCATCGATGAACTCGGCCTGAAGGGATCCGTCTTCACGGCCGGCACCGGCATGCCCGCCGCCAACGCCCAGATCCTCAAGGACGGATCCGTCTCCGCCCTGACCCTGTGGGACCCTGCGGGCGCCGGCTACGCGATGGCATCCCTGGCCACCAAGATCCTCAAGGGCGAAAAGATCGAAGACGGGGTCGACCTGGGCGTCGAAGGATACGAGAACATGCACTTCGCCCCCGGGTCCGACAAGGTCCTCGAAGGAAACGGCTGGCTCAAGATCACCAAGGACAACGTCGACTCCCTCGGCTTCTAACCGAAACGCCGCACGCGACCGCCCGAGCGCCACGGCCTCGTCATCATCGACGAGGCCGTGGCCGGGCCCCCGCGCCTGCCCCACCACTCGCGCACAGATAAACCTCCGCGAGCGCTTCACAGGCGCGAGGGGCCGAGGGGCGCAGATGCGGATCGGAAAGGACACCACATGGACACCCCAGTGCTGGCGGTACGACACGTCAGTAAATCCTTCGCCGGCGTGCGCGCCCTGGTCGACATCGACCTGGAGATCGCGCCCGGAGAAATCCACTGCCTGGCCGGCGAAAACGGCTCGGGCAAATCCACCCTCATCAAGGTCATCTCCGGCGTCCACACGCCGGAAGAAGGAAGCGTCGCCATCGCGGGACGCGAGTACACGCACCTGACCCCCTCCGCCGCCATCGACGCGGGCGTGCGCGTCATCTACCAGGACTTCTCCGTCTTCCCCAACCTGTCCGTCATGGAGAACATCGCGCTCGGCAGCGAGGTCGCCGCCGGTCGTCGCCTGGTCAACCGCTCGCGCATGCGCAAGGTCGCCGCCGAAGCAATCGCGAAGATCGGCTTCACCGTCGACCTCGACGAGCTCGTCGGCAACCTCTCCGTCGCAGACAAGCAGCTCGTCGCCATCAGCCGCGCCCTCATGGGTGACGCCAAGCTCATCATCATGGACGAGCCCACCACCGCCCTCACCAAGAAGGAAGTGCGCGCCCTCTTCGACATCGTCGCCGACCTGCAATCCCGCGGCATCGCGATCCTCTTCGTCTCCCACAAGCTCGAGGAAGTCTTCGAGATCGCCCAGCGCTTCACCGTCCTGAGAAGCGGACGCAAGGTCATCACCTGCCCCAAGGAGGACCTCAACCGCGCCAGCTTCGCCCGCCACATGACCGGACGCGACTTCGATGAGGCCCCCTACCGCACCGGCCTCATCGACGCCGACCCCGTCCTCGAGGTCCGCGAAGCCACAGTCGCCGGCGCCTTCGAGAACGCATCCCTGAGCGTGCGCCCCGGGGAGATCCTCGGTATCACGGGCCTGCTGGGTTCGGGGCGCACCGAGCTGGCCCTCTCGCTCTTCGGGATGCTGCCGCTCGACTCCGGGACTGTCAGCGTCGCAGGCAAGGACGTCACCTTGCGGGGCGTGCGCGACGCCATCAAGGCCGGCATCGCCTACGTTCCCGAGGACCGCCTGACCGAGGGGCTCTTCCTGTCGCGCTCCATCGGCGACAACATCACGATCGCCGAGATGGACGCCTTCACGCACTACCTCGGCTTCATCGACAAGGAAGCCATCCGCGCCGAAGAGAAACGGTGGGTCGAGCGCCTCGGCGTTCTCACCCCCGACCCCGACAACGCCGTCAACACCCTGTCCGGCGGAAACCAGCAAAAGGTCGTCCTAGCCAAGTGGCTCGCCACCAACCCCTCCGTCCTCATCCTCAACGGGCCCACCGTCGGAGTCGACATCGGAAGCAAGTTCACGATCCACTCCATCCTGCGCGAACTCGCCGCGCAGGGTATGGCCATCATCATCATCTCCGACGACATCGCCGAAGTACTCACCAACTGCTCGACGATCGCCATCATGCGCGCCGGACACCTCAGCGAGCCTATCAGCCCCGACACCCTCACCGAGGCCGAGCTGACCCGGCTCCTGTCCGAAGAAGGCGCCCCGGCCTCGTCGACCAAAGGGGGAGAGAACTAATGCCCCGACTCACCACGAAAGTCCTGCACGCCAACGAATTCTGGGTGTTCCTCGTCATCGTGGCGCTCACCCTCGTCATCCAGGTACGCTCCGGACAGTTCTACACGGCGAACAACCTCGTCGACCTGGCGGGTGCCATGGTCGTTCCCGGCCTCTTCGCCGTCGCCGCGCACCTCGTCCTCGTCTCGGGTGGCATCGACGTGTCATTCCCGGCGCTGGCCTCCCTCGCGGTCTACGTGACGACGAAGGTCCTCGTCGACAGCGGGTGGAACGGGTCCGTCATCGTGCCCTTCCTGATCGCGGCAGCCATCGGTGCGCTCCTCGGGGCCTTCAACGGCATCTTCACGTCGAGGCTGACCGTCCCCACGCTGATCATCACCCTGGGCACCGCCAACGTCTTCAACGGCGTCATGCAGGGCGCGCTCAAATCCGTGCAGATCAACATGATCCCCGAATCCATGCGCTCCTTCGGATCCGCCTCCCTGTTCGTCGCCCGCAACGAAAGCTCCGGGCTGCAATCATCCATGCCGGTGTCCTTCCTCATCCTCGTCGCCGTCGTCGCAGTCGCCTTCTTCATCACCCGCTACACGATGTTCGGACGCTCGCTCTTCGCCATTGGCGGCGACGAGAGCGCGGCCGCACGAGTTGGTTTCAAGGTAC
Source organism: Schaalia dentiphila ATCC 17982 (assembly GCF_000154225.1). Taxonomy (NCBI): domain Bacteria; kingdom Bacillati; phylum Actinomycetota; class Actinomycetes; order Actinomycetales; family Actinomycetaceae; genus Schaalia; species Schaalia dentiphila. The sequence goes on along the minus strand of NZ_DS264586.1, from coordinate 743,390 downwards.
GCGCCACCAAGTTCTGGCTCTACGTCATCGTCGGCATCATCGCCGCCCTGGCCGGCATGGTGCGCACCTGCTCCATGGGACAGATGCACCCTACCAACCTGCTCGGCATGGAAATGATGGTCATCGCAGCCGTCGTCCTGGGCGGCACCGCGATCACCGGCGGCAAGGGCTCCCTCACCGGCGTCATGCTCGGCACGCTGCTCATCGTCATCGTCCAAAACTCCATGATCCTCATGGGAATCCCGACGTTCTGGCAGGGCTTCGCCCTGGGCCTGCTCATCATCGTGGGAACCGGCGTCTCCGCGCTCCAGGTCATGCGCGCCCGCCGCACCGCACACTAGGAGGACCACATGTCAACGCTTCTCGCCTCCCCGCGCCTCGCTTTCCTCAAAAAGGACAGCTACATGACGCGACTGATCATCGTCTTCCTCCTCCTGCTCATCTTCTTCGCCGCCGTGCGCCCCGGCCCCTTCTTCGCCGTGCGCACCTGGCAGTCGATGGCCGTCCAATTCCCCGAATTCGGCCTCATGAGCCTGGGCGTCATGTTCACCATGTTCACCGCTGGCATCGACCTGTCCGTCGTCGCCATCGCCAACGTCACCTCGATCTGCGCGGCCCTCACGCTGCGCTCGATGCTCAGCCCGGCCGTCACCCCCTCGTCCATGGGCCTCGCCGTCGCCATCGCCCTGGGAGTTGCCCTGGTGGTCGGCGTCACCTGCGGCCTCATCAACGGCACGCTCGTCGCCGTCCTGAAGATCCCACCCATCCTCGCCACCCTCGGCACGCTCGAACTCTTCGGCGGCGTCGCCCTCATCCTCACCCAGGGCAAGCCCGTCTCCGGGGTGCCAGCCGCCTTTGGCGCCGCGTTCACCGGGAAGGTGATCGGCCTCGTTCCCATCCCCCTCGTCGTGTTCCTCGTGTGCGCCCTCGTCGCCGGACTCATCGTCGCCTTCACGGGCTTTGGCACCACGATCCTCATGCTCGGCACCAACGACACGGCGGCGCGATTCTCCGGCCTGAAGGTCAAGAGCCTGCTGATCCGCACCTACGTGCTATCCGGCGTCATGGCCGCCATGGCCGGCATCGTCATGCTCGCGAACTACAACTCCGCGAAAGCCGACTACGGCGCCTCCTACACGCTGCTCACCGTCCTCATCGTCGTCCTCGGCGGCGTCAACCCCAACGGCGGATCCGGGCGCCTGAGCGGCGTGCTCCTGTCCATCCTCATGCTCCAGGTCCTCTCCTCCGGCCTGAACATGTTCCCCAACATCTCCAACTTCTACAGGCCTCTCATCTGGGGTGGCGTGCTGCTGCTCGTCATCTGCATGAACGAGGGCCTCTTCTCCTTCTCCAAACTGCGCAGACTCAGGAAAGGACACGCGCATGCTGACAGTTAAAGACAAGCACGTCGTCGTCGGCGCCGACTTCGCCGGGCACCCCCTCAAGGAAGTCGTCAAAGCCCACCTCGAGGAGCGTGGCTGGACCGTCACCGACCTGACACCCGACGCCGACACCGCGCCCATGTACCACCGCGTCGGCTTCGCGCTCGGCGCCCAGATCGCCGAAGGCACGTTTGAGCGCGCCCTCGCGTTCTGCGGCACCGGCATGGGCATCCACATCGCCGCCTCCAAGTGCCCCCACGTACACGCCGCCGTGTGCGAGTCCGTTCCCGCCGCGCGCCGCTGCGCCTCCGCCAACAACGCGAACCTGCTCGCCATGGGCGCCTTCTACGTCGCCCCGCGCACCGCGATGGCCATGGCGGACGCGTTCCTCGAGTCGTCGCTCGGGTCCGGGTACGAGGACTGGGACGGCTTCTACGAGTACCACCGCATCGGGTACGACGAATGCGAAAACTTCGACTACGAGGCCTACAAGGCCAACGGATTCGAGGTCGTTGATCCGGGCTTTGCAGTGCTTGCGGAGCAGCCGAAGGGGTTGGCGTACTGAGGTTGTGATGCTGTAGAGAGGTGGGGGCTCCCGTTGGGGAGCCCCCACCTGTGTAGTGGATTGGTTGACTGCGAGCGCGTGTTGCTCGGTGTTGTCCCCCTACTCCCTTGGCCTTGCTGTGGATTCGCGGATGGTGAGGACGGGGCTGAAGGTCTGGTGCTGTGTGGGTGCGTCGGGGCCGGACAATAGAAGCTCGGCGGCCGCGGCGCCGAGCTCGTCCATGGGCTGGCGGATTGTCGTGAGGGGTACTGGCATCTGCGCGGCCAGGGGAATGTCGTCGAAGCCGATGACGGACACGTCGTTGGGAATCGAGATCCCCGCTCCGCGCAGTGCGGACATGACGCCCACGGCTAGTAGATCGTTCGCGCAGAAGACAGCGGTGGGGTTCGCTCCATTGGAGGCCGCCCGGGCCTCGGTGACGGCGTTTTCGGTGGCCGCATATCCGGCCTGGGCGGTGTACGCCTGCGCGTTGTACACGCTCAATTGGACGCTGTCCGACCCCGTCAAGTGCTGCCAGTGCTCGATCGCGTCCCGTACACCGGCGAGGCGCTGCACGGATTGGCGCATGTCGACGGGGCCGTTGAGGAAACAGATTCGCTCATGTCCGAGTGCCAGAAGGTGTTCGATCGCTAGTGCCGCACCCGCGCGGTCGTCGATGGAAACGGACGGCAGGCCCTCGGGTGCGTCTGCCGCGTCGAAGAGGACGACCGGCGTCCCCTCCTCCACCAAACGCGTGGCGGCCTTGTGCGTGGAGTCTGCGGGGGTGAGAAGAACCCCGCGCACCGCCTGGCGCCCCAGCGCCTCGAGCAGGTCTCGCTCCTCCTGCACGGAGGCGTGCGTGGAAGACAGCGTCATGATGTAGCCCTCGCGCGATAGCACGCGCTCCATGGCAGCAGCAGCCTCCATGAAGAACGGGTTCGTCAGGTCGAAGACCGCCACGCCCACGAGCGGAGAGGTCCCCCGTCGCAGGGCCTGCGCGGTCGGATTGGGCTTGTAGCCGAGCTGCGCGATCGCCGCCTCGACGCGCTCACGTACATCGGGGCGCACGCTGTCGCGCCGGTTAATGACGTTAGACACGGAGCCGACGCTCACGCCCGCAAGAGCGGCGACGTCTTTGACGCCGGGGGCTTTGCGGGGCACTGAGGGGGACGAGGCAGTGGTTGCGTCCTGGGGACTCGTGCCCTCTGGGGTGCGGCGGGGCGGCGTCATGGTAGCTCTTTCGGGAACTCGAGTGATGAAACGTTCATATTGTGGCACCTCTGAGTAGATTTCCGCTTCAATTTTCCTGGCAAGTTCAAGGCTTTCCTATAGAGTTGACATGCATATTGTCGTGTGGCACACTTTCTATCTATCTGAATCGTTTCATTCCTCGACGAAGAGGTGACCACATGACACGAGAAGCTGAAAGGCCAGTTGTCTCGCTCCAGCATGCCGTGAAGAAGTTCGGCTCCTTCACCGCGATGTCTGATGGGTGCATCGAGCTGTATCCGCACCGCATTCACGCCCTTGCCGGCGAAAACGGCGCGGGTAAGTCGACGCTCGTGAAGGTGCTCGCCGGCATTCACCAGCCAAACTCCGGAGAGTTTTTGGTGGATGGCCAGCCGGTGCGCTTCAAGACCCCTGCGGAATCGAAGGCCGCCGGAATCTCGGTGATCTACCAGGAGCCCACGCTGTTCCCCGACCTCACGGTCGCCGAGAACATATACGTGGGCCGACAGCCCAGGGGACGCTTCGGCCTCATTGATCACGCAGCCATGAAGCGTGACGCCCAAGAGCTCTTTGACCGCCTCGAAGTGCCGATCGACCCCTCGCAGTTGGCTGACGGACTGTCGATCGCGGACCAGCAGATCATCGAAATCGCAAAGGCGATCTCGCTGGACGCCAAGGTTCTTATCATGGATGAACCGACAGCTGCTCTGTCGGGGCACGAGGTCGAGCGCCTCTTCTCCGTGGCGCGCTCACTGCGCGACAAGGGAGCCTCCCTCATGTTCATCTCGCACAGGATGGAAGAAATCTTCGACCTGTGCGACGACGTGACGATCATGCGCGACGGCGCCTACGTGTCGACCCGTGACCTGGAGGGAACCACGAAGGCTCAGCTCGTGCGAGACATGGTCGGCCGCGACGTCGATCAGCTCTTCCCCAAGCTGGATGCGCAGATTGGCGATCCGGTCCTGAGAGTCGAAGGACTCACCCGCTACGGTGCCTTCGAAGACGTGAGCTTCGAGGTCCGCAGCGGAGAAATCCTTGGACTGGCGGGCCTCGTCGGCGCTGGCCGTTCCGAGGTCGTGCGCACGATCATGGGTATCGACAAAGCGGACGGCGGCACAGTGACCGCCTTCGGTAAGCCCCTGAAGCTTGGCGACACGGTGGGCGCGATCCGAGCCGGCCTCGCCTTCGTCCCCGAAGACAGGCGCAAGCAAGGTCTCGTCATGGACCTGTCCGTTGCCCGCAACACTGCCCTCACGCTGCGCAGCAAACTCGCTCGCTGCGGACTCATCAACTCGCGGACCGAGCGAGCGGTCGCGCAGGAATGGTCCACAAACCTCGAAGTGAAGACGGCCACCCAGGACACCCCCGTGTCCGCGCTGTCGGGTGGCAACCAGCAGAAGGTCGTCTTGGCGAAATGGCTTGCCACCGATCCCAAGATCCTCATCGTTGATGAGCCGACCCGTGGCATCGATGTGGGAACCAAGTCCGAGGTGCACCGACTGATCTCCACCCTCGCCACCAGGGGAGTCGCCGTCATCATGATCTCATCGGAACTGCCCGAGGTGCTCGGCATGGCAGACCGCGTCCTCGTCATGTGCGAAGGCCGCATCACCGGCGAATTCACCAGAGAAGAAGCCACCGCTGACGCCATTATGACGGCGGCAACCGACCACGAAAAGGCCGCATCATGACAACGACACTGAGACCTCCCTCCCGCATCCACGGCTCCGCGCCGGTGAGCCGGGAGCCAGCCAGCTCCTCGTCAGTGACCAAGGTGTACGCCGCATCGAAGCTGCGCTCTCTCCTGTCCATGCGAGAGCTCCCGGTGATCGCGGCCCTCATTGCCCTGGTCCTGTTGACGTGGGTAATGAACCCGCGCTTCCTCTCCGCCCAGGGAGTACGCGACCTCTTCCTCAATGCGACGATCGCTATGCTGATGGCCGCCGGACAGTCCCTCATCATCCAATCCGAAGGCGTCGACCTCTCGGTCGGTTCCATCCTCGGGTGCACGGCCTTCGCCACGGGCTTCCTCTTCGCGGCTAACCCCGGACTGCCCATCGTCGTCGTCTTCATCGCAGGAATCATTCTGGGGGCACTGCTCGGAGCACTCAATGGACTGCTCGTCACGCAGGCGAAAGTTCCCGCAATGGTCATTACCCTGGGCACTCTTTACGTCTTCCGAGGGGGACTGAACTGGTGGGCAGGATCCACCCAGTACTTCGCCGGTGACCGCCCCCAAGCCTTCGGTGACCTGGGTGTCGCGACGATTGGTGGCTTCCCGCTGCTCACTCTTCTGGCGGTCATCGTTATCGTGATCGTCTCGCTCTACCAGCGCTACGCCCGATCCGGACGCGACCTCTACGCGATCGGTTCCGACCGTACAGCCGCAGCCGTCTACGGTATCCCCGTCGCCAAGCGCGTTGTTATGGCCTTCGTCGTCAACGGCGCGCTCGTTGGACTCGGCGGCGTCCTCTACGCCTCCCGCTTTAACTCCGTCGGCGCCACGACGGGCGCAGGCATGGAACTCGACATCGTCGCCGCGTGCGTCGTCGGCGGCGTTGCAATGACTGGCGGCGTTGGAACCGCCTACGGAGCTGCCATCGGCGCGCTCCTCCTGACCACCATGACGTCCGCGCTTACAGCCGTCGGCGTCGATAAATTCTGGCAAAAGGCCGTCGTTGGTGCGCTCATCCTCATCGCGATCGTCGTCGACCGAGTCAGCTCAATGCGCCGCCACGAGGCGCTGCGCAAGAAGGGAGCGGATCGCTGATGAGCACCCCAACTCAGACCTCGTCACGTGACTTCATTGCCCCGATTCGACGCGTGTTCTCCTCGCGAGACTCGCACATGACCCTCATCCTCATCCTCGCCATCGCAGTCGCGACCATCCTCATCCCGAGGTTCAGCCAGCCTCGCACGCTCACGTTCCTTACCCTGGACGTGACGGCGACGCTCCTCATGGCCTTGCCCATGACCCTCGTGATGATCAATGCGGACATCGACCTGTCCGTCGCCTCGACCGCCGGCCTCGTCAGCGCATCCTTCGGAGTTCTTGTCCAGTCGGGCGTGGGATTCTGGGCGAGCATCGCGATCTGCCTCCTCGTCGGACTGGCGTGCGGCCTCGTCAATGCATTCATGACCGCCTACGTGGGACTGCCGGCGCTCGCGGTCACGATCGGTACGCTCGCGCTGTATCGAGGCCTCGCCCTCGTCGTCATCGGCGACCAGTCGATCTCCGACTTCCCACAGTGGGCAACCTCCGCCGTCACCGGATCGTTCGGGTCCACGGGCATCCCCTACATGGCGATCCCCGTCATCCTGTTCGTCATTCTCTTCTGGCTCCTGCTACACAAGACCCCGTACGGTCGAGGCCTCTTCGCGCTAGGGTACTCCAAGCAGGCCGCCGAATTCGTCGGCATTGACACGAAGCGTTCTCGGGTCATTTCCCTGACGCTGTCGGGGCTCATGGCAGCTCTGGCAGGCATCTACTGGACGCTGCGCTACTCCGCGGCGAAGGCCGACAACGTCGAGGGCCTCGAGCTAGTCGTGATCGCCGCCGTTGTCTTCGGTGGGGTCAGCGTCTTCGGCGGCCGAGGCTCGATCTGGGGCAGCGTGTGCGGTGTCCTGACGATCGGTGTTCTCAACTACGCGCTGCGCCTCAACCGAATTCCCGAAGTCATCCTGGTTCTGGTCACGGGCTTGCTCCTGATCGGTTCCGTCGTCGCGCCATCGCTGGTGGATGCCGTCCGCCAACGTCTGGCACATCGAGCTGATGCGCGTACCCCTCGCGTCAGCGTCGCACCGGGCGCGGCGAGCGCCTAACAATCCCACAACGAGGGGCACTATGCCCCCGCAACAGGGCGCGTGCGCCCGAAAGGAAAAGACAACGATGTCTCATATGAAGAAAGGTGTGGCCGCACTTGGCGCACTCTCGCTGACCTCGGCCCTCCTGATGTCCGCCTGTGGCGGTGGAACGTCGACGCAGGGCAGTGAGTCCAGTTCCGGCGGCGATGCCTCCGGTTCGTACGATGTTTCGTCCCAGTCGATTACGTTTATCCCCAAGCAGCTGAACAACCCGTTCTCCGACGTCATGCTCGGCGGCGGCAAGAACGCTGCGGGCGAGATCGGCTTCGCCGAGGTCAACGTCGTCGGTCCGCTCGAGGCGTCCTCCTCCTCGCAGGTCTCCTTCATCAACTCCGAGGTGCAGGCAGGCACGAACGTCCTCGTGATCGCCGCGAATGACCCCGATGCCGTATGCCCTGCGCTTCAGGATGCGCGCAAGGCCGGTACAAAGGTCGTCACCTTCGACTCCGACAGCGCGGCCGATTGCCGAGACCTGTTCATCAACCAGGTTGAATCCAAGCAGGTTGCAATCACCATGCTCGACATGGTCTCTGACCAGATCGGCGGTTCCGGTAAGGTAGCCATCCTCTCTGCGACGGCGAACGCCGCCAACCAGAACGCGTGGATCAAGTTCATGGAGGATGAGATCGCCTCGAACGACAAGTACAAGGGCATTGAGATCGTCGCGAAGGTCTATGGCGATGACGATGACACGAAGTCGTTCCAGGAGGCGCAGGGCCTGCTCCAGGCTCACCCCGACCTTAATGCGATCGTCTCCCCGACCACCGTCGGTATCGCCGCCACCGCTCGCTACCTGTCGACCTCTGACTACAAGGGCAAGGTCTTCCTGACCGGCCTGGGTCTGCCGAACGAAATGCGTTCCTTCGTGAAGGATGGAACCGTCAAGGAGTTTGCCCTGTGGGATCCCGCCCAGCTAGGATACGTGGCCGCATACGCGGGTGCAGCGCTCGATAGTGGTGCGATCAAGGGCGAGGTAGGGGAGAAGTTCACTGCCGGAAACCTCGGTGAACGCACGATCGGCGAGAACAAGACCGTCGTCGTCGGTGACCCCGTGCGCTTCAACGCGGACAACATCGACAAGTACGACTTCTGACGTCGTCTCTGACGGGGTTGGTGGGTGCGCTCGTCGTGCCCACCAACCCCGCCTTCATGCCGTGAATCGCCTACTGTGCGCAGCACCCCGCTTGCTAAATGAAACGATTCACGTTAACATAAACACAACCAATACCCGTTCAACGATGAAGGGATTTCCCATGAGCGATACCCCATCACTGGCCCATACGCTCGCCACGACGAGCCAGGCCAGCCCCCACCGAGCCTGCTTCCTCCTGCGCGTGCGCCCCGAGAAACTCGCCGAATACGCCGACGTGCACCAGCGTGTCTGGGACGAGATGCGCCAGGCTCTGAGTGACGCCGGGTGGCGACACTACTCGCTCTTCCTCGATCCGGACACCGGCCTCGTCGTCGGCTACTACGAGGCGCACGATGCTCGCACGGCGGCCGCAGCTATGGAAGACCGCGAGGTCAATACGCGCTGGCAAGCCGAAATGGCCCAGTACTTCCAACCGGACGGGGGAGGCACTGCCCACTTCCTTAGCCAATACTTCTACCTCGCCTAATCGCCCACTGAGGCAGAGCCCCAAAGGGACATCCCGGCCTCGTCAATCCACACCCCACACGTCGAAGGAGACGCCATGACCATCCACCTGTCCGACCTGCCCGAAAGTGCTCGCAGCCTCCTGCGCGACCAGACAATCGAGCTGCCGAGCTGGGCCTTCGGTAACTCCGGAACCCGCTTCAAGGTATTCCCGAGCCCCGGCACCCCGCGCAACGCCTACGAAAAGATCGATGACGCGGCACAGGTCCACCGGTTCACGGGCATCACCCCGCGGGTGTCGCTACATATCCCGTGGGATGTGGTCGATGACTTCTCCGACCTTGCGGAGCACGCGCGCTCGCAGGGCATCACGCTGGGCACCATCAACTCGAATGTCTTCCAGGACGACGACTACAAGTTCGGCTCGCTGACGAACTCCGACGAGGCAGTGCGGCGCAAGGCCATCGACGCGCACCTGCGCTGCATCGACGTCATGAACGCGACCGGTTCCGATACGCTCAAGATTTGGCTGGGCGACGGAACGAACTACCCGGGACAGGACTCGATCGCTGCGCGGCAGGAAAGGCTTGCTGACTCGCTGTCCGTTATCTATGAGAATCTGGCTCCACACCAGCGTCTGCTCCTTGAGTACAAGTTCTTTGAACCCGCCTTCTACCACACTGATGTTCCGGACTGGGGCACGGCCCTGGCGCACGTGTTGGCCCTGGGCGACCGAGCCGTCGTCTGCCTCGACACCGGCCACCACGCGCCCGGTACCAACATCGAATTCATTGTGGTTCAGCTGCTGCGCGCCGGCCGCCTCGGAGCTTTCGACTTCAACTCGCGGTTCTACGCCGACGATGACCTGATCGTGGGATCCGCAGACCCCTTCCAGCTCTTCCGCATCATGCATGAGATCGTCTCCTTCGGCGCCCTCGCGCCCACCTCCGGCGTGAACTTCATGCTCGACCAGTGCCACAACCTCGAAGAAAAGATCCCCGGAGAAATCCTGTCCGCGATGAACGTTCAGGAGGCGACCGCGAAGGCACTCCTCGTCGACCGTGCTGCGCTGGCGAAGGCGCAGGTCGAGCACGACGTGCTGACTGCGAACCAGGTGCTCATGGACGCTTTCTCCTCCGATGTGCGCCCGCTCCTGGGCGAGCTGCGCGAAGAGCAGGGCCTCGACCCCAACCCGCTCGCGGCCTACGCCGCATCCGGCTACTTCGCGCGCATCAGTGTGGATCGAGTGGGTGGCCAGCAGGCCTCCTGGGGCGCATGATGACGACCGTCGTCGCTATCGACCTGGGGGCCTCCTCGGGGCGCGTCCTGCGGGGCGTGTTCGACGGCGAACGTCTCGCCATCGAGGAGTGCTCCCGCTTCCCGAACGGGCCGGTCGCCGTTCCCGTGCCTCGTCGTTCCGACGCTTCTCAATCGGGGGGCGAGGCCCAGGTTGCCTACGAGTGGGACATCCTCGCGCTGTGGCGCGGCATCCTTGAGGGCCTGCGCGAGGCCAGCCTGCGCGGTGCTGTGGACGCTATCGGTATCGACACGTGGGCCGTGGACTACGGGCTGCTGGACGAGGATGGCCGACTAATCGGTAACCCTGCGTCCTACCGTTCCGCGCGCTGTGGTGTTGGCGCATCCGAGGTGCTCGACCGATGGGATTGCTCCTGGCTCTATGAGCACAACGGATTGCAATTCCAGCCTTTCAATACGCTGTTTCAGCGTGTAGTAGACCGGGGAGAGCGGCGCGCGGACTGTGCGCGCACGACGCTCCTGATTCCCGACCTGCTGGCGTACTGGCTCACTGGAGAAGCGCGAAGCGAGCTGACGAATGCGTCGACGACAGGCCTCGTCAATGCCACGGAGCGCGACTGGGATCCCGAGATCCTTAATAGGCTGCGCGACGAGTTCGGGATGGAGCACCTCTTCCCGCCGATCATTGAGCCGGGGGAGATTGTCGGTGAAGCGCGCGTTGAAGGTCTTGATCTGCGCACCTCAACGGGCGAGCCCACCCCTGTTGTCGCCGTCGGGTCGCACGACACCGCGTCCGCGGTTGCGGGTGTGCCCGCCCAGACCGGGTCGTTTGCGTACATCTCGAGTGGAACTTGGTCGCTCGTCGGTACCGAGCTCAGTGCCCCTGTGCTCTCCGAGGAGGCTCGGACGGCCAATTTTACGAACGAGCTGGGTGTTGATGGCACGGTCCGTTTCCTCGCCAACATCATGGGTATGTGGGTGCAGCAGGAATGCCTGCGCGAGTGGGCATCCCTTGGGGATAACGCGTCGGGCGCTGGAGGTCGGCTCGACTGGCCGCTCCTCGACGCGCAGACTGAGGCAGCCCAGCCCGTGCGCTACCTGCTCGACATGTCCTCACCCGAGCTGATGGCTCCGGGCGGCATGGTGGAACGCGTGCGTTCGCTGTGGGTTCCTGGGCCGGATTCTCCCTCCTCGGCCTCAATAGACGAGGCTGGGGTGGTGCCCGGCGAGCCGAGTGTGGGCTGCGTTGATGCTCGTGAGCGGGCAACCGTGCTGCGGGCGATCACGGACTCGTTGGCGCTGGCCTACCGCAGGGCGATACGACGGACATTTGAGCTGAGCGGTACCCGATGTGAGGCCATTCATCTCGTTGGAGGTGGTTCGAAGAATCGCTTGCTGGCACAGGAAACCGCCGATGCGACGGGGATTCCGGTCATTGCGGGCCCCGTCGAGGCGACGGCGCTCGGGAACATGCTCGTCTCCCTGCGGGCTATCGGCGTGGCCAGCGGAACGCTGATGGACCTTCGTGCCATTTCGCGCGCGTCTTCGGTGCTCGTGACCTACGAGCCGCGCGCTTCTCACGCGCGCCTCTGGGACGAGGCTGATGCCCTCCTCGCTGCCCGGTCTTAGCTGACGTGCGCCGACGTGGGCCGCGACTCGACAGGTTCGAGCCGCGGCCCACGTGCATATGGAGGCTCTCCCTTACGCACATGAAAAGTGTTTGGGGCATGTTGAATGACATGCCCCAAACACTTTGATGACGAACGGTGCGTCCGGTTTTCCTCGATGGGTCAGGAACCGTGAGATGCAGCCACCTTCTGGCGATAGGACTCAGCCTCCCAGTTCTCGATGAAGCCGCGCTCTCGATCATCCATGACGCGCACGCGACCGAGCAGGTTCGCATCCCGTGCCACGCGCAATGCATCCAGGTAGGTGTGCAACGCGTTGTCTGAGGCCTCGTTCGTGCTACCTACCGCCGCTACGGCAAGTCCGGGAATGACAGCGACGATCGGCGCGCGCCCGTGCTGGGCACGGTGCAGCGACACTTTCGCGGCCACGATGTCCTCCGTGTCTGTCGCCTCCAGAACAACGGGGAATGAACCCGCGTACACGATCTGATCAGGAATCAATGGACCGCCAGGAGCTGAAGCAGACGCTGATAGTCCCTCCGTCGACAGTGCGACGCTCGGCGCTGCCGCCGCGCGACGGAACGCTTCCGCCACCCGGGACGGCGAACCGGAGAAGGCGGTCCCGGCCTCGTCGATTGCCGTACGGATCGAGGACGTCAGGAAGTCGATCCGCTCGAGAATCGCGTCCTTTGTCGGGCCTGACACGATGATGCCGTGATTGCCGAGGAGTGTGATCGCCGGTGGGGGAGTGTTATGCGTGGCAGTAAACGCATGGCGACGCTCGTCAATAAGGCGGGCCAGAGGAATACCCGGGTCCGTGTAGTCGACCCACAGTGCATGCTCACCGAGGATCTGCTCGCAGAGCTCCTCGCCGCGCGTGTTGCATGTGATTGCGTTGGCTGTCAGCGGGTGCAGGTGAATGACGAGTGTGTCGGGAATGAGGGCGTGGAAGAGGATTTCGACGCTGGGACGGCGCTCGAACGCGCCGCGCTGCGCGAGCTGGGCGGCCGCGCGAACCGGGTCTTCGTTGCTGGGAAGCTCTTCAGGATGTTCGAAGGCGTGCAGAAGGGTGGGAATGTCGAGGGGGACCAAGTCTTCCTCGCGCAGGGTCGCGAGTGGAACGCCGCTGGGCTTAATGAGGAGCGTGTCGCCTGTTTTCGCGGATGAGTTGCCGCCCCCCGAGCGTGTGTATTCAGTGTCCGAACCGATCTGGTTGGACAGTTCGATGAGTTGGGCGACGAGGTCTTCAGATGACGTGGTCATTGGTCCTCCACAATGAGGATGAAACGTTTCATCTAAGGATATTGAGAGGAGGGCGGAATGTCAAGACCGATAGGTTGCATGAGGAGGGCAGACCGATTGCTGAGTGTGTCTTCGATTTGCTTCCATGTTTTGCCGTGGGGGTCGTCATTTCAGGGCTAGAGTGGCGACATGGCATCACGACACTGCTGGAAATGTCGCAAGGAAGCGCGGCAGACACCTTTTGGCGATGTAATCCGTTCCTTCGATGAACAGATCTACATGCACGCGTACACTTGCGATGGGTGCGGTGTCATATCGGTTGGCGTGGCGTCACGGGATTACGTGCTCCACCAGGATTGCTACCCGGAGGAGTTCTTTTCTCGAGATTGGCCTCGGGTTGAATGGCTCCCACAAGTACCACTGGGGCGGAACTTTGAAGATGTGCCGCCATTCATTGCGGATGCAGCTTCCGAGGCGTACAAGTGTCAGTCCGTCGGCGCGTTTCGTGCGGCAGTCTTACTAGCTCGAACCGTCATCGAGGCGACCTGCAAGGACAAGGACATCACGCAGGGGACGCTGAAGCAGAAGATCGACAGCCTTGAAGAGTCTCGCTTGATTAATCCGACGCTGGCAGGCCTGTCACATCAGGTTCGATTGATGGGTAATGAGATGGCTCATGGTGATCTCGATGCCGCGATTGATGCGGAGGATTGCGATGACCTTCTCGAGTTTATGAGTGCACTTCTTGAGGAGATCTATCAGCGCCCCATCTCCTTGGCTCGGCGCCAAGAGCTGAATAGACAGCGAAAAGCTGAGCGCACCACGCAGATGTAGAGGTGGGGGACCCCCACCCGGGGGTCCCCCACCGCACAAGCAAACGCTCAGCCCTCTGCCTCGAGGGCTTTCTGCTCCTCGGGCGTGAGCTTGGCGATGCCGATGCCCGTGGCCGCCCACACGAGGGCGAAGAAGATGGCGATCCAGTTGGAGATCGCCCAGGGCATGTAGGCCAGGGTGGCGACGCCCAGGGTGCCGGCCAGCAAGTCCCACTTCGCGCTGTGCGTCCCCCAGCGGGTGATCGTCTCGTCAAACATCGGAGCCACCCGCCCCCAGGTCCGCCACGTTCAGGGCAGCCGCCTGCTTCGCCGCCCCCAGGGCGACATACTCGGCGGCGGAGGGGACCTCCACCTCGGCCCCCAGGATGCCCGAGGCCAGGGCCCGAACTGCTCTCGACCGCGCTCCGCCGCCGACCATGACCACCCGCTCGATGGGCACACCCTGCGCGCGCACCGCGTCCAGAGCCCCGCGCATGAGGGTGAGCAGCCCCTCGACCGCCGCGCGAGCCACGTGTGCGGGGTCGCAATTCGCCAGCGTCATGCCCTCCAATGTCGCCGTCGCGTCCGGCAGATTCGGGGTGCGTTCGCCTTCGAAGTACGGGGTCAGGCGCAGACCTCCCGCGTCCGGAACCGACAGGGCGGCCTCGTCGAATTCCTCGTACCCCAGGCCCGTCACCCGCCTCATCGCGTCGATAATCCGCGACGCGTTCAGCGTGCACGCCAGCGGCAGCCACCGGCCCGATGCGTCCGAAAAGCCCGTGACCAGGCCAGACGGATCCGACACGGCAGACTCCGACACCGCCGCGACCACGCCCGACGTCCCCAGGCTCAGCATTGCCGCGCCCGGACCCAAGTCCACGCCGAGGGCCGCCGCCGCGTTATCACCCGCGCCCGGACCCAGGGCAATCTCGCCCCAGCCGCGCGCCTCGTCCCCGTGAGCCACGACCTCGTACGGTTCCGCGATCCGCGGCAGCACGATGTGCTCGGCCCGCTCCTCGTCACAGCGCAGCGCCTGGGCGAGAATGTCACGCCGATACGCCGACCCCGACCGATCCACGTACCCCGTCCCCGAGGCATCCGACCGATCCGTCGCCAACCCCTCCAACCCCAGGCGCTCAAAACCGCCCGCGATCCGCCACGTCAAATAGTCGTGCGGCAAGCACACCGCGGCCACGCGCTGGGCCGCATCCGTCTCGTGATCCGCCAACCACCGCAGCTTCGTGACCGTTAACGACGCGACCGGAACCGAGCCCGCGGCATCGGCCCACCAGGCCTCGCCCGACGACTCGCCCGCGCGCTCCGCGATCAAATCCCGAGCCGCGCCCGCGCTCCTCGTGTCATTCCACAGCAGCGCCGGACGAATCACCTCGCCCCGCTCATCCAGCACGACCATTCCGTGCTGCTGGCCGCCCACGCTGAGCGCCCGCACGTCATCCAGCCCGCCGGCCGCAGCCACGGCCTCGTTCAACGCGTCCCACCAGGCGCGTGGATCAACCTCGGTGCCCTCCGGATGCGGCGCTCGGCCCTCGCGCACCACCTCGCCCGACACCGGATCCCACACGACCACTTTGCACGACTGCGTCGACGAATCGACACCCGCAACGAAAGGCCTCTCGCCCATCACACAACTCCTCGTCGAAGAGACGATCAGCCGATCAGGTGACGCATCGCCTGCTGGTACAGCTCCACGAAGTGGTACTCGCGCTCGCCGGCGGCCTGCGCGTCGAACTCCTCGTAGGAGCTGCGATCCGCCAAGAAGTCCTCGAGGGACTCGCCCGCCGCCAGCGTGGATTCGCCCAGCTCGGGAACCGACGCAGCCTCGAGCAGCTCCTGGGTGACCGGATCCTCGCGGAACGCGCGGGCCTTGGCCGCCAGCGTCAGGTACATCTCGATGTTCGCGCGCGCGGACTCCCACACGCCCTCCATGCCCTCCGTGCGGCTCGGCTTGTAGTCGAAGTGGCGCGGACCCTCGTAGCGCGGGCCGCCGCCCGGGAAGCCGTTCTCCAGCAGGTCAACCGTGAAGAACGCGCTGGCCAGGTCGCCGTGACCGAACGCCTTGTCCTGGTCGTACTTGATGCCCGACTGGCCGTTGAGGTCAATGTGGAAGAGCTTGCCCGCGTTGAGCGCCTGTGCCAGCGCATGCGTGTAGTTCAGGCCGGCCATCTGCTCGTGGCCCGTCTCCGGGTTCAGGCCCACGATGTCGCCGTGCTCCAGCTGCGCGATAAGGGCCAGCGCGTGGCCGACCGTCGGCAGGAAAATGTCGCCGCGAGGCTCGTTCGGCTTCGGCTCCAGGCCAATCTTTAGGTCGTAGCCGCGCGACTTGATGTAGGCGGCGACCGTGTCCAGGCCCTCCTTGTAGCGGTCGAATGCCGCATTCAGGTCCTTCGACGAGTCGTACTCTGCGCCCTCGCGTCCGCCCCACATGACGAACGTCGTCGCGCCCATCTCCGCAGCCAGATCCACGTTGCGCAGGATCTTACGCAGGCCGAAACGGCGGATCGAGCGGTCGTTGTTCGTCAGGCCGCCATCCTTGAAGACCGGGTGCGTGAACGTGTTCGTCGTGACCATCTCAATGACGAGGCCAGCCGCATCCGCCGCCTCCTTCACCTTCATGACGCGGTCGTGACGCTCCTGATCCGACGCGTCGAAGTCGAACACGTCATTGTCGTGGAAGGTAATGCCCCACGCCCCGACCTCCGCGAGCTTTTCCGTGTACTCCCACGGGTCGAGCACCGGGCGGGTCCCCGTGCCGAAGGGGTCGACAGCATTCCAGCCGACCGTCCACAGGCCGAAGGAGAACTTGTTGTCGGGGGTGGATGTCATGGTGGTGTCCTTTCGAACGTCGGTGTTCAGTTGGAGGGGAAGGTGCCGCGTCGTCGGTGGCGCTGCGTGTCGTTGTGTGGCGGCGGATGTTGGTGCGTATGACGTACCTGCCTGTGTGTCCGCATGGTCGTTGCGCGCGGTGTTTGCGTCGTCACAATTTATTTGTTGTGGGGTAAAACTTAATACCTGTGCGCGCGTTCGTCAAGGGCCTCCGACAAGTCCGTACGATGGATGTGTCGAAGCGGTACTCAGTGGCCGCCGCGCTGTCTGATTGCAACGAGAACCTGCGCGACAACCTCGTCGATACGTTGCAGATCGGACCAGCGAATACGGATGATGCGCCACCCGGCGAGTTGGAGAAGTCGAGCCCGGCGTTGTTCGGCCTCGATGTTGTCATGTACTTCCTGAACGCTGTCGCCATACTTGATGCGTCCATCGAACTCGATGGCAATTTTCAGACCGGGGATTGCGATGTCGATGAAGAATGTTCGCCCGTCGCAGCGGACCTCCTCCTGAGTGGTGATCCCCTTGATTCCGGCCAGGATCAACGCGTGGAGCACTCGAGATTCTCCAGGGGACTCACATCCGGCATCTGCGTGGGAAATGATCCATCGAGCTTGACTAGTGCCGCGGCTCGAGCGGGGGAGTGAGGCAAGTTCCTGCAGAAGATTGTGGCGTGCCTGTTCGGCTCGCTCGCGAGAGGCGAGCTGGTCGAAGCGTGAGTAGCTCGCCAAGCGAGCCATATCAGCGCACGTCAGCGCAAAGGCTTGCTCCTCTGCGGCTAGTCGCGCGCAGTCGACCAGGATGCGCGGAGCAAAAGGGATAGCGAAGCCTTCTGCGATCTGGTGTGCCGGGAGAGATGTTCGGATAATTGAGGCTTGACCCGCCGGCATAACCAGTTTGGAACCGATGCGAACCGCATCGAAGAAGAGTTTCCGTTCTCCGCGATTGATTGGCGCATAGGCGGTAATCGGCCCCCTGTCGGTATCGACGGGGAGGCCTAGGATCCATCCCGCACATTCGCCAGTCAGGACATAATCGCCCCTTCGCATGGTCAGGGCACAGATGCGTGACCCGCGAATGATTGTCTTTTGGAGCCAGAGGGGGTGGCCTTCGAGAGTTGAAGCGGGGAGGTAGATTCCTCGCGCGATCCTGACGAGCGTTCCTTTTTGGGCTGCCCGGCTCACGCGCATCCGATTCGGGTCTTCCCTTGGTGAGATGAGACATTCTCGGATGGCCCGAAGTGACGGTCGTTCGTTGTCAGTCATGATGTGCTCCCACGGTTGGATTTCTCGCGATGATCTGACTGTCTTATTTCATGTCAACTGGTGCAAGTAGCGTGCGGTTGCCTGTGGATAACTTGAAGAGCATATGCATCCTGGGGAAGTCTGCTCGTGAAGGGCGTTTGTTGAGGCGCTGAGCTGCGTCGGTGTTACAAACGTCGTCAATCCGGAGAGATTTCAGCCCGTCTTTCTCAACCGGTGTTACAAACGTCGTCAATCTAGGGCGAAAATCGGCTCGTTTCGGTGCTTTTGGTGTCGGAATGACGATGTTTGTAACATGCAGCCCGAAAGACCGATTGAAAATGCGTCGGATTGACGACGTTTGTAACAGTTGGCATCTGCCGATGCCTCAAACTCGCGGAACCGCCACCCCGACACGGTAGCCTGAGTCCATGCCGACCCGTTCCGACAGCGCCAACGACGCCGGCCGTATCAGTCGCGGCCCGGTCGCCTCGCCGCGCCCCTCGGAGCGGGGGATGGGCGCTCAGAACCGCGGCGTGAAGTCGGAAAACGTGCGCGCATCCAACATGTCGACGGTGCTGCGCAACATCCTCGCCTCGCCGGGCGAGGTCACACGCGCAGGCCTCTCGCAGCGCACCGGAATGACGCGCGCGACGATATCGCGCCTCGTGGACGACCTGGTGGGTGCCGGACTCGTGCGAGAACTCGAACCCGGTGACGGTGGCGGCCGTGGCCGCCCGGCCAACCGCCTCACCCCCGCGGAGGGCAGCGCCGTCGCCCTCGGTGTCGAAGTGGACGTCGCGAGCCTCGATGTCACGCTCGTCGACATCGCGGGACGGGAGCTGGGGCACCGCCGGATTGAGCGCGATTTCGCCGACAGTGCGCCGGAGGAGACGATGGCGCTCGCGGCCCGAGAGGCACACGCTCTGTTAGAGGGCACCCTGCCCGATGGCGCCCTGTTCCTGGGGACGGGCGTTGGGCTGCCGGGCTTGGTGTCGCCGACCCGGCTGGCGCTCGCCCCGAACTTGGGGTGGCGAGACATCCCGCACGACCAGCTACTTGCCCCGCTCGCCGACCTGAACCCGGTGGTCGTCGCGAACGAAGCGGACCTGGCGGCCTACGCGGTTGCCTACACGCGGCCGGGGGTGGCCGGTGGTCCGTCGACCTTCGTGTACGTGTCGGGTGAGGTTGGCGTCGGCGCGGGCGTCATCGTCGATCATCGGCCGATGAGCGGGGCGCGCGCCTGGTCCGGCGAAATTGGGCACATGTGCGCGGATCCGAATGGGCCTCTGTGTCGTTGTGGGGCGCGCGGATGCCTTGAGGCCTACATGGGTGTGCGCGCCCTCGCCGAGCATGTGGGCGCCCCCACGGGTTCCGGGGCGCGCGAGATTCTGCGTTGCGCGGGCCTCGTCGACGAGGCCGGGGTGAAGGCCTCCGGGTCTCTTGGTGTGGGCGCGGAGCAGGAGCGTGCCCGAGCGGTGCTGGCGGAGGCCGGGGTGGCCCTCGGGCGCGTGCTGTCGGGCGTCATTAACGCGATGGACATCCCGCATGTCGTGCTGGGCGGTGCCGTGGCTGAGCTGAGTGGCGCCCTGCTGGATCCGGCGCGTGAGGAAATCGAGACGCGCACGCTGCAGGCCCCGTGGTCCTCGCCGATCGTTGAGGTGCTGCCGGATTCTGCATCGCTGACGGTTCGGGGTGCAGCATTCCGAGTGCTGGATTCACTCGTGGACGACCCCGCCGCCTTCCTGAGCTAAGCGTGTTCTACCGGAGCGCTCACCAGTTGCCCAAGCCCAGGTAGTACAGCGGGTGGGTGAGGACCGCGACGACGCGGTCGCGGTATTCGAGGGGCAGCATCGGGAAGATGACGATGGCGGCCAGGACCGCGACGATCAGAGTGACGAGTATGCGCTTCTTGGTGCTCATGCGTGGCTCCTTTGTGTGGTTACGAGTTCCATGTGGGCCTCGGCGAGAATGTCGTTGACGAGGTCGACGCCTTCCGGTGTGGCCAGGAGTGGACGGTCTTCGGGGTGCTCTTTGAAGTGCCGCATGAGGGCGTCGAGGCCGGTGTAGGGGATGCCGATCGTCCGGCAGCATAAGCCCCATGGCCCGTCGTATGTGTTGGGGTCAGCAAGAAGAGTAACGTGAAGACTCACTGTCTCAAGACGGGAGATCATTACGTTCTGGTCCCACCGGAAAGAGACGTCGCTGCCGCAAACGCTTCCCGCAGAATCTAGATCTGCGTCAACCGAAAGATGACGGGCCATATGGAAGGTGATTCCCTCGGGGGTCGACGTTGTCGTTGATGTGTCGGACAGAGTGGTCTTGATGCCTCGCAGTGGATTCATTGAGTAAAGAAAATAGGCGAAACAAGCGGGAATCAAGGCGAAGTGAAGAGTGCGCACCAGCTCATGCGCAATGAACCCGGAAATGATGAAGAAAACAGCAAAGGCCAAGAAAAGCGCGTAGCTAGCGAGACGTCCGATGGAGGTGAGGCGCTCACCTCGTATCACGACATGCCCGTCGACAAAGCTGATTCGTGGACGTAGGAAAGGTGCAATGGAGTCGCACGCCATCTGGGGAAAGCCCGCTGTCAAGATCAGTGAGACCAATATGACGACTGTGTGAAAGCTCTGAAAATGCGTGAGATGGAATATTCCTTCAACGATCGCTATCCCGACAGCGAGGACAATGATCCCAATTGCTGCACGTTTCCACTCGCTACGCCTCCAGCGGTCTTCACCCGCGAGCGACTCGTCTCGATTGGAGAAGATGTTGGGGAAGAATGTGCTGATCCCTGAACGTCGTGATCGAGCCATGCTCACCATACCTCCTGGGTACCGGCGTGCTGCCTCCGACGGGCGCAGAAAGGCTCGTTGTTCATGATCCGACGCTACCAGGAGTGTGACGGAGGCAGCAAGCATGAGCGCATGAGGGAACCCCGGCCTCGTCCCTGAGAAGAGAAACGAAGCCGGGGCCCAGCAAGCCACACTCGTGACAGTCAGCGGCCCGACGCGAGCGCCGCGCGGGCGACCTCCTCGAAGGTGAGCGGGTCGCGGCCCGTCACGTCGCGCACGGTCGTGGAGACGACGTCCATCTCGCCGCGCGAGATCGACGTGTAGGTCGACACCCACGAGTCGTACTCCCACTGGGCGGCCGGCCACTTCTTGCGCGACTCGTACGCCTCCTCGACGGTTTCGCGCACGTAGGTGATGGGCCGACCCTGCACGCGGGTGAGGATTGCGGCGATCTCGTCGAGGGTCAAGGCCTCGGGGCCCGTCACGTCGAGAGTCTTGTTCTCGTAGCGCCCCGGATCCGCCAGGACGCCGGCCGCCACGCGCCCCGCGTCCTCGCGCGCGACCACGCCCACGCGCCCGTCGCCCGCGGGCCCGAGGATGCGACCCTCCTCGTCCGGCAACTCCACGAAAAAGTCCGCGTAGAAGTTATCGCGCAAGAACGTGTACGTCATGCCCGACGCCTTGATGCGCTCCTCCGTGTGGAAGTGCGTGCGCGCTAGGGTAAACGTCGAGTTGGGCGCCGCGTTCATGAACGACAGGTACACGATGTGGCGCACCCCGGATGCCGCGGCTGCGTCGACGAAGGCGAGGTGCTTGTCCAGGCGGTCCTCGCTCTCGGGCGCGGACACCATGAAGAGGACGTTAACGCCTTCCAGCGCGTCGCGCGTCGTGAGCGTGTCCTCGTACGAGCACTTCACCGCGGCGGCTCCCGGCAGCTCGGGCGCGCGCGACGGCGTGTTCGCGAGCAGGCGCAGGGGCAGGTCGCGCTCGGACAGGAGTCGGGCGGTGGTACCTCCGACGTTCCCGGATGCGCCGGTAACCGCCAGGGACGGGAGGGACGAGGCCTGGGCCGGCTCGTTCGTGCGGGCTTCAGGAGTGGGGGTGTCAGTCATGTGGCCAGTGTGCCACCGGCGTTGTGGCGTGTGCGCACGCCACACGAGGCTTGAGCTGTGGGCGTAGCGTCCGGCGAGGGTGAAACCGGGGACGCCTTTGCGGGCGGTTGGGGAGCGGTTCGTGAAACCGTGATCGCCTTTGCGGGTGCTCGGCGAGGGGTGCTTGAAACCCGCGACGCCTTTGCGGGCAGAAAATGGCCCGGAATTGGCCGTTTCGTGCGAGCAAAGGTGTCAGTGGTTTCAACCGTGTGCGGAAAGGAGCTCGCAGAGGTGCCGCCGGTTTCATATCGAGGCAGTGAGCCACCCGCATTGGTGTCATCGGTTTCAGGCAAGGTGGTCGGCAGGTGTTGTGAGTCGGCTCTGGCCACATCGGCGCGAAAAAATTCGCCCAGCAGGCGAAGAAAGGCTGATTTTGGGGTGTTTTGCGTGCGCTGGGCGAACTTTTTCGCGCGTGGGTGCTGATGGAGGCGAGCAGGGCGAATCTTTTCGCGCTCGTATGGCCTGGTCGCGGGTGAAGGGGCCTGGCTGCGGTGTCCGTGGGAGGTGGCGGGGCCTGGCCGGGCCCTCCGGCGCCCGGAACACCAGCGGCGCCACACAGCAACACTCCCAAAAGTCATATGAGAAATATGAGAGCTTCATAGGTTCTTCATAGGGTCGCGTGGGGAAATTGGTGCATCGACAAAAGGAGACACCAATGACCGCCCTGATTCTGATCGCCATTGACCTGGTTGCCATGGCCGCGCTCGTGTTCGGCCTGTACTTCCCACGGCACCGCCGCGCTGACCTGGTCGCAGCTTTCCTCGGTGTGAATGTCGGCGTCCTCGCCGTCACGATCATCCTCGCGAACTCGACCGTGAGCGCGGGCCTGGGCCTCGGCCTCTTCGGTGTTCTCTCGATCATCCGACTGCGTTCGGATCAGATCTCGCAGACGGAGATCGCCTACTACTTCGCGTCGCTGGCTCTCGGCCTGCTGACGGGTATGTCCTCAGCGGTGACCCCGCTGCTCGGTGGCCTCATCGCACTGATCCTCGTGGCCCTGGCCTTCGGTGACTCGAAGCTGGTCTTCGGCCGCTACACCTCGCAGACCGTCCAGCTGGACCGCGCTATCGCCGACCCCGCCGAGCTGAAGGCGACCCTCGAGCAGCGCCTCGGCGCGTCCGTCGCCTCGGTCAGCGTCGTCAAGCTCGATCTCGTGAACGACCTGACTCTCGTGGACGTTCGCTCGAAGGTCGCCTGACCCGCCGGCCCGCCAGCCGACACGACCGCCACCCCGCAGACCGCCACTACCAAGGACACGACCCATGAACGCATCCCTGAACTCGATCCTCGCCGACCTCGACGCGATCGGCCTCGACGACCTGAATAAGCGCGCGGCGATGCTGACCCGAGTGGACCGCAAGTACGCGCTGGACGCGGCCACGGCCTCGGCGATTCTGAGCCACCTCCCTGAGGACACGAAGGTTCTGCAGATCGACGGCCAGGTGTCCCAGGGCTACGCCTCCACCTACTACGACACCCCCGACATGGATTCGTACCTGCTGACCGCGCTCAAGCGTCGCCGCCGCTTCAAGGTCCGCACCCGCTCTTACCTCACGTCGGGCGCGTCCTTCCTGGAGGTCAAGACCCGCGGTCCGCGCGGCGTGACCGTCAAGAAGCGGATGCCGATCTCTTGGGACGAGGCCGGGGCCCCTCTCGCGGGTGAGCGCCGCACGTGGGTGGCTGGCAAGGTCGAGAAGACGGGATATGGCCACCTGGTGCCAGCTCTCGAGCCGGTCCTGGCTGGGTCCTACGTGCGCAACACCATGCTTCTGCCCGGAGGCATGGGACGCGCGACGGTGGACACAGGCCTATTGTGGCGCTCGCTGCGCACGGACGGCACCAAGGTTGCCCGCCCCGACCTGGTCATCATCGAAACGAAGTCGGGCGCGACCCCTTCGATCGTCGACCACCTCCTGTGGGAGGGCGGCGTGCGACCCGTGAAGATCTCCAAGTACGGGACCGCGATGGCCGCCATGCACCACCTGCCCGCAAACAAGTGGCACCGCACGCTCGACCGTTACTTTCACGAGTACGTGGAGGTCCCCGAGCTCGCGCACTCCACGCCCCTCGCGATGGCGGCCTGACAGACCTCATAACGGCACCCGCAGTTTCGACAGCACGCGAAACGAAAGCGCTCACCATAAGAAACACAGGCTTTAATCACACGAAAGAGACATACACATGAAAGCCCTGCAGACAATCTGGACCCCCGCCCGCACGATCGGCGCGATCGCCCTCGTTGGAATGCTGGCGCTGGGCGCCTGCAGCTCCTCGGGCGTGACCTCCTCCGGCTCCGGCTCCACCGCGGCCACCGCGACCGTTGCCGCCTCCGGAAGCAACGGCGACACGACCGCGCCACCCACCGCGGCCGACGCCCTGGCCTCGAACGCGAAGGCCTCCTACGTGGAGGACAACGACTGGAAGGCATCGGACGCCGTCGACGTGACGCTCAGCGGAACGACCGCGACCTCCTCGTCCGACGCCGTGAGTGTGAGCGACGGCGTGCTGACCATCTCCAAGGCCGGTGTCTACAAGCTCAGCGGCTCCTTCACCGGCAAGGTCGTCGTGGCCGCAGGGACCGAGGACCAGGTCGTCCTGATTCTCGACAACGCGACCATCACCTCCTCGACGGGCGCCGCGATCGAGGCGACCAGCGGTGATGACCTCGTCCTGTCCCTCGAGGGCACCTCGACGATCACCGACGGCACCTACACCGGCACCGAGGACGCGAACGCGGCCATCTACGCCGACATGGACCTGACGATCACCGGCTCGGGCACGCTCAACGTGACCTCCGGCGCCTCGGACGCGATCACCTCCAAGGACGACCTGTACGTCCTGAGCGGCACGATCAACGCGACCGCCTCGGATGACGGCCTGCGCGGCAAGGACTCCCTGACGATCGCGGGCGGCACCGTCACCGTGAACTCCGGCGGCGACGCCCTCAAGTCCGACCAGGACAATGACGACACCAAGGGCTACGTGTCCATCGTGGACGGCACCGTCACCCTGACCTCGGGCGGCGACGGCATCGACGCGTACACCGACGCGATCATCACCGGCGGCACCCTGTCGATCACCTCGGGCGGCGGCGCGTCGGCCGGCGAACCCGCCTCCGGCTCGGCCAAGGGCATCAAGGCCGGCACGTACGTCATCGTCGACGGTGGCACCACCACCATTGACTCCGGGGACGACGCCATCCACTCCGACGGTGCGCTGCGCCTGAGCTCCGGCACGATCACCGCCGCCTCCGGCGACGATGGCGTGCACACCGAGGTCGCGGCCGTCCTCGACGGCGCAACCGTGACCGTCACGCAGTCGAACGAGGCCCTCGAGGGCGGCCTCATCACGATCTCCGACGGCACCGTCGACCTGACCTCGAGCGACGACGGCATCAACGCCTCGGGCTCGATCACGGTCGAGGCCGGCCTGGCCGCAGTCGCCGAGTCCAGCTCGGACTCCGCGACCACCACCACGACCACCCAGCAGATGGGCCCCGGTGGCATGGCTGACGGCGGCGGCTCGATGGAAGACACCGGCGAGCAGCTCACCATTAGTGGTGGCACCGTGACCGTCAACGCGAACGGCGATGGCCTCGACTCCAACGGCTCGCTGACCATCAGCGGCGGCACGACGACCGTCTACGGCCCGGCGTCCGGCGCAAACGGCGCCCTGGATAGCAACGGCGCCATGAGCATTACGGGCGGCACGGTCATCGCCTTCGCCACCAACGAGATGGTGGAGACGCCGACCACGACCGACGGCCAGGGCTGGGTCTCGGCCTCCGCGACCGGCTCCGCTGGATCCACGGTGACGATCACCGACTCCTCCGGCTCGGTCCTGGGCACCTACACCTCGCTCAAGGCCTTCGGAAACGTCATCTACTCGACCTCCGGCATGACCAACGGCTCCACCTACACGGTGAGCGTTGACGGGACTGCTACCGAAGCAACCGCCGGCCAGGGAGGCATGGGCAGTGGCATGGGCCCCGGCGGTCAGGGCGGTCAGCCCCCGGCCGGCGGTCCGGGTCAGGGCGGTCAGCCCCCGGCCGCGCCCCAGGGCTGAGGCTTCCTGAATAGTGCACCCCGCGTGATTGTCGACACGCGGGGCGCACGCATGCCTGCATCGCGTCTTTTTCGACGAGGTCGGGGCCGGGATCTCACGGTCACGCCGTCGCTCGCCACCCCCGGGATCAGCGCAACTAAACTGGAACCAGAGGACGAGGCCCCGGCCTCGTCGATGACAACGAAAGGACCCCTCATGCTCCCCTCCGAGAAGCTCGCCGAGCTCGGCCTCGAACTGCCCGCCGTCGCCACCCCCGTTGCCGCCTACGTGCCGGCCGTCATCGACCGTGGCGTCGTGCGCACCTCCGGCCAGATCCCCGTCGTGAACGGCGAGCCCGTGTGCATCGGCGCGGTCGGCGAGGACGGCGCGGACCCCGAGGACGCCAAGGACGCGGCGCGTGTGTGCGCCCTGAACGCCCTGGCCGCGGCGGCCTCCGTCGCGGGCGGCATCGACAACCTCGCGGGCGTCGTGAAGGTCGTGGGCTTCGTGTCCTCGCGCCCCGACTTCTACGGCCAGGCCGGCGTCATCAACGGTGCCTCCGAGCTGTTCGGCGAGATCTTCGGCAGCCAGCACGCGCGCAGCGCTGTGGGCGTCGCCGCGCTGCCCCTCAACGTGAGCGTCGAGGTCGAGGCCGAGTTCCTCATTAAGTGAACGCGCGCGGCCGGCTGAGGCATGCCTACACTGGATAAGGTTCGCTGAAATGGCCCGTCGGGCCGAAGGATAAGGAAAAGACATGACTGATCGTCAGATGTTCAAGCTGGTCGACGCCAACACCGTCCCGTCCGCGGACGGCGGCTGCGGGTGCGGCTGCGGTGGCCATGAGGCCGCTGAGCAGGCTCCCGCTGAGCACGCCGGCTGTGGCTGTGGCGGCCATGAGGCCGCTGAGCAGGCTCCCGCTGAGCACGCCGGTTGCGGCTGTGGCGGCCATGAGGCCCCCGCTGAGCGCCCCCACGAGATGGCCGCCGAGCCCATCGCCTCCACGGCCGGCGGCTGCGGCTGCGGTGACGGCGCCCCCTCGACCGGCAACGTCCACGCTGGCGGCGCCGGCGTCATCCACCGCCCCGGCGCGGACGAGCTGGTCATCCACTCGATCCCCCGCGTTGTGCGCCACGCGGTCCTCTTCGCGGCGGTCGATAACCTGCCCGTCGGCGAGAACATCCAGATCTGCGCGCCCCACCAGCCCGAGCCGCTGTTCGCGCACCTGCAGGACTCCGAGCAGCACTACCGCGTGGAGACCCTCGAGGTCGGCCCCATGGATTGGCGCTACCGCATCACCCGTCTCGCCTGAGGCTTTGTGACACGACGAGGCCGTGGCCGACTCTCGCTTCTCCGCGTGGCTGGCCACGGCCTCGTCGTATGCGCACGAAGACGTGGCCTTCCAATGCCTCGCGCATCTGTGCGCCGACGTGCTCGCACGGGCGCCTATTCCCATGACTGGTCCGGTGCCTGCCGACGTGCGGAGATGGGCGCGTGTTGGGGTGTCCATTCGCGTGCCTGGGAGCGTCCGACCCGGTACCGTTGGTGTATGAGCTTCTTTGACATGACTTCTGACGCCGACGTTGAGGACGACCTGGATCGCGTTGAGACCGACGTGGTCGTGGACTGCGACATTGAGGCCGCGTGGGCGCTCGTGTCGGAGCCGGGCTGGTGGGTCAACGATGGCCCGCTGGGTGACCACGAGGTGACGCTCGGGGATGACGGAATTTATCGCGTGAGCGACCCGGACGCCGGCGACTGGCTGATCGAAAAGGCCGACGAGGATCCGACGGATGTCGTCGCCTTCCGCTGGTACCCGCTGGCCGACGACGAGCTGCCGGACGAGTATGCGACCCGCATCGAAATCTCCCTGTCCGAGGAGCGTGGCGGCGTCGCCATCCACGTGGAGGAGTCGGGTCTGGCGTCGGTCTCCGACGACGAGGCTGAGGCCCGCCAGGCGTACGAAGACGAGGTCGGCATGTGGGAGCAGGTCCTGAGTGCCGCGAAGAACTACCTCGAGGGCCGCTGAGTCTCTGAGTTTCTGCGCCGGCATCTGGGGATGCCGGTGGTGTTCCGCTGTCGTGGCATTTCGCGGGTGAATGACGCGTAGTGAGCGCGTTGCCCGACTTTGCACCCCCGCAGCCTCACGGCTGCGGGGGCTGTTTGTTAGCGGTGTGGTTCATGGGTCGTGTGCTGAGTGTCCGTCCGTGTGTGTCCCCGAAATTTCGCATGCAATTCCCCTGTAGCTACTTCAACTTTTGAAGTCAAAATGTTGAAATCCTGCGGTTTTCAGCGCGTTGTTGTGTGTGGCCGTCAGGGAATTACGTGCGGAATTGGTGAATGTGGGGACGGTGGTGCGGCGTAGGCTGTGGCCCGATGGACGTTCGCCGCGGTTGTGCTTGTGCGCGTGGGCGCTGCACCCGATCCGTAGGCAGTGCACCCGTTCTGATCGGGTGCAGCGTCCCGTAAGAGGTGCAGCGTCCCGTAAGAGGTGTAATGCCCAGTGTGGGAGTTGCTGTGCGAACCATGGCGGAGCTTGTGACTCCGAAGCGTTGTACTCGTTGAAGGAGCAATGCACTAGATGGGGGGCATTGCACTGGATAGTAGCTAGTGCAATGCCCTGCTAAGTAGTGCAATGCCTCCCGGTGTCGAATGATGGGGAGCTGCATTGACACGTGCAGCGAGTGGGCGTCGGCGCCCCCCAGCTTTCGCACGTAATTCCCCTGCGATTGTTTCAATGTTCTAAGTCAGAACGTTGGAATTCTGCGGTTTCTGAGATGCTAACGCGTTCGGCGATCAGGGAATTGCATGCGGAATTGATGGGGCCCGCCGCGGCTAATCTGTTGCGTGCCTGGCCGCGTGCCTGCCGGGCCTACTCCGCGTGCCCGGCCTCGCGTGCCGCCGCCTCGCGGGCTGCCTTCTTGGCGCGGGCGTGCGCCTCGACCTCTTCGGGGGTGAGGGGGCCCTGCGTGGAGCCTTCGCTGTCGTCGGTGCGCTCCCATGAAACGGCGAGGCTGTCGCGTGCGCCGAAGCGTGCCAGGTGGATGCCGACGATGAATTCGAGGCGATCGGCGCGCTCGGGCTCCGTGTGCATCTCGAGCGTCAGTGCCGACGGTGACGCGATGACGTTCACGTGCCCCAGAACCGGACCCTCGCGGTCGAACAGCAGGTATCCGCTCCCTGCCTCCTCGTCCCAGGAACCCGTGATCTTGTGGCCCATGTGGCTCACGAGCTGCTTGCTGTAGCGCGCAGCCCGCTCGGTGGGAACCGTGGCCACGGAGATCAGGGGGTGCGAGGTCTCGCCCGTCGAAGGCGCCGAATTCTGTGTCATAAGGCAAACCTAACTTGAATGCGCTCGCTCTGCCATGCGTAGCTCTGGATTCGGTCATGAGCGTACCTGTGCGGTAGCGTTGGATGGTCAAGCGTGTCACGCGAGCGCACAAAGGCCGCGCAAAAAGCCCCCGGGCCGGGAGCAGGCGGAAGGAACAATGATGACAGTTGAGAACGTCGAACACGGTGAGCCCCAGCAAGGTGGCGACAAGCTCCAGCGCACGCTGAAAAACCGCCACATTCAGCTGATTGCCATCGGTGGCGCGATCGGTACGGGCCTGTTCATGGGCTCGGGTAAGACGATCTCGGTCGCGGGCCCCTCGATCCTTCTGGTCTACATGATCATCGGCGCGGTTCTCTTCCTGTTCATGCGCACCCTCGGTGAGCTGCTGCTCTCCGACCACAAGTACGCGACCTTCGCGGACATCGCCCGCGACCTCATCGGCCCGTGGGCCGGCTTCGTGACGGGGTGGACCTACTGGGCGTGCTGGGTGGTCACCGGCGTCGCCGACATGATCGCTATCACCGGCTACACGCACTTCTGGTGGCCGGACCTGCCCGCGTGGATCCCCATCGGCGCGACGACTCTGCTGCTGTTTGCCCTCAACGCGATGACGGTCAAGGCCTTTGGTGAGACGGAGTTCTGGTTTGCGCTCGTCAAGATCGTCGCGATCATCGCCCTGGTCATCGTCGGTTTCGGCATGGTCGCCATGGGCACGGTTGACGAGGAGGGAACCGTTGCCGCAGTCTCGAACCTGTGGAGCCATGGCGGCTTCTTCCCGACTGGATTCACCGGCTTCCTCGGCGGCTTCCAGATCGCCCTCTTCGCCTTCATCGGAATCGAGATGGTCGGCACGACCGTCGCCGAGACCGACGACCCGGACAACACCCTTCCCAAGGCCGTCAACTCCATCCCCGTTCGCATCATGCTCTTCTACGTGGCGGCGCTCGCGGCCATCATGATGGTGACCCCCTGGGATCAGGTGAGCCCCGAGAAATCGCCCTTCGTCACGATGTTCTCGCTGACCGGCCTGGGCGCCGCGGCCACGATCGTCAACCTGGTGGTCCTCTCCTCGGCCGCGTCGAGCGCGAACTCAGGCATCTACTCCACGTCGCGCATGCTCTACGGCCTGGCGCGCCAGGAGCAGGCGCCGGGCACCTTCGCGCGCCTCTCCAAGCACCACGTGCCCCTCAACGCCCTGTTCCTGTCCTGCGTGTGCCTCCTGTCGGGCATCGTCATCATGGGGATGGGCGGCTCGATCTCCGCGGCCTTCACGCTGGTGACCTCGGTGTCGGCCACGCTGTTCATGGGCGTGTGGGTGGTCATCGTTGTGTCCTACCTGGTCTACCTGCGCAAGCGCCCGCAGCTGCATGTGGCCTCGAAGTTCAAGGCCCCCGGCGGCGCGATCAGCGCATGGATCGTCCTGGCGTTCATGGGCTGCATGGGCGTCATCCTGGCGATGTGGGACGATACTCGCCCCGGCCTCGTCTATTCCCTGATTTGGATTGCGTTCATCGTGGGCGCGGCCTTCGCGAACCGCCATTTCCTGCTGTGTCGCGCGTCGCGCGGTGTCCTCGGTGACGGGGGCACGGGAGAGGGCCCTCATACCGGCCCCCACCTGCATGAGTAGCGCAATGAATACCAAGTGACTATGCTCGCCAGAGTGCCACGGGAGCTCGAACCGAGCTGAGAGGGGACCACCCCCGACCGTAGAACCTGATCCGGATCATACCGGCGTAGGAAGGCTCTTCCCTCGTGGCCGCCGTGCAACACGAAGGGAGTTTTTTCGCATGGCATCCACTGCTCCGTCCCTCCGCTGGAGGGTCATTGACATCGTCACCGCCGCCGTCCTGGGCGTCGCTTGCGGCCTTATTTTTGTCGTCTGGAACCAGGTGGGCGGCGCAAGTTACGAGTTCCTCAAGACCATCGGCCCCGGCGTGGGTGGCCTGGTGACGGGCGTCTGGCTGCTGGGCGGCACGCTCGGTGGCTACGTCATCCGCAAGCCCGGCGCCGCGCTCTTCGTCGAGCTGATGGCGGCGACCGTCTCCATGGCCCTGGGTTCCCAGTGGGCCGTCGAGACCATCTACTCGGGTCTCGCGCAGGGCCTCGGCGCGGAGGTCGTCTTCGCCCTGGTCGCCTACCGCCGCTTCAACGCGACGATCGTGGGCGCTGCGGGCGCCGTGTCCTTCGCGTTCGAGTGGGTCCTCGAGCTCTTCCTCTCCGGCCACCTCGCAAAGGGCGTGCTCTACAACGCGATCTACCTCGTGTGCGGCATGGCGTCGGGCATCGTCCTGGCGGGCATCCTCGCCTGGGCGCTGACGAATGCGCTGGCAAAGACAGGCGCCCTGGATCGCTTCGCCTCCGGCCGTGGAGCGCGTGAGCTTGTCTGATTTCGGATCCATGGACGAGGCCTACTCCGCCTCCGCCCGCGCCGCTTCCTCCGCGGACGGCCAGGTGCCGCTGGGTGAGGGTGCGGGCGCGCGCGTGTGCGCGCGCGGCTGGGGATGGCGTCACGCCGGGCGCAAGAACGCCGTGCTGTCGGGTGTTGATCTCGATATCGCGCCGGGCGAGCGTGTGCTGGTGTTGGGCCCGTCCGGGTCGGGCAAGTCGACGCTCATGGGTGGCTTGGCCGGCCTGCTGGGCGGCGCCGAGGAGGGCGAGGCCACCGGCACGCTCACCGTCGACGGCGTCGCTCCGGCACAGGCGAGGGGCCGCGTGGGCCTGCTTATGCAGGACCCCGAGGCTCAGGTGGTTCTCGCCCGCGTGGGCGACGACGTGGCCTTCGGCATGGAAAACCTGGGGGTTGCGCGCGAGGAGATCTGGCCGCGCGTGGAGAACTCGCTTGAAGCAGTGGGCCTGAGCGTCCCCCTGGATCATTCGACGACGGAGCTGTCGGGCGGGCAGAAGCAGCGCCTGGCCCTGGCGTCGATTCTCGCGATGGGCCCGGGCCTGCTGCTCCTGGACGAGCCCACTGCGAACCTGGACCCGAGCGGCGTCGCCGAGGTGCGCGCCGCCGTCGAAACCGTCGTCGAGCGCACGGGCGCGACCGTGGTCGTCGTCGAGCACCGCGTCGACGTGTGGGCCTCTCTCGTGGATCGCGTCATCGTGGTCGCGGACGGTACGATCGCCGCAGACGGCCCGCTCGACGAGGTCCTCGCGCAGCAGGGCGACGCCCTGCGCGAGCGCGGCATCTGGCTTCCCGGCGACGACGTCGCCGCCGAGGTCGGACCCGCCCCCAAGGTCCCACCGGCCTCGTCCGAAAGCCCGGAAGGGGGAGCGCGAGGCACCACCCCGATCACCCGCGTCACCGGCCTGACGATCGGCTACGACGCGTCCGCCCCCGTACGCAGCGGCATCGACCTGACGATCGAGCGCGGCGTCTCCACCTGCATCGTTGGCGCTAACGGCGCCGGAAAATCAACCTTTGCCCTGACGCTCGCGGGCCTCCTGCCGCCCCTCGCGGGCACGGTCGAGGTCGAGACCGCCGATGGCACGGTCGGCGACCCGCACGAGTGGAGCAGTAAGCAGCTGCTCGGCCGCATGTCCATGGTCTTCCAGGAGCCCGAATACCAGTTCCTGGCCGCCACCGTCGCCGAGGAGCTCGCGATCGGCCCGCGCGCCGCTGGCATGACCGACGAGGAGATCGCCCCCCTCGTCGACGAACACCTCCAGGCCCTGGGCCTGACCAAACTCGCGCGCGCCAATCCCATGACGCTGTCGGGCGGCGAGAAGCGCCGCCTGTCGGTGGCGACCGCGCTCATCAGCGCCCCCGAGCTGCTGATCCTCGACGAGCCGACCTTCGGCCAGGACCGCGGCACGTGGCTGGGCCTCGTGCGCCTGCTGCGCGCTGCCCTGGAGCGCGGCGTCACCCTGGTGTCGATCACGCACGACCCCGCGTTCGTGGCCGCGATGGGCCAGCGCGTCGTCGACCTCGGGCAGGTCGGCACGCGCGGCGCGGCCCCCGAAGATTCCACGGACGAGGCCGGGTCCGCCCCCGCCGGGAACGTTCACGATCGCGGCCCGAAGCGCGGCGCCCGAGGCCTCCTCGCGCGTACGAATCCCGTTGCCCGCGTGCTCGCCCTCCTGGTCGCAACCACGCCCCTGCTGATCACGATTGACCCGGTGAGCGCGGCCGTTGCCGTCATTCTCGAGCTCGCGCTCATGCCCCTGTCGGGCGTGTCGGCGCGCAGCTTCTTCCTGAAGGCGACGCCGCTGCTGCTGGCCGCGCCGCTCGGCGCGCTGTCCATGCTGCTCTACGCGTCACCGGGAGGAACCGTGTACTGGCAGTTCGGGCCAGCAGCGGTTTCGGACCACTCGATGTGGCTGGCGCTGGGCATTGGCCTGCGCATGTGCGCGATCGTCCTGCCTGCGATTGCTCTGCTCGACCGCATTGATCCGACAGACATGGGTGACGGGCTCGCGCAGATCCTGCACCTGCCCGCCCGCCCCGTGCTGGCGGCGCTTGCGGGCGCGCGCATGACGTCGCTGATGGCGGCCGACTGGAAGGCCCTTGAGCGGGCGCGCCGTGCCCGAGGCGTGGGTGACTCCTCGCGCATCCGTTCCTTCCTGCGAGGCTCCTTCTCGCTGCTGGTCTTCGCGCTGCGTCGCTCCGGCAAGCTGGCCACCACGATGGAGGCAAGGGGCTTCGGCGCGGAAGGCAAGCGAACGTGGGCACGCCCCTCGCGCCTGCGCGCCGCCGATGCCATCCTCATGGTTGTCGCCATCGCCCTGCCCGCGATCGCGCTGGCCGCGAGCATCTGGGCGGGTACCTTCGCCCTGGTGGGCCGATGAGAGGCCTGACCTGGGAAGACGTGAGCGGGGGAGTGGGCCCGAGGGTCGCCGTCCCCGTCACGATAGGCCCCGATGAGGCCGCCCGCGAGCTCGCCCCCCGCCTGAGTGCCCTGGCGGGGGAGCGGGCCCCGGCCTCGTCTGGTGAGGCGGGCGCGCGCCCCGGCGTCCCGGTCGTCACGATCGACGGCTACTCCGGCTCCGGCAAGTCCACGCTGGCCGCCGCGCTTGCTCGGCTCGTGAACGGCTGGCAGGTCCTGCACCTCGACGACTGGTACCCCGGCTGGGACGGCCTCGCGGAGGGCGCCCACATCGCGTGTCGAATTGCCGCCGATCTGCGGGGAGGGCGTGCCTCCTCCTACGAGGCCTGGGACTGGGAGAACGGTAGAACCGGGGCGATGATCAGCGTCCCCCTCGCCCCGACGATCATCGAGGGCTGCGGCGCCATCGACGCCGAAGCCGACCTCAGCGTGTGGATCGCCGACCCCGGCGAGGACGAACGACGCAGCAGGGCGCTCGCGCGCGACGGGCAGACCTACGCGCCGCATTGGCAGCGGTGGGCCAACCAGGATCTGGGGCGCTCGCTACCATAGGTGTATGCTGCTGCCGCATCCTGAACCGCCGCTGTGGGCGTGGCTCCTCTTTGGGGCTTTCGAGTTCGCCATCCGTATCATTGCGCTCGGCATCGTCCCCAAGCACCGCCGCGCCTCCACGTCGACGGCGTGGCTGCTGCTGATCTTCCTGTGGCCGCTCCTGGGTGTGCCGCTGTATGTCATCTTCGGTTCGTGGTGGGCGATGGGTCGGCGGCTCGACGACGACCCGGAGGCCCGCCAGCTGGTCGATGCCATCGTGGCCGGCTCGACCGCGCCCGACCCTGAGAACTACGAGGTGCCGGACGGGCCCGACGGCCTGCCCGCAGGCTCGGACGATGACACCGCCTCGATCATGCGACTGTCCGGGACCCTCAGCGGCTTCCCGGCCTCTGTGGGACGGGTTGGTCGCCTCTACAACGACACTGCCGAGACCTTCCGGGCCATGGCCGCCAGCATCGACGCGGCGACCCACCACGTGAACGCCCTGTACTACCAGACGTCCTGGGATGAGTACACGGCCCCCTTCTACGCGGCCCTCGAGCGCGCGGTCGCGCGTGGCGTCACCGTCCGCCTGCTCGTCGACCACCACGGCATGCGCACGATCCCGGGCCACAAGGACTTCCGCCGCCGCCTGAACGCCATGGGCATCGAGTGGCACGAGATGCTGCCCTTCGCCCCGCTGCGTGGGCAGATTCGCCGCCCCGACCTGCGCAACCACCGCAAGATCCTCGTCATTGACGGGCGTGAGGCCTACGTCGGCTCCCACAACCTCGTGGCTCCCGACTACGATACCCCCTCGTACGCGAAGTCCGGCATGCTCTACGACGACACGAGCGTGTCCGTCACCGGCCCCATCGTCGCGCAGATCCAGGCGGTCTTCGCCGTTGACTGGTACTACGCGTGCAAGGAGATCCTCACGCCCGAGGTCCTCACCCCGCCCGCCGCGCAGCTGGCGGCCAAGAACGAGGACACGCACATCTCGGCCATGCAGATCATCCCGTCGGGTCCCGCGTTCAAGGGCGAGCCGAACCTGCGCGCGTTCGTCCACATGGTCTCCTTGGCGCGCACGCACGTGTC
Organism: Schaalia dentiphila ATCC 17982; assembly: GCF_000154225.1. NCBI lineage: Bacteria > Bacillati > Actinomycetota > Actinomycetes > Actinomycetales > Actinomycetaceae > Schaalia > Schaalia dentiphila. The sequence continues at coordinate 707,967 of NZ_DS264586.1, read as the reverse complement.
GATCACGAGCCCGTACTTCATCCCGGACGAGACCCTCATGACCGCGCTGACGAACGCCGCGCTGTCGGGCGTCGAGGTCGAGCTCTTCGTCTCCGAGCAGTTCGACCAGTTCCTGGTCGGCCACGCGCAGCGCTCCTACTACGGCATGCTCCTGAAGGCGGGCGTGCGCATCCACCTGTACCACAAGCCGCGGATGCTCCACTCGAAGTACATGATCGTCGACGGGAACCTGTGCGTCATTGGCTCGTCCAACATGGATGTGCGTTCCTTCGGCCTCAACTACGAGATCATGCTCGTCGCCGACAGCTCGCGCCTGGTCGAGATGCTGCACGGCAACGACGACCGAACGCGCGAGAAGTCTCGCCAGCTCACCTACGAGGAGTGGCGCGGCCTGCCGTGGCACGTCCATTACATCGACAACGTGTGTCGACTGGGGAGCTCGCTCCTGTGAGTGTTCCCGAGAACGAGGCCATGGCCGGACGCGCGGACACCTCTCTTTCGTGTCAGCAGCACGGGGATTGCGAGGTGATATCGAACAGTGTGTCCGCTTCGCTCGATGTCAACCCCTTCGTCGGCGAGGGCGGTGCCTACGATTCCGTGCGCCCCGCCTACCCGGACGAGGCTGTGGCCGCGTTGATCGACGCAGCGCAGCGCGCGCGGAGAGAGAACATGCCGGGCCGGGGCGGCCCACTGCGCGCCGCCGACATCGGCGCGGGCACCGGCAAGATGAGCGAGCTCCTGGCTCGCGGCGGTCTCCTCGTCGACGCGGTCGAACCATCCAAGGCGATGCGCGCCCAGGCCTCGTCGATCGAAGGCGTGACGTGGCACGACGGCGTTGCGGAAGATATAGGGTTACCGAACGGCGTGTATGACATCGTCGTGTTTGCCCAGTCCTGGCATTGGATGGATCCGGAGCGTGCGGGCCTCGAGGCCGCCCGGATCCTGGCGCCCGGCGGCGCGCTCGCCATCGTGTGGAACCAGATGGCCGTGTCGATTCCGTGGGTGCATCGCCTGACGCGCATCATGCGCTCGGGCGACGTACACCGCCCCGACAGGCCGCCCATGCCGGGCGGCGGCTTCGCCCCGATGACCCTCACCCAGGTCGCATGGGAGGACCGTATGACCCCCGAGGAGATCCTCACCCTGGGCACGACCCGCTCCTCGTACATCCGTTCCTCCGAGGCCGGCAAGGCGCGCATGCAGGAAAACCTGCGCTGGTACCTCTACGACCACCTCGGGTACGCGCCGGGGGAGCAGGTGACCATCCCCTATGCGACCCTCGTGTGGCTCACCCACCTGTGAGAGGTGGGCGAGCCGAGCGCGCGGGACGTCAGTGAATGGGCTCCAGGAACCTGTCCGAGGATCCCTCAGGCATGGGGAGCGGGCGCTCCCGCGCGGCACGCAGAGCGGGGTCAAGGACGGCCAGGACCGGGTCCCAGGTGTGCAGCGGATGAGTGATCGTGAAGCCTGCTGACTGGCTGTTCAGAACGATCTCCTCGTAGACCTGGATCGTCACGCCGTTGTACTCGTGAGCGACGTGCTGGAGGAAGTAAGAGTTCGGGAGGTAGGTGACCTCCTGGAGGTTGAAGTTGGGAGCCCCCTGAAGGATCGGCGTGAGGTCGCGCCCGTTGGCGCCGACGACGATGGCGACCTCCGGCCGGGCTAGGTTGTTCGTCGCGATCTCGAGGCTGTGCGTCGTGGCGGTGAGCGTCGGCGAGCCGACGACCCGCACCCGGTCCACTGCGCGATCGACGTAGCCGCGGAAGGTGATCTGCGGCTTGGCGGGCAGCTTGTTGAGGAGGTTGAGGAGCGCGCCGGTCTGATCGGAGTAGTTGTCGGTCATCGGTCTTCCTGGGTCGTGTGGGGTGCGTCGTGGGTCCGTTGCGCCGTTTTTTGAACCGTTTCCGGTGGTGACGAAGTCGGTGGTGCTATGCCCACGGTATCCGATTGTGACCGTGCGGGCGACACTGAATGATCGGGCCCCGTATGAACGTCACGCGTGAGGTGAATGCGGTGGTCGTGTGCTCAGCCCAGAAACGTGTGGGAGCACGTGCCTCGTGCCGCTCCTGAACTGGGTGGATGCGCCTGGCACAATGGGGGCCATGGCTGTGTCGTTTCTGGGAGTGATCGCTGCCTTCGCGATGTACGCGGTGAGCGTGGCGCCGTCGCTGATGGCTCGCTCGTGGGCGTGGCATGCAGTCGCCTCGGGCGTCCTCGTGTCCTGCGGGTACATCGCGGGTGTGGTCATCCAGAACGTGGGTGCCCGCGTCATCGCCATGACAGGCCTGACGATCCGCGCATCCGAGCCCGTCGAGATCGGCTTCCGCGTCTGCATCGCCGCCCTCTTTGCGATCTGGTGGCTTTACGCGGTCATCCAGTCCCACCGTCGCGCCCGCGTTGCGGCCAGGCTCGTGAACATGCCGGGGGAGACCTTCGGCGAGTATCTCCTGGGCACGGCCGGCACGGTCGTCATCGCCTGGTGCCTCATCGCGATCGTGGCTGGCCTGAATCGCTTGGGGCGCATGCTGATCGGGGTGCTCGGCGGCTACATGCCGCGCCCGGCGGCGATCGTCGTGGGCGTCGCGATCCTGGCCGCCATCGTCTTCTTCCTGACCTCCAACGTGATCCTGCGCGGTGGGATCGGCTTCTTCCGCCACCATGCCGAGCAGATGAACACGCGTACCGCTCGCGGCATCTACAAGCCGTTCGTGCCCGAGCGCTCCGCCTCCCCGGCCTCGCCCGTCACCTGGGAATCCGTCGGCGGTCAGGGGCGCGTCTTCCTGGGGCGCGGCCCCTCGCGCCTCGACATCGCCCAGGTCACCGGTGGCGAGGCCATGGAGCCGATCCGCGTCTACTCCGGCATGCCCGCGGGTGGGGCGGGCATCGAGCAGGCCGCGGCGACGGTGGTCGCCGAGCTGCGCCGCACGGGTGCCTTCGATCGTGCCGTCATTCTCATCGCCGCGTCGACCGGCTCCGGCTGGGTTGACGAGTGGCAGGTCCAGCCCCTTGAGTTCCTGACGCGCGGTAACTGTGCCACCGCCTCGCTCCAGTACTCCTACGTGCCCTCGGCCCTCAACTGGCTGACCGGCCTCGAGCCAGCGCAGGAGGCATCGGCCGTGCTATTTCGGGCGGTGCGGGCCGAACTCGACGCGATGGACGAGGCTGACAGGCCCGCTCTCTTCGTCTGCGGTGAATCCCTGGGGGCTTTCGCCTCGCAGTCGGTTTTCTCCTCGGTCGAGGAGGCGCTCTCCCAGGTGGATGGGGCCCTGTGGGTGGGGACCCCCGCCTTCACACCGATGCACGCCGAGCTGACGAGTGCCCGCCACAAGGGAAGCCCCGAGGTCGCCCCCGTCGTCTACAACGGTCGGCGCGTGCGCTTCGTGAACGAACCCTCCGACCTGCGTACCGACCTCTACGGGCGCGAGCTGGGGCCGTGGGGCTTCCCGCGCATCGTCTACGCCCAGCACGCCTCCGATCCGGTTGTGTGGTGGAACCGCAAGCTCCTGTGGACCCAGCCGGATTGGCTGCGCGAGCGGGCGGGCCGCGACGTGTCGCCCTTCGTTGAGTTCACGCGCTTCGTCACCTTCATTCAGGTGCTCACCGACCTGCCCGTCGCGGGGACCGCTCCCGGCGGCCACGGCCACACCTACAACGAGGAGCTGATCCCCCTGTGGCGGGCGATCCTCGGCTTCGATCTCCTCTTCGATGAGACCCCGACCCACCCGCGCTTGGCAGCCCTGGATGGTGAGTGGGTGGACGAGGAGATGGTGGAGCGTATCGGCATCGTCGTGCGGGCGAACCTGGAGCTGTCGGACCGGCAGTAGGGGGCCCGCGGCGTGCCGTGACGTGTTTGTCGAGGTCGCAGGCCTACCGCGTGCCTGTGTGTGTTAGTTCGCGATGATAGTTACCGTGTCAACTGAATTCTGGATCATCCAGAATTTCAGTCTTTTAAGAGGGTTGTCGGCGAACATGTGCACTTTTGTCGCGAAACATATGTTCATCGGTCAGTGAATGTGTTGAAACCTCGCTGATAAGAAGGTTAAGGATCTCCTTTTTTCCCTCGCAATGCCTTGTAGCTACTGAATGGTAAGTCAGTAACGCATTGCTAGGTATCTGATTACGCGTATCGCGCAAATTGTGAGCTGCTGAACCTAACCGTTTGGAATGGCTCGCACGAATCAACATTGGAGTGAGTATGTCATACACATTTCACAGGGCGTTGATCGCAGCCCTGGCGACACCGGCGCAATGGCAGCGTCCGGTGTCGCCTTCGGCGCTCCCGCCCTGGCAGTAACCCCGCGCCCGACGCGGATGGTCCGGTGATCTCCGGCCTCGCCACCACCAGTGAAGGTATTGGCGGTCAGGTCACCTTCTTCGTCGTCGACAATCCCGGCCTGTCCAGCATCGACCTGCGTGATCCGGCGCCCGACGCGATCCTCTATCGCCGCGTCGTCGATTTCCCCGGCAATGTCAACGCTGACGGGAAGCACCACGATACGTTCACCATCACGTTCTCGGACATCCAGGCAGCCTGGTCCAAGGATGGCCACACTGACGCCCTGCCCGCGACCGTCAAGCTCGTCGCATGGGGCAGCGACGGCATGCCGGACAATGCCAACATGACGAAGGTCAATTGGTCCGGCGACGACAATCGCCGTTGTGAAGTCTGTGAAGCAGGATGCGAATGCGCCTGCTCCCGATCCGCAGCCCGCTCCCGCACCGATGGGCGCCTGGGTGATGGACTCGGTCGGCTGGTGGTACCGCAACGCTGATGGCAGCTACCCGACGAACACCTCGATGGTGATCGACGGACGCACCTACCGCTTCGATGGACGCGGCTACATGCGTACCTGCTGGGTCCTGGTCGACGGCTCGTGGTACTACCTGCACGGCTCGGGCGTGTGGGTCGCATGACCTGATCGAGGCCTCGACACCGGGCAATACTCCGGGTCCGGGAGCGCAGCAACGCGCTCCCGGACCCGGTGCGTTAGACACTTCAGCTCCTCTTCACATATCAGTAAGCAATACCGTGATTATCAGGGGGATCACGTGAGGTATGTTGTAAGGAGACGGCTGGTACACCGACGTACCGGGTGCCACTGGCACTCCGTCCCCCAACATATCGGAGAAGGTTTATGTCAACGAAGAAACCGGCTGCCCTCCTCGCCTTCGTCGGCGCGTGCGCGCTCGCGGTTACCGCGCCGGCCACCCTGGCCTCGCCCGTGCTCCCGGGCTCATCCGGCGTCAGCGATGGCGCAGCGGCCCTGCCCACGGGCGACATCGACACGGCGCTGACCTCGAAGAGCGGGCAGTCCGCGCCCTCCTCGACCGACACAGAGGCGGACCCGGCGCGCGTCGTCGGCGTCATCGTCCAGCTTGAGGACAGTGCGTCCCGCGAGGGCACGATCAATGAGATCAACGAGGCCGTGGCCTCCCTCTTCCCTGGCGCCTCGGCCCAGGTGGAGCGCGAGTACGACAACGTCATGTCGGGCTTCTCCCTCAAGGCCCCCGCCGGTGCGCTGGACGCGATCCGCCGTGCCCCGGGCGTGCGTGCCGCGTTCCTTGAGCGCGAGGGGCGTGTCAGTGATGTGGCCACGCCCGATGCCGAGGGCGGCATCGAGTCCTCACAGACCGGCGGGCAGGACCCCGCTAACCTGAGTGCCCATCTCATGATGCATATCGACCAGGTCGCCCAGAAGGGCGAAGGAAAGGTCATCGCCGTCATCGACACGGGCGTCGACATGACGCATCCGGCTTTTACTGGCGAACTCGCGGGAACGCCCCCGCTCACCCCGCAGAAGGTCGCTGCGATGACCTCGCAGCTGGGTGAGGGCAAGACCGGCGTCTACGTCTCGCAGAAGTTCCCCTTCGCCTACGACTACGCGGATGGCGATAACGACGCGTCGCCGGCGAAGACCCCGAACGGCTCCCACGGGACCCACGTCGCCGGCATCGCCGCAGGTAACGCTGACAAGATCGTCGGCACCGCTCCGAACACCCAGGTGATCGTCGCGAAGGTGACGCGCAGTGAGGACGATGCGCTGCTGGACTCGGCGCTGCTCGCCTCGCTTGACGACATGCTCGTCCTGCACCCCGACGTCATCAACCTGTCGCTCGGCTGGACGGCCGGCATGGATAACGAGGCCGACTCGGTGTACGCGACCGTGTACAAGAAGCTGCAGGAAGCGGGCATCACCGTCAATGCGGCCTCGGGCAACGCCTTCTCCACCGGGTATGGCAACAACTCCGGCAAGGGCCTGCCCTACGCCACGGACCCCGACTCCTCGGTCATGGACGAGCCGGCCACGTATTCCTCGGTGGTTGCCGTCGCCTCGGTCGAAAACGCCCTGCTTCGCAACGCCTTCACCGTCAATGGGAAAGACATTGGATACCAGCGCGCTCGCGGCCTCAACGGTGAGAAGGTCGCCTTCTTCTCCGACCTGCCCGCAGGCACCTACGAGTACGTTGACGCCGGGTTCGCCTCCGAGGAGGACGCCGCCGCGCTCAAGGCGAAGTACCCGGACGGCCTCGCCGGAAAGATTGCGCTCGTTTCCCGCGGCAACATGACCTACCAGAAGAAGGTCGAGAACCTCTACGACCTCAAACCCGCCGGAATCGTCGTCTACAACAACGTGTCGGTCGGATCCCTCATCGCCATGAATCTGACGACGCAGGACATGCCCGCCGCGTTCATTTCTCAGGCTGACGGACAGGCCATGCTGGATGCCCCCGAGCACAAGCTCTCGATCGCCGAGGGCCAGGTCCTGCCGCAGTCCACTATCTACGAGGCGTCGGAATTCTCCGCGTGGGGCGTGTCCCCGGACCTGCGCCTCAAGCCTGAGATCGCGGCGCCCGGTGGCGAGGTTTTCTCATCGATACCGGACGGTGCGTACGAGCAGTCCTCGGGTACGTCGATGGCCACGCCTCAGATGGCTGGTGTCAGCGCGGTCGTGTTGCAGCGGGTTCAGTCTGATCCGTTGTTTGCGTCGATGAGTGCACGTCAGAAGGCGGACGTCGTCCAGAACCTCATCATGGGTACTGCCCGTCCGCTGACGGATGCGGCTCAGACGACGGGTGCGTTGTACTCGCCGCGTAAGCAGGGCGCGGGCCTCGTTGACGCGTTGGCGGCCACGACCTCGTCCGTGTACCCGACCGTTGTGGGTGCCCCCGAGCAGTCTCGTCCCAAGGCGGACTTGGGGGATGGGACGAAGGGCTGGCATTTCGACGTCACGCTGCATAATCTCTCGGGTGTTCCGGCCACCTACGAGTTGAGCTCCCAGGCCCTGTCGGAGATCGTCGAGGGTGGTTTCTTTACCGAGCATTCCGCCGATTGGCGAGGCCGGGGCGTGGAGATCGCGTACTCGGGTGTGGCGTCCGCGTCGGCTGAGGGCGCGACCGTGACGGTCCCCGCGAGCGGTGAGGCCACCGTCGGTATCGACGTCACACCTGGCAGCGAGTTCGCCTCTTACGTCGCGGACAATGCGCCCAACGGCACGTTCCTCGATGGTTTCGTGCGCTTCGCGTCGAAGACCGAGGGGCAGCCGGATCTTGCGGTGCCCTACCTGGGCTTCTACGGCGACTGGGGCAAGGCCCCCATCTTCGACGCCCTCGCCTCGGACGGCGGAGCGCACGTCCTCGCCTCGGGAATCTACAACGCGGTAACACGCCAGCTTCTCGGATACAACCCCCTCATCAAGGATGAGGATCGGGTCGGGAATCCCAGGGCTGACCGTTATGTTGTGTCCCGCTCCGAGGCCTCGGGAGCTCCCACGGTGTTGGATCCGCACACCGGCACGCTGCGTAGTGTCCCCACGCTCAACACCACCTACACGAATGCCGCAGGAGAGACGGTCGCGTCTTACGTCACCCACGAGGTGAGGAAGTCGAGTGCAAAAGCTCCTGGTGGCATGATGACGTGGGCTGAGCTGGGGCATGATCCCACGTTTTTGCCCGTGCGCTCCAACCTTTATGAGAGACTGCCCGACGGAATGTACACGCTGACAATCTCTGCGAGCAACGATGGCCCGTCGCGCGCCGAGCAGTCGATCTCCTATCAGTTCCGCCTCGACACGAAGGGGCCCGTTATTTCCGGAGTGGCCTACAGTGGAGAAGGAGCCGAGACGGTTGTGTCTTTCGACGTCACCGATGACTCTCCGCTGGCGGCGCTCGACCTGCACGACCCGGCTGACGGCCTGTGGTTCTACCGCCACATCTTCACGGATGAGGAAGGCGTGATCGGAACCAACGGAACCTACACCTACCACGTTGAGATTCCCTTCAAGGACATCAATGCCGCATGGGCCGACCAGGGCGGCACCGGCAACGTCATCGACAATCCCTACCTGCTCGCGTGGGACTACGGGCTGAACAACTCCGCAGCCGTCACGCTTGAACTGCCGTCGGATAACCATGGCTCATGCACCAAGCCCGACGGTGGCCAGTGGGCTAAGGACTCGGTTGGCTGGTGGTACCAGTGCGCCAACGGCAGGGGCTATCTTAAGAACGGCTGGTTCACCATCAGCGGCCGTGACTACCAGTTTGGGGCGACCGGATACATGAAGACCGGCTGGCTCCGGCGCGACGATGGGGCGTGGGTGTACGCGGACACCGAGGGTGCCCTGGTGGGCGGCTGGGTGTTCGATGCCTCCTTCGATGGCCCCTACTGGTACTACCTCGATCCTGAGACAAAGCTGATGCGTACCGGATGGCTGGCCGATGGCGGCTCCTGGTACTACCTGACGGGCTCTGGCGCGATGGCCATCGGCTGGGTGCAGGTTGACGGTAGCTGGTACTACCTGAGCGCCTCGGGCAAGATGGCGACCGGCTGGGTCAACGACGGAGGTACCTGGTACTACCTGTCTCCCTCGGGAGCCATGTTGACGGGCACGCACGTGATCAATGGGCACACCTACGTCTTTGACACGAACGGCACATGGGTCGGATGACCCGAGCGCTTATCTGATGACAACGACGAGGCCCGGGACGCTCTCTCGCCAGTGGCCCGGGCCTCGTTTGCCGCGTGTCCTGCGTGCCCTCGCCGGAGCTCCGCGCGGAGGTTTATCGCAGTGTCGTCCCCGTATCGCGGCCGATTGGCGCACGCCCGCTTTGTGCTGCTCGCGATCACCAATCAACACAATGGAGTGATTCACATGACAATGAAGACAACAACGTCGTTCCTCGGGCTCGCAGGTGCCTGCGCGCTGGCGCTCACAGGGCCGGCGTCTCTCGCGGTGCCACCGACTCCCACTCCGCCTGGACCCGCACCCGACGTCGCGGCCTCGTCTCTGCCCGTGGGCGACGTCGATACCGCGCTGAGATCGAAGAGCGGCGAGACTACCGCGCCCGAACCGAGTGATGGGCGTGAGGACCCCACGGCGATCGTCGGCGTTATCGTCCAGCTTCAGGACGGGGCGGAGCGCGATGTTGCGCTGGCCTCCATTAACGAGGCCGTGGCCTCGGAATTCCCGGGCGAGAGCGCCCAGGTGCAGCGCGAGTACGACAAGGCCCTCGAAGGATTCGCGCTGAGCGCGCCCGCGGGCTCCCTCAATGCGATCCGAGCGGCGAGCGGCGTCAAGGGTGCGTTCGTTGAGCGTGAGACCCAGGTCAACGAGAACGTGGCAGCGGATGCCGAGGGTGGTTTCGCGGCTTCACGCCTGTCAGACCAGGATCCGGACAACCTCAGCGCCCAGCTCATGATGCGCACCGACCAGGTGTCCCAGAAGGGTGAAGGTAAGGTCATCGCGGTCATCGACACAGGCGTCGATATCTCTCACCCGGCTTTCTCGGGTGCACTCGCAGGCGCGCCGTCGATGACCGCCGAGGACGTTGCTGTGCTGACACCTCAGCTGGGTGAGGGTAAGAGCGGGGTCTACGTGAATGAGAAGTTCCCCTTCGCGTACGACTATGCTGAGAATGACGCGGACGTTTCCCCCTCGGTATCCCACGGCACGCACGTGGCCGGGATTGCCGCCGGTAACGCCGACCAGATCGTCGGAGTCGCCCCCGAGGCGCAGATTATCGTCGCGAAGGTCTCGCGAGATGGTAGCAGAGCTATCTCGGATTCAGCGCTGTTGGCCGCTCTTGATGACATGGTTCTCCTGCGCCCCGATGTCATCAACCTGTCGCTCGGGTGGACGGCTGGCATGGATAACGAGGCCGACTCCGTGTATGCGACCGTGTACAAGAAGCTCCAGGAAGTGGGCATCACCGTCGACGCAGCTTCGGGTAACGCCTTCTCGGCCGGGTACGGTAACACCTCCGGGCGCAACCTCCCCTACGCCTCGGACCCCGACTCATCCGTCCTTGCCGAACCCGCCTCCTACTCCTCCGTGGTTGCTGTCGCATCCCTCAATAACAGGTTGACCCTCAACGTCCTTAAGGCGGCCGGGCGCGACATCGCCTATCAGCGTGCGCGCGGCGCAAACGGCGAAAAGATCGCCGAGCTCACCGAGCTGAACCCAGGCGACTACGAGTACGTGGACGCTGGCTTCGCCTCCGAGGAGGACGTGGCCGCACTCGCAGCGAAGTACCCGGAGGGCCTGTCCGGCAAGATCGCGCTCGTCTCGCGCGGAGAAGTGACCTATAGCGCGAAGATTGACAACATTGCACCGCTCAAACCGGCCGGAATCCTTGTCTATAACAACGTTCCCGGTGAAGAGCTCTTGGTGATGAGCCTGACGACGAGCAGTGTTCCAGCCGCTTTTATTTCGCTTGAGAGTGGCCAGGCGATGCTCGCGGCCGCAGATCGTCACCTGACCCTCGTGGACGGCAAGACCATCACCCCGAACTCGAACTATTCGATGTCGGACTTCTCCGCGTGGGGCGTGTCCCCGGACCTGCGCCTCAAGCCCGAGGTCAGCGCCCCCGGCGGAGACGTCTACTCTGCGGTCCCGGGTGGTACCTACGAGTTCATGTCCGGCACGTCCATGGCGAGCCCGCAGATGGCGGGCGTCAGTACGATCGTGCTTCAGCGTGTGCAGTCTGATCCGCTGTTTGCGTCGATGAGTGCGCGTGAGAAGGTTGATGTGGTGCAGAATCTGATGATGGGTACGGCCCGGCCGCTGATGGACGCTGCGCAGACTTCGGGTGCGCTGTATTCGCCGCGTAAGCAGGGTGCCGGCCTTGTGGATGCGTTGGCTGCGGCGACGTCGTCGGTGTATCCGACCGTTGTGGGTGCGCCCGAGCAGTCTCGTCCCAAGGCGGACCTGGGGGATGGGACGAAGGGGTGGCATTTTGATGTCACTTTGCACAACCTCTCGGGTGTGGAAGCCACGTATGAGTTGAGTTCGCAGGCCCTCTCTGAGATCGTCGAGGGTGGTTTCTTTACCGAGCATTCCGCCGATTGGCGAGGCCGGGGCGTGGAGATCGCGTACTCGGGCGCGGCGTCCGCGTCGGCTGAGGGCGCGACTGTCACAGTTCCCGCGAGCGGTGAGGTCACCGTTGGCATTGACGTCACGCCCGGCAGCGATTTTGCCTCCTACGTCGCGGACAACACGCCGAATGGCACGTTCCTTGATGGTTTCGTGCGCTTCGCGTCGAAGACCGAGGGCCAGCCCGACCTCTCCGTGCCCTACCTGGGCTTCTACGGTGACTGGGGCAAGGCACCTATCTTCGACGCCCTCGCCTCGGATGGTGGGGAGCATGCTCGCGCCTCGGCCATATATAACGGCATGAGCAACCAACCTCTGGGCTACAACCCCATGATGAAGGCCGAGGATCGGGTTGGTAACCCCAGGGCTGACCGTTACGTCCTGTCCCGGTCCGATGCCTCGGGCGCACCCTCGGTCTTGGATCCGCGCACCGGCACATTGCGTAGCGTTCACAGGCTCAACACCGTGTATTCGAATGCCGCCGGAGAGACGATTGACTCCCTCGTGACTCATCAGGTCTGGAAGTCGAACGCCGAGGGTACCAGTGGCGTGATGAGCTGGGTTGAGCTGTGGCATGATCCCACGTATTTGTATACGCGCACCGAACCCTACGAGGACCTTCCCGATGGAATGTACAGGCTGACGATCTCGGCGAGTAATGATGGGCCTTCTTCGGCTGAGCAGTCGATCTCCTACGACTTCCGCCTCGACACGGTGGGGCCGGTCGTCTCTCACCTGACCTACGTCGGTGAGGGTGAGGACACGGTTGTGTCCTTCGACGTCTCTGACTCATCGCCCCTTGCGGGCATCGATCTGCACGACCCGGCCGACGGTTCGTGGTTCTACCGTCACGTCTTCACGGATGCGGAGGGCACGGTCGGTGCGGATGGGACCTACACGTACCACGTTGAGGTTCCCTTCAAGGATATTGATGCTGCGTGGGGCTACCAGGGTGGCTCGGGCAGCGTCATCGCCCACCCGTACCTGCTGGCCTGGGACTACGGCCTCAACCACTCCGAGGCCGCGACCCTCGATCTGCCCAGCGATCACCCCGGCACGTCCGAGGCGTGCGCGAGCACCGAGGGCGGCAACTGGGTCAAGGACGGCGCCGGCTGGTGGTATGCCTGTGCAGGTGGCAAGGATTACCTCAAGGACGGCTGGTTCACGATCAACGGCTCGGACTACCTGTTCGGCCCGTCGGGCTACATGGCGACCGGCTTCCTGAAGCGGGTTGACGGCCAGTGGGTCTACGCGAACGAGTCCGGTGCCCTCGTGGGTGGCTGGGTGCGTGACGGCGGCTCCTGGTACTACCTTGACCCTGCGACCAAGGTTATGAAGACCGGCTGGGTTGCAGATGGTGGCTCCTGGTACTACCTCACGGGTTCCGGTGCTATGGCGACCGGCTGGGTCAACGACGGTGGTACCTGGTACTACCTGAGCGCCTCGGGCAAGATGGCGACTGGCTGGGTCAACGACGGTGGTACCTGGTACTACCTGTCTCCCTCGGGAGCTATGTTGACGGGCACGCACGTGATCAATGGGCGCACCTACGTCTTTGACGATTCGGGAGCCTGGGTGCGATAAGCTCCCCCTCTCTCATTCTGTCAAGACCCTGACCCGGGCCCGAGAACGTTGCTATGTAGGTGTTCTCGGGCCTGGGATTCATTACTGGGTAAAATAACCGTCATCTGTTTCTCTTTGTGAAATAAAGTTTGTCACAAGACTTGTCTGCGGTATGTTGGCAGTGACGGCCGACACGACGAGATCCTCGCCGTGCTCGAACACGGTCGTCCGTCGACACATTGGAGTAGGCATATGACAACGAAGAAACCAGCGACGCTCCTCGCGCTGGCTGGCACCGCCGCGCTCGTGGTTGCCGGCCCCGCGGCCCTCGCATCCCCGCAAACCCCGGCGGATACCCGACCCGACGCGGGCGCCACGGCCTCGTCCCTGCCCGTCGGTGACGTCGATACCGCGCTCACCTCGAAGAGCGGGGAGACCACCCAGACTGAGCAGGCCCCGACGACCGACGAGGTCGACCCCGCCGCAGTCGTCACGATCGTCGTCCAGCTCGACGACGGCGCAGACCGCGCGGCCTCCCTCGCCTCGATCAACGAGGCCGTGGCCGGCGCATTCCCCGGCTCCTCCACCCAGGTGGAGCGCGAGTACGACAAGGCCCTGCAGGGCTTCGCGCTGAGCGCCCCTGCCGGGTCCCTCGACGCGATCCGCGCGGTGAACGGCGTCAAGGCCGCCTTCCTCGATCGCGACACCCACGTCGATGGCGTCGACGATCAGGTCGCCGGAGAGGGCGCGACGAACTCCTCGCGCATCGCCACCCAGGACCCCGCCAACCTCAGCGCGCAGCTGATGATTCACGCTGACCAGATCACCCAGAAGGGCGACGGCAAGGTCGTTGCCGTCATCGACACGGGCGTGGATATGACGCACCCCGCGTTCGCGGGTGCCCTGCACGGGACTCCCGGGCTTTCCGAGGACAAGGTTGAGGCCCTGACCCCCCAGCTGGGTGACGGCAAGACCGGCAGCTACGTGTCAGAGAAGTTCCCCTTCGCCTACGACTACGCAGATAACGACCCGGACGCCTCGCCGACCGGTGAAGCCGGATCGCACGGCACGCACGTCGCTGGCATCACCGCGGGCAACGCGGGCGAAATCGTGGGCATCGCCCCCGACGCGCAGATCATCGTCGCCAAGGTCGCCCGCAGCAGCAACGGCGGCATCCCGGACTCGGCGCTGCTCGCCGCCCTCGACGACATGGTCATCCTGCACCCCGACGTCGTGAACCTGTCCCTCGGACAGACCGGAGGCATGGATAATGAGGCCGACTCCATGTACGCGACTGTCTTCAAGAGCCTCCAGGACGCCGGCGTTACCGTGAACGCGGCCGCCGGCAACGAGTACACCGCCGGATACGGCAACCTGTCCGGCAAGAACCTGCCCTTCGCCTCCGACCCCGATTCCTCGGTTCTGTGCGAACCGGCGTCCTACTCCTCGGTCGTGTCCGTGGCCTCGGTCGACAACTCGCTGGCGCACAGCGCCTTCACCGTCGGCGACCGCGACATCGCCTACCAGCGCGCCGGTGGCGCCGATGGTCAGAAGATGCCTGACCTGTCCGACCTGACCGGAGGTCCCTTCGAGTACGTCGACGGCGGCATCGGTTCACCCGAGGACGGCGAGGCTTTGAAGGCCAAGTACCCCGAGGGCCTCGCGGGCAAGATCGTGCTGGTCAAGCGCGGTTCTCTTACCTTCCAGGACAAGTTCAACAACATCGCCGGCTCCAAGCCCGCCGGCTTTATCGTCTACAACAACGTGCCCGGTGACTCGCTCGTGGTCATGAGCCTGGCGACGGACGGCGTTCCCGCCGCCTTCATCTCGCAGGCTGATGGCGAGGCCATGCTGGCCGCCGCCGACCACCACCTGAGCGTCGCCCCCGGCAAGGTCGTGCCCCCGAGCTCGAAGTACTCCATGTCGAGCTTCTCCTCGTGGGGCGTCACTCCGGACCTGCGCCTCAAGCCCGAGGTTAGCGCCCCCGGTGGCAACATCTACTCCGCCGTGCCCGGCGGCACCTACGAGTTCATGTCCGGCACCTCGATGGCAACCCCGCAGATGGCGGGCGTGAGCGCCGTCGTCCTGCAGCGCGTCCAGAACGATCCGCTGTTCGCGTCCATGAGCGCGCGCGAGAAGGTTGACGTCGTCCAGAACCTCATCATGAGCACGGCGGCCCCCATCGTCGACCCGCTCCAGGACACCGGTGCCCCGTACTCCCCGCGCAAGCAGGGCTCGGGCCTGGCGAACGTCCTGGCGGCCACGACCTCGTCCGTGTACCCGACCGTTGTCGGAGCCCCCGAGCAGTCCCGACCCAAGGCGGACCTGGGGGATGGCACGAAGGGCTGGCACTTCGACGTCACGCTGCACAACCTGTCCGGCGCCGAGGCCACCTACGAGCTGAGCTCGCAGGCGCTGTCGGAGATCGTTGAGGGCGGGTTCTTCACCGGCCACTCCGCCGATTGGCGAGGCAAGGGCGTGGACATCGCCTACTCCGGCGCGGCCGTGAGCGGCACCGATGAGGGCGCGATCATCACCGTTCCCGCGAACGGCGAGGCGACCGTGGGCGTGGACGTCAAGCCCGGCACCGACTTCGATGCCTCCATCGCACAGAACATGCCCAACGGCACCTTCCTCGACGGCTTCGTGCGCTTCACCTCGAAGACCGCGTCCCAGCCCGACCTGACGGTGCCCTACCTGGGCTTCTACGGAAACTGGGGCAAGGCCCCCATCTTCGACGCCCTCGCCTCCGAGGATGGTGCCCACACGCTCGCCTCCTGGGTCTACAACGGCACCACGGGCCAGCAGCTGGGATACAACCCCCTGGTTAAGGACGCTGATCGTATTGGACTGCCCACCTCGAGCAAGAACGTCATCTCTCGCTCGGATGCCTCGGGTGCTCCCACGGTTCTCCAGCCCCGCACGGGCACGCTGCGCAGCGTCCACACCCTCAACGCCGCGTACACGAACGCCGCCGGAGAGACGGTCGCGTCCTTCACGCGATTCATGAACTGGAAGTCCGCGCTCGATTCCTCCACCGGCAAGATGACGTGGGTCGAGCAGGGGCACGATCCGATGTCCCTGGACGCGCGCGCAGACGCGTACAAGAACCTGCCCGACGGCACCTACAAGCTGACGCTGTCCGCGCACAACGACGGCCCCTCGCAGGCCGATCAGTCGATCTCCTACGAGTTCCGCCTCGACACCGCCGCGCCCGTCGTCTCCAACCTGGAGTACAAGGGCGAGGGTGCCGACACGGTCCTGTCCTTCGACATCACGGACGCGTCGCTGCTAGCCGCGATCGACCTGCACGACCCGGCCGACGGCCTGTGGTTCTACCGCCACATCTTCACCGATAACGAGGCCACCACCGCCGCGGACGGCACGCGCGCCTACCACGTTGAGATCCCCTTCAAGGACATCGCCCAGGCGTGGACCGACCAGGGTGGCTCTGGTGAGGTCATCGCCCACCCGTACCTGTTGGCCTGGGACTACGGCCTCAACCACTCCGAGGCCCTGACCCTGAACCTGCCCAGCGACAACACCGGGACCGCCGACGCGTGCGCGAGCACCGAGGGTGGCCACTGGACGAAGGACGCGGCCGGCTGGTTCTACACCTGCGCCGACGGTACGAGCTACCTCAAGGGTGGCTGGTACACGATCAACGGCTCGGACTACCTGTTCGGCCCGTCGGGCTACATGGCGACCGGCTTCCTCAAGCGCGCCGACGGCCAGTGGGTCTACGCGAACGAGTCCGGCGCCCTCGTGGGCGGCTGGGTGCGTGACGGCGGCTCCTGGTACTACCTCGACCCCACCACAAAGGTCATGGCCACCGGTTGGGTCGCCGACGGCGGCTCGTGGTACTACCTCACGTCTTCCGGTGCTATGGCCATCGGCTGGGTCCAGGTGGATGGTTCCTGGTACTACCTATCCGGCTCGGGCACGATGGCGACGGGCTGGATCAAGGTCGGCGGCCTCTGGTATTACCTGGGACCCGATGGTGCAATGCTCACCGGCACCCAGGTCATCAACGGACGCACCTACGTCTTTGACGGTAGCGGCGTATGGGTTGGGTGAGATGAGGTGATCCGCACCTAACGGTGTTCATGTTCGGGTCCGGGAACCTTGCTGCGTAAGTGTTCCCGGACCCGAAATCATGCTGACAGTAAAATAATGTCCAATCGTTTCCCAATGTGAAACAAAGTTTGTCACATGCGTCTTGTGCGGTATTTTGACAGTGACGGCCGGCACGGTGGAGTCCCCTCCTCCTGCCAACACAGTCACCCGTCGACACATTGGAGTTACCCACATGACAATGAAGAAAACAACGGCGTTCCTCGCGTTCGCCGGCGCCTGCGCGCTGGCGGTGACAGGGCCAGCGACGCTCGCAGCGCCGCCAAGTCCCGCAGACGCGCATCCCGCTACCGGAGCCACGGCCTCGTCCCTGCCGGTCGGTGACGTCGATACCGCGCTCACCTCAAAGAGCGGGCAGACCTCCCAGCCCGACCAGGTCACGCCGACCGCCGAGCAGGATGCTTCGGCGATCGTCGGGATCATCGTGCAGCTGCACGAAGGCTCGGACCGCGCGGCATCCCTCGCCTCGATCAACGAGGCCGTGGCCTCGGCATTCCCGGGCGAGAGCGCCCAGGTGCAGCGCGAGTACGACAAGGCCCTCGAAGGATTCGCGCTGAGCGCGCCCGCCGGCTCCCTCGACGCGATCCGCGCGGCGAGCGGCGTCAAGGGCGCATTCCTTGAGCGCGAAACGCGCGTCAGCGATGTCGACGAGGTCGATGCCGAGGGCGGTACCCAGGCTCCCCGGCTCTCGACCCAGCATCCTGACAACCTCAGCGCCCAGATCATGATGCGTGCCGACCAGCTCACCCAAAAGGGTGAAGGTAAGGTCGTCGCCGTCATCGACACCGGCGTCGAAATGACCCACCCCGCATTCTCTGGTGCAATGCCCTCGACGCCCGCGCTTACTGCGGACAAGGTGGGGGCCCTGACCCCGCAGTTGGGCGAAGGCAAGCAGGGCGTTTACGTCTCTGAGAAGTTCCCCTTCGCCTACGACTATGCGGACGGCGACAACGACGCGATGCCCGCCAAGGGATCGTACGGCTCCCACGGCACTCACGTCGCCGGCATCACCGCCGGTAACGCCGACCAGATCGTCGGAGTCGCCCCCGAGGCGCAGATCATCGTCGCGAAGGTCTCGCGCAGCTCGGACGGCGAGATTCCCGACTCGGCGTTGCTCGCCTCCCTCGACGACATGGTGGTCCTGCACCCCGACGTCGTGAACCTGTCCCTTGGACAGCTCGGCGGCATGGATAACGAGGCCGACTCGGTGTATGCCTCCGTATTCAAGAAACTCCAGGATGAGGGAGTCTCGGTCAACGCCGCGGCCGGCAACCACTACTCGGCCGGATACGGCAACACCTCCGGGCGCAACCTTCCCTACGCCTCCGACCCCGACTCCTCAACCCAGTGCGAGCCCGCGACCTACTCCTCGGTCCTCGCCGTGGCCTCGGTCGATAACCTCCTGTCCTACAACGCCTTTTCCGCCGCCGGAAAAGACATCGCCTACCAGCGTGCGCGCGGCGCGAACGGCGAGAAGGTCGCCGAAATCGCTGAGCTGGCCGCCGGATCCTACGAGTACGTCGACGCCGGATTCGCCACCGAGGAAGATGCCGCCGCCCTCACAGCCAAGTACCCCGGTGGCCTGGCGGGTAAGTTTGCCCTGGTCTCACGCGGCAAACTGACCTTCCAGAAGAAGATCGAGAACCTGGCGGCGCTCAAGCCCACCGGCATCCTCGTGTACAACAACGTCGCCGGCGACTCACTCATGCTCATGAGCGTCACGACCCTGGACGTGCCCGCCGCCTTCATTTCCCAGGAGAACGGTCAGGCCATGCTCGCGGCCGCAGATCGTCACCTGACCCTCGTGGATGGCAAGACCATCACCCCGAACTCGAACTATTCGATGTCGGACTTCTCCTCGTGGGGCGTCACCCCGGACCTGCGCCTCAAGCCCGAGGTCAGCGCCCCCGGCGGCAGCATCTACTCGGCTGTCCTGGACGGAAACTACGATCACCTCTCCGGCACGTCCATGGCGACCCCGCAGATGGCCGGTGTCAGCGCTGTGGTCCTGCAGCGTGTCCAATCTGACCCGTTGTTTGCGTCGATGAGTGCGCGCGAGAAGGTCGACGTCGTCCAGAACCTCATCATGGGTACGGCTCGCCCCATCGCGGACGCCGCCCAGGAGAACGGTGTCTTCTATTCGCCGCGTAAGCAGGGCTCGGGCATCGTTGACGCCCTGGCTGCCACGACCTCGTCGGTGTACCCGACCGTGGTCGGTGCTCCCGAGCAGTCCCGACCCAAGGCGGACCTGGGGGATGGGACCACCGGATGGCACTTCGATGTCACGCTCCACAACCTCGGCGCCGCACCCGCGACCTACGAACTGAGCTCCCAGGCCCTGTCCGAGGACGTTGACGGTGGATACTTCACCGGCAGCTCCACGGATTGGCGAGGCCGCGGGGTTGAGATTCGCTATTCCGGCGCTGCAACGGCCGCCGCCGAAGGCGCGACTGTTACCGTCCCGGCCGGTGGTCAGGCGACGATCGGCGTGGACGTCACCCCCGGCGACCAGTTCGCCGCCTTTGCGACGGCTAATACGCCCAACGGCACCTTCCTTGACGGTTTCGTGCGCTTCGCTTCGAAGACAGAGTCCCAGCCCGACCTGACCGTGCCCTACCTGGGCTTCTACGGAAACTGGGGCAAGGCCCCCATCTTCGACGCCCTCGCCTCCGAAGGCGGTGCGCACACGCTACCCTCGGGTATCTATAACGGCGCGAGCGGGAACATCCTCGGCTACAACCCGTTCACCAAGACGAGCGACCCTACGGGTCTGCCCAAGGCTGACCGCTACGTGATCTCTCGGTCCGAGGCCTCGGGTGCTCCTACCGTCCTCGAACCGCGCACGGGCACGCTGCGCAGCGTCCACACCCTCAACGCCGTGTACACGAACGCCGCAGGAGAGAAGGTTGCATCCTTCACGCGTTACCAGAACTGGAAGTCGGGTATCAGCCCGAGTACCGGCAGGATGACCTGGGTCGAAGAAGGCCACGAGCCGACGTCGCTCGACCTGCGTTCCGATGCATTCAAGGGCTTGCCGGACGGTGCCTACAAGCTGACGCTGTCGGCGCACAACGACGGTCCTTCGCAGGTGGAGCAGTCGATCTCTTACGATTTCCGTATCGATACGGTTGCGCCCGTTGTCTCCAACGTGACCTACACCGGGGAGGGCCAGGACATGGTCGTCTCCTTCGACGTCTCCGACTCCTCGCCGCTGGCTGGGATTGACGTGCATGACCCGGCCGATGGCCTGTGGTTCTACCGCTACGTTTTCTCAGACAGGGAGGGTAGCCTCGGGGCGGATGGGACCTACACGTACCACGTTGAGGTTCCCTTCAAGGATATTGATGCTGCGTGGGGCTACCAGGGTGGCTCGGGCAGCGTCATCGCCCACCCGTACCTGCTGGCCTGGGACTACGGCCTCAACCACTCCGAGGCCGCGACCCTCGATCTGCCCAGCGATCACCCCGGCACGTCCGAGGCGTGCGCGAGCACCGAGGGCGGCAACTGGGTCAAGGACGGCGCCGGCTGGTGGTATGCCTGTGCAGGTGGCAAGGATTACCTCAAGGACGGCTGGTTCACGATCAACGGCTCGGACTACCTGTTCGGCCCGTCGGGCTACATGGCGACCGGCTTCCTGAAGCGGGTTGACGGCCAGTGGGTCTACGCGAACGAGTCCGGCGCCCTCGTGGGTGGCTGGGTGCGTGACGGCGGCTCCTGGTACTACCTCGACCCTGCGACCAAGGTTATGAAGACCGGCTGGGTCGCCGACGGCGGCTCGTGGTACTACCTCACGGGTTCCGGTGCTATGGCGACCGGCTGGGTCAACGACGGTGGCTCCTGGTACTACCTGAACGCTTCCGGAAAGATGGCCACCGGCTGGCTCAACGTGGGCGGCTCCTGGTACTACCTGTCTCCCTCCGGCGCCATGCTGACGGGCACCCAGGTCATCAACGGACGCACCTACGTGTTCGACGCGAACGGAGTCTGGGTGCGCTAATGCGCGCGTCTGCTCTGGATCACTGATTCGCTGATTCACGAGGCCGGGGCCCGGGAACGCTCACTGCGAGCGCTCCCGGGCCCCGTCGCATGCAATACCCTCAAGACCATCTTGTAAAGAGTATCTATCGTCGAAATTGCAACGTTTGCGGATGGTGATGAACAGCCGTGCAATCGAATTGCATACGAGTTTATGGTGATCGTGCGCGCGCAGCTTGATGTTGGGCCGCGAGCACCCCGGCTACGCGCCTGCGGTATGTTGGAGGTGTCAGCACGACAGTGCGCGCCCGCAGCAAGGAGCAGATAACCATGAAGAAGCCAGCCGTTTTCCTGGCCGGGGTGGGTACGTGCGCACTCGCGGTCGCAAGTTGTTCCACCGCGACGTCGCCGACGCCCGCGTCGCAGTCCGGCGCTCCCGAGGACTCTGCCCAGTCCGCGCCGGGAGCCACGGCCTCGCCGACGATCGACCCCGACACCGCACTGACGTCCAAGAATGGGCAGAGCGGCCCGAGCGCGCAGTCCGGCCAGGAGGCCGATAGCTCGGTTGTCATCATCGTCCAGCTCGCGGAAGGCACGGACGGCGAGACGACCCTCGCCTCGATCAACGAGGCCGTGGCCTCGGCATTCCCGGGCGGGTCAGTTTCCGTGGAGCGCGAGTATCGCAACGCCTTAAAAGGCTATGCGCTGCGCGCGCCCGCCGGGTCGATCGATGTCATTCGAGCGGTGAGTGGCGTCCAGGCGGCATACCCGGACGGCAACAACAACCTCCAGTAAGCGAACATCCGGCTGCCTCGCGCCGGGACGCGTGACAGCCGGATGTAGATGCGCGCAGTAGGACCCTAGATGAGGTCCTTCTTCTCCATGTACTTCATGGCCAGCCAGCCGAACGGGATGCGGCCGTAGAAGGTGACGAGACGGTAGAGCAGAGCCGTCGCGATTGCGACCGACGAGGAGATGCCCGCGACCGTCAGGCCTGAGGTCAGCGCCGTTTCAACAGTACCGATACCGCCCGGCGAGGGGATGAAGGAGCCGGCCGCGTTCGCCGTCAGGTAGGTGATTGACACCGTGGAGAAGTTCAGCGAACCACCCATGGCGAGCAGGGCCGTCCAGAACGAGCCCACGTAGCCGATGTTCATCAGCAGGTTGCCGCCCACGACCGCGGCGAGGCGACGGGGCTGGCCGATGATCCACAGGAGGCGCGGGTAGACCTGCTGCCAGGTCGGCTGAATCTTCGACCAGATCCAGCGGCGCACCTTCGGTACGGCGACAATGATGCCGACCGCGACCATGACGACCGCGACGACACCCAGGATGGTGCCGTAGGGGACCGACACGGACAGCGAGGATCCGGCGATCACCATGACGAGGAGGAGCAGGATGATCGTGATGAGCGCCTGCGAAATCTGCATGAGCGTCACCGTCGTCACCGCCATGGCGGTCGGGACGCGGCGCTTGCGCAGGTAGCGCAGGTTGAGGGCAGCGGGTCCCACGCCGGCGGGCGCCACGATCGTAATGATTGAGGCCGCGACCTGGGCGACGAGCGTCTCGCGCAGGCTCAGCTTCTCGGGCGACAGAGCAACAAGCGGGACCGCGGAACCGACCCAGATGAGGCAGGCGAGCAAGGCGGAAGCGAGCATCCACCACAGGTTCGCGCTCTTGACCGTGGTCACGATGTCGCTGAAGTTCAGCGAGCTGACGACGATGAAGACGGCGATGAACGCCACCGCGATCGTGAAGATCGTGCGTGGGCGGAATCGCTGCAGGTCAGCGGTGTGCGCGGTCTCGGCCTCGGAGTCTCCCACGAGGGCGGCGCGCAGTTCGCCCAGCAGGTCGGAACGGCGTAGGCGCTGATTGATCTCGGCGGGCAGCACGGGCTTCTGGATGACGGGGGCGCACGCGATCAGCGTATCCTCACCGACGCAGCGTCGGCCGGCCTCGAGCGCGCGCTCAGGTCCCACGGCAAGCGCGGTGAGGACCAGCATCTGCGCGATGTCGATGGACTGGTTCAGTTCGGTGGTCGCGACCTCGCCGGAATCCCAGTCGAGCAACCACACGTCCGAGGAAGAGTCGACGACCACGGCCTCGGGGGTGAGAGCACGGTGCGAGATGCCGCGCGAGTGCGCGAAGTGCAGCTGCTCCCACGCGCGGTCCAGGATCTCATCCGACGCGTTCTCGCCGAGCTCCGTGAGCGGAGTCGTGGGGGGCAGAGCGGACATGACCAGGATGATCGAGTCGGAGGCTGAGGCGATGCCGATCGGCTCCTGTGTGAACACGCCTGCGCGCAGCGCCTGCAGCGTCGTGAAGGAGGAGCGCTCGGCCTGAGCCTTGAGCGAGGGCGACACCCAGCGGCTGATGCCGCGCAGGCGCAGGTTGTTCCACATCTCGAGGAGCGTGCCGGTCAGTTCCTGGCCGGGGTCCATGGCGATGATCTCGTAGGCGAGGCCCGTGTCGCTCCATGCCTGGTAGTGGCGGTGATGGTCTTGGATCGGGCGGCGCGTCACCGTGACGCCCATGTCGCCGAGGTCGGCGGGCATCTGGGTGAGGCGGCCGCGCGAGTTCTCAGCGACGGCCCACGTAGCCAGGGGCTCCTCGGTCGTGTCGAGGTCGGTGCGTACGATCCGCGAGGGCGTGATCCCGATGTTGAGGAGCGCCTCGACGAGTTTGGCTCCCTTCGCCCGCTGGTCGTCGTAGCCCATGATCCACCGTGAACCCGAGCCGAAAGCGCGGCCCAGGAAGACGGAGATGAAGGCGACGGGCAGGGTCATGGACGAGCGCAGCACGCCGAGGATGAGAATGATCCACAGGCCCGTCCATCCCCACTTGATGGCCTTCATCGACTGTGCCTCGCCGGCGGAGGTGAACAGCGCGCACAGGGTGACGATGACCAGGTTGATGGCGATCGCGATGCCGGTCTGGGAACCCTGCGTGGCAAGCGCGCGGTCGACGCTCAGCGGCGCGGTCAGGTCGGAGGGTAGCAGGCCAGTCAGCAGGATGATGATCCAGCCGCCGACCGCGGCCACGAGGCTCGTCACGAGGACCTGGATGATCGCCTGGAGGCGTTTACGCAGCGCGAGCGAGACGATCACGAGGATCGGCGTGGTCAAAATGATGAGGCCCTCGGTGATGCTCACGGGCAGGATGAGGATCTGGCGGACGAGCTGGAAGCTGAGGACGTCCATGGTGACGCCGCGCGTGGTCGCGCTGGCCAGCGCGCCGATCGTCCAGATGAAGAGAATCGCGATGAGGGAGATGACGACGTCGACGATGTCTTCGCGGCGGCGGCGCACGGGCAGGATGCGGTCAGCGATGTAGACGGGGCGGGGCAGTCGCATGCGGCGTACGGGCAGGTTTGTGGCGATTTCGCCGGTAGCCGGGGGCGCGGTGGATTCAATATCCGCGTCCTTGTCGCCGGTGGTGGCCTCTGCGTTGGTCTCCGTGGTGGCCTCTGGTGCGCTGGCCTCGGCCTCGTCGGCGGGTTCCTCGGAGCTGGCAGCGGCGTTATCGGCCGTGGGCGCGGGCGGGGGAAGCAGAGGATCCGCCGCGCCCTCGTTATTCGTCGACGAGGCAGGGGTGCCCTGGTCGGCGTCCGCGTGGCTGGGAGGAATGCTGGGCGGCATGGCTACGGGCGCGGTCGTCGTGTCCGGCGTGACGACGGGCTCCATGACCTCGGTGCGCGCCTCCGAGGAAGGGACCTCCGGGGGCGGGGGAGCCTGCGGGGGTGCCCCGGCCTCGTCGATCATCCCCATGAGGGTATCCACCCCGGATGCCGAGGGGTCGGCGGAGGAATCGGGGACGAAGAGGATGTTCGTGTCCCCGACCGGAGAACCGTCGTGTGAATCCTTGCGCTTCCTCATGCCGCCTATCCTATAATTGCGGTCAACAAAGGTAGGGTTAGGGTGATACATTCCCGGCAGAAAAGGGCCCTATCGTGACCTGGTCGACACTCGTGACCGCATCAGATCCGTCGATGCTGCACACCGTTATCGAGTGGTTTAAAAATCCTGAGACTTTGCTCGTCGCCATGGGGCCGTGGGTGCTGTGGGGAACGATGCTCATCGTCCTCATCGAGTCGGGTGTCCTGTTCCCGGTGCTGCCCGGTGAATCCCTGTTGTTCAGCGCCGGCCTGCTCCACGACCGCCTCGGCCTGCACCTGCCGACGCTCATCCTCCTCGTCGTCGTCGCGGCCTTCATCGGAGCGCAGATCGGCTACTTCCTGGGCGCCAAGTGGGGGCGTCGCTTCTTCAAGCCCGATGCCCGATTCCTCAAGACTGAGCACCTGGAGAAGGCGGAATACTACTTCACGAACTACGGTGGCCGCTCGCTCGTCATCGGACGTTTCATCCCCTTCGTGCGTACCTTCATTCCGATCGCCGCGGGCATGGCCCGCTACCCCTACCCGAAGTTCCTGGCCTTCAACACGCTGGGTGCCGTCGTGTGGGGCGCGGGCTTCATCCTCGCGGGTTCGCTCCTGGGCAACGTGCCCTTCGTGCACGACAACCTGACGCTCATCCTCGGCGTCATCATCCTCGCGTCGGTCCTGCCCGTCATCATTGAGATTGTGGGCAAGCGCCGCGCCGCTTCTGACAAGGAGTAATCCATGCTGGCCTGGTGGATGCTGCTCCCGACCCTGCTGGCCATGATGGTTGCCCTGGTCCTGCCGGGGTTCATGTGGCTGAGGGCGGGAGGTCGTTCGTCGCTCGTCGCGATCGGAGCGGCTCCGGCGTTCACCTTTGGCCTGATCACGATCCTGTCCGTCGCCTACCCGGCGCTCGACATCGAGTGGGAGCCCTCGACTGCGCTGCCGATCCTCGGCATGAGTGCCCTGGGAGGCGCCGGCGCCTGGAGCCTGAGCTTCTTCCGCCGCAGCAACGACGGATTCTCCCTGCGGGGAGTTCCCCTGCGCGAGGCGATCGGCGTGCGCAAGCCGATCGGCGGACGCCAGGCCGCGATCCGCGCGGCCACGTGGGGAGCGATCCTGGTGGGCTTCGTCCTCGCGGCGTTGCCCCTCGTGATGGGCGCGGCCCCATCGAACCCTGTCCAGCAGTGGGATCCGACGTTCCATCAGAACGGCGTGCACGCGATGCTGTACGGCAAGAACGCCAGTCCCTTCGGTGGCCTCCACGAGCTGTACGGCGGCCGTAACGTCTACTATCCGACGGGCTGGCACGCTTTTGTCTCGCTGTTCGCGCGCTACGACTCGGTCATCCAGGCCTCGAACGTGTCCTCGCTGGCGCTCATGGCCGTGTGGGTGGTCGGCCTGGCGGCCCTCGTCTCGGTGCTGACCGCGTCGCGCAGCGCGATCATGGCGGCGCCCATCATCGGCGGGATGTTGCTCAATATGCCCGCCGACGCGCTCACCATGTACAACCAGTGGCCCAACTCGACGGGCACCGCTCTGGTGCCGGGTCTGTCGGCCATCGCGATCGTCGCGGGGCGCAGGCTGGTCGCCGACCTGCGCGCGGGCGACGGGCTGCATGCTTTCCTGCGCCGTATCCCGCAGGCTGTGTTCCTCCTCATCGGTGCCATCGGCCTCGTCGGCGCGCACCCGAGCGCCGCCTTCTCGATCCTCGCGTTCCTGATCGCGCCGCTCCTCGCCTCCATCGCGTCCCTCGCCCGACGCTCCTACGGTCGCGGTGGACGAGGCCAGCTCGTCGCCCTGGCGTGGGGCGCCATCGCGTTTGTCGTCGTCGCGGCACCGCTCCTCGCGCTGTCGTCGTCAAAGATCCGGGCCATGGGCAGTTACCGGCGCGACGGCAGCAACTGGGGCGAAGCCTTCAGCCACGCATTCCTGCCCTACCCGCCCTTCTCCAACACCGCCGGCAACGCTCAGTGGATGATCGTCCAGCTCATTCTCCTGATCATCGGCATCGCGGTGACCGCCCGCCTCCACCTGCTGTTCCGTCGCACGGATCCCCTGGAGCGTGCCGCCGAGCGCGCCGGACTCACCGATGACGCGGGTGTGGAAGCGGAGGAGGGCACCCTGGCCTCGGCCCAAGAGATCGAGGAATCCGAGGAGGAGGCGCAGCCCCTGCCGTTCTGGCCGTTGGCCTCCTATACGATCCTTGCGGCCCTCACCGCCCTGGCGTACTCGCCCGACTCGGCGCTGCGCACCTACCTGCTGGCCCCCTGGTACAAGGATGCCCGTCGCATTATGGGCGTCGAAGACATCGCGCTGACGATCCTCATGGCGGTCGGTGTCGCCGCCATCGTTGGTCTCATCCACGCCGCGTGGACGAGGTGGCTGCAGCGGATCCTCGCCGAACGAGGATCCGACGACAATATCGAGGCGCCGCGTTGGCCAATCCAGTTCGCTGTCGGCCTGCTCGTGCTGGTCCTGTCCGGCATTGGTGCCATCGACGCGCGGAACGCTGCGGTCGCCCAGGTGTACGATCCGAATCGCCTGGGCAAGCCGGGTATGGCCACGATGGGTGAGCTCGCCATGCTGCGCCGCATGCCGTACACGACCGCCCCCGACGCGCTCATTCTGGGCGACCCGATCGCGGGCGCGGCGTACTCCGAGATGATCGGCGGTCGTAAGGCGGTATTCCCGCAGCTGAGCACGGCTAACAAGGATGTGGCCTCGCAGAAGATCCTCATCCAGCGTTTCCACGATATCGCGACTGATCCCGAGGTGTGCGAGGTCGTGCGCAGGCTCGGCATTACCCACTTCTACGAAGAGGAAGACGGCGCCTACTACAACTTCATGCGATCCTCCCGCCACCCCGGCCTCTACAACGTGGACACGTCCACCGGCTTCGAGCTGGTCGACGCGGGCGGCACCGCGAAGCTGTGGAAGATCACCGCGTGCGGCGAGGTGACACCGGGTGGTGGACGCGAGGCCTTCGCGAACGGCGTGACCGGCTCCCGCGACTGACGATCGGTCGGTTTCCTGGGGGAGTCCGCCGCCTGGGGGAGTTTTGCGCGAGGCCGGCGGCGCGCCTCCGTGAGGCTCGCCCGGCCTCGGAACCCGCGCGATTGGCCACAATGCGCCCCCGTCCCCGAAACGAGGCCGCGCCACTCTCTTCGCTCTCGTTACCCTTGACACCATGACGACGAACATTCCCGGCCCCGCGCCCCTCGGTGACAAGCTTCGTATCGCCTTCCTTGGCCCGTTCGGCACGTTTACCGAGCAGGCTGTCCACCAGGTCGCGCCCGCCGGCGCGATCCTCATGCCCATGACGAGTGCCCCGCAGGCGCTCGCGGCCGTGCGCCGCGGCGAGGCCGACCGTGCCGTCGTCCCGATCGAAAACTCTATTGAGGGCGGCGTCAATGCGACGTTGGATTCGCTCTCGCACGGCGACCCCCTCGTCATCGTTGCAGAGATGCACGTGCATGTCGTCTTCCAGCTGGCCGTCCTGCCGGGTACTCGCCCCGAGGATATTCGCCGTATCGGGACGCACCCGCACGCGTGGGCGCAGTGCCGCGGCTGGGTTGAGGAGACCTTCCCCGGCGCGATCCACGTGCCCGCCACGTCGACGGCCGCTGCCGCCGAGCTCCTCTCGGATGGTGACGCGTCCTTCGATGCCGCCCTGTGCAACGCGGTCTCGGTCAACACCTACGGCCTGGAGGCCCTGTTCACCGACGTCGCTGACAATCCGGGCGCGATCACTCGCTTCGTCCTGGTGGCTCGCCCCGGCGTGGTGCCTCCTCCGACCGGCGCGGACAAGACGACCATCCAGGTTGCCCTGCCGGTCAATAAGTCGGGTGCTCTGCTGACCCTCCTTGAGCAGTTCTCGGCGCGCGGCGTCGACCTGTCCCGCATCGAGTCGCGTCCGAGCGGTGACGGCCTCGGGAACTACACGTTCAGCATTGACATCGTCGGCCACATCCGTGAGGAGCGCGTTCAGGCAGCCCTCGTCGGCCTGCACCGTTACTCGCCGGAGGTTCGCTTCATGGGTTCCTACCCGCGTGTCGACGGCGTGCGCGCGTCGGTTGCCCCGGGAACGACGGACGAGGACTTCCGCGCGGGTCGCGCGTGGGTTGCGGACCTGCTGCACGGTGGGGATGGCATGGGCGAGGCTGCGGGCAACGCCCCGGCCTGGCCGCTGGCCTGACGCCCGCGTCGCCGCGCTGAGCCAATAGGCGTCGCCCCGGCCTCGTATCAGATGAGACCGAGGCACGCTCTATGACGGGGCCGACTTAGCCGGGCAGCAGCTCCATCCACGTGCGCTCTGCGGGCACTGCGATGTCGAGGGCGCCCGCCTGCATGCGAATGTGCATGGTGTGGGCGAGTCCGATCGCGTCGCCGTCCACCTGGCACACCTGGGCCTCTTCGGCCGTGACGGATGCGCCCTTCGCCTGGCGGAACGCGACCTTGCCGGTCGAGACGGGCAGGTTGATCGGGCGTAGGCCGATGAGCTGGCCGAGCATCTTCCAGGTCACGTCCGCCCAGCCGAGCAGGCCGGCGAGCGCGTCAACCGCGATGACGTCGATGAGGCCGTCCGACAGCTCTGCATCGGGGGCGAGAACCAGCATCTTCAGCTCGCCCGCGTTCGCGAACATGACGGACCGGGCCTCGACGCGGGTGATCTCATCGGCGGGTGAGCGCAGGGGTTCGGCGCTAGCCGAGGATGCCTCGTCCAGGGCCTCTCCCGTGATCTGATCGCCGACGCCCAGGGGGTCCGCCACTCGAGCGGCGGGTGAGCGTAGGGTGAGGCGCGCCTTCATGCGTGGAACGCCCATCGCACCCAGGCCGGCCCACACGTAGGCGATCCATCCGATGCGCTTCTTCAGTTCGGGGTTTGTGTCCGCCATCGTTGCACCGTCGTATCCCATGCCCGTGACGACGAGGCACGCGTACTCGTCCGCGCGCGGCTCATTCGACGAGGCCGGGGCGCCCTGGTCCGCAGCGCTGGCTTCGGGGTGTAGCGCGGTGCGTGCCGCGAGGCGCAGTCCGCCCTCGGCGGGCTGAGTGGACTCCTGGGTGACGTCTTCGATGCGTACCCATGCCAGGTCGACGGCGCGGTGGTTGCGGTCGAGCGCGACGGCGAGGGCCTCTTCGGGATCGTCGGGGACGGAGAGGTTTCCGGCCAGGACGTTGCCGGTGCCCACGGGGATAATGCCCATGCGGACGTCGGATCCTGCCATGCCGGCGGCAACAGCGCGCACTGTTCCGTCTCCGCCTGCGGCGATGACGACGGACGCGCCTTCCGCGAGAGCGCGCACGGCCTGCCCGGTGCCTGGGTCCTCACGTGTGGTCTCGCGCCAGTGCACGTGCGTGATGCCGAGTTCCTTGGCCTTGCGGTTAATGAGCTCCTTGAAGGCCTGTGGATCCTCGTGCTTGGAGGGGTTCATAATGATCCAGGGGCGCGGCCGTCCGCGCGTCGGGTCGTCCACCGATGCGGGGATGGCGAGTGCCTTGCGGCGGCGGTGCCTGCGGGTCAGGGCTGTTGCGAGGCGTGCGGCACCGATGGCTCCAGCTCCGGCGACGGCAGCGAGTACCCACGGTGTTGCGTCCATAGGTCTAGCGTATCCCGCTTCGTGCCTGTGGACGGGTTGTGAAGTGACTTTTTGTTGTCTTTCGTGCCATCTGAGACGAGCTGGCGTATGCTCGCCGTCATGTTGTCCACACGGTTATACACCAAAGGTGGATAACTTTCAGGATTTTGAGGACCTCAGGGATGTGGTTTGTGCATAACCTTGACCTGCTGTATTGAATTCAAAGTCGGGTCGGTAGGGGACACGGCGCGCCCACCTGGCATAGGATGGGACGCATGATTGATGTGCGTGCCCTGCGTGAAAACCCCGAACCCGCCCGTGCCTCCCAGCGCGCCCGAGGAGCAAACCCCGGCCTCGTCGATGAGATCATTGAGGCTGACGCCGCCCGCCGCGAGGCCCTCCAGGCCTTCGAGACGCTGCGAGCCACCCAAAAGGAGGTCTCCAAGTCTGTGGGCCGCGCCTCCAAGGAGGAGCGTCCGGCGATCCTGGCTCAGGCTAAGGAGCTCGCCGAGCAGGTGAAGGCCGCTGAGGCCGCCGCGAACGCAGCCGATGCCGATGCCGACCGCCTCGCACGCCTTCTGCCTAACTTGGTCGTCGACGGTGTGCCCGTCGGTGGTGAGGATGACTTCGTGGTTCTGCGCCACGAGGGCCCCGCCCCCCGCGACTTCGCCGCCGAGGGCTTCGAGCCCCAGGACCACCTCGCGCTCGGCGAGGGCCTGGATGCGATCGACACCAAGCGCGGCGCGAAGGTCTCCGGCGCCCGCTTCTACTACCTCAAGGGCATCGGTGCCCGCCTCGAGCTGGCCCTCATGACGATGGCCATGGATCAGGCGCTCGCCAACGGCTTCGTCCCGATGATGACCCCGACCCTCGTGACCCCGCAGGTCATGGGCGGCACCGGCTTCCTCAACGAGCACTCCGACGAGATCTACTACCTGCCCGCCGACGACCTGTACCTGACGGGTACGTCCGAGGTGGCCCTCGCCGGCTACCACGCCGACGAGATCCTCGACCTGTCGGGTGGCCCCAAGCGCTACATGGGCTGGTCCACCTGCTACCGCCGCGAGGCGGGCTCTGCGGGCAAGGACACGCGAGGCATCATCCGCGTCCACCAGTTCAACAAGGCTGAGATGTTCAGCTACTGCCGCCCGGAGGATGCTGCCGAGGAGCACCAGCGCTTCCTCGCGTGGGAAGAGGAGATGCTCGCCAAGGTCGAGCTGCCCTACCGCGTCATCGACACGGCCGCCGGCGACCTGGGCACCTCCGCCGCCCGCAAGTTCGACTGCGAGGCGTGGCTGCCCACTCAGGAGCGCTACATGGAGGTCACCTCGACCTCGAACTGCACGACGTTCCAGGCCCGCCGCCTCGGTATTCGCGAGCGCCGTGAGGACGGCATGACCGCAGTCGCCACCTTGAACGGCACGCTGGCCACGACCCGCTGGATCGTCGCCTTCCTGGAGAATCACCAGCAGGCGGATGGCTCGATCTATGTGCCCGAGGCCCTGCGCCCCTACCTGGGGGGACTCGAGGTTCTGAGCCCGGTCGCTCGATGAGCCAAGAGCGCTTCCTGACGGTCCCCTCCTCCGGGGAAGTTGCTCGCCCCTTCGAGAATCTTCTCGACGAGGCCGAGGCCGCCCTGCCCGCCGGCATTCCGACGTCGGCGGGACAGGTCCTGGTTGCGCTCGATATTGATGGCACGATCCTGACCCCAGCGGGCGCGACCCCGCGTGTCCTCGAGGGCATTCATGGTCTCGCCGCCGCGGGTGCCCAGGTCCTGATCGCTTCGGGTCGTGCGCTCGAGGGCGTCATCCCGGTCCTGGGTGCCCTGGAGTTCACGGACGGGTGGGCGCTGTGCAACAACGGCGCGACCCTCGTGCGCGTGAGCGGCGGGGAGTGCGAGATCGTCGAGGAACGTACCTTCGTGCCCGGTCCGATCCTGGAGGAGATCGCCGCGGCCGTGCCCGGCTCAGTGTTCGCATCGATGCCGCACCCCGACATCCTCCTGTCCGCTCCCTTCCCGAACAACGAGATTGAAGGGAGCGATCATCGCATCGTGTCGATGGAGGAGCTTGCCTCCACGCCCACGCCGAAGATCGTCGTGCGCGCCGCCGAGATGGATCGCGAGGAGTTCCATCGGATCCTGTCGTCCCTGGACGTGTCGCGCACCCATGAGGTGTTCGTCGGCTGGACGTCCTGGGCGGACATCGAGCCGCTCGGGGTGACGAAGGCCAGTGGCCTGGAGTCTCTCCGTCAGCGTCTCGGCCTGCCCGCGTGCGGGACCGTTGCCGTTGGGGATGGCACGAACGACATCGCGATGATCGAGTGGGCGGCCTTCGGTGTCGCCATGGGTGGTGCCTCCGAGGAGGTGCGCGCCCACGCCGACCATGTGACGGCCGCCGTCGACAATGACGGCGCCGCCGCGGTCATGCACGCGATCATGCGCCGCTGCGGGGTCGCTGGACGCTGAGTGGCACCGCTGCACGCCCTACTCCCTCGTGCGGGTCGAACACGGCTTGGCTGCGGGTCCCACCAGCCAGTCGCCCATGATCCTAAAGGCTCGGTGAGGGTCGCCGATCTGGCAGTGCTGCGCCATGCCCGGATCCGTCGCCTCGGTGAAAGCGCGCACATCCAGCGAAGCGGCGCCCGCGAGAATGCGGCGCACGTCGGACAGGCGCTCAAAGGGGACGTACTGGTCGGCGTCGCCGGCCATCACCAGGCAGGGCTGGCGGATCATGCCTGCAAGGGGCTCCATCGTGTACGCCCCCAGCGCACGCAAGACGTCGCTCGGCTTATCCATTCCCGTCAGGTGGCGCCCCTGCTGCAGCTTCCACGCGAGGTCGGCGCTCGCCTGGACAGCGACGGACATGGTCGCGTCGATGAGCCATGCGGGACGGGTACGCTCGACGATCGAGGCCGCGAGCGGACGGACAGTCGCGGGCAGGGGTAGCGTCAGCCCGTCCAGGAGCCGGTACATCATGTCGAAGGCAACGACGTGGCTGATGCGCGGCACGTGGGCGGCGGCCCGCATGACGAGGTAGCCGCCGAAGGAGAGGCCGAGGGCGGCCGCGCTGTCGAGGTCGAAGTAGTCCAGGACGGTGGTCGTTGGGAGTTCCCAACGCGGCTCCAGAGGTATGCCCGCCAGGGCGGTGTGTCCCTGTCCGGGTCCGTCGAAGGTAATGATGTCGAAGGGGCGGCAGGGGAAGTACTCGGCGAAGCCCATGATCTCCTCCGCGTATCCGTCGAAGCCGTTCATCATGACGAGGGTGGAAGGCGCGTAGGGGAAGCGGGCACGATCGTCAGGATCGGCCTGCCACCGGATCGCTGTCAGTGAGCCACCCTTGTAGGGGATTGTGTGCCGGCGCATCGCCAGGTGAGAGTGGGAGGTGTCGAAGTTGCGCGATGCCGCGTCGATGAAGTGCCGCTTGCTCGGGTCGTGCTCGGGCAGGTAGAAGGCGGCCAGGAAGTACAGTCGCCACGCGGCCGCCGCGTCCCCCTCGGAATCAAAGTGGGCCGCCAGACGATGGGCGAACTGCGTGATCTGGGAAGTAGAACGGATGTGCGGGAGGACGCTCGTTGTCAACCGATCCATTCCAGGCCGGTCCAGAATCGGCCCGAGGGAGCGGTTCAGCTGGAGATCGAATTGCCGGTTGCCCGTGTAGTGCGTGAACATGTGTCGAGAATATGACCCGCAGGAAAAGGAGGAAGAAAACAATAATGGATGGACTGTTGGATACCGTACATACTGTATGTTATGCGTAGGATAGTGATACAGATACAGCGATACTGATCGGAGAGACATGTTCCTGCGAAGCGCGGATAAGCACGGGCGTGAGGCAGAGAAGAACCTGGACCTGCGCATCCGGAAGACACGGCGCGCGATCCGCTCGGGCCTCGTCAAAGTGTGCCAAGCCAAGCCCTACGCGCACGTGTCCGTGACCGACATCTGTGCCGCATCGATGGTCTCTCGCACGACCTTCTACGATCACTACACCGACAAGGACGAGCTCCTAGCCGAGGTCGTCTCCTTCCTCCTCGAAGAGATCACCCCGGCGCTCGAGGGACTGTGGTTTGGCGAGGTGCGCAACAGTCGAGCTGTTGCCCGGCAGCTCACTGAAATCTACGCGCGTAACGGGCGCGCCATGCAGACCCTGCTGGCCATTCGAGTGGGCGGCAACGGCGACTTGCACGAGCAGCTGTGCCGAACGGCCCGTTCGGTATTTACTGATTGGGCCCGCGGTCGCATGGATGATGACGTTCTGCCGCTCGCAGCAGACATCTACGCCTCCGTCTTCCTGACCTTCATCGAACGCAGCGCAACCAAGCCCCTCACGGACAACGAGCTCGCCGCGATCGATCGTGCACGCGAGCTCTTCATCGAAGGCTTCAGCGCCCGGTAGGTCAACGGTAGATGCGCGACCGATGATCGATGTTGATGGCGAGGATCAGTAACTCATCATCTTCGATGGAAGCAATGATCCGATAGTTGCCGACGCGGTATCGCCAAAATCCTGCGAGGTTGCCGGTCAGTCCCTTCCCTCGCGAGCGGGGATCCTCGCCGCTCGCAGTCTCGCGTAGGTAGTCGATGATACGGCGCGCGGTTGGCTTATCGAGCTTGCTCAGCTGCTTCAGTGCACGCGGTGACAGCTCAGCCCTCCAGGCCAAGGGTCTTCACCGCCTCGTCAAGACTCACCGATGCTGTGCGTCCCCTGCGAATGTCCTCGAGTTCCGCCTGTAGTGAGTAGGCCAGCTCGATCTCTTCGAGCGCTGACTCGATGGCGCGATTCATGTAGAACGACTTCGTTCGTCCCGTCCGCTCAGCGAGTGCCGTGAGGCGGGCGTCGATCTCGGGATCGAGCTTGACGGAGCGTGCAACGCGGGCCGTAGACATGTGTCCTCCTCAAATGTGACTACGCGTAGTCTATCGCTCTTTGGACATAGTTGAAAGAGCGTCCGATGCGTGGTGAGCCGGGAATAAAATGGTTGTCGAAACGCTATCGGCGCTCGGTAATCAGGGATTAAGAAACTAATAGCGAACAGAGTGTCTGATAAAGAACCAACGGTCGTTGTTGTTGCCTCTACGAAAGTGTTATCGTTAACGCAGCACTGGCCCCGGCCTCGTCAATGAAGACTCAAGGAGCACACATGAGCACCGACCCTCGCGCCGCCATCGCCGCCGCTGACACCGCGCTCGGCATTGAGTTCGGCTCGACCCGCATCAAGGCCGTCCTGATCGGCCCCGACCACGAGGTGCTCGCCACCGGAGGCCACGGGTGGGAGAACCACCTCGAAGGCGGCCTGTGGTCCTACACCCTCGACGAGGTCGTCGCCGGCCTGCGCGCGGCCTACGCCTCCCTGGTGGCCGACGTGCGTGAGCGCTACGACGTCATCCCCGCATCTTACGGCTCGATCGGTATCTCCGCGATGATGCACGGCTACCTAGCCTTCGACGCCGAGGACAACCTGCTCGCTCCCTTCCGCACGTGGCGCAATACCAACACGGGGCGAGCGGCTGACGAGCTCACGAGGCTCTTCGGGTTCAACATCCCCCTGCGCTGGTCGATCGCCCACCTGCATCAGGCGGTCCTCGATTCCGAGGAGCACGCGCCGCGGGTCGCGCGTCTCACGACGCTGGCGGGATGGGTCCACCACCAGCTCACTGGCCGCCACGTCCTGGGCGTTGGGGACGCCTCGGGCATGTTCCCGATCGACTCGCAGGCGGGCACCTACGTGGAGTCCTACCTCGACCAGTACGAGGCCCTGGTCGAGGCCCGGGTCCCGTGGCGCCTGCGCGACGTCCTCCCGACCGTGTTGAGCGCGGGCGAGGACGCGGGGACGCTGACCTCCGAGGGCGCCGCGCTCATCGACCCGACCGGCACGCTCCAGGCCGGGATTGCGCTGTGCCCGCCCGAGGGCGACGCGGGTACCGGCATGATCGCCACGAACGCGATCGCCCAGCGCACGGGCAACATCTCGTGCGGCACCTCCGTCTTCCTCATGGCTGTCCTCGAGCGCTCCCTCGCCGAGCTGCACACTGAGATCGACATGGTGACGACGCCCGACGGATCGCCGGTCGCGATGGTTCACTCGAATAACGGCGCGTCCGAGATCGACGCGTGGGTGGGTTGGTTCGCGGATTTCGCGCGCCTGGTGGGTGCCGACGCGAGCGTCCCGGCGATCTACGACGCCCTCTACAACCACGCGCTCACGGGCGAGGCCGACGCCGGTGGCGTCATGGCCTACAACACGCTGTCCGCCGAGCCCCTCGTCGGCCAGGAAGCCGCGCAGCCGGTCTTCACTCACACCGCCGACGCGCGCGTCAGCCTCGCGAACGCGGTGCGCGCCCAGCTCATGAGCATCTTCGCGGCCGTGCGCATCGGCGTCGACATTCTTCGCGGCGAGGGTGTGCACCTCGACTCCCTCTTCGCTCACGGCGGCCTCTTCAAGACCCCGGGCGTCGCCCAGCAGATCCTCGCGGACTCGCTGAACATCCCCGTCTCCGTGGGCGACACAGCGGGCGAGGGTGGCGCGTGGGGTATCGCGGTGCTCGCGCGCTACCGTGCGGTCCTCGCAGGGGACGAGGCCGCACTCGCCCTGCCGGACTACCTCTCCGAGCGGGTCTTCGCGGGTGCTTCCGTCTCCACCCTCGTGCCTACCCCCGAGGGCGTGGCCGGGTACGAGCGCTTCCTCGACGCGTACCGCGCGGCCCTGCCCGGCGTGGAGGTCATCGCCCGGGGTGCCGCCCGCTGACGAGGCACGGGCTGGGGTGAGTGGACCGGCTCGCCCAGCCCCCACCTCGTCGATTGGGCGAAACCCGCTACGATTACACCCATGGGTAAAGCTAGCCGCCGTAAGAAGGTCACCGATCCCGCCAAGCTCAAGGCGTATCGCCCGCCGATCCCCTTCGTTGCGCGCCCCTACGAGGGTCTGCCGAAGGAGATCGAGCTGGTCGCCATGCGCGAGCTCATCCCGGCGGCCACGCTGACCGCACGTACCGACGCCGACCACGGCGCCGTCGAATTCGACTTCGTCACTCTCCTGCCCGAGGGCCACCCTGCGATGGTGCGCCCCGACGGCCGCATCCTCGTTGCGCTGCAGACCCGCTCGAACTCCGCGGACCTCAGCCACGACGCGGGCGCTGCGCTGCTCGCAGCCATCGCTGCGAAGGAGGCGGGCGACGAGGGCGTCATTTCGATCGACGTGCGCGAGCCCTCCGAGCGTCTCCAGGACATCGTCGACGCCGACAGCTTCACGGACATGAAGCTCGAGGAGGACTTCTCCTTCTGGTTCGACCCGTCCGAGGAGATCGACGACCAGACGCGTCGCGCCCTCGAGCAGAACCGCGACGAGATCATTCCGACCGAGCCCGTGCCCGGCGTTCCCGGCGCGTACTGGTGCGAGATGAACCGTAACTTCGTGCGTTTCCTGACGGACAACGACGAGACCAAGCTCTTCGACGCGCTCGCCCGCCTGGCCGCACGCGGCGAGGCCAACGTCGGCGAGGGCTCCCGCTACGTGGGTTCCTTCCGCGCGTGCGGCCTGATCGTCCCGGTCTTCGAGCTGCCTGAGGGTGCCAGCGCGGCCGACGTCGCGCCCGGCACGCAGGCCCTTGCCAAGGCCCTCGAGGAGGCCCTGAAGGTCACCGAGCGCCTGGATGACAAGGAACGTCGCGCACGTCAGGGCCTCGTCTCTCGAGCTGTGACGATCCGCTAAGCACATTTTTACCTGTCGTTGAGACAGGTTTGTCGCTCACATTACGGGCGGCGGGACGCGATTACGTCCCGCCGCCCGTAGACTGTTAGTCGTGAACTATCCCGCCGGATCTCGAGGTTCCCAGCCGCAGCGCGTCGCCGCCGTCATCGCTGCGCACAACGTCGGACGCGCCGTCGCGGCCACCGTGCGCGCATGCCGCGCGATACCCAGCGTTGACCTCCTCATTGTCGTCGACGATGGTTCCACGGACGACACCGGCCGCGCCGCCCGTGCCGCCGGCGCCGTCGTCGTGCGCCACTCCGTCGAGCGAGGGCGCGCCTCGGCGATCGAGACCGGCGTGAAGGTCGCCGCCATGCGCGACCGCCCCGACGGGCCGCCCCGCCACATCCTGCTCCTGTCGCCCGACCTCGGGGAGTCCGCGGTCGAGGCCACCGCCCTCGTCGAGGCCGTCTTTGCGCGCCAGGCCGACATGGCGATCGCCGTCCCAGCCACGGGACGCGAGTACTCGGGCTACGGGCCGGGCGTCGCCCGCCGGCTCATCCGCCGCAAGACCGGCTGGAACTGCCACTACCCCCTCAGCTACCAGCGCTGCCTGACGCGCGAGGCCATCGACGCAGCCATGCCCTTCGCGGGCCGCTACGTGCTCGAGGCCTCCACGACGATCAACGTTCTGCGCGCGGGGCTCTCCGTCATGGAGGTCCCCTGCAACTTCGCGCACTCGGGCGCGGACCGCTCGCTCGGCTCGCTCAACCGCCCGGCACGCATGTTCGATGCCGTGCGCGCCACGGTTAGCCAGCTCTTCCACTCCGACGCGCGCTCGAAGCGCCGCGCCGACCATGAACAGGGGATCGGCGTGCCCTACCCGGCCCCCGCCTCGGCCCGCGACGAGGCGGAGGCCTCTGATCCTTCCGACGCGCGCCGCACGGAGATGGTCGGGTGAAGGGCCCGGATCGATTAGCCGTCGGTCGCTTCATCGCGACCTGGTGGCTACCAGCCGTCATTGCGTGCGCCGTCGGCGCGCTCTATGTCTGCTACTCGGTGGCGCAGTGGCGTGCGCTCGTCGCCCCCTCCTGGGACCTGGGCATCTTCGCCGAGGCCGTCCAGGCATACTCGCGCTTCGAGGCGCCCATCGTCCCCATCAAGGGGCCGGGCTACAACCTGCTGGGCGATCACTTCCACCCGATCCTGGCGCTCCTGGGACCGATCTTTCGTCTCTTCCCCTCGGCGCTCACCCTCCTCGTCGTCCAGGACCTGCTGATCGCCGCGTCGGTCCTGCCCATCGCGCGCCTCGCGCAGCGCCTCCTCGGCCGAGGCGGTGCCCTCCTCGTCGGGCTTGCCTACGGGCTCGGGTGGGGGTTGCAGGGCGCGGTCGGTGCCCAGTTCCACGAGGTCTGCATGGCCGTCCCGCTGCTGGCGTTCGGGGGTGTCGCCTTCGTCGAGCGGCGCTGGGGTGCGTGCATGGCGTGGCTGGCGCCCCTCGTCCTTGTCAAGGAGGATCTCGGGCTGACGGTCTTCGTTGCTGGCCTCGCTCTCGCGTGGCGGCGCCGAGGCGAAGGGCGGTCTGCTGTCCTGCGGTCGATAGCGTACGCGCTGTTCGGTATCGTCGCATTTGTGGTGACGGTGAAGGTGCTGCTCCCGGCGATGAACCCGGCGGGCACGTGGGCCTATTCCCTCGATGGTGCCGCGACGGGCGCGGGCACGCCGACCGGCGGAACCACCGCCGCGCGCGCAATCCCTTCCCTGTGGGACATTCTGACGACCCCCTCTGTCAAGCTCGTGACCCTCATCGTGCTGGCCGCCGGGGCCGGCTTTGTGGGCACTGCCTCCCCGTGGTTCGCGCTGGTGGCCCCGACGCTCGCGTGGCGCTTCGCGGGCTCGCTGGAGAGCTACTACGGCTGGGACTCGTGGCACTACAACGCAGTGCTCGTTCCCATCGCGGCGTGCTCGCTGCTCGACGTCATCGACCAGTGGCTCGCGCCCGAGCGCGCCGCCGCCGATTTGGCGGCGCAATCTCGTGACGAGGCCCCGGCCTCGTCGAACCTGGGCTGGCGCGTGGCGGCCTGGGCGGTGGCGTGCGTGCCCGCTGCGTCGTTGGCTCTCACGGCCTCGTCCCTTCCGTTGTGGCACCTGCCCGACCTCAAGGAGGATCCGCGCATGGCCGCCGCCCTCGGCGCGCTCGACGCGGTGCCCGAGGGGGTGAGCGTCGAAACTGACACGACGCTGCTTGCGCGCCTCGTGCCCGGTCGTGAGGTCTACTGGGTGGGAACGACCGGCACCATGGATACCCCTCCGGAGTATGTCGTCATCGACGCGCGCTCCTACGCGTGGGGTGACCAGCAGGTCGACGCCGAGTCGTGGGGGAGCGCCGCCCACCCCGGCCACTCATACGAGACCGTCTACGCCAAGCAGGGCTTCCGCGTCGCGCGACGCACCTCGTGAGGGTGGGCACCGGCTGTTTG
Organism: Schaalia dentiphila ATCC 17982; assembly: GCF_000154225.1. Taxonomy (NCBI): domain Bacteria; kingdom Bacillati; phylum Actinomycetota; class Actinomycetes; order Actinomycetales; family Actinomycetaceae; genus Schaalia; species Schaalia dentiphila. Next base: position 667,298 of record NZ_DS264586.1, on the reverse strand, counting down.
GGCAGCGACATGCCCGAGGCGCGGCGTGCATGGCTGTGGCGGGCGCGGCTCCACCCAAACCGGGCCGCGTGGGCTGCTAGCCGCTGCTCGTGGTTAGCCCGCGAGGGAACTCGGGCAGGCATGCGCGGTGCTCGAGGGGCGGTGGTGAAACCGAGACCACCCCTGCGGCGTGGGGTTGTTGGTCCGGTGAAACCGAGACCGCCCCTGCTGGCGCCGAATGCGTCGAATTGGGGTGAATCGGCCATGCAGGGGCGGTCCCGGTTTCACGGGAGGACCGAGGGCGGGCGCGGGGTGCCATGCAGGGGTGGTCTGGGTTTCATGTGGTGCCTTCGGCCGATGTATGGGGCTGTTCTGGTGCTCTAGGAAGACTTGAATGTCGCGATGATCCTTGCGAGTCCTCCGAGTGCGAGCAACACCGCGCCAACCAGGAAGGGCGCGGAGGTCGAGAAACGAGTCATGATGAATCCGCATGCCGCGTAGGCGACGGGCGCTGATCCGTAGGTCACCAGGTTGATAGCAGAGTAGATGCGCCCAGCGAAGGACTCGGGGGTGCTGTTCATGATATCGCCGATCAGAGTCGGTGCGACTACTCCAGCGCCGAAACCTGAAGCGGCGACGAGGAGCAGTGATAGTGAACTCGAAACTGCGATGTACTGGGCGCAAGTAAGCGCGGCAAACACGAGGATCCCACAGTTGATAACCCTGTTGCGCGCTGTTGTGCGGTCGCTGGGAATACGCGATGCGATGAGTCCTCCGACAACGCCACCGAGGGCAAAGACGCACACTGCGGCACCAAAGGTCCCACCTCCCCATCCGAGTTCAAGGTAGCGTGCTGGGAGCACGATGTTCATGATCCCGGATAGCGATGCGTCGATCAGGAGAGCGGTGACCAGGCCGATTGCGACGGTTCCCCCATTTCGTGTGACGACCTCCTTGAGGGAGACGGAAGCAATAGAGGGAGCCTGAGTCTGCGGGGGTTGGTCGTCTGCTTGTGTTGCTGCGGCGACGTTTGGAATCGCGCAGAACAATGCGAGTGCGACTGCTGCTAGCAGCGCAAACGTCAGAAACAACGCGTGTAAGGGGACGGTTTCAAAGCTGAATCCGCTCGATGCGCCAGCGAGTCCCGTTGCGACACTCGTGATGACCTGGACCCAGGAGATAGTGCGAGAGAAGTCCCCGTGGGAGGTCAGCCGCTTGAGGAGCGCGCCCGAAGAAGGCAGGTAGAGACCGTCGCCCGCGCCGAAGAGAACGATGCCGCACGACAGGAGGGGAACATGTGGGCCTTGCAGGGAGTCGCAGCCGACGAGAAGGAAGGCGACGATGCGTAATGCGAGCCCCACTTGGACGCAGCGGTAGGGAGACCAGCGATCCGCAGCGTATCCTCCAGCGAGGATCAGACACAGCCGGGTCACCGAGGCGACAGTCAGGAAGGAAGCTGCAATTGCGGATCCGTAGAACGAGAGGAGAAAGAGGCTCAAGGTAACAAAGAACGCTTGATCGCCAATGGCGACAACGCCCGCGACGGTGAGCCATGTTCGCAAGGGTTTCATGATGCGCCGATCGTCCCCTCTCCGAGCCTGCTGCCATATTACATGGAATCATATAACGATCCTAATAGGTCGGTAAAGTGCTGCGTGGTGAGGCGAGCCTGTTTGGTGCCGACTAGGCCGGGTTGACGGTGATGATGCTGGCTTCTGCCGATTGGCAAGTGGTCGTGAAACCGAGACCGCCCCTGCGGCGTGGGGTTGTTGGTCCGGTGAAACCGAAGCCGCCCCTGCGGCGTGGAGTTGTTGGTCCAGTGAAACCGAGACCGCCCCTGCTGGCGCCGAATACGTCGAACTGGGGCGAATCGGGCATACGGGGGTGGTCTGGGTTTCACGCGAGGACCGAGAGCGAGCGCGGAGTGCCGTGCAGGGGTGGTCCCGGTTTCACGGGAGGTGCGAGAGCGCATCCGAGGCGCCCGCGGTACACCCCTATCGTGCTCGGCGCAGGCGCAGCGAGTTGAGGACCACGAACACCGACGAGCACGCCATCGCGGCGCTCGCCAGCATGGGGGAGAGCAGGCCCGCGATCGCCAGCGGCACCATCAGCACGTTGTAGAAGAACGCCCAGAACAGGTTCTCCTTGATGATGCGCAGCGTCCGGCGCGACACCCGGATCGCGGTCGCTGCCGATGTCAGCGACGAGTTCATGAGCGTCATGTCCGCGACCTCGATCGCCACATCCGTGCCCGATCCCATCGCGATGCCCAGGCCCTTCGCGCTCGCCTGCGCGAGGGCGGCCGCGTCGTTCACGCCGTCGCCCACCATCGCGACCGTGCGACCCTCGGCCTGCAGGTCAGCGACGGTGTCGCGCTTGCCGTCGGGCAGGACGCCCGCGATGACGCGCTCGATCCCGACCTGATCCGCGACGTGGCGGGCCGCCGCCTCGTTATCGCCGGTCAGCAGGATCGGTTCGATGCCGAGCTCGCGCAGCTGGGCGATCGCATCCGCGGAGGAGTCCTTCACCGTGTCGCGCACGATCAGCGCGGCGATCGCACTGCCCTCGACGCGCTCGGGTATCACCAGGGACGAGGCCGGGGCCCCCTCCCGCTCGCCCGTGCCCGGGGTGGTGCCCGTCTGGGTGGGGGTACCGGTATCCCCACTCGCGCTGCCGCCAGCCGCGGGTGCGCCATCGGCGGTCGCGGCCTCAGAACGGGAGGTGATGGTGCCGGAATACCCGGCGGCGTTGACGACGGCCTCGAGCTCCTCGTCGCTGTGAGGGGCGGTGAGTGTGATGCGAGCGGATTCGGTGGCGAGGTTGACCTCTGCCTTCACGCCGTCGAGCTTGCCGAGCTTGCGTTCGACGCGGCTAACGCAGGATGCGCAGGTCATGCCGCCCACGCTCATGGTGAGCGTCGCGAGGGGCAGTTTGGCGTCGGGGCCGGGCAGGACGACGTGCGTGTGGGCCTCCGGCATGGGGGTGACGGCTTCGGTGGTCGCCACTTGGCCGAGCTGCGGCGCGAGGGCGGCGACGACGGCGGAGGCGCCCGAGGCCTCGGCCTCGCGCACGGCATCAAGGAGGGAAGTGGGCACGTCGATGCCCAGGGAAGCCAGCCACGACGGGCGCCCGACCAGTACGCCGCCCTGGGCGGTGATGCCGACGACGCCGAGTCCGGGCTGGTTCGCGAACGCGGTTACCGGGACGAGCGACAGGCCTCGGTCTGCGGCACCCAACGCGATGGCGCGGGCGACCGGGTGCTCGGAGAGGGACTCAACGGAGGCGGCCAGGGACAGGGCCGAGGCCTCGCCCGCACCGGGCGCGACCGCGACCGACTCGAGGGACATGACGCCCGTCGTGACCGTGCCCGTCTTGTCCAGCAGCATCGTGTCGATCGAGCGCGTCTGCTCGAGAATTTCCGCGTTCTTGATGAGGATGCCCAGCTGCGAGGCGCGACCCGACCCGACGAGGATCGCGGTGGGCGTGGCCAGGCCGAGCGCGCACGGGCACGCCACGACCAGAACGGCGACGGCAGCTGTGAACGCGGCCTGCACGCCGCCGCCCGCGAGCAGCCAGCCCCCGAGCGTCAGCAAGGAAACAACGATGACGATCGGCACGAACACGCCGGAGATCTGGTCCGCGAGTCGCTGGACGGGCGCCTTACCTGCCTGGGCCTCGGCGACCATGCGCCCCATCTGCGCGAGCGTCGTGTCCGAGCCGACGCGCGTGGCGCGCACCAGCAGGGAGCCCCACGTGTTGACGGTCGCACCCGTCACCGCGTCGCCGGGGGCGGCGTCCACGGGCACGGACTCGCCCGTCAGGAGCGAGGTGTCCAGGGCGGAGGAACCCTCGACGATGACGCCGTCGGTTGCCACCTTCTCGCCCGGGCGCACCGTGAACAGGTCGCCGACCTGCAGGGACGAGGCGTGCACGACGCTCTCGGAGCGCTCGCCGGTCGCGGGGTCGACGCTCACGAGCGTCGCCTCCTTCGCGCCCATGCTCAGCAGCGAACGCAGCGCGTCGCCCGCGCGGTAGCGTGCGCGCGCCTCCATGTAGCGTCCCGTCAGCAGGAACACGACGATCATGCACGCGCCCTCGAAGTAGATCTCCGCGTGGCCGGCGTGAGCTGCGCGCGGTATCAGGCTCATGTGCATGCGCATGCCGAGCTCTCCGGCGCCGCCCCACAGCAGCGCCCACCAGCTCCACAGCGTCGAGGAGATGACGCCGAGGGAGACCAGCGTGTCCATCGTCGTCGCCCCGTGGCGACCCGCTGCGAAGGCCGCCCGGTGGAAGGGCCACGCGCCCCACGTGACCACCGGGATCGAGGCCGCCGCGACGACCCACTGCCACCCCGTGAACTGCCAGGCGGGCACCATCGACAGAATCATCGCGAGGATGCCCAGCGGCGCGCAGACGATGAGGCGTCGGCGCAGGTCGGCGGCGTGGGCGCGGGTTCCCTCACCCACCTGGGGGGTCGGGTCCGAGGCCGGGTTGGCCTCAGGAGCAGAAAGGGCGGCCGGGGGAGTGGTCGTCATGGAGTCAGTGGACATGGGTACCCTCCGGGGGTATGTATTTGGTGAAAGGAAACGAGGCCGGGGAAAGTGCCCCGGCCTCGTCGTTGAGGCGTGGAAATCCTCAGAAGTCGCGGGCGATGCCGACCAGCGTGAAGCCGGCCTCGGAGACCGCGTCGCTCAGCGCCGCGTCGTCCAGGGGCGTGTCGGTCAGGACCGTCACCTTGGAGGTGCCGCCCGAGTTGAGGATGACCTCGACGTTCTTGACGCCGGGGATCTCGCTCAGCTCCTCGCTGACGCTCATCACGCAGTGGCCGCAGGTCATGCCGTCGACGGACAGTTCAATGGTGCGATCGATCTCGGTGGTCATGATGTCTCCTTGTTATTAGGACTTGATGAGGCGCGCGATGGCCGCGGCCGCCTCGTCGACTTTGGCCTGCGCGGCCTCGTCGGATTCGCGCGCCGCCGTGACGACGCAGTGGTTCATGTGGTCTTTGAGCAGGTTGACCGCGACCGAATCGAGCGCGGACTGGACGGCCGAGACCTGTGTGAGGATGTCGATGCAGTACTCGCCCTGCGAGATCATGCGCTGCAGGCCGCGCACCTGGCCCTCGATGCGGCGCAGGCGCGCGAGATGATTCTCGGTGTTGCCGTGGTATCCGTGCTCGTTGCTCATGGAAGTGATAGTACCCCTAGGGGGTATGGGTGTCAAGGGGGTGCCGTCAACACGGGCTGTGGGGGTGGCGACACGCATCCCCCAATGCGGCGCGCCCAGCCCCGGCCCGCAGTTCACAATAACCCCCTGGGCAAACTCCACGACCTGGGCGGGGATACCCTCCTTGGCCAGGAGCATCTCACTCATCTCCACGGCCTGCTGGTGATGGGGGATCATTATCTGGGCAAACATGATGTCCGCGTCGTTGTAATCGGCGGAGATCTCCCCGTCCGTCTCAGTCGTTGCCATGGTGGTCTCGGTCGTCTCAGCGGTAGTCGTCGCAGTGCTGGTGGCCGAGGTGGTGGCGTCGGTGTTGCCTGACTCGGTGGCCTTACCGCAGGCGGCCAGCGCCAGGGTGGAGGCCGCGGCGAGAGCGGAAAGAACATAGGGTGCGCTTCATGGTGGAGCCTTTCAGGGGCATATGGGGGCAGTGGAGAGAAGTGGTGGATCAGTGGACGGCGGTGGATGCCGGAGTAGGCGTGGCGTGTTCCTCCTTCGGACTGGTGGGAGCCAGGCGGGCCGGGTCCAGATCAATCCGGCGCAGCAGCTGAGCGTTAAGCGCCACCACAATCGTCGACAGCGACATCAACACCGCAGCAGCAGCCGGGGGAAGCAGAATGCCGCTAGAGGCGAGCACGCCGGCGGCCAGGGGCACGGCCAAGATGTTGTAACCGGACGCCCAGATGAGGTTCTGGATCATCTTGCGGTAGCTGGCCTGCGAGAGCTTAATCATCGACAATATTGCCCGGGGATCGTCACTGGCCAGGACCACTCCGGCGGATTCCATCGCCACATCCGTGCCGGCCCCGATGGCAACACCGACCTCGGCGCGGGCCAGGGCCGGGGCGTCGTTGACACCGTCGCCGACCATGGCCACGCTCAGGCCACGCTCCTGTAACTGGGTGACCTTGGTGTCCTTGTCCTGGGGCAGGACCTCGGCGAAGACCTCATCAATCCCTAGGTCCTGGCCAACCGCATGGGCCACCTGCTGCGCGTCACCGGTGATCATCGCGACCTTCACCCCGCGGTCCTGCAGGGCTTTCACGGCGGCGCGGGATTCGGGGCGGATCTTGTCCTCGACGGCCACCGCACCGATAATCTGACCGTCGCGGACAATATGGAGCACACCGGCCCCACGCCCGGTCCAGGCGCTGGTGGTATCGGTGAGCTCGGCCGGGGTGGTGAGGTTGAACTCGCGCAGCATGTTCGGCCCGCCCACGAGGATCTCAGCGCCATCGACAGTGGCCCGGACCCCCCGGCCGGAGGCGGCGCTGAAACCAGTTGCACGGATTTGCCGACGAGAGGCCTCGGGATGGGCGGCCGCGGCCGCCACGATGGCGCGGGCCACGGGGTGCTCGCTGTCGGCCTCCGCGGCGGCGGCCAGGGCCAGCAGCTCGCCCTCGGTGACGCCGACAGCTGCCGCGACACCGGTGACCGTGTGCGCACCCTCAGTCAGGGTGCCGGTTTTATCGAAGAGCACCACGTCGATGGTGCGCATCCGCTCGAGCGCCATCCGGTCCTTGATAAGCACCCCGGATTTCGCGGCCCGCTCGGTGGAGATCGCAATGACCAGCGGAATCGCCAGGCCCAGGGCGTGCGGACAGGCGATGACCAGCACCGTGACCGTGCGCACCACGGCATCGTCCGGGCTACCGATGATGGTCCACACCACCGCGGTGATCAGAGCAGAGATCAGCGCGAACCAGAACAACAACGCCGCCGCCCGATCCGCCAGGGCCTGAGCCCGGGAGGAGGACTCCTGTGCGTCGGCAACCATGCGTTGGATCCCGGCCAGGGCGGTGTCCCCGCCGGTCGCCTCCACCCGGACGCGGACGGTGTTGTCGGTGGCCACGGTACCGGCGACCACCCTGTCACCGGTGTCTCGGAAGACGGGACGGGATTCACCGGTGATCATCGCCTCATCGAATTCGGCGGCTCCGTCGATGATGGTTCCGTCGGCCGGCACCCGGGCACCGGCCCTCACCAGCACGACGTCGTCGACGACCAGCTCGGAGGTGGCCACGGTGCGGGTGATCCCGTCAATGACTTTCTCGGCCTCATCCGGCAGCAGGGCAGCCAGCGCGTCAAGCGCGGAGGACGCACCCCCGAGAGCGCGCATCTCCAGCCAGTGGCCCAGCAGCATGATGGTCACCAGCAGGGCCAGCTCCCACCAGAAGTCCAGGTCAAAACCGCCCAGCCCCAGAGTGGTGACCCAGGAGGCGACAAACGCAACGGTGATGGCCATGGCAATCAGGAGCATCATCCCGGGTTGGCGGGATTTCAGTTCCGTCCATCCACCCTTGAGGAAAGGCGTTCCGCCGTAGACGAAGATGATCGTGTCCAGTACCGGGGGAACCCAGGTGGATCCGGGGAATACCGGGAGGGGGTAGCCGAGCAGGTGGGCGACCATGGGGCTGAAAATAACGACGGGAATGGACAGAATCAGCGACCACCAGAAGCGTTCCCGAAACATTGCGGTGCTGTGCCCGGCGTGTTCGCCGTGATCATGAACGTGGTGGTCTTCGTCCAGGGCAGAGTGCGGGTGACCGTGGGGCATCGCCTGGCCGTGGGTGTCGGCATCTGCGTGATGTTCGTGGCTGGCATGATCCGGGTGGTGGGTGTGGTCTGTTTCCGGAGCGGGGTGATCGCCGGAATGGTGGGGAGTGCTCATGACGTTCCTTTCGCTCAACCCGGTCGGGGTCGAGATGATGGGTAAAAACGATCAGGATAAGATGGTGTAGATAATACCCCTAGGGGGTATGGGTGTCAAGGGGGTGCCGTCAACACGGGCTGTGGGGGTGGCGACACGCATCCCCCAATGCGGCGCGCCCGGCTCCCACCCGCCGTAGGGTGGAGGCAGCACACAGGTAAGGAGGGGACATGAAGCGACGCCCGCGTCAGCGCTACCGCGCGATTCGCCGCGTCCCCCAGGCCTACCCCGGCCTCTACCTGCGCCTCAAAGTCGCCCCCGTCCTGCCCGCCCTCGCGGCCACGGTCGCAGTCGGAGCGCTCGCGGAAATCTCCGCCCTACCCGAGGACGTGCGCGCCCGCGCGCGCTCCCTCTCGGACGACATGGGAACCGCGATCAGCGAAAAATCGCAGCGTATCTTCTTCGATACCCCCGGCCTCGACACCCTCCTCATCCGCTCCCTCTCGCACGTCGCCCGGCGCACCGCGACCGTCGGGCGCGCGTGGGCGCGAACGGTCGTTGCGATCGGCGCAGACAGGGACGGGCGCATGGCGCGCATGCTGCCCCTCATCCCCAGGCGCGGATACGACGCCCTCATGACCGGCATGCTCACGATTGGCACCGCTGTGGGCGCGCTGCGCGGCGGCGCGGTCCACGTCGCACTCCTGCGTGACTCCGACGCTGACCCCGCCTTCCAGGAGCCGCTCCCCGGCCACCCCGAGGCCCAGATTCGCCGCGTCGACGCCCCCGCGCTCCTCTCCGACATGTGCGCCGATATCGACGAGCTCTACTGGTCGCGCACGATCGGCCCCGCCGTCAAGATCACCCGCGTCGGTGAGGGCGATGCCCGCCGCTGGCTCCTCTCCCTGGTCGGCACCGAGTCCATGACCTGGCGCTCCACCAATAACCCCGCCGACGCCGAGACGAACATCCGCCTCATGCTCGGCCTGGAAAGCGCGATGAGCGTCGGCGTCGTGCGCGCGCTGCACGCTGCCATGGAACGAGATGGGGTACCCACCGAGCGGTGGCCGCGCGAGCGCGTCCTCATCTGCGGCCACTCCCAGGGCGGGATTGTCGCCGCCGCCCTCGCCTCGGTCCCTCCCGACGAGGCCGGGGTTAACGTCGCTGGCATCCTGTCCACGGGCGGCCCGAACCGGCGCATCCGCGTGCGCCCCGACGTGGTGACCGTTGCCGTCTACCACGACCAGGACGTCATGCCGAGCCTCGACGGCTCGCCCGACCGTGCCCCCGACCGGCGCGTCACCGTTGGACGGAGCCTCGTGAGGCCTCGTACCCGCCCCCTCTACTACGCGCACTCCTCCTCGACGTACACGGAGACCGTCCGCCTCCTCGAGCGCAAGGTTCGCGTGACCCCGTGGGGCCGGCTGGCCTCGTCGATGGCGGCCCTGCAGGATTTCCTACCCGCGCCGGGCGAGGACACCCGCGTCATGCACTACGAGATCTGGCAGGACATCCTGACCCCGACCTCCGAGAGCACGTGGGACACGGTCGCCGCGCTTGAACGCGGGGGCTCCTTCGAACCTGCCACCTACCCGATCGACTATGCGGTCACGGCCCCCCGCCTGCCCCGTATCGCCCGAGCCAGGCGCCGCGCGGCCCTCCCGCCGCGCATCGCTTCCGCCCTCTCCTCCCTCAGAAAGGACAGGTCATGACCGACCCCAACGCCCCCCTGCGCGAGGTGCGCCGATGGATGCGCGTCTCGACCCCCGTCAACAAGGCGGCCTCCGCGGGCCTGCGCGGTCGGCTCCCGCAGATCGCCGGGCCGCTCATGATCGGCGCGCTCGGCGTGGGCGCCCTGGGTGCGGGCATCGCGTGGCGCGCCCTGTCCTCAACGAGGGGCACCGGGCGCACGCAGCGCTTCGTTGACCTGGCGACCGCGGCGCTCGACTCCGGCTTCCCTGTGCGTGCGCACGAGGCCGGTGCGAGTGAGGGTCGCGCGCCGCGCCGCGTCGTCCACGTCGAGGTTGGCGAGGGCTTCGGGCGCCCCTCCCTCGTGTCCATTGACGTCGTGGTGGCCTCCTCGGACGCGCTGTCGGAGCACGAGGCTGCCACACGCGCCCTCGACGCGATCACCCGGGCAACCTGGAACAATCCCGAGATGGCGCCGGTCAGCGTACGCGCCCGAGTCCTCCTCGCTCACGACGAGGTCGACGACCTCGAGGCCTCCGGTGCGCAGACCGACACGGTCGTCGACATGAGCGCCCTCGGCTTCGCCGACGAGATCGCCCGCCCCGACGAGCTCTACGACCGCTACGGCGCGCCCGAGTGCGACCCCGCCTGGAGGCCGTGACCGGCCGGCGAGAGTCGGCCTCGTCTTTTCGGTAAGGCGGGGTGTCCCACCCCTTGGGGGCGCTGTTGTTCGCCTTATGACCGTTTGGTAGGGTCTGGCTTATCGGCACCGAAGTGACGTTGAAGGAGCATCATGGCCGCCGATCTTGTCATCGAAGAGGGGGACCTCGAAGTCCTGCGCGACCGCACGAGCGAGGCCTCTAGTGGCCTGCGGTCGGTGACGGTCGCGACGGCGGGCATCGCGATGCGTAGCATCGGTAAGGACGTTGTCGATGACTTCGTGTACACGGGTTCCCCGGGCGCAGCTGTGCATTCTGTCGGGACGCTGGGGGTGAACCCCGAACATACGTGGGTCTCGGCGATTCCGCTACACGACGAGGTTCAGGGAATGGGGCCCGATAGCTCCTTTGGGCGTGATCCCAAGGAGCTGGAGGGCATCGGGCACCTCTCAGGTGACGCGAGTGGGGGAGATGGATATAACCCAGACCCAAACGCCGGCAAGTATGTGAACCACTCCGCGTATTTCTATAGGGCGAAACCGAATGAACATAACTACTCGCTCGAAGACATCGGTAAGGTCATTGCAGATACGATGGAGAGGAAATGAGTCGGAAACAGCTGGTCACGCTGGTGGGCGCTGCTTGTTCCTCGCTGCTTTTGGCGGCTTGTTTTCCGGAACTGCCGGACTCTGTCCCCTACCCAGATAGCGGAAGCGTTCCCGTGACCGAACGCCAGACGTTGGAGGCCTTTGTCAGCGGCACGATGCCTCGGTACATGAGCATTATCGAGGAGGTTGCGATGGAATCGGGAGGGGTTATCGCTGACGTCGGGCACTCGGAGAGTTGGGCCTGTCGATCTGCAGTCAATGGGTACGAGATTAGTGCGGTTCGCTTTAATATTCCGCTGATCGATTATGAGGATCTGCGCCGGATTGTCGGAGATGCTGCTCAGCGCTACGGGTACAGTTATTCGACGGATCCGGTTCCTCGGGATAAGGAGAATATGCGTAGTGTTGGTCTTGGCGACCAGGATGGCAATTCTCTCATATTTGATCACTTCGAGAATGACGTTATCTTTGTCCAATTTTCCTCCGGGTGTCTGCCGTCTTTGCGTTCCAGGGACATCTACGGCCAATTTGCGCTCCCATCCGTGCAAGATATGTTCCCTCGCTTAACAGTCGTCGACGCGTACGATGCGAATAAGCAGAAGAATCCGTTGATTTTCCGTCAGGTGGCGACGGATGCAGACCAGCAGTCGGGGAGTTGAGGGCGATGAGGTGGACGCCAGCGCGTGTTGGTCTCGCCGCGGTCGTGGTGGTGGCCGGTTTGTACGGGTGGGATGCGGCCATGCCGCGCAAGGGAGAGCTCGTTCCTTTCCGTCAGCGTGTGGGCTTTGAGGAGTACATGAGTCGTCGGCTGCCAGAGATATCGCGCATGGCCGGGCAGGTGGCCGCCGAGACGGGCGGTGAGCTGACGGTGATGGGCCTGCCCTACGTGCAGGCGTGCGGGATCGACAATACGCAGGGCTATCGGGTTTTTGGCTACAGCACGGCGGCTCCGCAGATTTCCTTTGATCGGCTGGAGGAGGCCGTGAGGGCCCATAGGCGTGACGGTGTGTCTGGTCTGTGGGTCCAAAACGACTTCCGTGAAGATGGGAGTCGGAGGATTTACTTCACGGACAACGACGGCAATTCGGCTGAGTTCAAGTATACCGAGACCGGTATCGAGATGAGTTCCTACTCCTCGTGCCTGCCCACCTCCCACGCCCTGAACGATCCCGGTCAGTTCGTCCTGCCGTCGGTGGAGGAGGCGTTCCCGGGCGTGCACGTGACGATCAGCGACAACACGAACCCGGATCTGCATCCGGTTCCTACGCTGACCCTCGGTGCCCAAGCCGACCCACAGTCCGACGCGCAGAGCGGTGCCCAGTCGGGGCCCCAAAGCGGTGCCCAGTCGGGGGAGTGATGGCATGAGTTCTCGGTGGAAAATGGCGGCCACTGCTGCCTGCGCCTCGTTGCTTCTGGCGGCGTGTATTCCGAGCCTACCGGATGATGCTGACCTGTATTTTGGGCGCGGCAGTGGGAGTATCCCGATCTCTGAGGGGCAGACGACGGAGGTTCACATCAGGGATACCCTGCCCCGGTATCTGGGCATCATCGAGGAGGTCGTTGTCGAGTCCGGTGGCGTGCTAGAAGTCGGTGGCAAGAATCGAGTCGACGGTTGCTTGACGACGGATACGACCGATATGGATATCCATTGGGATTCGATGGTTATTCCTACGATCGATTATGAGGATTTGCGCCGGATTGTCGTTGAGGGGGCGCAGCGTAACGGCTTCGGCTATTCGTGGGATCCGGTACGCAGAGATAAACTCAACTCTCGCTCTGTTGCTGTCGGGGATGGCTACGGGAATAGTCTGATTTTCTATCACCACGAGGCTCAGGACCGCATTATCATTAGTTTGTATTCGGGGTGTATGTTCCCGTCCCAGCCTCTCGATCCGGACACTCCGCGCTCGTCTTATCCGCTGCCTAGCCCCGAAGAGATGTTTCCGAATCTGACAATCGTGCGGGCCTATGACGATAACGGCGGTGAGAATCCTGAGTTGCGTCCGCAGTCGGGGATTCAGTCCGGAGCGCAGACGGGGGAATGAACATGACAAAGAAATGGACCCCAGTACGCGTGGGTGCGTGGTGCGTCGTGGTGGTGGCCGTGTTGGGTGGGTGTCATGCAGCAAAGTCGCGCGATGCTGAGTTCGTTCCCTTTCCTGAGCGTGTGAGCATTGAAGAGTACATAAGCCGTCAGCTGCCGGAGATATCGAGTGTGGCTGTGCCGGTGGCTGCCGAGACCGGTGGTGAGCTGACGGTGATGGGCCTGCCGTATGTGCAAGTGTGTGGCACTGGTGATACCCAGGGGTATCGGGTGGTTGGCTACACCACGGTGGCTCCGTCGATGTCCTTTGAGCGACTCGAGAAACTGGTGACAGAAAACAAGCCCGATTGGGCGGTGGCCGTGCAGGTTGACAAGCAAATCGATAGGGATGCTACTCGGGGTATTCAGCTGATCGACAACTATGGCGGCCTTGTCGAGTTCAAGTTTTCGGAGGACTCTATCGCCGTGAGGTCGCGCTCCGCGTGTTTGCCGACGAATAAGCCCCTGGATGATCCCGGTCAGTTCGTTCTGCCCTCGGTGGAGGAGGCGTTCCCGGGCATGCACGTGACGATCAGCGACAACACGAACCCGGACCTGCACCCGGTCCCCACACTGACCACGGGCGCTCACGTCACCCCACAATCCGGTACCCAGAGCGGCACCCAGTCGGGCTCGTAAAACTGCCCCGGCCTCGTCGATACAGGGCAGAAACGGGAAAGGCGGCGAGGCGCGGACCAACCGCGCACCCGCCGCCCCAACCGATAGAGTTCAGGCCTCCCAGCGCGCCAGGCGCTCGGACAGGCCGATGTAGGTCGCGGGGGTCAGGGCGAGGAGGCGCTCCTCCACCTCGGCCGGCAGCCCCAGGCCCGCGATGAACTCGCGCATGTCTTCCGCGCCCACCTCGTGGCCGCGCGTCAGCTCCTTGAGGCGCTCGTACGGGTTCGCCATGCCGGTCGCGCCCGCGATCGCGGCGGCGCGCATCGCCTGCTGGACGGCCTCGCCGAGCACGGCCCAATTCGCATCCAAGTCGCGGGCCATGCGAGCCGCGTTGATCTCGATGCCATCCAGGCCACGCACCAGGTTGTCGTAGGCCAGCACCGCGTGACCGAACGCGACGCCCACGTTGCGCTGCGTCGTCGAATCCGTCAGGTCGCGCTGCATGCGGCTGGTCACCAGCGTCGCGCCCAGCGAATCCAGCAGCGCGTTCGACACCTCCAGGTTCGCCTCCGCGTTCTCGAAGCGGATCGGGTTGACCTTGTGCGGCATCGTCGACGAGCCCGTCGAGCCCTGCGCCGCCAGGTTCTGGTGGAAGTAATCCATCGAAATGTAGGTCCATGCGTCCGTCGCCAAGTTGTGGGCGATACGACCAGCGCGCGCCACGTCCGCGTACAGCTCGGCCTGCCAGTCGTGCGACTCGATCTGCGTGGTTAGCGGGTTCCACGTCAGGCCCAGGCCCTCCACGAACGAGCGGGCCAGCGTCGGCCAATCCGCGCCCGGCACCGACACGACGTGCGCAGCCCACGTGCCCGTCGCGCCGTTAATCTTGCCCAGGTACTCCGTGGCCTCGACGCGCTTGATCTGGCGGGACAGGCGGTGCGCGAACACAGCCATCTCCTTGCCGACCGTCACCGGGGTCGCCGGCTGTCCGTGCGTGTGCGCCAGCATCGGGACATCCGCCCCGGCCTCGGCGAGGCCACGCAGGCGATCGCGGAGCGCGCGGATCGCGGGCAGCCACACCTGCTCGGTCGCCGCCTTGATGGTCAGCGCGTACGCCAGGTTGTTGATGTCCTCGGAGGTGCAAAAGATGTGGACGACCTCGCGCAGCGACGGCAGATTCGTGCCCTCGCCCAGCTTCTCGGAGGCCGCCTCGAGGTATTCGCCGATCAGGTACTCGACGGCCTTGACGTCGTGGCGGGTGACGGCCTCGAACTCACCCAGGCGCTTGATGTGGTCGGCGCCGAAGTCGCGCGTGAGGGCGCGCAGGTAGTCGCGCTCGGCGTCGGTCAGCGTGGGTGCGCCGGGCAGGACCGAGTTGTCGAGCAGGAAAATCAGCCACTCGATCTCGACGTGCACGCGCGCGCGGTTCAGGCCCGCCTCGGACAGGTAGTTCGCCAGGGGCGCGGCCACCGCGCGGTAGCGGCCGTCCAGCGGGCTGAGCGGTTCACCCCCGCCCGCCAGGTCCGAATAGCCGTGGGCAGTGGAGAACAGTGTCATCGTGTCGCTCATACCCCTATTTTCCCAGAACGAGGGGCCATCGGGACGTAGAGTCCGCTCGGTGGTTCGTGGCGTGGGTAACGTACGAGGCCGGGGCTGAGTGGGTGTGCGCGTGAGGGCCCCGGGTGTGTCGTCCACAGGGGCGGGTGGCGTCGGGCGCTTATCCACAGGGGGCGCTGCGCGGCTGGTGGTGGGGGAGTGGGACGGCGTAGCGTGCGAGGACAAGCAACGACTCTTCCGATGATGGGAGACACCATGATCCTCGATCCGACCAGCCCAGGCCTGTCCCTCCAAGCCGCCCAGGGCCTCGTCGACGGCCTGCGCGGGGTACTTGTGGGCGCGACGTGCCCGCAGTGGACGGGAGTGGGAGGCGACTCCTACCGGGCGCGCTGCGGCGAAACCATCGCCGGCGCTCAGGCAGTCCTCGACCAGATCCAACAGGCCCTTGACCTCATCCCAGCCTTTGACACGGAGCGGACGCAGGGCCTCGCGCGTAGCCTCTCCGAGTCCGCCGAATCAGCAGTACTTCATCCCGAACTCGTCATGCTGGGAGCGTGGTGACCGTGGCTTTCGATCCGAACCGACACGTGTCCGTGTCCTCGGGCTCCTTCAGCGTCGACGTCAACGAGCTGTGCGCCACGCACACCCTCGTCACGTACGAAGAGAACCTCTCGATCGGACCCGCGCGCCTTGCGCTCAACGCCGCCCTCGCCGAGGCCGACCTGGCCTCGCTGTTTGCCCCGGAAACGGCTGCTGCACTCATCTGCGCGATCAGCGCCGCCATCAGTGCCCTCGACTCTCTCGAGTCCAGCGTCGACGACCTGCGGTGGAAGATGCAGGACGTGGCCCTCACGTACGCGGATGCGAACGCAGCCGCCTCCCTGTGGGAGGCAGTCCCCGGCAGCCCGTTGGGGGCGCAGCTCAGCTGGCGGAGCCTCGGAGCGCTCGCCCTCTCCCCAGGCGGTGCCCTGGCCGCTGGTGGCGTGGCGCTCTACCACGGGTTTCAGGACGCATCCGCGAGCGCGGGAGTGCCCTGGTTGCCCGCGGTCCTCCTACCCGAGATGACGACCATGGTACGCAGGAGGGACCTGTGGAACACCGCGATCGACGGCGTCTCCTTCGCTCTGCACGGGGACGAGGAGTCCGGGGCATTGTTCCAGCGTGACCTCGGCAGATTCGCCCTCGACGTGAATTCCCTGCCTGCGTTCCGAGGCGTCGCGCAGTCACTGGCCGGGCAGGGGGTGAGCCAGGACCTGAACTCAACCTCCACGCAGCCCGCCTCCGGTATCGCCGCGCTCGCTGTGCCCTGGGTGGTAGCCGCCCTCTACAACCGCATGGGTTGTGGGCACGGAGCCAGCTACGGGGTTGCGGTTCGGGGAACGGACGGGAACGCGCGCGTCCATCACAGCGAGGCCGCCGCACGTATTCCGTCCGGTGCCCTCGACGCGCGAACACAGGCCGCGCTCGCGGCCATGCCCGACGCGGCACCCGACACCCACTACGAGGGCATCACTACCAGCGCCGACACCATCGAGCACATCGTCGACATGCGCGGAGGCGACGCCGACAACGGAGAGATCGCCATCGAGGAACACGTGACCGTGGGGGAGGATGGCGCGACGACCCGCTCGTGGACCGTCGACATTCGAGGTACCCAGTCCTTCGCCATCGGGCAGTCGGGCCCTCAGGACATGACCACCAACCTGCAGGGCGTGGCGGGAATGGCCTCGGATCAGCTCGACGCGATCATGGAAGCCATGGACGCGGCCGGTATCACACCCGAGGAGGCCGTCGAGTTTGCCGGCCACTCGCAGGGCGGCATCATGGCGGCTCAGCTGGCCGCCGACCCCGCCGTACGCGCACGCTACAACGTCGTCTCCGTCGTCACCGCCGGCTCGCCCACGGCGACGGTTGCGCCCAGCGACGTACCCGTCCTCTCCTACGAAAACTCGGGCGACATCGTTCCCGGTCTGGACGGGAACGCGACCCGCGGAGACAACGTGACGACCGTCAGGTTCCACGACTACGAGGCCGCGGCTCACCCCGAAGACCCGGTTCCCTCCTCGCACAGCGCGCCGCTGTACGTGGACGAAATCCGAAGCACTCTGGACGCCGCCCGGGCCTCCTCCGATCCGGGCCTGAGCGCCCTGGCGGCCGCCGAGGCCCGCCGCACCCAGGCGCTCGGCCTCAGCCAGGACACACAGACCACCATCCACCACTATCAAACAAGGCGCATCACCCAGGGGTAATGCGCCTCGACGGAGAGGGGAACCGATACGTCAGTCCCGCTTGTCCTTCTTATCCCGCAGGATGCCCGAGACAATCGAGGACACCACGGAGGTGATGACCGCGCCGAACAGGCAGGACCAGAAGCCGCCCGTCGTCATGGGGAATCCGAGCGACGTGGACAGCCACCCCGTCAGTGCGAAGAGCAGAGAGTTCGTCACCAGGGCAAACAGGCCGAAAGTCAGGAGGTACAGGGGGAACGCCAGAGTCGTCACGATCGGCTTGATGATCGAGTTCACCGCAGTGAACACCAGGGCGACGGCCGCCAGAACGATGACGGTTTGCGACGCCGACGACGACTCGATCGAGATCGACGAGACCACGCGGGTCGTCACCCACAGGCCGGCCATCGTGGCCAATAAACGAGCAATAAAGTCCATTTCTCCATTCTTGCGCAGTGGGATGATGTTTGCACGGTTCAAGTCCATGGGATAGGACTACACACATGACCAACCTGCGCATCCGTCCCGCCGTCGCCTCCCTGCCTCGCTACGTTCCCAGCAAGACCGCGCCTGACGCCGTCAAAATCTCCTCCAACGAGATGCCGACGCCGCCGAGCCCCGCGGTGCTCGAGGCGATCGCCCGCGAACTCGAGACGATCAACCGCTACCCCGACCTGACGGCCGCGCCCCTGCGCGAGGCCCTCGCGCAGCGCTTCGGCGTCGGTGCCGACCAGGTTTGTGTGGGTACTGGTTCCTCGGCGATCCTCGTCGCCGCACTGTCCGCCGTCTGCCAGCCCGGCAGCCAGGTCGTCTTCCCCTGGCGCTCCTTCGAGTCCTACCCGATCGCCATTCCCTCCGTGGGCGGCGACCCCGTGCCCGTCGAGCTCCTCCCGGACGCCACCCACGACCTCAACGCCATGCGCGCCGCGATCACGCCCGACACCGTCGCCGTGATCGTCTGTTCTCCCAACAATCCGACCGGCCCGGCCCTCACCTACGAGGAGATCGCCGGCTTCGTCGCTGACGTCCCCGACGACGTCATGGTCATCGTCGACGAGGCCTACATCGACTTCGCGACCAAGCCCGGCGTGCGCACCGCGGTCCCCCTCATCGAGGAATACCCCAACGTCATCGTCATGCGCACGTTCTCCAAGGCCCACGCCCTGGCCGGCGTGCGCGTCGGCTAC
Organism: Schaalia dentiphila ATCC 17982; assembly: GCF_000154225.1. NCBI lineage: Bacteria > Bacillati > Actinomycetota > Actinomycetes > Actinomycetales > Actinomycetaceae > Schaalia > Schaalia dentiphila. The sequence continues at coordinate 648,814 of NZ_DS264586.1, read as the reverse complement.
GCCATCGGTGATCCCGAGGTGATCGGCGCGATCCAGGCCCTCCTCGTCCCCTTCGGCGTCAGTTCTCTCGCGCTCGCCGCGGCCCTCGCCTCCCTGAAGGATGCCGAGGGCGTGCAGCGCGCGGTCGCCGAGATCATCGCCGAGCGCGAGCGCATCATCCCTGCCCTGCGCGGACTCGGCTACGACATCCCCGACAGTCAGTCGAACTTCTACCTGATACGAGGCGACGTCTACGGCCTCGTCGAGGCATGCGCGCGCGTCGGCCTCATCGTGCGCCCCTTCCGCGTGGGCGTCCGAGTCTCGGTCGGCTCGCGCGAGCAGAACGACCGCTTCCTGTCCGTGGCCGTTGAATTCGCGCGCACCGTGGGCATCGGCGCGTAGGGTCAGCATGCCAATGGGCGCGCCCGACGAAACGGACGCGCCCACGACCACCCACCGGGGTGCAGCGGATTACGGAATCAGCAGCGAGGCGATGAGAAGAAGCGACCAGCCGAGCTCGCTGAATCCGATGAGCTTGGGCGAGAAGGGGCGTGCGCGGGTCCGGTTCAGCGTCGGCATCACCCACGCGCGCGCGGTCAGGCACGCCCACATGAGGACAGGCCAGATCTCGAGCGCGCCGAACCACCACGCCACAGCCGTGCACAGCGTGAACACCGCGTGCAGCAGCGTGGAACCCATCGCCCAGCGCGGGTCCTTACGACCGCGGATCATCGACCGAACCAGCGGAACAGTGCCGATGTAGTGCAGGCCGAACGCGGCGCACGTCGCCCACGCGTTGAGGGTCACCGCAGCCGGTGAACCGTCTGCGATCGCCAGCGAGAACGCCACGGGTCCCATGATGTTACCCGCTAGGATCGAGGCCGCGCGGGCACCCAGGGAGCGCTCGCGGCCCTTCCACACGAGGTAGATCGCGGATGAGGCCAGGGGTACGAAAGCGATCGCCCACCACAGCAGCTGTGGGCGCAGGGCCAGGAGGGTAGCGCCGGGGAGCGCCGCGAGCAGGCCGTAGGTCAGGACCGCGGGGGCAATGCGAGAGCGGCGCTTGGCGGGTGTCTTGACCCACAGGCACACGGCGGAGAACATCTGGAAGGCCATCGCCCATGCGACCAGCATGAGGACGACCGTCCACGAGAAGGTGAAGGACAGCGCCCACCCGAGCAGCGGCGGGAAAGCCATCATCGTCCACGCGCCGTGCTGGTCGGAGATCCAACCGTTGCGGGCAAGCTTACGCATGCGGGGATTGTTGTGGTGGCGCGGCTTTGGGCGCCCCGGTGCGCGATTGGTGACGCCATCCGCGGTGCGTTCGGGCGTTGTCTGAGTCTGCGGCGCTGCACTGTGCATAGCCTTAGCTTAATGAAGTACGCCTGTGAAGCTCAATACTGGGAGGGTCACAACGTGAGACTGAAGCGGGAATGATTTAACAATCGGTGAAATATGGGGGGTATGTCCACATCAGACGCAGTTACAACTCAATCCCCCGTCCTTTCCCCCGAAGATCGCAGCGCGCGCATCGCCGTCACGGTCTTCCCACTGCTGATCCTGGCGGCCTTCGCGATCGCCATGATCACGCCCGACACGTTCAAGCCGCTAGCTCCCGGCGTGAACTGGGCGCTCGGCGTCATCATGTTCGGCATGGGCCTAACCCTGACGCTGCCCGACTTTGGGCTCATCGTCAAGCGTCCGCTGCCCGTGGTCGTGGGTGTTGTCGCCCAGTACCTGATCATGCCCCTCGTCGGTTGGGCACTGTGCTACGTGTTCGGTCTGCCCGACGCGGTCGCGGTCGGCGTCATCCTCGTCGGCTGTGCGCCCGGTGGTACGGCCTCGAACGTGATCTCCTACCTGGCGAAGGCGGACGTCGCGCTGTCGGTCACCATGACCTCGATCTCGACGTTGCTCGCGCCCCTCATGACGCCCCTGCTCACCGCCTGGCTGGTGGGTAATCGCATGCCGGTTGATGGCGCGGCGATGGCGAAGAACATCCTGCTGATGGTTCTCGCCCCCGTCCTGGGCGGCTTCATCGTGCGCTTCGTCGCGGGCAAGTTTGTGGAGAAGATCCTGCCGCTTCTCCCCTGGATCTCCGTGTTTGGTATCTGCTACGTGCTGCTGGTCGTCGTGTCTGGCTCGGTCAACAAGATCCTGACCTCTGGCGCTCTCATCATTGCCGTGGTCATCTGCCACAACCTCCTGGGCTACCTCTTCGGCTACCTGGCCGGACGCGCCGGCCGCGGCTCCGACAAGGCGTCGCGGACGACCGCAATCGAGGTCGGCATGCAGAACTCGGCGCTCGCCGCGACGTTGGCGAAGACCCACTTCGCCTCCACCCCGGAGACCGCGCTCCCGGCAGCCGTATTCTCCGTGTGGCACAACCTGTCCGGCGCGCTGCTGGCGATGTTCTTCCGTCGCTGGAAGAACGGCGGACAGGCCTAAATGGATGAGGCCGGGGCGCGAGGACGCTGATCCCCAGCTCTGGTTATCGGTCGAGCAAACAGTGCGGAGGGGCGGCGCATTGGGCCGCCCCTCCTGCGTTGCTCATGAGTCAGTGGTTGCTCACTTGTCCACGTTGCACAGGTTGGTGAGCGTCTCCTGGTGCGAGCTCATGTTCTGGATCGCGTTGCCGCGATCCTCGTGACCCTTCTTCCCCTGGGTATGGCCGCCTGTGGGTCCCAGTCGAAGGCTGACGCCTGCAAGCTGCTCGAGAAGCCTCTCAAGGACGCGGGCCTCGCCCTCGTGAATTCAGCACAGAATGGTGACGCTGCCAACATCACCGACACCTACACCACGTTTGCCACCACCTACGAAGAGGCATCGAAGAGAATCACCAACAAGGAGATTAAGGAGTCCGTCGATCAGGTCGCGGCCGGATGGCGCGCCGCCGCTGACAACTCGGGTGTCCTGAAGGCGGACCCGTTGAGTATGGACGTCCAGAAGCTCGAGGAGTACCACAAGATCATGGAAGATCTCAGCGCGAAGCAGACGGAACTGTTCAACAAGTGCGGATACCAGCACTGATTAGTCACTGAGTCGAATATAGCGATTGGGGGCTGCCCATTGGGCCGCCCCCAATCGCTATGCGATCAATGACTGAGCGCTTACAGTCGCGTCATTACTTCAGCATCGCGGGGCACAGGTTGCCGAGCGTGTACAGCGACGTGGTCAGGTTCTCCGTCAACCGCTGAGCTTCATTCGGGTCTGCGGCATTCGGGTTCGACTGGTACTTCTTGCCGAAGTTGACCATGTCCGAGAGGGCCGAGGCCACCTTGCTGGACGCCTGCTTCACGTCGGGGTTGGTGATCTGCGGAGAATTCAGAGTATTGATGGTGGCCTCAGCAGCTGCCAGTGCCTGCGCGAAGTCGTTGGGGTCGCTGTAGCTGTCGGCGAATGACCTCAGCTGGCTGTCGACCAGGCTGCAGGCCTGCTCGACGGACTGGCCGGAGGCACCGGGGGCCTGGCCGGGGGTCTGGCCGGGGGCCTGCGTCGGAGCGGGGGTCTGGCCGGGGGCCTGGGTCGGGTTGGCGTTGGCTGTCGCAGCAGGCGCCGGGGTGCTGGGCGTGGCCTTGCGGGACTTCGTTCCGTGGCATGCTGCCATGCCCAAGGGGAGCGTGATGATGAGCAGGGCTGCTGCAAGACGACGCTTCATAAAGATTCTCCTCAAAGTGAGTGATGGGGACGACCTTAGTCTAATGGGCGATCGTGCGCTTTCGACCCATTGGTCAGTGATTCTGAGCATAGGGCCTATACAAAAGTCGCCGGGACCTTGTGGTCCCGGCGACTACCGGTCGGGGTGGCGGGATTTGAACCCACGGCCTCTTCGTCCCGAACGAAGCGCGCTACCAAGCTGCGCCACACCCCGGTGCCGTTCGAGTATAGCCTCACCCTGTCGATATTCCCAAACGGAGACGGAGTGAGCACTCGAAGTGTGGTCCACGCCGCATGTTGTCTGGCTGCGTGGAGCCCAGAAAGCCCGGCAGCCGGCCGTGGTGACACCCTCCTACGCGGGGTGCACGTGCAGCAGAGACGCCTCGGGGCGCGTCGCGATGCGAATCTTTGCGTAGCGTGAGGTTCCCAGGCCAGCCGAGACGTGCAGCCACGCCTCAGTACCGTCCGGAGCCTCCCACCGCTTCAAGCCCTTCGCGTAGGGGCGTGAAATGTCGCAGTTCGTGATGATCGCCCCGGCTCCGGGAATGCCGATCTGGCCGCCGTGCGTGTGCCCGGCGAGGATCAGGTCCGAGCCTGCCGACGTCAGCGCGGACACGACGCGCGTGTAGGGGGCGTGTGTGACGCCCAGGTGCAGAACGCCCGGCGCTGCCCATGACGAGGCCGGCGCTACCACACGATCCCGGTGGATATGAGCGTCATCCGTGCCCAGCAAAGACACGGTGCCGGTGGGCAGGCTGATCGTGCCGGAAGCATTCGACAGATCGACCCAGCCAGCCTGACGCATGCGACGCACCATCGGCAGGTAGGGAAGATCGGGAACAACCCGCACGGGGTGTGGCTTTGATCGTGACAGGTAGCGGCTCCAGCGCTTCGGAATTGGCGAGTAGTAGTCGTTCGACCCGAGCACGAAAGCGCCCGGATAGGACAGGAACGGGCGATAGGCGTCCATCACCATGTCCAGCGCATCCATAGATCCGAAGTTGTCCCCGGTCGCTACGACCATGTCGAAGCGCTCTGAGGCTGCGACATCGGACAGGAAACGCAGGAGAAAATCCTGTCCGGGGAACAGGTGCAGGTCTGCGATCTGGAGGATCGTCACCTCTGGAACGTCGCCCTGAATGGGGACGTCGTAGCGGCGTAGCACCGGCATCGTGCGCTCTATCGATCCCCACGCGAGTGCCGCGCCGCCCGCGGCCAGCCCAGCGAGTCCCAGGCCGCCGACGATCGCTCCCGCGGTGCGCAGGAGGCCACGGCCTCGTCGAGTGGACGAGGCCGTGGCCCCTGCGAGTGCAGACGTGACGTCAGTGGTCATTGCTGTTGGGTGACGCGCTCGGTGCGGGAGTTGGAGTCGCGCCGCGCTGAGGCGTCGTCGCACCGATGTTCGCGTTTGAGACGGCCTCAATGGGTGTGCCCGCCAGCGCCTGCGTCATGTAGGGCGCCCAGATGTTCTGGCCGACGTAGGTTTCACCGAAGATCTCGCTGTGGTACACGCCGTTGATGACGACGCCAGAAACTTCCTGAGAGGAGTTGTCGCCGTGGCCCACCCACGCGGCAGTGGCGAGCGAGGGGGTGAAGCCGGTCAGCCACGTGTTGGCGTGGCCGTCGGTCGTACCCGACTTCGCGGCGAAGGGACGGCCGTCGCCCAGACGAGTCGACGTGTAGTACTGGCCGGCAGAGGCCGTCAGAAGTGCCGCCGTCTTGTTCGCGATGTCAGCGGAGATGACCTCCTTGCAGTCCGCTGCAAACTCCTTGAGAACGTTCTCGTCGCGGTCGGTCACGGACTCGATGGACTGGGGCTTGCACTGCTGGCCGGAGTTTGCGATCGTCGCGAACACGGAGGCCATCTGTAGCGGGGAGCTCGACACGGAACCGAGGATGTTGGCGGGGAAGGGAGACGGAACCTCGCCGTCCTCCGTGATGCCCATGTCGTAGGCGGTCTCGAAGATCGAGCAGAAGTCCACGCGCGACGCCATGTTCACGAAGGCCTGGTTGACCGACTGGCCGGTGGCGCGCACGACGTTCATCGTGCCCGTCTTACCCGCGAGGTCGTTGACCTGGTAGCCCTCGGTCGTGATGGAGCGGCCGTCGCACTTGAAGGAGCCGTTCGGATAGAAGGTGTTGGCCGAACCCACGGTTTCGTAGGCCGAGTGTCCCTCCTTGAACCACTGCAGGAGCGTGAACACCTTGAAGGTCGAGCCCACCTGGAAGTTACCGTCGGCCGAGTAGTTCGACATCGTCTGGCCAGCCTCGATGCCGTAGGCCGTGTTCTGGGCCATCGCAAGCACCTTGCCGGTGCGTGGTTCCAGCGAGACGAGCGCGTCGTTCAGGCCGGAGGCGTCGCCCACGGGAATCGCGTTCGTCAGGGAGGCATAGGCTGCGTCTTGCTTCGCGGAGTCCAGCGTCGTACGGATTGTAATGCCCTGGGTCTTGAGCACTCGCTCGCGCTCGATACGCGTCGCGCCGAACGTCGGGTCCTCCAGGAACTGAGAGAGGACGTAGTCGCAGAAGTAGGCCTTTGAGGACTCCGCGCCGGAGCAACCCTCCGAGGACACCGTCGGATGGAGCATCGAATCGACCGTCGTCGCGACGCCCTCGTCGTACTCTTCCTGCGTGATGACGCCCTGGTCAAGCATCGTTGCCAGGACCGTGTCGCGGCGTGCCTGAGCGGCTTCCGGGTGGGTCAGTGGATCGTACTGGACGGGGGACTGGACGAGGCCGGCGAGGAGCGCAGACTCCAGATAGTTGAGCTCCGACGCAGACTTGGAGAAGTAGCGCTGCGAGGCGGCCTCGACACCGTAGGTGATGGGACCGAAGGGGGCGATGTTGAGGTAACCCGTCAGGATGTCGTCCTTCGACTGGGTCTTCTCAAGTGCCAGCGCGTACTTGATTTCGCGCAGCTTACGCTCGGTGGTCTGTTCGGTTGCCGCGCTCACCTGCTCCGCGTCACCCTCGAGGTAGCCGCGCTCTGCCAGCGAGTTACGCACGTACTGCTGGGTGATCGTCGAAGCGCCCTGGCGGCCGCTCTCGCCCAGGTTCGTCACGAGCGCGCGAGCAATGCCTGTGGGATCGACGCCGTTGTGCTCGTAAAAGCGCTTATCTTCGATCGCGACGATTGCCTTCTTCATAACGTCAGCGATGTTGGCGCTGGGCACCACGATGCGCTGCTTGTCGTAGAAGTGCGCGATCACGCCGCCGGACGAATCGAGGAGCTGGGACTCCTCGGCCGGGGCCACGGTCTGCAGGTCACCGGGCAGCTCGTTGAAGACGGAGGGAACCGACTTCGCCACCAGTGCGGTGGGACCCGCGACAGGGACGAGCATGCCGGCCGTGACGACGCCCATGAGCGAGGACACGCTCAGGAACGCCAGCAGCAGCGCGAGCAGCTGGGCCGGTCGGACAGCGCGAGAGTGAGAGTGCGACATATTCCTAGCTTACGTGTCGGCCCGCTCATCTGGCGTTTGGCGACGCGTAAGAATTGCCTGATGAATCACCTCGAGGGGCCTTCGATAGTGGTCGCAGCGTTTGCGCCCACACACGCATGTGTGTATGGTCACAGGCAGGGCTCGAACTACAGTGAGGTGGAGTTCCACGATGTCAACGCAAGGCGACGACCAGAGCTGGGTCGCCCGCGCGCTCTGCGCGTCCATCGAACCGGACGTGCTGTTCGTGCAGGGTGCCTCCCAGCGTCAGGTTCGTATGCGCTGCTACGAATGTGAGGTTCGCCTCGAATGTCTCGCCGATGCTCTCGACTCTGAGGCTAACTACGGCGTGTGGGGCGGTCTGACGGAACGCGAACGTCGAGCGATACTGCGCCACTATCCTCACGCGGACAATTGGCTGGAATGGTTGCGCACCTCCGACGAGCCGCTCGCCCGCGAGCTCCGCAGCCCCCACGTTCCGAAGGTCCTGTCCTTCGTGCGCCCCCAGTTGGCGGGCGGGTAGGATAGGGCCATGACTAAATGGGAATACTCCACGATTCCGCTGCTCACGCACGCGACGAAAGCAATCCTCGACCAGTGGGGCGCCGACGGGTGGGAACTCGTCCAGGTGATCCCCGGACCCACGGGTTCCGAGAATCTGGTGGCCTACCTCAAGCGTCCGATTGAGGAAGCACCCGCCGTTCAGAACTGACGCGCAGCAGCTCTGCGCGTTAACGAGGCCGTGGTCGGCACGTGCGGACAACGCACGAGGGACCACGGCCTCGTTCATATCGTCAAGCAAAAGGTTGGGCCCGGCACCGTGAGGAGCCGGGCCCAACCCTGTGTAGGCTGCGGTCAGCGAGCGCGACGCGCCAGGCGATCGACGTCGAGGAGGGTCACGGCGCGACCTTCCAGACGGATCCAGCCGCGCGACACGAAGTCGGCCAGAGACTTGTTCACGGTCTCGCGGGAGGCGCCGACCAGCTGGGCGAGCTCTTCCTGCGTGAGGTCGTGGGGGACGTGGACACCCTTGTCGGTCGCGGTGCCGAAGCGATCTGCAAGGTCCAGGAGGGCCTTGGCGACGCGGCCGGGAACGTCGGAGAACACGAGATCCGAGAGGGACTCGTTGGTGCGGCGCAGGCGCTGAGCGAGGGCGCGCAGCATGTGCTTGGCAAGGGTCGGGTTGGTGTCGAGCACGTGCATGAGATCCTCGTGCTCGAGGTAGAGGAGGGACGCCGGAGAAACGGCGGTTGCGGTGGTCGAGCGCGGACCCGGATCGAAGAGCGTGAGCTCACCGATGATCTCTCCGGGGCCCAGGACTGCGAGCAGAGACTCGCGGCCGTCGCTGGACGTGTGGCCGAGCTTCACCTTGCCCTCGGTCACGATGTACAGGCGATCGCCGAGATCGCCTTCGTCGAAGAGAGTCTCTCCGCGACGCAGGGTCGTATGACCCATCTTCTGCTGGAGGGACACCTGCTGTGCATCATCAAGGCCACCGAACAGCGGCACCTGGCTGATGAAGTTTCCGTCACCGATCATGGTGCGGAGCTCCTTCCGCTCGTGCCCGATTGCTCGGGCGTTTCGATTTGGATTGCGCAGTGGATCCCATACGTAATACCACTCACGAGAAGGTACCGCGCATCACACCATTATGCCCTATCTATCAGGTGAAATGGGCTTCATTTCGCGTTTTGTGTGATCTGTCTAATGAAAAATAGGCTACTTGGCGTGGGTGCAGACGTGCTCTGACAGAGCCTCGGCCACAACCTGCGGTGCTTCTTCGGGGAGGAAGTGTCCGGCCTCGCGAATGACGATCTGCGTCAGCGGCGCGTCCACGAACTGGGCGTCGGCCGCGTGATCCAGCGCCGACCATGCCCCGTCGTCGCGCCCCACCAGGGATAGGACGGGCACACGCACAGGCTCCGACAGCAGCCGGCGCTCTTCGCGCGAGATCTTGCGGGCGGCGCTCAGGCCGCGCAGGGCGGTATGCGCCGCGAAGGGGCGACGCAGCGCGGCGCGGTACGTGCCTGACTGGGAGACGAGGGCGTTGACGTTCCCGGGCGAGGCCCACGCGCGGAACACGGTCGTCACGAGAGAGCCCGAACGCAGCGCGCGCTCACGCCCGGTGGGCAGCGCGAGGCGACCCTGCAGGAGGCGGCCACCCGCCCAGGGTGCGTGACCAATCACGGGCTGGACCCCGAGGGGGTGGGGTGCCGACAGGACGGCCACCGATCGCAGTTCGAGGGGCGCCAGGGCACCGATCATCCACGCGACCGTGCCGCCAATCCCCATGCCGGCCACGGAGAACGAAGCCACGCCGAGGGCGCGCACAACGCCGATCACATCGTTCGCCATCTGCTGTAGGTCGCAGTCTCCGCGCGTCAGGTCGGAGGTGCCGAAGCCTCGCAAATCAAGGGCGAACACGCGCGAGGTCGACTCCGCGAGGGCGGGCAGGACGTCGCGCCACGCCCACCAGTGCTCGGGGAAGCCGTGCAGGAGGACGAGCGCATGGTCCATGCCCTCGCCCATGTCAGCGACGTGGAATGCGGCGCCGCCAGCGCTCACGTGCCGATGGGTCCACGGACCCTCGAGCTCGATCGCGCTGGCGGGAATCAGAGTTTTCACTTGCGGGCCGCTTCTTTCGCCGCCTTCTTACGGGCGCGCTTGGAGTAGAAGGCACCCGCCGGGTTGGTGGCCTCCAGCGAGACGCGCAGCGCCTCCTCGGCGCGACCGGTGCGGCGCGCCGAGTGGGACACGTACGCCAGGCCCATGAGGGCGATGCCCAGCAGGGCGAAGCGGCCGGAATAGCCGGAGGCCTGCAGGTGGTGCGAGAGGTTCGCGCCCAGCGAGCCCGTGTTGGTCAGCGCGGTGAGCGCGGACAGCACCGATGCTTTGGTGATGCCGGGGGCCATGAGCCATGGCAGACCCACGATGAGGGTCACGATGCCCATCAGCCATGCGCCCAGCGACGAGCGGCGCGCGGTCACGAAAAGGATCGCGGAGATGATGATCGCGCCGAGGACCTCGCCCAGGGCCACGATCGAGGCGACGCCCGTGTACATGGGGGCGGCGTCCGCCAGGGTCATGCGGGCACCCGCGTCGGCGGCCAGGTACCAGCCGGCGGGCACGAGCAGCAGGAAGAGCAGGAAGGACAGCCAGTGGGCGCCCGTGCGCGAGGGCATCTCCGTGATCTCGGGGGCGGCGGAGAAGAGCTCGTCGTCCAGGCTCGAAGGCGCGTCGGACTTGTCGCCGCGCGTGGCGGTCGCCGCGATGGCGGCCAGGGTCGCCGCCTCGCTGTCCTCGTCGCCCTGGCCCAGCAGGGAGCGGCGGCGCGGGCGTGCGGCCTCGGCGGCATCCTGATCCTCGAAGGAGTACGAGGCCTCGGTGTCCTGCGTCGGCAGCTGGGTCGTCGGCTCGGTGAAGGGGGCGTCCTCCTCAGCCTCGGGTTCTTCCTCCGCGGAGGTTTCGGCGGGAGTGTTCTCCTCTTCGGCCGCGACTGCGGGAATCGAGGAGGACAGGGTCTCGTCGTCACCGAAGATCATGGAGCGGCGCGAGGACGGCGAGTGCGCGGAGGCCTCGGCGGCAGCGCCACCGACCGCGGCGACCTCGCTCTTGGCGACCTCGTCCTCGGAGGGCTGATCGTCGCTCGAGGGGGCCTCGGCCTCGTCGGAGGTATCGTCGGTTGCCTCGTCGTTGGCCTCGCTCAGGGCGGCGGCCGCCTGCGCGGGCGTCATCACGGGGGCGAGCGCGGGCTCCGGATCCTCGGTCACGTCCTCGGTCGCCTCGTCTGCGGCGTCCTCGTCTGCGGAGGAGAGCAGGGAAGCAAAGGAATTCTCACCTTCTTCCGCCTGGTCCGCGGAGGCCTCGGGCTGCTCGCCCTCCTCGTTCGACGAGGTGTGGGCGTGCTCGTCGGAAGCGGTGTCCTCTGCGGGAGCCTGCTCCTCGGTCACGTCCTCAGCGGGGGCCTCGTCGGTGGTCTCGGGCTCATCGGTCGCCTCTGCGGACGGAGCGTCGGCCGCGGCAGACTCATCGGCGCCCTGGTCGGCGGCCGGAGCGTCGGCGGGAGAATCCTGCTCAGCCTGCTCCTGCTCGGGGGCGGAGCCGGCCTCGTCGGAGGAAGAAACGACCGGGAGATCGCCCTCGGGGGCGGACACGACGGGCAGCTCGCCCGTGGAGATCTTGTCCTCGATCGTCGGCTTGAGCGGCGCTGCGGCGGGCACGCGGCCCGTCAGGCCGCCGATTGCGACCGCCTCGATTTCGCCCGTGTGGATGGGGTCGCTGGACTCGCCGATGATCGCCGACGCGTCGGAATCCTCACCGGGCAGCTCGATTTCCTCACCGGTCAGCACCAGGTTGTCAGGTGCCTCCTCGGCGCGGTCGCGCTGGGCGTCAAACTCGATATCAGACATGCTTCCTCCTTGTATCTGCCCACATATTACGGTCAGCGTGAGCGCTTACGCGCATTAGCCCTCGGCAGGCCCTTCTTTTGCCGTCGAATCCTCATCCGTCTCGAGCTTCTTGAGCGCCCGCACGCGGGCCCACAGGACACCCATCGAAGCGCAGCCGGTCGCCATTCCGAGCGCCGCCAGCGGCGGGCTCGCGAGCGCCATCTTCGTCAGCAGGGACGGGCCGGGGACGATCACGTTGCCCGTCAGCGACGCCCACACGGGCAGGACCACGTACGTGGGGAGCACCAAAATGAACCAGCTCGCGATCTGCGTGCCCGTGATCGACCAGCGGGCGCTCACGACGAGCACCGCGAACGCGATGCCCGCTCCGAGCGCGAGCCAGTGCATCGGCTCGAAGCCCTCGGTGACCCCCTCCAGGCCCATGGCCGCGACGTTTGTCGTGTCCGAGGGGGCCGCCGCGACCATCAGCGTGCCCGCCGCGACCGCTGCGGGAAGCGCTACCGTCGTCCCGAATCCGTGGCGGTGTACGCGGGCCAGAGGCACGCGCGTGCTCTTACCGGCGCGCACTCGCACCGACTTGATCGTCAGCGCGCACGCACCAAGCATGAGCGACATGCACACCGGGTACAGGCACCAGGACACACCCGCGATGACATCCTCGGCGCCCACGGATGACTTCATGAGAAAAGGAAGGCGCGCCACGCCGAAGAACTGGGCCACCCCCACGACGATCGACCACACGAAGGTTACGACCATGCCCGCGCTCGACTCCTCGCAATTGAGGGCGATGAGGGCCAGCAGCAGTGACGCGAGCGCCATGCCGATGAGTCCCTCGACCGAGGCCAAGGGCTGGCCGACCGAGGCCAACGCCTGCACGTCAACCATCGAGGACCCCAGGAACACCAGGGCGATCGGGGCGAAAACGAACGCAAACAACCCCGAGCGCAGGCGCGCGGAGAGGTTTCGATGCTGCAAAAGCGTCATGCCCCTAGTGTAGAGGGGTGAGTATCGAAGCCCTCGTCGACCCCGCACCCGCCGTGTTGTGCGCGGCGGCAGCCTGCCCTGACGTCGCCTCCGCCATGAACGAGGCCCACACGGCACTCGCCGACCTGCGCTTTAGTGAGGGACTGCGCCGAGGCTGGGAGGAAGCGCGCGCGGAGGCCGCTGTGCGCGAGGCCGCCGCCCTGTCCATCATCGAGGGCGCCCGCACGAGCGTCGACGACGTGCGTGCCCTGTCCATGGCTGACGAAGGGGGAGCGGCCTCGGATCCGGGGGCTGCCCTCGCGCTGGGGATCTGGCGCTCGCAGTGGAACCTGGCCTCGCGCTTCCCCGCGCTCAACACCCGCTCCCAAGGCGGTGCGCGCGTCGCCCCCACGCCCCTGCCCGCGCTGATCGCTGGACTGCACAGGGATGCCTGCTCGGGTCTCGTTGCCGCCGGCCTCGTCGAGTCGCGGTCCGTCGCCGTGCCCGCCGACCCGTCCCTGCTCGCGCCCGCCCTCGCCTACACGTGCTGCGATGCGCCCGGCCTCGCCGTCGCTGCCGCCCTGACCGCACATTTCCGTTTCCGGCGTGTCTTTGACCCGGCCTCGTCCGTCGTGGGAGGCGGACTGGCGCGCTGGATCCTCGTGACCCGAGGCGTCGACCCAACCGGTGTGTGCGTGCCCAGCGCCTACGACGCGCTCGATCCGGCGCGCGCGGGACGCGAACTCGCCGGGTGGGTGAGCGCCGACGAGGCCGGCCTGGCCCGGTGGATCATCCACTACTGTGCGGGAGTCGTCTACGGCGCCCAGGTGGGGCGCGACGTCGCCCGCCACGTGCAGGCAGGCCGCCTCTCCTAGGGCTGTTTCTCAGCGGCGCAGGAGCGCGCAGGCCGCCGCGCCCACGGCGACGCCGGCGATGAAAGGCACCGCGACCTTCGCGGGCGTAGGAACCTCGCGCGGCAGGACGCGCACCGTGGACGTGAACGTGAGGGTGGGCCAGCCTTCGCGCTGCGCCATCTCGCGCAGGCCGCGGTCCGGGTTGACCGCGTAGGGGTGGCCGACGAGGCGCAGGAGCGGCGCGTCTGACACCGAATCCGAGTAGGCCGAGCAGTCTGACAGGTCCCAGCCGCGCGCGCGAGCCAGGGCCTCGCAGGCATCCGCCTTGCCCTGCGCCTGGTTGAAGTGCGTGATCTCGCCCGTGAAACACCCGTCCTCGTCGACCGCTGCGCGCGAGGCGAGGACCTCGTCCGCCCCCAGCATCTGCGCGATGGGACGTACCACCTGCTCGACCGATGCCGAGGCGATGACGATGATGTCTCCCGCGCGCTTGTGCTGCTCGATGCGCGCGAGCGCCTGCGCGTAGCAGACGGGCTGGATCGTGCGCTCGAGCGCGTCCTCCACCGTTGCCTCAAGGAACGCGGCGTTCCAGCCTCGCCCCATGCGTCCCAGTGCCTGCGCCATTTGCTCCATGCGCGATTCGTCCGCGCCCGCGAGCAGGTAGGGCAGCTGAACCAGGACGGAGGTGAGTGCGGTGCGCCGATTCATGAGGCCGGCCTCGATGAACGGGCCGGACAGAGCCACGTTCGAGGACGTGTCCAGAATCGTCTTATCCAGGTCGAAAAAGGCCGCGCGTACCATTGCGTTTACTCCAGCGTTGGCTCAATCCACAGGGGTCCTCCATCGGACCCCTCTATGCACAGCCTCGCACCTCGGGTTGGCGTTGTCCACAGGGACGCGCACGCGGGTGGACCAGATTACCGGTGCGGGCGCATCGTCGTCTTATGAACGCCCATGTCGCCCCACATCGAGGAACCGTCGCCCTCATCGGACTCGTTCCACCCGACCTCGACGGCGTGCGCAATGCCGTAGTGCTCGCAGGGGCGCGCGTGTGCTCGAACCCGGGCCAAGCCTCGTTAATCCTCGCCTCCGCGTCGGCTCCCGTGCCCGAGGGAACACCCTGCGTGCGCGTCGGGCAGGGCGGTCAGGTGAGACTACCGGTGGACACCGCGCTTCTCGTGTCCCTCATTGCCGAGGCATCCTCCCGCACGCGACGATCGGGTGCGGTGTGGGTGGTCGCCGGGATCGCCGGCGGGGTTGGGGTCACCGGCATTGTGCGGCTGCTGGCACGCGAGCGCGGGAGTCGTCGGAGTGTCCGAGGGGGTGTGCGGCGCGGGGAGCGCGGTGCCCGCCGAGCGAGGTCTGGCGAAGCAGTCGTCGTCGACGCATCCGGGTCCGTGCCCGGTGTCGCGCTCGCGGCTGACCATGATGTGCCCGGCGTACGCTGGGCGGATCTCGACGCATCCGAGGACTCCTATCTACCGTCGCTGCGTGAGCACCTGCCCGTCGTCGGGGGCGTGCGGGCCCTCGTCGGGGACTCCCGAGGCGGTGCCGCCGCCGACGATCCCCGCGTGGTCGCCGCGTGCCGATCCCTCGACGCGCCCCTTATCGTGGACGCGGGCCGATGGGACGAGCGAGCCGCCCGATGTGTGTCCGCGATCCACGCCGACGCGCTTATCGTCGTGACCCACGGGGACGTGGAGGGGGCCGCCGCACTGTCAGCGACATGCACGGCGGTTCCCCCTCCATGTCCCGCGATCACGCTTGTGAGTGCTGGTGAGCGTTGGGGAGCCGGTCTGCGCGCGTGCGCCCCCGGTTCCATCCTGCGCGCCCCAACGCGCCCCGGGCGGGACCTGCGCGGCCTCATCCGCGCCCTCGAATCCGCCTCCACCGCGTGTGCAGGCGGGGCCGTGTCGTCACCGGGCGAGCTCCTCGCGATCGAGGCGCGCCATGCGTGACGCGCTGCGCCTGCTCGCCCGCGGTGAGGACCCCGCTCGTGCGGCCGCCGCGTCCGCGCCGCCTGGCTGCGGAGCCGCCGCGGTCACCTCCACCCTGGAGACCCTACGCGCCCGGCAACGCGGCATGGACCCGCCCCTCGCGAGCCTCCTCGACGACCCAGCCGTCACCGACGTCCTCATCAACGGCACTCAGGCGTGGGTCGATCGAGGAGGCGGCCTCGTCCGCGTGGACGCCGGTATCAGAGACGAGGCGGACGCCCGCCGCGCCGCCATCCGCCTCGCGAGCGCCAGCGGCGTGCGCCTCGACGATGCGCGCCCCATCGCGGACGGCACCCTGCCCGGGGGCGTGCGCCTCCACGCGGTCCTCGCGCCCGTGTCGGGATCCGGCACACTCATCTCCCTGCGCGTCCTTGGCACCCGTCGGCTGGGCATCTCGGATCTCGCGGCCTGTGGGACTCTGCCCGGCGCGGTGGGGACGCTCCTGCGGGCCCTTGTCGCCTCGCGCGCGAACGTCCTCGTCAGCGGGGCAACCGGAAGTGGGAAAACGACGCTCCTGAGCGCCGCGCTCGCCCTTGTCCCCGCTGGTGAGCGGATCGTCTGCATCGAAGAGGTCACAGAAATCGCGCCCGCTCATCCGCACTGCGTGCACCTCATCGAGCGCGCCCCTAACGTCGAGGGGAGGGGCGCGGTCACCCTCGCCGACCTCGTGCGCGCGGCCATGCGCATGCGCCCCGACCGCCTCGTCCTCGGCGAGTGCCGAGGCCCCGAAGTGCGCGACGTCCTCACCGCCCTCAACACCGGGCACGACGGCGGTTGGGCGACGATCCACGCCAACGGGGCGCACGACGTGCCCGCACGGCTTGCCGCCCTCGGAGCGCTCGCCGGGATGAGCGAGCATGCCGTCGCCGCCCAGGCCGCCAGCGCCATCGACGCCGTCCTCCACCTGCGCCGAGCCCCCTCCGGGCACCGATGGGTGTCCGAGGTCGGGGTCCTCACGCGCGCTCGCGGGTCTCTTGAGTGCGCTCTCGCGCTCAGCGCCACCGCCGATGGCTGCGTCACCACGCATGAGGTATGGGCCTCCCTCGCCCGACGGGTCGGGCTATGAGGGCGGGCTGGGATGCGTTCGCGGACTGCCTCGGCCTTGGCGATCTGGCGGCGGTCAGCGTGTTCGTTATAAGCGTGGTTGCGTTGTGTTGTCAGTGTTGTGTTGCGGTGTATCGGGGAGCGCGTGAGAAGCGCATCGCGCGCGCATGGGCGCGGCCGACGTGCGTCCGTAGCCCGGGGCGCGAGGCCCGGGGGCGGTGGGGTCGGCTAATCCCCGGGCCGGGAAGATCCGCGCGCCACCGAGGCCGCGCACAGGGCCCACCCACCCCGCGCGAGCTCTCCCTCCTCGTCGCTGAGGTTGCGACCCGTCTGCGCGCGGGAGCCCCCACCTCCCTTGCCTGGGGCCTCGCATTGGCGCGCATCGATGCGGGAGGGAGCGTCGGCGTGGATGATTCCTACCCTGCCGTCCTCGACGAGTGGGCGCGCGCGCCGACGCGCTGGCGCTCCCTGCGCAGAGTAGAAAGGGCACCGGGAGTGGCCGCATCCCGTGTGAGCGCCGCATCCGTCGCCCTCGCCTGCCGATTCAGCCACGACCTCGGAGCGCCCCTCGCCGACGTTCTCGACGCGATCGGCAGCGCGATAGACGACGCGCAGGCGCTCGAGGAGGCGCGTCGCGTCGCCGCCGCCGGCCCGCTCATGTCCGCGCGTGTCCTCGCGGCCCTTCCCCTCGTGGGGATCGCGTGCGCGCTCGCGTTGGGGGCATCGCCCTGGCAGTTCTACATGGGAGGAGCAGCGGGGCGGATGTGCGCCTTCGTGGGTGTGGCCGCGTGGGCGGCGGGCGTCGCCTCGTGTCGACGGATCCTTGCTCGGTGCAGGCGCGTCGAGGAGGGGATAGACGGCGCGCTTGCCTGCGACCTCGTTGCCTCCGCCCTGGCCTGCGGCGCGGCAATTCCCCGCGCTCTCGACGCATTGGCCGACGCCAGTACCACCGAGGCACTGACGTGGGCCGCCGCCTCGCTGCGGCTCGGGGCGACCTGGGCGGACGCATGGGAGGACACCCCCGAGTGGAGCCATCCCCTGCGTGATGCGCTTGAGGCCTCGTGGACCAGCGGAACCTCCCCGGAAACGCTGCTCGCTCGCAGTGCCGCGTGGGAGCGTCGCTCCCGCCTCGTCGATGCGAAGGCGCAGGCCGAGGAGCTGAGCGTCCGCCTTGTCGGTCCGCTCGGCGTCTTCTTCCTGCCCGCCTTCCTGTCCCTGGGTATCGCACCCCTGCTTGCGCATCTCGTGGGAGGAATCGGCGTGTAGGCGGGTTATCCACAGGGGTTGCGGGGCCTCGTTGGTTATCCACAGGGGTGCGAATCCGCCTGGAAACGTGGGACGGTCCCGCGCACACTGGCCCTGCGCGCGACCGCGCGCAACGGAAGAAAGGACAGATCAATGACGATCATCGACAGAATCGACTGCGCAGCCACGCGCGCTCAGCTCATCGCGATGGCGGCCGTGCAGGAGGGAGTTCGGGCCCTGCGGCCCCGGACCACGGCCGAGCCCACCGAGGGGCGCGACCCCGAGGAGGGCGCGACCACCGTCGAGTACGCGATCGGCACCATCGCAGCCGCCGGATTCGCGGGCCTGCTCATCGTAATCCTCAAATCGGACACGGTGCGAGCCGCCCTCGAATCCATCATTCAGGAGGCGCTCAACACCCGATGAACAGCGACGAGAACGGATACGTCACCGTCGAACACGCCATCGGTTTCGTCGCCGTCACCCTCGTCGTCGGTGTCATCGTCGCTGCTGCTCAGGCGGGGATGACCGGAACATCCCTGTGTCAGGCGGTGCGCGAGGGCGCGCGGGCCGCCTCCATCGGGCAGACCGACCCGCAGGGAGCGGCCTCGGCCTCCTACCCGCCCGGATCCTACGAGGTGACACGCACCGGCGGGTGGGTGAGCGTCACCGGCACCGCCCCCTACCGAGGGGCAGCCGG